>JAXHSW010000034.1:0-4547 GCA_034190295.1 Cyanobacteriota bacterium | reverse complement strand
AATTTTCCAACTTCTATAATATGACTTTGGAATTTTGACTTTGGAATTTAGACTTGATAAAAGAACCCAATTCTTAATAAATTTTCCAACTTCTATAATATGACTTTGGAATTTTGACTTTGGAATTTAGACTTGATAAAAGAACCCAATCCTTAATAAATTTTCCAACTTCTATAATATGAATTTAGACTTTTGACTTTGGAAATTTGACTTGATAAAAGAACCCAATCCTTAATAAATTTTCCAACTTCTATAATATGAATTTTGAATTTTGACTTTGGAAATTTGACTTGATAAAAGAACCCAATCCTTAATAAATTTTCCAACTTCTATAATATTATTTTTTACTTTTGACTTTTGAATTTTGAATTGACAAATATGACTACACCTACTAAATTATCTTCTACTATTTCATCTAATTATCAATCGAAAAATGGTATAGGTCAAATATTTAACAAAATGTTAGGTCCTCTAGCTTTATTAGGTCCTGCTGGTTTGTGGTTACTGTTGATATTAGTATTGCCAACTTTAGTCATTTTCCAACTGAGTTTAGTAGAAAATATTCGACCGGGAGATTTAGTAAATCCTGATGGTATTGGCAACTATTTACGAGTATTTGACCCGATCAATTTAAAAGTAATTTGGCGTTCAATCTATTTTGCTACAGGAACAACAATTTTATGTTTATTATTGGGATTTCCCGTAGCTTATTGGATTGCTTTAATGTCACCCAAACGGTGGCGAAATTTGCTTTTATTAGGTTTTGTTTTGCCACTTTGGACTTCATCTTTATTACGCTCTTATGCTTGGATTACAATTTTACGACCCACTGGTGTATTAAACTCAATTATTGGAATTATTGGATTACCACCGTTAGAAATATTAAATCGTACTCCTGCTGTTTTGATTGGCATGAGTTATAGTTATTTACCCTATATTGTGACTGTTCTTTATGCTTCTTTAGAAAAGTTAGACCGGAGATTATTAGAAGCATCGGCAGATTTAGGGGCAACCCCTATACAAACTTTTTGGAAAGTGACTGTTCCTCAAACTTTACCTGGTATTGCTGCAGGTTCTTTATTAGTTTTTATTAGTTCTTTAGGAGATTTTGTTGACCCGGAATTATTGGGTGGTGCTTCTAGTATGACCGCTGCTCGATTAATTTATAATCAATTTTTAGGAGCTACTCAAAATTGGGGGTTTGGCTCTGCTTTGAGTATGGTTATGATTTTTGGGGTGAGTATAGCGATCGCTCTTTTACTAAAATTTGGCGATGGTAAACCTTCTAAGTAAAGTCAAAAGTTAGAAGTCAAAAGTTAAAAGTAATATAGCAGTTCTTTAATCTATGAGGTACAGTTTTATATCCCCCCTGCCCCCCTTTGTAAGGGTGGAACCAATAAAAAGTCCCCCTTTCTAAGGGGGATTTAGGGGGATTGTAACTGCGCTTCATAACTGTGGGAATTGATATATAGTTTTTGTCATATTAACTATATTATAAATTCAAAAGTTATAAGTCAAAAAGACTACTCCCTACTCCCTATTTTAAACAAAAAATAAAGATTAACTAACGACTTAAAGATGACAAATACATTAATAAATCCAGAAGATAATATCCCAATAGATATGTCTAAATCTCAATCAAAATTTCAGATTTCTTGGCAGGTAATATTTACAATTTTAATGTTTTTGTTTATGTACTTGCCAATTTTTGTCTTGACTTTTTATAGTTTCAACAAATCTAAATATAGTGCAGGATGGGAGGGCTTCACCCTGCAATGGTATGTCAAGCTTTTTCAGGATACTAGGGTTTTAAATGCTTTACAAAATAGTTTAACTGTAGCTATTTGTGCTGTGGCTATTTCAGCAATTATTGGTACTTTAATGGCAGTAGGTTTAGCAAAATATAAATTTCGAGGCAAATCCTTATATATGGGTGTTTCTTATTTGCCATTAATTATTCCTGATATAGCGATCGCTGTTGCGACTCTAGTCTTTTTAGCAGCATTGGCAATTAGATTAAGTTTATGGACAATTATTGCAGCTCATATTGTTTTTTGTCTAGCTTATGTGGGTTTGGTTGTCTCCACAAGATTAGCAGATTTAGACCCTAATTTAGAGGAAGCTGCTCTTGACTTGGGAGCAACTCCAGTACAAGCTTTTTTACAAGTATTATTACCTCAATTAATACCAGGAATTGTATCTGGATGTTTGCTAGCTTTTGTATTAAGTATGGATGATTTTTTAATTGCTAGTTTTACTTCAGGAAGTGGGGCAACAACTTTGCCGATGGAAATTTTTAGTAGGATTCGTACAGGGGTAAAACCTGATATTAATGCTTTGAGTGTAATTTTAATTTTAGGTTCAGGAACGATGGCAATTGTCGGAGAATTTTTGCGGACTAGAAGTGAGAAAAAAAGTATTAAGTAGTTCAGGAGTCAGAATAGATTAATTGTGGTTCAACAATTAATAATTAATTAGCTATAGCGCTACGCGCAAGTCAAAAGTCAAAAGTTATCTCTGACTTACTTTCAGCATTTGGAGAGAAAATTTGGTGGAGAAATAACTGAAAGAATAACAGAAAATATTCAACAATTATCTATGGAAAAGTTAGAAAATTTAGGAGGAGCAATTTTAAGTTTTAGTAGTTTGGAGGATTTGTATAATTGGTTGGAATAATTGGATAGAGGATGAAGCGATCGCTATTTTAATTTGACTTCTACTACCTAGTATTATTTATAGATTAAGACTTATATCATGTCCGGATAATTAGTAATAAAAAAACTTTCTCCTTCTTCTCCTGTTCTTCTTCTTTCTTCCCCTCCACCGGATGGGTTTACTCGGTCTGACTGAGGACTGAGTAAACCGTCGTTTATTTATAAGTATTCAACCGGACATGATATAAGGTTTCAAAGGAAGCTTGTAATTCTGTTGCCATGCGGTGGAAAGACTGAGCTAATTCCCCTACTTCGTCGCGCCGATCGCTCTCTAGTTTTGTCTGTTGATGCCATTGTCCTTGACCCATACTTTTTGCTGCTTGATTTAATTTCAAAATCGGTTTTGTTATCCAACGAGCTGTAAAAATACCCAATATTGTGGCAATAACCAACGCCAAAATACAAAAGACGACCGTGATTTTCGTATTAGCATTAATCTCTGCCATGAATTCCGACTGGGGAACAATGATGGCAATTGTCCAGTCAGGATGGAGTATCTCTATGTCCAAAGGAGCCAGTTGTAACCAATATTTTTCTGGTCCCAAATCAAATTGCGATCGCGTCACAGTATTTTTGTCTGTGGCTAAAGTTTGCCAATGGGTAGCAGCAGTGGCGATGACTGAGTCTTTACTCTGCATGGGTTTTAACCGCTGTAAAGAACCATCATAATTTCCATCTTTATTTACTCGTCCGGCAGTGGTGAGGAATGGTTTCTCATCAACGGAGCTAGCAAGCAACCAGCCATCTTCATCAATAATGGCAATTCGACAACCATCGCAAATATCTAGAGATTTCAACAAATCTTGGATTAGTGTTAAACCCACATTGACTGCAAATATTCCTTGAACTTAAATGTTTGTTTGGCATTTTTGGGCGATCGCTCTTACTATTGTCCAATAGTTTTTTTCCTAGACTCACTTTTTGAAGTTGAATATCTAAATGTCTTCCACCATCTCAATTTTCCTCCCTTGCGACTAAATACCACAACACATCAATACCTCTACCGACATATTTTGAATCAAGATGGTTGTTGAATCCATTGAACAATAGTGGGGAGGATATTATTGAGTGGGGAGGATATTATTGGATTTTTTGCCCAATTTGCCCAAAGTATCGGCTGCCCGACCACGCACAATATAATACTCATTCTGAAGTAGAAGTAGTAGGCAGTTAATAACTGTTTCGGAACTGTTTCTGTCAAACTGCCCAAAATATTGGCTGCCCGACCACGCACAATATAATACTCATCCTGAAGTAGAAGTAGTAGGCAGTGAACAACTGTTTCGGAACTGTTTCTCAATTTGCCCAAAGTTTCGGCTGCCTTCCAACGCAGATTAGAATTCTCATCCTGAAGTATGGGCGATCGCCCTTACTATTGTCCAATAGTTTTTTTTCCTAGACTCACTTTTTGAAGTTGAAAATCTAAATGTCTTCCATCATCTCAATTTTCCTCCCTTGCGACTAAATACCACAACACATCAATACCACTGCCGAGATATTCGCTCATCAAGATGGTTGTTGAATTCATTAAACAATAGTGGGGAGGATATTATTGAGTGGGGAGGATATTATTGGATTTTTTGCCCAATTTGCCCAAAGTATCGGCTGCCCTCGAACACACAATATAATACTCATTCTGAAGTAGAGGTAGTAGGCAGTTAATAACTGTTTCGGAACTGTTTCTCAATTTGCCCAAAATATTGGCTGCCCGACCACGCACAATAGAATTCTCATCCTGAAGTAGAAGTAGTTTGGCATTTTTAGGCGATCGCTCTTACTATTGTCCAATAGTTTTTTTCCTAGACTCACTTTTTGAAGTTGAATATCTAAATG
>JAXHSW010000339.1:0-5290 GCA_034190295.1 Cyanobacteriota bacterium | reverse complement strand
GGTTTTTATATAGAATCCGGTTGAATAGTTATTGTATAGTTGGGAGTAGGGGCGAATGGCATTCGCCCTTACAGGAGTAGGGGAGTAGGGGAGTAGGGGAGTAGGGGAGTAGGGGAGTAGGGGAGTAGGGGAGTAGGGGAGTAGGGGAGATTAAAGGCTTAAATTACTTCAATATTAGACAGCTCCACCACGCTTATGGAGTAGGGAACCCACCCCTAACCCCGACCGTGGAGGGGAAATAATTGATGATTTCTGTACGATAATTGATTTGATTTTTGGCCTGTGGGAGATGTCTATTTAGGGTTTGCTGAATAAAGTTTTTTGGTAAGGGCAGGAGCTAGAATCCAGAATCCAGAATTCAGGAGGAATGGGAATTATAGAAGAAGTAGTAAGAAAAATCGTCCCAAGATTGTTCTGCCATAATCGTCCCAAAATACTAGCATGCATGAACTTTTTAGACCGGAAAGCTTGCACTTTTTTCGACAAAAAAAGGCAGCAAAGCAATATCAGTCAATACTTTTAGAATTAATCAGCAAGCCCTATTTAATCTCCTCTGCTCCCCGGCTTCCCCCTACTCTCAACTATATAATAAGTATTCAACCGGATTTGATATTACGGGGCTTCAATCTGATTTTTCAAGATGCCTATTGAGAACTGTCATACCAATTTGATAAATGTTTGCTACAAATAGTTAGGGTATTTATTAGAATTTCCTACGGAATGCTCCGCAAACAGCAATCCTGCAATTCAGAATCCACAATGAATAGATTTAATACCAGTTTTCAGGTCGCAAGTTCTCTTTTTTGTCAAAGAAACTTTTTCTAAAAAATATTTTTATTGCACTTATTATTCGTAACATTCTTTTTTCACGCTTGGTATCATACCATAACTAAGGTAAGTATGAGTAACAAAATGAATGGAATATTTTCCCACATAAGTCCAGGTGATGTCATTGCTTTTTCAGGCAATGGACTAGATGCCAAAATTATTCGATGGTTTACCGGGAGTCCCTATAGCCATGTTGCTATTGTATTAGAGACTGAATATCAAAATAAACAGCGTGAGGATGTTCTCATTGCAGAATCCACAACTTATACAACATTGCCAGATTTCAATTGTATCAATCCCTGATTCAATATCCTGGAGATATCTGGCTCGATCTAGGAGGTGGTACGGGTGCTAATCTTGAGTCAATAGGCGATAAATTAAGCAAATTTCAGAAGTTCTATATTGTCGATTTGTGTCCTTCTTTGCTGGAAATAGCACAGGAGCGAATTATTACTAATGAATGGTCTAATGTTGAGACTGTTGAAGATGATGTTACCAAATTTACCCCACCAGAACAGGTGGTTGATATTGTAACATTTTCTTATTCCTTAACCATGATTCCAGATTGGTTTGCCGCTATAGATCGAGCCTACAATTTACTAAAATCTGATGGAATTATTGGAGTTGTTGACTTTTATGTTTCTCGTAAATATCCTATAAAAAATTGGTCTTCCCACTCCTGGTTATCTCGTCATTTTTGGCCTGCTTGGTTTGGCAGAGATAATGTCTTTTTATCTACCGAACACGCTCCTTATCTTCATTACCGTTTTGAAAGTATTCAATTTATTGAAAGGATGTCAACTATTCCTTTTTTACCTGGGGTAAAAGTACCTTATTATCTGTTTATTGGGCGAAAAAAATGATAAGAATAATTGGCGTTGGTAAAGCGCGTGTATGATATTAATCTTAATTATTTAGTCCTCAGGACTTAGTCCTCAGGAGTCAGTCCTCAGGAGGGAAGAAAGAAGAAGAAAGAAGAATATGTTTAAAGTTTTTTTGTCACATAAATGGAACGGAGTTAGTTTGCGCTCTTATCAGGACTTGATATCATACCTCAAATTACCAACGCCGAATAATTCAAATTTTAAAATTATGGGATTTAGTAAATTACAATGTTGCTTTAAACTAGACAGATATATATGAGGAAACAAAAGAAAAATTTACTAATGCAAAGCTAGTTGATGCAGCTAATATCATGTTCGGATAATCAGTTATAAAAAAAACTTTTGGCCTTGAACCAATATTCCCTTCTGCCTTCTGCCTTCCTTCCTCCAAAGTGTAAGTATTCAACCGAACATGATATAAATCACACTTTCAGTAAAGTACATACATTAACTAAACTAAGTAATAAAATCTTAAGAACAATATTTGCAGAAGATTATGAAAACCAAACATATTGCTATGTGGGCTTGTCCGAGAACTCGTTCAAGTGCAATAACAAGAGCATTTGAGCAGATTGATGATTGCATGGTCTATGATGAACCTTTTCTTCATCTTTCCTTTGTTGACAAGATTAATTACCATAATATTATTGAACTTCCGTCAAATTATTTACCGAATGCGGAAAATTGTTACTCAAATATTATTGAAAAACTAATTGGCGATCTTCCAGAAGGAAAAACTTTTTCATTCCAAAAACATATGTCATTTCATCTACTTCCAGGATTTGACAAAAGTTGGATATCTAAAGTCAAAAACTGCTTCCTAATTAGAGACCCACGAGAAACAATTATTTCATATTGGAAAGCTAGAAAATCTGCTGGTTTTAGTTGGGAAGATTCCGAATATTTTGTGGGTTGGGAAGAACATTATCGACTATTCAAAGAAATTGAAAATATAATAGCAGAAAAACCTATTATAATTGATTCAGGAGATATAGTAAAAGATTCTAGGAGTTATTTAAAAGCTTTATGCTCACAATTAGGAATTAATTTTTCTGAAAAAATGCTTTTTTGGAGACCAAAAGAGACTAATATTGTATCATGGAAAAATACTATTTTTGAACAGTTTCGTAAAGACGTTATTAATTCTAGTGGATTTTTTCAGGAATCTAAAGAAATTAATATTCCAGATATATTAGTACCATGTATTAATAAGTGTATGCCACTTTATAAAAAAATGTACAAACATCGATTGCAAGTTTAAATTTCCCGCCTTTGGATATTGCCAACACTTATCGCCTAATAACTTTGACTTCTATTCCCGATATGACTTAGTATAAACCTATTACTGCTAAACTTGCTGAAGCAGAAATATAGACATAGTTGTAACTAATTACTTTTTAATTGCTTGATAGTATGGACACGCTTGGATTTTTCAATATAATATTACGACTGACAATATGGTTTTTGCTTACCGCTGATTTGAGTCCGGCAAATATTATCATTGGTGTCAGTATTGCTTTACTATTACCTCGTAGCAAAGCATCCATGGGAGCATTAAAAGATTGGCTGCGAGTATTGTGGGAAATTATTGTCGCCATTCCTCAAGCTTATATTGAAGCAATAGAAATTATGCTTCGTCCCCATAATGATGAAGTGGTGGTTTGTGAAAAAGTTAAACCTCGAAGAACGCCAGGATTGATATTTCTGGATATATTTGTAATTACTTTTACCCCTAAAAGCATTGTCTTGAAATACCACGAACAAGGTTGGTATGAAGTACACCTAGTGCAACGGAGGAAAAACAAATGAACTATATTTTGATTGCCATGATTTTCGCTTTGCTCATACCCATTTATGAAGCTTGGCAGGATAATAATATTTGGCAGAAAATACTCGCTTTTGCTAGTATTGCCACCAAAACCTCAATTATGATGTTGGTGGTATCCGTTTTGCGAGATGATTGGTCAATTGGAGTAGTTGCAGTTATCATTCTGAGTGTGGGTAATGCGGGATTAATGCTACTGGCAAATTTAATCAAAAGGTTAAACGAATTATGATTGACATTTTAACTTATAGCTTGATAGTTATCGGAATTATCTTCTGGTTTTGGGGAACACTCCCCCTACTCGGAGATAGATCGGTTTTATTTAAACTCCATAGTCTTTCGGTAGCTGATACTCTTGGTTCGATGAGTATTGTCGTCGGTTTACTACTGAAAATTCCTAGTGAATGGCCGTTATTGCTCTTAGCACTGATCACTTTGGCAATTTGGAATACGGTTTTAGGGTATGTTTTGGCATATTGCTCTAGTAGTGGAGGGAAAAATGATTGATAGTTATATTTATGTCATCACTGCCCTGCTACCCTTAGCAGCTTTGATGCTGTTATTTCAAGTTAATCCCTATAATGCTTTGATTATCCGAGCTATTTTAGGAGCGGTAGCAGCTTTAGTATATGCAGTTTTAGGAGCGGCGGATGTAGCTTTAACTGAAGCTTTAGTCGGTACAATGTTAGCTATTACTCTTTATGTTGTGGCAGTTCGTTCCTCTTTAGTCATGCGTCTGGGAATAGTTAAAGAGGTTAAGGCAGAAACAGACAGTAGTTTTACCAAATTAATCGCTAATATCAGAAAAACTATTGATAAATATCATTTGCGTCTTGAATTAGTTGAATATCCCGACAAACAAGCTTTAGAATGGGCGTTGATAGGTAAAGAAGTTCACGCTATCTGTAGTAAATCAGAAAAATTAGAACCAGAAAGCGAACCCACTTATCAAACTAGCATTCGAGTGCATCGTCTTTTTGAGATTATGCAAACCGAACTAACTTCATCAAAAACAATTCTGACATACATAACTGTACCAAACTTGGAGGGGAAACATTAATGAAATGGGTTTATCTTGTAGCTGGAATAGCATTGTTTATCAAAGTGTTAGTTATGCCAAACCCACAAGCAGAATGGGAGGAAATTTCTATTGTGGGAGCGATCGTAACTGATAGTGGAGTACCAAATGCAGTTTCTGGCATCATTTTTAGAAATCGACTCTACGACACAATTTTTGAAGTGGTGGTATTTACGATCGCTATTTTAGGCGTAGGTTTTCTCCTCGCAGATGAAAAACCTACCGAAAAAGTTTATCAATTTAGCGATCGACCTTCAATTGTGCTAGCGCGTCTGGGAGCAACTATTACGGCGTTGGTGAGTATTGAGCTGGCAATTAGGGGACACCTGAGTCCTGGTGGTGGGTTTGCGGCAGGGGTTGCTGGGGGGACTGCTATTGGTTTGATTGCTATTACTTCCTCATCCGAGCAGATGGAGAAAATCTATAAAAAATGGAATGCTGCTATTTTAGAAAAGATTTCAGTTTTAATATTTATTGTATTGGCAGCTATAACTCTGATGGGATTTGAATTACCTAAAGGAGAGTTGGGAACTCTTGTTAGTGGGGGTATTCTGCCGATACTTAATATTTTAGTGGCAATAAAAGTGGCATTGGGTTCCTGGGCGGTTATTTTGTTGTTTATTCGTTATCGGGGGTTGTTGTGAGAGTGATAGGGTGATGGGGAGGTGGGGAGGT
>JAXHSW010000338.1:0-5372 GCA_034190295.1 Cyanobacteriota bacterium | reverse complement strand
GTTTGATTTTGCAGAAGGTGGGTATCTCAGATACGAATCCAACTATCACGTCCTGCAAAGATAATGAAAGCGAACCTCCTCTGTAAGAGGCAAATTACCAGCTACTTCAAACCGATATTGCACAACAAACATTAAAAGTTGTTGATAGGTCTTTTAGGGCTTTTTTCAACTTAATAAAAGCTGCCAATGAGAGACTGTATCGCTTTGCTTATTGCAGTCATTAAAGGATAAACAAGGTATAAAAGGGTTGACTAATAAACAGATTAACATTACAGTCAATCGAAACAATAAAGTAAGAGATTATCTGAATAAAGCAGTTAGATATCTCATTAACTGGTGTAGTCAAAATCAAATATATACTATTGTTGTAGGTGTTAAGTAGAACATGGTAAAAATTTGGCGCTATGTATCAAATTGTAAATCAGCTCAAAAATTTATATCCATTACCTTTAGGGGTTTTTTGATTAAAAATACAACTTCTTTTTTTTAACCTGCTCTACTTAATCCCGGAATAAAAAAAGATATCAACTTAGGCAAAAAAACTAATCAAAAATTTGTACAGATACCACACTATAGTTTGAGATTAAAGTTAAAAGCTATGTGTGAAAGATATGGATTAACTTACTTGGAACAAGAGGAGTCTTATATCATGTCTCTTTAAATAACCACTTCGGAAAAATCAAGGGAGTAGGGAGTAGGGAGTAGGAGTAGGGAGTAGGGAGTAGGAAACAAGAGGAAATTTTTTTGCGGACTATGACAAACGGAAAAAATATTTTCTCTCAAGAGAAGAAAATTTTTATTATGGCGTTCTTAATGAGACTTGATATTACACATCTAAAGCTAGTTTTTTGGAGAGAGACAATATACCTGTTTATCATGCTGATAATTCAAATGAATATAGCTTTAGTGGCAAAAGAATCAAACGTGGTTTATACAAAACTAAGCAAAATCAATTGATTAATGCAAACTGCAATGGTGCAGCAAATATTGGATTAAAAAGTAACCTTATGGGGGTTTACCCCGGACAGACGCTTAGGCATCTTTGACTATGCCATTAAGGGTTAAATTTAACGTGGATAAATAAATCCCGGCAAATTTATTCTGCTTAAGAATCCCCGTGGATTTATCCCGTGGAATGTCAACTATAATCAATCAAACAGAATCAACTATAACGCTATGCGCAAGGCAACAGGAATACAAAAGGGTTTCAGCTTCTTTTCATGTCAAACACTTTAATGAGTAGCGCTATACAAAAATATTGTTGTATTCTGACAGTAACGCTTTTCTGAAAATTAGTGTTTATGAATCTTAAACCAGGAGTTGTCCTGCAAAAAGGAAAATATACTATAGATAGTATTTTAGGCCAAGGAGGCTTTGGTATAACCTACCGAGCTATTCATCATCAACACAATCAAATTGTTGTGCTGAAAACCCTGAATGAAAGTCTACGCCATCATCAAGATTTTGCTAAATTTCAGCATCAATTTATCGCTGAGGTTCATCTTCTGGCAAACTCTAGACATCCTAATCTCGTTAAAGTGTGGGACTTTTTTGAGGAAGAGCAGCTCTTCTTCATGGTAATGGACTATATTCCTGGTCAAAATTTGGCCGATTTAATAAAGTCTGGCCATAAACTTCATCCCAACGAAGCTATTGATTATGTACATCAAATTGCTTCAGCTCTATCAGTAGTTCACAAAAATGGTTTTTTACATCGGGATATACAGCCTAAGAATATTATTAGGCAACAGGGAACTAATACAGTAATACTTACTGATTTTGGTATTACCTGTGACTTAACTGCTGGAATTAGGCAAACTTATGCGAATTTATTTTCTGTAGGATATGCACCACCTGAACAATGTAATCTGCAACAAAAGTTAACCCCCGCAGCAGATATTTATGCTTTGAGTGCTACATTATACTATTTACTTACTGGTAAAGCTCCTACTCCTGCAGCTTTAAGACTCAGTGAAACTCTTCCTCAAGCACTTATAGTGTCTAGAACTGAACTAAAATTACTGGAAACGAATCTTTCTCCAAATGTTGAGAATGCGATTATCAAAGGATTGGAAATAGACCCTCAAAAACGACCTCAAACTTTGGAAAATTGGTTTGCACTACTTTTGGATAAGTCAGATATTTCAGAGGCAAATAAACAACAAGAATACGCTAAAGAAGTCTGTTGTGAAATTAATACTAATCATGGCTTTATTGATACTAACTTGAAGTCAAGTATGAATAATAAAGTTGCAAAATTTACAAATAATCTTACTAATCCATCAAAAAATCAGAATAATCACAAAAATAATATAGCACCAACTCATACTTTAAAAAATAGTTATTTTTCAAGCAATTTTAATTGGATTAATCAACTTTCTTTGCAATTGACGATTTTTTTAGTTTTTATATTTACAGCAGCAACTTTTGGGTGGATAGGTTTTGAGCTTACCCTTCGTTATAGTTATGCAAAAACTAACAAAAAAACAGTATCTTTGACGGCAGGTAATTTACTAGAAACTCTTAAGAATGAGTCAGATTATACTTTCAGAAATCACGATCCATCTAGTCCTCTTTTTGATTCTCCTTCGGTAAAAACTTACTCTACAACTCCACCAACATTGAATAAATTACCTAAACCTTATGTTGAAAGAGATGAATTTTTTCCTAATAGTTGGTATGACTTTAATGGGGATAATTATGAGTCAAAGCAACCAGATTATTCTTATGATTTAAAAACTCAAATACCTAGTCACAATTATTTTGTAAATGAAGAAATTAATTTGCCAGAAAAATTAGACTATCCTTCTGATTATCAATCTAAACCTCTTGAGTATAATTATCAAAAATATCAACAACAAAATCAGTATCCTGATGACTACTATTAATTTGATTTTTTACAGATAAATTATATTTTGTATATTTTGAATAAATAAATGCTTTTAGCAGAATTTTTCACATTTTAGTTAATGCTAAAAATTACATACTATCTACCACATCTGATATGATAGTTCCTATAGTGAGCGATCGCTACTCTACAATGTATAATAATTAATTCAGTTAAAAGCTAGTTATATCAATTATTAAAATCATCATAGCGGGACTTTAGCAAAAAAAACATTAAAAATAGCCTGAAACCCTTGCCGTGTAATGCTTTAACATCAAAATAGCCTATTTCTTGATATATCTAGGTCTGAGCCATTTTGAGCCTGTTGACCTATTTTCCTTGCTGCTGTTGAGTTTGAAGCCATTTTCACCGTCAAAAATATCAAAGTACCGATAGTAATTCCCACACTGGTAAGGTACAAAATTGATTTGTTTTAGGGAACACCGGAGCTGGGAACACCGGAGCTGGGAACAGGAAAGAAGAAATCAAGATAGGTGTACCTCACACTTCCTGAGAAACGCTATATTATCAAAATTAAATTAACAAAATCTGCAGAGAAAGAGTTTCTTAAATCCTAGCTGCCATTTATCCTCTATAATTATTTATTATTCTTTTCTTTCTTTATTTTTAAGCTGGTATACAAAATTAATTGCCTATTAGGTTAGGGGTAGAAAACTGTGCGTTAAATCAGGAACAAAAGCAACAAGTAAAAGAGTGGATGAAATCTCAACCAAAAAGCATCAAAAAAGTTAAACTGAAAATCAATAAAGAATGACGAATAAATGTTAGTAAAGAAAGGATAAAAAGAATCTTGAAGAAGGAAGAAGGAAGAAGGAAGAAGGAAGAAGGAAGAAGGAAGAAAAAATGGATGGGGACAGTCAACGACCTGCCACTTCGTGTTGAAACAAGAATGTTACGAATAGTAAGAACGATAAAAAGACAAATGCAGGAGATGTCCCTTTGACTAAAAAGATAATTTACGTCCCAAAAAATGGTATTAAAGCTATTCCCATGCGACTCCTGACTCCTGACTTCCACTCCCAGGAGGGGTTAGGGGTGGGTTAACTCCTAAGAAATACCCTAGATATTTGTAGCAAACATTTATCAATTTGGTATAATACCCCTGATAACTGGGAGCTAGAAGTAAAAATTCCTAGACGAGAAAAGTTGAAATAGCAAGCTAAAAAAGGAGAAGTAGACTGAAGATATTGAGATGAAAGTAGA
Source organism: Cyanobacteriota bacterium (assembly GCA_034190295.1). Classification (GTDB taxonomy): domain Bacteria; phylum Cyanobacteriota; class Cyanobacteriia; order Cyanobacteriales; family Microcoleaceae; genus Okeania. The sequence continues at coordinate 1,261 of JAXHSW010000338.1, read as the reverse complement.
TTTCTTTGAAGCCAGATATTCCTGAGAGATGGCAAGAAAAATTAGAAAGAATAACCCTCAAGAGTTGCCAAAATAAAAGAATTAATGTTCTGGATGAATGGGAAATAATTGATAATTGATAATGGATAATTGATAATTACCTCTCCCTAAAAACGGAATTGATTGAATAAAAGGAAAATATTTTCTTGTTTCTCCACGGCGAGTGAGAGGCTTTAAACCTTAATTTTTCGGTAAAAATCAACTAAATTACGAAATACATCAGGGAGTAATTGATAGTTAAGTTGTCTTGAATTTTTGATATAAGTTTAGTCAAGATTTACCTAAACTCTTACTCTGTAGTTATGGCTAAAGTTTCAATTGATATGAGGGATAAAATTCTCGAAAAATTAGAAGAATGGAAAGAAAAAAATTAGAAATATTTTGGTTACCAACTTACCGAATAATTAATAATTAAATAATTAAATAATTCAGCTTTGTTAGCCTCCCCTTTCAACGGGAAAAAATTTATTTTTTCCTTAAGCGTCAATCCTCTCCCTTTTAGGGCTATGCTTTATAAACATCTTTCTTAACATAAAATTTGACACTGGTAGACAAGTTATGTTGATGTCTTGGAGCGGCTTTTTTAGGAGAAAAGTGTATTGAAAAATACATTTTTTTGAGAACTGTAGATCGGATTTTTGCCCCCCACACTCCCCACCCTCCCCACCCTTCCCACAAGGTTTTCAGGAGTTCCTTATAAGGGATAGCTTTTAGGGAGAGGTAATTATCCATTATCCATTAATGAATCACCTCAGCACAACTTAATCGAAATTATCGGGACATTTATTACAGCACTTTTGAGGAAGCGTGAGGTACAGTTTAATACTAATCTCTATTCCCTATTCACTATTCCTTAAACTAAAACTTTGTACCTAATTAACTTCAAAACTGCTGTAAGGATGTTTACCGAGAAATTGTGGTTTAAAGTCTCCCCTTTTAAGGGGAAAAAAGAAAAAAATTTTCCTTTCAGTCAATCCTATCCGTTTTCAAGGAGAGGCAATAATTAATTATTAATTGTTGAATTCCCCCAACTCCCTTACTCCCCCACTCCCCTGCAATACGAAAATGTAGAAAAGTTTTTGAGAAATGGTATTATTCATCTCTGCTGTACAATACCTATACAATTCCGGCACTCATTGGGTAAAACCTGACCCACCCCTCTAGCTCCCCTCCCAGGAGGGGATGGGGGTGGGTGATGTTTGCTTCTTGCTTCAACCAGGGA
>JAXHSW010000337.1:0-5391 GCA_034190295.1 Cyanobacteriota bacterium | reverse complement strand
GAGGCTTTAAACCTTAATTATTCGGTAACTTCATTTTTAACACCTAGAAAATATTTTTGACTGACATATATAATAATTCCATTTTATTTGTGTCAAAAAAACTGGCTGTTTTTAGGTAAAAAGCAATCATTCTAGAGGCAAGAATTCAACTATTAATAATTACCTCTCCTTAAAAATAAGAGGATTGGCTAATTATGAAAAATCTTTCTTGTTTCTCCACAGCGAGTGAGAGGCTTTAAACCTTAATTATTCGGTAAGAAGATTGGCTAAATTTTTTACTATTAGTAAATAACCCCAACTCTTGAGAATTCTATAGCAGGTAACAGAAAACAGTAGGAAAAATATGCCCCCTTCTTTGCTAGATCGTCAGCATAAATCAAACACCAACTTGCTCTTTACTATAGAAGTAATAAGGAAGAAGTCAGAAGTAATACACAAATCAGAAGAAAAGGAAAAACAATCGAAATAGCCAACTTACAAGATTAAAGAAGTTATTTTTAGACATAATTTTCTTAACACACATTCCCCACGTCAATTTGTCACATTAAAACAACTATTTATACTGTATAAATTATCTTCATTGACGTAAGCATTTCCTCCGGAATGCTGCGCAAACAGCGGTCAGCTATCAGCTATCAGCTTTATAGAATTAAAAGTATCAGTAATAGAATTGCCCATTACTTAACCTTAGCAGTAAGCCCGAGCCACATCTATATTTTCCTCCATAGAGTTGAAAATGTAGTAGAAGTTAAACGAGTACTTGCTTCATTCATTTTTATTGCTGACAGCTGACTGCTAATAGCTGTTTGCGCAGCATTCGGACCGAAATGCTTACTCATTGACTTTTCTCAAGAGTCAATTTTTCCGTAAAATATTCAGCATAAATACTCAATTACTTACTCAACGATCGCTACTATTATTTTCTATTTTCTTCTGACTCCTGACTCCTGTTTGCAGAACATAATCTAGGAAATTCTGACTCCTTTTTGTAGAATTCTTTTTTCAAGTTTGGTATAAGTAATAATTTTTTGAATGAGTTGTTGAGGCGAAAACTTAGTAGTATCTAAAAGCAAAGTTCGCTCAGGAGCAATTGTCTGTAAAGCTGTTTTTGTTGCTTCCGAATTGTAATTTCTGCTCTCCTCAACCAAAATTTTTAGTCGTTCGCAGACATCTACAGAATTATATACTCCCTGTTCAAGTTTAGTTAAAATTTCCTCCTCTTCATCAAAGGTAAATAAATTGGATGCTTCGGGTATACCAAAATCAGAAAAACTCATCATCTTTTGGGAATTAACTACTTCATTATCTGGATATTTTGTGATTCTATCAAAAGCATCGCTTCTAGTTAAAAGACGTTTTAAGCGCACTGATAATGGGGCATCCAAAATTATAAATTTAGCTTTTTTCAAAGTATTAGCAGCATAAGTAACTTCATTTTCTCCCCGTAAACCATCGAAAATTAATGGATGATTAATTAAAGAGGGATTAACTTGTAACTGAGTTAAAATATGACCCATTCCACCGGGAAAACTTTTTTGATACTGGCGAGTATATTTGAAGCGGTCTATACGACAAATTGTTTGAACATTTTGCTCCTTTGTGACTGCAATATGAGGAATAATTAATTCTGTTGTTAGAGTGCGTCGATTTGGAAGTAAAGTAAAATCTAATCCAGATTCAGTTAATGTATTAATAATAGTACTTTTTCCTACACCAGTTAAACCGACAATAATTACTAGAGCTTCATTCTTGATAGATACCCAATCTTTAGGTAAAGGTACACCAATACCAATTCCTGGCTGTAACTGTTTAAAAGTTTGATTAACTTTAGTTATAGTTTGAATCATTTTAAGTTAAGTTTATGAAAAATTGAAATTTTTTTACTTAGATAGGTATTATATACGATAAATATTAAAAAAAAATAAAGAAGATGAAAAAGCACATATTAAAAGCTCGATGTAACACTGTTCATTTAGGAGGTTTTTCCCATAAACTAGAACCAGCATTAATCATTAACTCTGGCGATCGCGTCGATATAGAAACTTACACGGGTTATTATCTTTACGACAAAGCACCTAGAGAATTTCTCACTCCAGAATTTCTAGAAATTTGCCACAATTTACCAGCAGAAAGAAAAGTAGGTGTTGGTCCTCATTTATTAACTGGACCAATATATATTAATGATGCTAAACCAGGAGATGTATTAGAAATTATCCTAGAAAATATTTATCCTAGTTTACCAATGGGATTTAATTCTATTCGTCCGGGATGGGGTGCATTACCCGAACAATTTACCGAACCAAAACTAAACTTTATTCCACTAAATTTAGAAAAAAAAATAGCTGAATTTCCTCTTAATAGTGGGATAAAAATTCCACTTCAACCATTTTTTGGAATTCTCGGAGTTGCTACAGAAAATACTCAACGTTCATCTATTCCTCCTGGTATTTATGGGGGAAATATTGACTGCCGAGAATTACAAGTTGGTTCGCGAATCTTTTTACCTGTTTTTGTGCCTGGTGGTTTATTTTCTATTGGTGATGGTCATTCTGCACAGGGGGATGGAGAAATAAATGTAACGGCAATTGAAACTTCAATGAATGGCACTATTCAGATTAAGGTTAGGCAAGATTTACAACTAATTTTTCCTATGGCAGAAACATCGACTGATATTATTTCGTTTGGGTTTGGCAATACTTTAGATGCTGCTTTTGATTTAGCTTTAAAGCAAATGATTAGTTGGTTAGAAAATTTTGTTGGGTTGAGTGCTGAAGATGCTTATATTCTTTGTTCTATTGCTGTAAATTTTCACATTACTCAAGTTGTGAATAATCCTCATAAAGGAGTTCATGGAATGTTATCAAAATCAATATTATCCACAACAAATTCTATTATGTAGAAGAAATTATCTTAAAAAGCTGAATGGGAGCGCATTCCCCACCGAAGAGCTGACTGCTAATAGCTGAAATTATATTCTGTGTATTGGTTTATATGGCATAAAAAAGAAGCAAGATTTTTCCGACGTTGCTGAGTGGTAATGATTTTTAGATTAAGTATCAATGCAAAATATAAGTTTTTCTCTGGTTGAATAAAAAGTCATGCGTAGGGGCGAACGACACCCAATAATAAAATAGTATCACGATTTTTTTGGCGATGCAAGAGGAAAATCCTTGCCTTTTTTTTGAGCTTCACAAGATGATGATTTTCTGGATTTGTGAATATAGCGCCATTCGGAGCAAGTATGGTAGCTACATCGCTTCTACATGAGTATATATATCGATGTGTTGATGGGGTGAAAATTTTTCGGTGTCGCCACTTCTTTCCTGAGTGCTTCACAGGATGAAAAGTTTTCTCTGCTTTGGTGTCTGAGTATCTCTTCTATATATATTCAGTGGCTAAATACTGTTTTGGAGTTGAATAAAAAGTCATGCGTAGGGGCGAGTAACACCCAATAATAAAATAGTATCACGATTTTTTTGGCGATGCAAGAGGAAAATCCTTGCCGTTTTTTTGAGCTTCACAGGATGAAAACTTTTCTCTGCTTTGATGGTGTGAGTATCTCTTCTATATATTCAGTAGCTAATTACTGTTTTGGAGTTGAATAAAAAGTCATGCGTAGGGGCGAGTAGCACCCAATGATAAAATAGTATCATAATTTTTTTGGCGATGCAAGGGGAAAAGCCTTGCCGTTTTTTTTGAGCTTCATAAAATGAGGATTTTCTGGATTTGTGAATATAGCGTTGGCGGAGTAAGTGCGTTAGCTACATCGCTTCTACATGAATAATATCGATACTGTTGATGGGGTGAAAATTTTTCGGTGTCGCCACTTCTTTATTGAAGTGCTTTTCAGAATGATATTTTTTCTCTGCTTTGGTTTCTGAGTATCTCTTCTATATGTATTCAGTGGCTAAATACTGTTTTGGGGTTGAATAAAAAGTCATGTGTAGGGGCGAACGATGCCCAATAATAAAATAGTATCACGATTTGTCTTGAGTGTGTCTTTCATTCCGAGGAGACCTCGGAATTACACACTCGCTTTTTGCCGATGCAAGGGGAAAAGCCTTGCCGTTTTTTTGAGCTTCACAGAATGATGATTTTTCTTTGGTTTGTGAATAATAGCGTTGGCGGAGCAAGTGTGGCTGCTACATCGCTTCTGCATGAGTATATATGGATGTTTTGATGGTGTGAGTATCCCTTCTATATATATTCAGTGGCTAAATACTGTTTTGGAGTTGAATAAAAAGTCATGCGTAGGGGCGAGTAACACCCAATGATAAAATAGTATCACGATTTATTTGCCGATGCAAGAGGAAATACCTTGCCGTTTTTTTTAAGCTTCACAAAATGAGGATTTTGGTTTGTGAATAATAGCGTTGGCGGAGTAAGTGCGTTAGCTACATCGCTTCTACATGAATAATATCGATACTGTTGATGGGGTAAAAATTTTTCGGTGTCGCCACTTCTTTATTGAAGTGCTTTTCAGAATGATATTTTTTCTCTGCTTTGGTTTCTGAGTATCTCTATATATTCAGTGGCTAAATACTGTTTTGGGGTTGAATAAAAAGTCATGTGTAGGGGCGAGTAACACCCAATGATAAAATAGTATCACGATTTGTCTTGAGTGTGTCTTTCATTCCGAGGAGACCTCGGAATTACACACTCGCTTTTTGCCGATGCAAGGGGAAAAGCCTTGCCGTTTTTTTGAGCTTAACAAAATGATGATTTTTCTTTGGTTTCTGAGTATCTCTTCTATATATATTCAGTGGCGAAATGCTGTTTTGGGGTTGAATAAAAAGTCATGCGTAGGGGCGAATACCACCCAATGATTACATAGTATCACGATTTTTTTGGGGATGCAAGAGGAAAATCCTTGCCTTTTTTTTGAGCTTCATAAAATGATGATTTTCTGGATTTGTGAATATAGCGTTGGCGGAGTAAGTGCGTTAGCTACATCGCTTCTACATGAATAATGTCAATACTGTTGATGAGGTGAAAATTTTTCGGTATCGCCACTTCTTTATTGAAGTGCTTCACAGGATGATAATTTTCTCTGCTTTGGTGTCTAAGTATCCCTTATATATATTCAGTAACGAAATGCTGTTTTGAGGTTGAATAAAAAGTCATGCGTAGGGGCGAATAACACCCAATGATTACATAGTATAATGATTTTTTTGGCGATGCAAGAGAAAAAGCCTTGCCGTTTTTTTGAGCTTCACAGAATGCAGGTTAATCATCCGTATATCCGTGGCCAAATCCTTGTCTAGCAACGACTTCACAGAATGCAGGTTAATCATCCGTATATCCGTGGCCAAATCCTTGTCTAGCAACGACTTCACAGAATGCAGGTTAATCATCCGTATATCCGTGGCCAAATCCTTGTCTAGCAACGAC
>JAXHSW010000336.1:5154-5409 GCA_034190295.1 Cyanobacteriota bacterium | reverse complement strand
ACTATTACTGGCAGTTTGCTCCAGAATTTACCGCACCCGACGGTTCTGCTAACGACAACTTCGGATTATCAGTAGCTCTAAACGATGGTACAGCCCTGATAAGTTCCTGGCTTGACGACGATAAAGGAGAAAACAGTGGTTCAGCCTACCTATTTGAAACTATTACTGGCAGTTTGCTCCAGAATTTACCGCACCCGACGGTTCTGCTAACGACAACTTCGGATTATCAGTAGCTCTAAACGATGGTACAGCCCT
>JAXHSW010000336.1:0-5054 GCA_034190295.1 Cyanobacteriota bacterium | reverse complement strand
GATAAGTTCCTGGCTTGACGACGACAAAGGAGAAAACAGTGGTTCAGCCTACCTATTTGACACTACTACTGGCAGTTTGCTCCAGAAATTTACCGCACCCGACGGTTCTGCTAACGACAACTTCGGATTATCAGTAGCTCTAAGCAGTAACACAGCTCTGATAGGTTCCCGCTTAGACGACGACAAAGGAGAACACAGTGGTTCAGCTTACCTGTTTACCACTAAGGCTCAATCAACACCAGAGCTATCATCTGACCTGAAATCAACACCAGAACCATCATCGCTCTTAGGAATAGTAGGCACCGTCGCGATCGCTGCCTTATCCCGAAAAAAGCAGCAGAAAAAATAACAATAAAAATGTCTCATAGCTAACTCATCAAGCAAGGAATTCAGCCTCTAAATCTTTGCTTGATTTTTTTTTGAGAGTTCTACTTACATTTTCGTAACTTACGCATGGGCACTAAATCTAGTTATATAGAATCCGGTTATACAGCATATATATGTTGATGTTGATAATTCTATCCACACTTTCTCGCCCTCAATCTCTCCACCTCCCTTTGGACCCACACGGACCACACGGACCACACGGACCACCCCCAAACATAAGATAAGTATTCAACCGGATTTGATATTAGGGCGCCATTCGGCAGCTCTACGTTAGCCAATGCCATTTGCCCCTACATATGGCTTTTTCAAGGTAAATTTGCGTAAGTCCTGAAAATGCTATAAAAAACTTGTAGATAACATAGATGGAAAAAATCCATCACAACTGGACATAGCCATAATTCCTAGCTTTTTTGCCCAGCAATAGCTAGTGCATAAACAGCAAAAGTTTGTAGGACTATTGTAGCAGTTCCATTTTGGCACTCAAAACAAAGTGCGAGATTTTCAGTAAAAACTTTAAATGGAAGCAAATTAAAGGTATGGTAGATGTTTTCTTTAATTCTTGGGATAATGGCGGATTAAATAATTCACGCTTTATAGACACAAGCGATCCTACTTATGTAATTACACATGGTTTCCAAAGTACGGGTGGAAATTCAGGTAATAATTTCACCCCTGAAACTTGGATGTCAGAAATGGCACAAAACATACGAGATTTGGAAGGCGATGATGCTAACATTTTATTAGTAGATTGGCAAGATGGCGCTGATACTCTCAATTATTGGGCTGCTGCTGGCAGAGTTGATGATGTGGGAGTTGAGGTAGCAGACTATTTGTTGGGCCAAGGTGTTAATCCTGCTGATACTACTCTTATCGGTCACAGTTTAGGTGCTCATGTGATGGGTGAAGCAGGAGAAGAACTTCTTGAACGAAGTGACGAAGTCGATCTGCTTATTGGTCTCGATCCAGCAGGTCCTGAGTTTGAAGGAGGTTGGTTCTCTAGCCCTAACCCCACAGACGATCGCCTCGACCCAACTGATGCGGATAGAGTTGTTGCTTTCCATACCAGCAGTACATTAGGATACGACGACCCATTAGCTGACTTAGATTTATACATTAACTGGGACGATCTCCTCCAACCAGGTGCCTTGACTTTTGTAGGTAATCACGGCTACGCTCACACATTATATAACGATCTATTAGATGGATTCGGATTCCCGCAAAGCGACGGCACCACTTTCTCACTCTTGACTGTGAATGGCAATACAACAAGTTCAGTATTTGTAGATACTTTCGCTGTATAGTCTGATGGATAAGTTCAATAATTGATAATTGATAATGGATAATTGATAATTACCTCATTCTTTATAATAAGAGGTAATTATTAATTATTAATTGTTAATTATTAATTGTTAAACTACATTTCTCTTAAGATTCTGCTTGAATTCTTTCTATTGCTTTCTCAATTTTTTCTGCATCTTCTCCTTTACCTTGTTCTTTTAATAAGTCTCTAGCTTTAGTGAGAGAGACTAATGCTTCAGGTCGTTTATTTTCCAAATATAATGCTACACCTAGTTGATAATGAAGCACTGCTAAGTCTGGTTTGAGGCGAACGGCATTTTCAAATTGGGAAATTGCTTCTGACAAATTATTTTGATTCGCTAAAAGACTGCCGAGATTAGCATAAGCTTCTGCAAATTCTGAATCTAATTCAATAGCTTTGCGAAATGCTGCTTCTGCTGATGTCAAGTCTCCTTCCTTATAGAGTTTCACCCCACGGTCGAATTCTACTTTGGCTTCTCCTTCCAAGGCAATAATTGTTGTGTTAGCTAATTGGGTTTGTTTTGCGGTTGGTTTGAGAGTTGAAGCATAAGCTGAAGTAGTGCTGACTAAGCTCAGTATTGCGGCTATGGCCAATAAATTGTACTTAGATTTTTTATTAAACATTTTTAAGAATGCTAATAGTAATAGTTACTTTTTTCAGCATACTACTTATTTTTAGATTCGATCCCCTCTTTATGAAATAAATCTTAAGAGTACTCAACTTGTTTAAATTTCTGCTTAAGGCTCTTGAGAAATTGTCTACTCATCAGAAATTTGTTCAAAATGAGCATCTTTACTCTTGACTCTTACCTAGGATTTCTTTAAGGCAGAACCAAATTCTAAACATTTGCTATTCTTATATCTGTGAAGCAAGGAAAATAATGGCAGTTTTGTCAAATATTTGTTATATTTTGTAACATGATGCGATAGTCTTATGAATTCTCACAAGTTGTAGAAAATTTATCAAAATAATTGGGTCGCGCCACCCCGCGTTTTAAGGGGAAATGTTTTTGGAGGGTTGCTCAAAATCCCTACTTCCCCTCCTGGGAGGGGTTAGGGGTCGGTTGATTTTTGACTTTTGACTTTTGACTTTTGACTTCGTTAAGGCGATCGCTGAATCGAACAAAGCATATTTGGAGCAATCCAGATAAATTTTTTGTATCTAAATTTACCGATCTTACTCTGAAGTAGGCTCAGTAAATATTTGTTACTATGAATAAGGAGTAAAGCTATGGACCAACCGATGGAAATGCCACTGGAAAAGCAATTTAGCGTTCGGTCTTTTGAGACTCAAGTACGCCAGATGAGTTTACAACAGGCTCAAGATTGCTTGGTTCAATTATATGAACAGATGTTGATGAGGGAAACTCTTTACCAACAATTTTTAAAGCATAAGTGGGGATTAGAATCTAACCCTGATTTTGATTAAAACGGAAGTTGTCTTAGGGACGACCTCTTTCTCTCACTCAGTTTCAAACTAATGAAAGAGAGTCGGGGATCGTGGGGCGTCATTTCAGTTATCAGTTATCAGTTATCACCACCTCTGCAATAAGGAGGCTACGAAAATACGGAATCTGATTTTTTTGATCCTCTTAAAAGAGGAGGCGTAACTACCCAGATTTTTCGGTTAACTAATACTGTTTCACTGAAATTAAAAGTAAGATTTTATGAGCTAAGAAGTTTAGTAGGCAACAACTTTAGACGATTATTTCATGTCAATATATATTGTGCGACATTATTTATTAATTGCATTGGTATAAATTTACAAATATTATAAGTATAAGTATTAAGAACATCATTGAGTGACTATTTAAAAAATTAAGAAGACTCAAGAATATTAAAAAATATTAATAATTGTTTATTAACTACTCTGGTTGACGCTCTATGGTAGCCTCCATAGCACTATTCAAAGAAAGGCCACTTAACACCCCACCAGTAGAAAAATATCGCTCTTCGTCTAACCGTAGTAAAGTTTCAAAACCACTACGACGTTGGACATCATTTCCAAGTACCCAATAGCGCTGAATAATTGAATCAATCCCCAGCCATCCTTCTCCTTCTACTTTTCCTAATTCGCTATGCTGAAGAAGAAAAGTATAGTGTCGTTCGTCACTGTCGAGACGTCCTTTGTATTGTAAGATAATATCCTCACGGTCTTTACTGGGAAATATCAGTTTTGTAACCATAGAGAACCAATCTGTGCGGTCCCATGTCACAATAGTCTTACCCTTAACAGTAATTAACATTCCATTACGCTCTAGCCAATTTCCCTCTATTGTCCATTGGCCTGATTCTAGTATAAAAGTATGAGCCACAGTGCTATTCCTATGCTGCTAATGCTGCTTCATTGATAAGGCAATTTGGTAAGTTGACAGAAACCATGATTGGTGCTAGCGAAATACCAGTCAGGCAGAGTCAAGATAATTGTATAAGAAAGTCCAATATCTTGAAGCCTTGGCCGGGAAGGGTAGACAGGTTGACTTACCAAGTTTAGTGCCAGCACTATGAGTGTATTTTAGACTATCTAGACCACTTATGTGTGTAAATAATTTGACATCCTCTCCTGTTATAATCTTTGATTTAAGGGGAGATTCCCAAACCTCGCATCGGCTCGGTTTACTGCTTGAATGGCACTTATCTAGACTGTTACCAGTCCCCGACAGTACGCCAACGAGCGTCAATTTACTCTACGATCTGCAAAGGCGACAGTGACACCTCAATGGTATCATGTCCCTATTGTATCATAATCATAACCCTATCTCAATGGAGTACTTATTTTTGTTTGGTCGCGATTCCGAACCCGGTAAATGGCTCAATTATACCGGGAGTCCTCACTCGCTCCATTTTTGATAGAATTACTAGATAGCTTCTGTTGAAAGCCCTCGTGTTTTAACCCTATCCATTACCCACATCTTTCTTAACATAAGGTTTGACAAAAAAAAGCATTTATGTATGGAGTAGCGATCGCCAAACTTACTCTCCGACAAATCGTCATATATAGCAAACAAAAACTATAACGTTACAGATATGTAGCGTTTAGAACTCAAAAATCCCTAATTCCTAAATATATGATTTATCCTCCCTACCCTTCCTTTCTTGATTGGTCGGTGGTAGGCGATCGGTATTTAGGTAAAGACAGTATATATAGTGAGCAAAAACTATAACGTTACAGATATGTAGTGTTTAGAACTCAAAAATCCCTAATTCCTAAATATATGATTTATTGTCCCTACCCTTCCTTTCTTGATTGGTCGGTGGTAGGCGATCGGTATTTAGGTCAAAACACTATATATAGCAAACAAAAACTATAACGTTACAGATATGTAGTGTTTAGAACTCAAAAATCC
>JAXHSW010000335.1:0-5570 GCA_034190295.1 Cyanobacteriota bacterium | reverse complement strand
TGTGGGGGGTGTGGGGGGTGTGGGGAGTGTGAGGAGTGTGTGGGTGTGGGAAGTGTGGGGAGTAGTTAGGACTAAGGAAGAATAGAATTTATAGAGGAGGTAGTCGGATATATTTGTCGATCGTGATTTTTCTGTAATTATTCTGCCTTTGATGCTAACTTTTTGAGGGTTTTGGGCGTGATATATGGCACTTTTTTCAACTCATAAGAGGCTTTAATCTTTTTATATCAATGCTTTTAGATTCGATCGGTAGAGCAATAATTCTTAATCATTAGAAACCTCCAAAAAATAAATATAAAATCAATTATTATTTATAAATTATCAATTCTTATTTTTTACTGTTCCCTTTTCCCTGTTTCATTTTTTCTGGATATGTCTATTAATTAGAATAGCCTCTTGTTTTCAAGAAAAGGATTGACTAAAAGACAATTCAGGATTTAAAGCCTCCCTATTCCATTGAGATACTGTTAACTGATAACTGATAACTGAAAATGCCTACTTCCCGCCTGTTAATATTAATTCTAGGTCTAAGCCTCATTTTATTACTCATAATTTGGCTAATTGGTTCTTTATCATGGTTATATAGTCAAGTTTCATGGTCCGCCCCTCCACTTGTGGCCAACTTATTACTACTACTGTTAATTTTCCTAATTGGAATAGTTATTTTTGCTTTCATATATTATCTGAGACTATATACCATTCAAAAAAATCCTCGGCGACGAGGCTCGAAAGTCAAAGTTAAGATTCCGGTGGTGAAATCTGAGGCTGCTTCTGAATCTCTTAAGGCAGTAAGACAACAGGTTATATTAATTCAAGATGAAGTTGCTCGGCAAGCATTATTGAACCGTTCACAAGAAATAGAAGCTAGTCTAGCACGAGGTGATGTAAAAGTTGTTGTTTTTGGTACGGGTTCGGCTGGTAAAACTTCTGTGGTTAATGCGCTAATGGGTCAGATGGTGGGTAGGGTAGAGGCACCTATGGGGTCAACTACAGTCGGAGAAACCTATCATTTAAAAATGCCAGGATTGGAAAAAGAAATTTTGATTACTGATACTCCAGGAATTTTAGAAGCAGGAGTAGCAGGTACGGAAAGGGGTCAACTGGCACGGGTTTTGGCCACAGAGGCTAATTTACTATTATTTGTGGTTGATAATGATTTACAGAAGTCTGAATATGCTGCTTTGAATGGTTTGGCGGACATTGGTAAGCGATCGCTCCTAGTCTTTAATAAAATTGACCTCTACACTCAAGAAGACCGAGAAGCTATTATTGTTAAGCTCAGAGAAAGGTTAGTAGGGTTTAGCAAGATGGATATTGTGGCGATCGCTGCTTTTCCTCATTCTGTTAAGCTCCAGTCTGGAGAAATATATCAGCCAGAACCGGATATTATGGCTTTAATCGGACGTATGGCTGCTATTTTGCGGGCTGAGGGAGAAGATTTGATTGCTGATAATATTTTGCTCAAATCTCAACGTTTAGGGGAGGAGGCAAGATGTTTAATTGATGCTCAAAGACGACGAAAAGCAGAGAAGGTTGTAGAAAGGTTTCAGTGGATAGGGGCGGGAGTTATTGCTGTTACGCCTTTGCCTGTAGTTGATGTTTTGGCCACAGCAGCAGTTAATGCTCAAATGGTGGTGGAAATTGGCAAAGTTTATGGTTGTGAATTGAATCTTGAAAGAGGGCAAGAGTTGGCAATGTCTTTGGCTAAAACACTTGCTAGTTTGGGTATTGTTGAAGGGGCGATTAAATTAATTTCTACAGCTTTACAATTAACTATAGCAACTTTTTTAATTGGGAAGGCAATTCAAGGGGTAAGTGCAGCTTATTTGACTAGAATTGCTGGGAAGAGTTTTATTGAATATTTTAGTCATAATCAAGATTGGGGAGATGGTGGCATTACAGAGGTAGTACAAACACAATTTCAATTAACAAGAAAAGATGAATTTGTTAAGTTATTTATTCAAGATGCGCTGGCTAAAGTTGTAGAACCTTTGACTAATATTTATGCCTCTAATGAAGAACTTGAAGAAGAAGAAGAATACGATTTAGAAGAAGTTAATTATCAATCTCAAACAATCAAAAATCAAGATCATACTATTAATGATTGGGATACAGAAAGTAGAGCAAAAAGGGAAGATTGGTAAAAAGAAGGAAGAAGGAAGAAGGAAGAAGGAAGAAGGAAGAAGGGAAAGAAAAATTTAAAGGGAAAAAGTTTTTGACCGCTATATTAAGTGAAACTTCAATTATTAAATAATTAACACAGGCGTATGGGATATTTTTGATAATTAGCACCCCAATAGCGTACTAATTATTCTGATGTTTACTACTCCCCTACTCCCCCACTCCCCTACTCCCCCACTCCCCTACTCCTTCAAGATAGGAAACCGAGCTTCTAATGAAACTCGGTTCTGAGCTAATATTTGATTGGACACTACCGCCATCAGCTATAAATCTAGTAACCTTTTTCCATGAATAACCGCAGCCACAGTTACTATATCACCTTTAATTTGATAAAGGACTCGGTAACTGTAAGCATAATCTTGCCGGTAACTTTCATCTCCAAACTCTTTGACCACTTCTCCTTGTAAAGGATTATGAATCAAATTTTTAGTGACATTAATTATCCTATGGACCACTGCTGCGGCATAAGAAACAGAGTCACGCGCTATGTAGGAGGCGATCGCATCCACATCATCTATAGCTTTAGAAGACCAAACTACTTTATAACCCATTTACTCAAAAGCCCTTCAGCTTCTTCTTGTGTAATTTTTCTTTCTTTATCAGCTACTTCTAAACCATGAAGAACTTTTTCAATTACATATAAATGATATTGAACATCTTCAAGGGAGCAATTATCTGGCAATTTACTTAATAGAGATTCTACTTTTTTCTTAGCCGTATTCATAAAGTTCATATTATTAAGTCACTGTTCCTAGCGGTACATGAGCCATTGGACAGCGACATCTGGTGGTTTGCGTTTTCGCACTTTCCCAGCATAAAAAAGCGAAAAACAAATCCCCTCTTAGAGGAACCTTTAAGATATTAATCATTTTTATCTGTAATTTTATTATATTGAAACCTTTTGGTCTCATATAGTTCCTTTAAATTAGATGCTTTCATGTTCTAGCGCCTTTCGCAAACAAAATATGTCAGATTATCGCCGACCTTAGCTCTAGATATAAGGAAGGTAATATACCTATCAATAATATAACAATCTGATTTAACTTTTGAAAGAGAATACTATCATTTTGAACTATCAACTACCAGTTTAATTACTTATAGCTAATAACTTATGGGTTAATCATCTATATTTATGTATATTTATGATCTCTGCAAAGTATAACTTGGTCTAGAGTTGTTAGTCCTCCTCCAAGAAAAGTTTTACTTTCTACAGATAGACGATTAAATTCAATTCGGCATAGTTTAATGGTGGAAATTGGAACAAATTATAGTTGTGCCATAAAAGTCTAGAAATTTTCATAGTTAGCGATCGCCCCAGTCATCTTCTCAATTACTTCTGGCACAGCTATAGAGCCTAATTCTCCAGCAGCACGAGTCCGAATACTCAGACTATTTGACTCAACTTCCTTAGCTCCAACTACAGCCATTACAGGAATTTTTGCCTTCTCAGCATTTCTAATCAACTTACCCAAACGTTCATTACTAATATCTACCTCAGCACGAATACCTACTTGACGCATCTGAGCAGCAACCTCTTGAGCAAAGGGCAAAAATTCTGAATTAACTGGCAAAAGCTTAGTTTGGGTAGGAGCTAACCACAAAGGAAAATCTCCTGCATATTCCTCAATCAAAATTCCAATCAACCTTTCCAAGGAACCAAAAGGTGCCCGGTGAATCATCACTGGGCGTTTTCTTGTCCCATCTTCTGCCACATATTCTAAATCAAACCGTTCGGGCAAATTATAGTCTACCTGTACGGTACCCAACTGCCATTCTCTGTCCAAAGCATCCTGAAAGATAAAATCTAACTTTGGACCATAGAATGCAGCTTCACCAATACCATCAAAATGTTCCATACCCAAACTTTCTACAGCCCGACGAATAGCACCTTCAGCTTTTTCCCAAGCCTCATCAGACCCAATATACTTATCTAAGTTAGGGTCTCGGAAACTCAATCTAGCCCGAAAATTCTTTAGTTGTAGATTTTTAAACACAGATAAGGTTAAGTCTACCACACTGAGAAACTCGGCATCAAGTTGTTCGGGCGTCACAAACAAATGAGAATCATCTTGAGTGAAACCCCGGACTCGAGTTAAACCACCTAATTCCCCAGATTTTTCATAGCGGTAAACAGTACCAAATTCCGCCAGACGCATTGGCAATTCTCGATAAGAACGTAATTCACTCTTATATATCTGGATATGAAAAGGACAATTCATTGCTTTGAGAACAAAGCCTTCATCTTCGGACTCTCCCATCATCGGAAATAAATCTTCTTTATATTTTTGCCAATGTCCAGAGGTTTTAAATAAATCGACTCTGCCAATGTGGGGAGTAACTACGGGTAAATAACCCCGTTTAATTTGTTCTTGTTTGAGGAAGTCTTCTAGCAAGCTCCGCAGCATTGTTCCTTTAGGACTCCATAAGGGCAATCCTGGTCCAACAAGGTCAGAAAAAATAAATAGTCCTAATTCTTTACCTAGTTTACGATGGTCTCGTTTTAGGGCTTCTTCTTTGCGTCGTTTATATTCAGCTAGTTGTTCTGGAGTTTCCCAAGCAGTTCCATAGATACGTTGTAATTGGGCTTTGGTTTCATCTCCGCGCCAGTAAGCTCCGGCGATACTTTCTAAGTTGATGGCTTTGGGATTAAGTTGTTTTGTTGTTTCGATGTGGGGGCCTGCACATAAATCCCACCATTCTTCACCAAGATGATAAATGGTTATTGGGTCTTCTAAGTCTTGGAGGATTTCTAATTTGTAAGGTTCTTTAATTTGTTCAATTCGACGTTTGGCTTCTTCGCGACTGACTTCTTCTCTAATTACGGGTAAGTCGCGTTTGATTATTTTGACCATCTCTTTTTTGATGGTTTTGAGGTCGGATTCTGTAAATGGTTCGGGGGTATCAAAGTCGTAGTAAAAGCCATTTTCAATCCAGGGGCCAATTGTTACTTGTGTCTGGGGAAACAGTTTTTGTACTGCCATAGCCATGACATGGGATGTGGTATGACGAATTTTTTTGAGGGTTTCTGACTCGCTGGTGCGAGGTAAATGGATTTTTTCTGGTTGTTCTGGGGAAGGATTAGATTCTGGCCTAGACATTGGCTGTTTATTCTTGGGTTTTTTTTATATTTGCACAGCAAAGGAGGAAGACTCAACTCAAATTTAGTTAATCATCCATTTAGGGATTTTTGAGGTTTCAACGCTACATATATAAAACGTTATAGTTTTTGATTACTACATCTAGTGTTTTTTTTCTAATTTTTGATTCGCAGGAAAAGAGAAATACTCTATTCTAGTTTAGTTAATCATCATTTAGAGATTTTTGCGACTTTTACGCTACATATATAGAACGTTATAGTTTTTGATTACTACATCTAGTGTTTTTTTCCT
>JAXHSW010000334.1:0-5840 GCA_034190295.1 Cyanobacteriota bacterium | reverse complement strand
TAATCGTCATTTCTTCTTGATTGTCCATAATTAGTTACTGTATAGACTTCACCTAATTATATGGACAATCCGCAAGATATGTCTAGTTATGGGTAGAAAATAGGCAACAGTTTCACACCCTCGTTTGCTGAAGTTTCTTGTTTCTCAGGCGGACTAATGTCTTACGCCTCCACAAGCAGACAAGATGATACCCACCTCGTTTAATACTTTATTTAATATGTTGATTGCTGCATTCTCGTCTCTATCTAAAACTGTTCCACATTTAGGACAATTCGGGAGTTCTGAGCGATCAAGTTTTCGGTACTTTTTGAGCACAATTACTGCCATGAGCGTGATGTATGATTCGGATTAACTTTAATTACATGAACACCGCGTTTTACCGCTACTGCGTTCAACTTTTCAATAAAAGCACCCCAAGCTACATCGTAAATTGATTTTGATAGTTTCGTGTTTCTAGCTAAACCTTTAACGTTAAGGTCTTCCACAGCAATTAAGTCATATTTTTTAACTAATTTATGGGCAGTCTTATAGTGAAAATCTTCTCTTTGTCTAGCAATATTTTGATGTAGTCTAGCTATTCTATTTTGCGCCCCCCTCCAGTTATTAGACCCAATTTCTTTTCTAGATACTTTTTTTTGCTTTCTTGCTAAATTAGATTGAGATTTTCTATAAAAATTAGGAACAGATAAAGAATTAGGATTAATATAATACACGCGCTTTACCAACGCCAAAAAAATATTCATTTCTTCAAAGGAAGCCAATTTTCAATAACATCTTTTTTTGACAATCGTTTAGTTATTGTGTATGATTATCAATAGGCGTACATTTTTGATAAAGTACAGTGGCCCTTTACACACCATCTTCATTTAAAGCAGAACTAAATGACAAAGGTTGGCGAATGACTCCTCAACGGGAGACCATTTTGCACGTTTTTCAAAATCTTCCTAAAGGCAATCATCTGAGTGCCGAGGATCTTTATAATATGCTACAAAATCGGGGTGAAAGAATTAGTCTATCTACCATTTATAGAACTTTAAAGTTAATGGCAAGGATGGGAATTCTACGAGAACTAGAACTAGCGGAGGGACATAAACATTATGAGATAAATCAACCTTATCCTCATCATCACCACCATCTTGTCTGCGTACAATGTAATAAAACTGTTGAATTTAAGAATGATTCTATTTTAAAAATTGGTCTGAAGCAGACAGAAAAATCGGGGTTACATCTATTAGATTGTCAATTAACTATTCATACAATTTGTTATGAAGCCCTAAGAATGGGGTGGCCTTCTCTCGTGTCTTGTGAATGGTCTTGTCCACGAGCGCTTGCAGATGCAGAAAATTCTGAATCAAAAAACTCTGAATAAAATAAACAACCGCTCTATTAAACTGACCCAAAACTACCCAAATCTAGACTTAACTGGACATAGGTAGTTTTGGCGTTAACTTCCTGTTTCAACGTGGCTTTAGTTTGGCAACTCAAGGGTTTGTCCACTCCGTCGGCCATCCCGGTAGAAGCTCTACCGTTTGACTTGGTAGAGTCGGATGGGAATATTCCTTCAAACCATCGTTCTATATTCTTGCTGGGGTTAACGAAGTCATAAGTCATAAGTTAGAAGTCAGAAGTTAACCCACCCCTAGCCCCTCCCAGGAGGGGAAGTAGGGGATTTTGAGCAACCCTCCAAAAACATTTTATTTTGATAAAAAAAAATATTTAAAATCTAATAATTAGTTTCCAATATCTTTAACACTTAAACCATAACGCATTTGAGCTTTCGCCACTGCTGCTCTTGTTTGTGAGTTGTAAACTCCATTCAATGGACCAAAATAAAATCCCTGTAACCGAAGTCTCTTTTGCAGTTCTAAGACATTTGCTGTACTACCGATATAAGTAGCTCGGTGATGAGAACCACTCGAAGAGGTAACAATAGGATGTCTCAGAGCTTGTAATGTATTTCTTGTTGCTACTCCACTGGGGTTTGTTCCCACATCTTGCTGAAAACATTTTACAGCAAACTCAGTCCCTGGTCCAAAAAAACCATCAATGACACCAGGATAATAACCCAATCTTGTCAACAAAGTCTGGAGTTGTTTTACAGCCAAACCGCGATCGCCCCGTCTGAGAGTACTTGAGTAAGAGTATTGCCTGGTCCTGTAGTTTTGCCTGGAGTAAGACACAGGACCTGGGGGCAGAACTTGACTAGGATTAGATAGAAATGATTGAGTTGTTGGTCCTACTATACCTGTAGGAGTAATTTTATTTATCCTTTGAAATTCAATTACTGCTATCTCAGTATTTCGATCGAAATAGTTAGTTATTAGTCCTTGATAATAACCTAAATTTTGCAAACGTTGTTGTAATCTTCCTACCTCTGGACCAGCTTCTCCAGGTCGAAGAAATACTCTCTCCACAGGAACAGGTCTAGTGCCAAACAAATATTCTCTAGTGGTAATACCTACCTGACCCGTAGGCGTAATTCTGTGAGAGTTTTGAAATCTGATGACTGCAGCTCTAGTATTTTGGTCATAAATACTATTGATTGGACCTCTGTAAAACCCTAATTCTGCTAACCTTCTTTGAATAATTGCTACTTGAGGGCTAACTTGTCCAAAAGATAATGGTCTTGTTGAAAAATTTAATCGGGAAGAATGAATTTGATTAGACCTCTTATCTGCAAATAGTAATGACCAGGTAGTAGGTTCAATTTGACCTGTAGCTGCAATACCCTTGTCTTGCTGAAATTCTCTTACAGCTCTTTCTGTAATCGAACCGTAATAACCAGTTAAATTAGCAGAAAAATAGCCCAACTCTCTAAGTTTTCTTTGAACTGCAGCCACTGTTGCGGCATTATCTCCACGTCTTAGATAGACTGCACTGCCAGGGGAAAGAATTGCATCACTTTGTGGACTAGAGTTAGAAGTGCCAGAAAAAAAAGAGTTTGTTGCTATTTGTCCTTGGTCTGTTTGACTATCCTGTGTTTGGCTAATTTTAAAATAACTATTTGTTTCCGGACTAGGAATTTCTGGCCTTCTAGCCCAACTAGAATCAATAATAATTAAATTAATGATTACTGCTGATAAAAAGTTTATATAAGCGAAGCTAGACAGTTTTTTCCAGTTAAGTGCTTCAATAAGTTTGAAGTCTTTGTTTTCTTCATTAACCAGAAAAAACTCTGTATATGCAAGAGATTCCATAAATTTTCCTGGGGGACTCTAAAATTTTAATAATAACAAACTAGATTAATTTAGCTTTTATCTTAAAAGTAAGCAAACAGCTGTCAGCATTCAGCCATCAGCTATTGCTTTTAGTTTGAGATCAAAGCTTGACTAATTGTCAGAATTTATACTTACGCTTAAAAGCTGGCTGAAACAGTCTATATTCATTAAAACCTCCTCCTGAAAGCTGATAAGTTGACAGCTAATAGCTGTTTGCGCAGCATCTCCGTTGGAAATGCTTACTCTTAAAAAAAGAAGTTATATCGTGTCCGGTTGAACAGTTATAAATAAATGATAGAGGAGTCAGTCCTCAGTCCTCAGTCCTCAGGAGTTAACCCACCCCTAACCCCTCCCAGGAGGGGAATAAAGAATAAAGAAGAGGAAAAGGAGAAAGTTTTTTTTATCACTAATTATCCGGACATGATATTACAGTAATTATAAACAGAGTCTAATTGTAAATTATTATAAACAGAAATGGAGACTTTATGTACAATAAAATCTCTAGTTCATCAGAAGATGGAAATATTTGAATCTATATAGAGCATCAATATTGTTAGTAAGTACCTATGCAAAATTAATTACCGAATAATTAAGGTGAAAATCCTCTCACTCGCCGTGGAGAAACAAGAAAAAATTTTCATGATTATTCAATCCTATCCGTTTTAGGGAGAGGTAATTATCAATTATCCATTATCAATTATCCATTATTGAAACATCCTACTGACTCCCAGATGAACTGTTGCTTTCCGGAGCTTTTGCCTCTCTCAAATAGGAAATTTATTTTGCACAACTACTTAAAATAACGTACTGATAGAATATCTATAGGTTAATTCAATTTAAACTTTGCCTATCTAAATTCTATCATTTTTTGTACTATAAAATGCTTAAACTAACCCTGCGCGGTCAAAAATTAGAGCTACTAAAGCGGCAAAAATAGTTATTCCTAAAGCCGTTAAAGGATTTTGACCTTGACTAACAGCAAAGGAAGTAACTACACCAGCTCCTAGAGCAGCAGTAATGGCAGCAACTAATGGATCGCGGTTTGAACGATTTTTGTACATAATTATTAATTCCAGATAGATTTTTTAAACAATTCATAACTAACAACGTTGTATCAACCTATCACTGAATTAATAGTTAAGATGGGAATTATCCTGGTTTTGCAATTAAGATTTAGATTTCTCTAAATTTCTTAACAAATTAAGACTATTTAATGATAATTTTTTTGCATAAGTTGGGAAAAGGGAGCAGAGAATATAAAAAAATGAAATAATTACTTAGTGCAGCTACACGGAAGTTAAAAGTCAATCATTTTTGATTTGTAATTGTTCCCGCGATTTTGTAACTGGTCAGTTATTCCTGCCATCCTGCACTAGAAATCTGTGTTGATATTCACAATTTATATTGATTAGACATCTGGTGAAAAAGATATAGATTTTTGGCAAGAATAGGGAACATGGAACAGAGAACAGGGAATATATTTTCACGCCAAAGATATGAAAAATGATTTTGTAACAGTCACTTACAAATCTAGCTTATGCTAAATAAAGAGCAAGTTTATTTTCTGGATATATCTATTAAGAATAATTCAAAAAACAACTATTATCTATAGGAACCAGCCCGGTCGAACGAGTATTATTTATCAATTTGAATAATTTTTCTATGGAGTATTTTTAATATCTGAACTTCATCTAATAGGTGATTTTTTACTGATAAAATAATAGAGAATCTACTCCAATTTTTCAGTATTGCCGCCTGAAACCCATCCTGTACGATTACTACCATCATCCACTCGAACCTTTTGCCATCTTTTATCTGAACTTTCTTCCAAAACTATAACTTTCTCTTGATAAGAAATACCACCAATACGATTAGCATCTCTACTAGGAGTATCCCGCAAAATTAAACCAATAGGCTCAACTACTATAGCTCTGTAAGTTCCAGGAGCTAATTGATTAGATAAATTTTGACTGGTAGTATTTGCAGTTCCTGGAGAAGATATACTCACTTTTTGGGCGATAGGTTTTTCATTAGTAAATATTGGTTTTTCAGGCATTTTAGTTAGTTTTGCAGCAAAGTAGAGAACTGCTGCTGCACTAGCACCAACCAACAATAGTATTGCTAAGATAAACCCTACTAAAAATTTGAATAAGCTATAAAGATTCATAATTTTAATCCCAATTTCAGAAAATATTAGGCGTTGCTGAATTAGTATATGATATTAATCTTCATTATTCAGGAGTCAGGAGTCAGTCCTCAGGAGTCAACCCACCCCTAACCCCTCCCAGGAGGGGAAGAAAGAACAGGACTTACGCAAATTCACTTTTAAACCACTATCTGTAGGGGCGAATGGTATTCGCCCTCACTATATGTAGAGTCTCTGCGTAAGTCCTGAAGAAGAAGAAACCCCGAGTAGAAGGAGAAAGTTTTTTGTTTGCTGGCGCACAACGCACCTTAATGCGGAGCGCGGAACGGACTTCTATCGCACTCTTATCGGGACATAATATCATACCTCAAATCACTAACGCCAAATATTACTACATTAATAATTAATAATTAATAATTAATAATTAACAATTTACCTAACACCTAACATCTAACACTTAACACCTAACACCTAGA
>JAXHSW010000333.1:0-5903 GCA_034190295.1 Cyanobacteriota bacterium | reverse complement strand
ATTTTCACCCCATCAACAGTACCGACATTATTCATGTAGAAGCGATCGCTATACTCACAAATCAACCAAATTATCATTGTGTGAAGCTCAAAAAAAACGGCAAGGTATTTCCTCTTGCATCCTCAAAAAAATTATAATAGTATGTAATCATTGGGTGGAGTTCGTCCCTAAACATGACTGTTTATTCAACACCAAAACAGGATTTCGCCACTGAATATATATAGAAGAGATACTCACATCATCAAAGCACCAGAAAGTTATCATCCTGTGAAGCACTTAGAGCGAAAAGTAACCATCGGAAAAATTTTCACCCCATCAACAGTCATGTAGAAGCGATCGCTATACTCACAAATCAACCAAATTATCATTGTGTGAAGCTCAAAAAAAACGGCAAGGTATTTCCTCTTGCATCCTCAAAAAAATTATAATAGTATGTAATCATTGGGTGGAGTTCGTCCCTGCGCATGACTTTTTATTCAACACCAAAACAGGATTTTGCCACTGAATATATATAGAAGAGATACTCACATCATCAAAGCACCAGAAAAATTATCATCCTGTGAAGCACTTAGAGAAAAAAGTAACCATCGGAAAAATTTTCACCCCATCAACAGTCATGTAGAAGCGATCGCGATACTCACAAATCAATCAAATTATCATTTTGTGAAGCTCAAAAAAAACGACAAGGCATTTCCTCTTGCATCCTCAAAAAAATTATCATAGTATGTAATTATTGGGTGGAACTCGCCCCTACACATGACTTTTTATTCAACGCCAGAACAGCATTTTGCCACTGAATATATATAGAAGAGATACTCGCACCATCAAAGCACCAGAAAAATTATCATCCGGTGAAGACTTAGAGAAAAAAGTAACCATCGGAAAATTTTTTACCCCATCAACAGTACCGACATTATTCATGTAGAAGCGATCGCTATACTCACAAATCAACCAAATTATCATTGTGTGAAGCTCAAAAAAACAACAAGGCATTTCCTCTTGCATCCTCAAAAAAATTATCATAGTATGTAATTATTGGGTGGAACTCGCCCCTACACATGACTTTTTATTCAACGTCAAAACAGGATTTCGCCACTGAATATATATAGAAGAGATACTCACACCATCAAAGCACCAGAAAAATTATCATCCTGTGAAGCACTTAGAGAAAAAAGTAACCATCGGAAAAATTTTCACCCCATCAACAGTCATGTAGAAGCGATCGCTATACTCACAAATCAACCAAATTATCATTGTGTGAAGCTCAAAAAAACAACAAGGCATTTCCTCTTGCATCCTCAAAAAAATTATAATAGTATGTAATCATTGGGTGGAACTCGCCCCTACACATGACTTTTTATTCAACGCCAAAACAGCATTTCGCCACTGAATATATGTAGAGGAGATACTTAAACTATCAAAGCACCAGAAAAATCATTATCCTGTGAAGCACTTAGAGAAAAAAGTAACCATCGGAAAAATTTTTCACACCATCAACAGTCATGTAGAAGCGATCGCTATACTCACAAATCAATCAAATTATCATTGTGTGAAGCTCAAAAAAAAACGACAAGGCATTTCCTCTTGCATCCTCAAAAAAATTATCATAGTATGTAATTATTGGGTGGAACTCGCCCCTACACATGACTTTTTATTCAACGCCAAAACAGCATTTTGCCACTGAATATATATAGAAGAGATACTCGCACCATCAAAGCACCAGAAAAAATATCATGCTGTGCAGCATTCGGAAAAGAACTGGCAACAGGAAAAGTTTTCACACCATCAACAGATTGATATTACTTATGCACAAATCAACAAAAATCTCATCTTGTGAAGCTCAAAAAAACAGCAAGGTATTTCTCCTTGCATCGCTAAAAAAATTATCATAGTATGTAATTATTGGGTGGAACTCGTCCCTACACATGACTTTTTATTCAACGCCAAAACAGCATTTCGCCACTGAATATATATAGAAGAGATACTCACAGCATCAAAGCAGGGAAAAATTATCATTCTGTGAAGTTCTAAAAAAAAGGCCAGGATTTTCCTCTTGCATCCTCAAAAAAATTATCATAGTATGTAATTATTGGGTGGAACTCGTCCCTACACATGACTTTTTATTCAACGCCAAAACAGCATTTCGCCACTGAATATATATAGAAGAGATACTAACAGCATCAAAGCAGGGAAAAATTATCATTCTGTGAAGCATTCCAAAAAGAAGTAACGATCGCAAAAATTTTCACCCTCATCAACAGATTGATATTACTTATGCACAAATTAACAAAAATCTCATCTTGTGAAGCTCAAAAAAACAGCAAGGTATTTCTCCTTGCATCGCCAAAAAAATTATGATACTATGTAATCATTGGGTGGAGTTCGCCCGTACACATGATTTTTTATTCAACTAGGAAAAAAGTTATATTTTGTGTTGATACTTAATCTAAAAATCATTACCACTCAGCAACACCCAAAAATTTAATCGCGGGAAAGATACCAAATGGATTCTATATAGCTTTAATTCTAGATTTATACCTGGAGATAAGTTACGTTAATGGTGGGTCACATTTCTCGCAAAAATAAAGAGTTGGAACTTCAAAAATCTCTGACTTAAAGGAGTAGTCAGAGTTACCACTGTACTGCTTTAACCCAGATGCAAAACTTCTCTTAGCTACGTTTGCTTTTGCTTTATCTGTCCTTGCTAAAACCTCTTTGAAAGGGTATAACAAAAGTCCAGCTAAAGGGAATGAAATAGACCTTAGCCTCAAAACCTCTAAAGAGCTTGAATTTAACCTATAGTGTACTGTATTAATTGTATATACATCAATTAGCTGATAAATGGCAAAATACCACTCAAAAGACTGGGGTGGAATTTTAGTTATGTGTTTCTTAGAAGTTTTTTCAGCAATAGTGATACTCTCACTTGTCGATCTACTTAACTCCTGAGACACCTTATATCTCAAGTTAAAACCATCAGCTCCTAATTCTTGAGATGAGCTAATACCTAGCTTTGAAGCAATTTCTTCAAATCTCTGAAGTGTTAAACCAGTTTCTGTGGTATAGCTGATTTCTCTTTCTCTTCCTCCAGGTTGCCCATGAAAAAAATCTACTAATACCCAGTATTGCTCTTTGACAAATTCCTTTCATTTCGGCCACTTTATTTGGTTTATTTGCCTCAAAACTTCCTCTATACTTGAGTTCGAGAAAAAAGTAGAGGGAAAATTGCCTGGTATTAAATACTCATAAACATAACGACTAATCAGCTTTTTCTCTGTTTTTGAAGAAGGGTAAACACCAAACCTAACTTCCGGCTGAACTAGAGTCGTATTTTTATACTCATAAAGTAATTCAGAGGGTAACATCGTTGTCTTTTTGGATCATATAGTTCTTCCCATTACTATTATATAAACCTATCGCAGGCAAGATGACTGCACGATAAGAATTTTACCACGCTTTATACATCATTATCCGAAATATGCTGTATCTGAGAAAGACATCTAGATATTTATAGGTGTCTTTACTTTTTCTCAAAATCTTTGTCTCAATAGTGGTTAGAGATATTTGACAAGTTTTAATTATACTTTTTAGGTTATGTATTTTAAAATTTAAAACTTTGTTGTCAATCCCTGACAATAATATTGATGAATAAACTAACAAATTTTCAATACTTTCAGCGATTTTTCTCAATTTCGTGATATGGTAAATTTAATTATAATCCAAAGGTTTTTTATTGCTTAATGGAAAGATAAACTTGTAAACCCTTATTGTGTCGTTATTTTAGGTAGCGATCGCTCTTCATTCCTTGAAGGATGACTAACTAATTTTCTCCACCCTATTTAACCAGCATTTGACAAAAATATATTTATGTGATTTGCAGAAATTAGGGCTACATCAGGAAAAAATTAATAGTAGGAATAGAAGTAGACTTTTTAGCAAATAATTAATAATTAGGGCTTGCTGAAAAAGTCTTTTTTAAGGAGTAGGGGAGTAGGGGAGTGGGGGAGTAGGAGAGGAGTAATTTTTTTTCCCAACTGTTGCTGAAAATACTAACTTTTTGAGCATTAAGAGCTGAAACAGGCGTACTTTTCACCGACCTAAAAAGGCTGAAACCTTTATCTGTAAATACTTTGATATTTAATCAGCAAGCCCTAATTAGGGCTTATTAAAAAAGTCTGTTAGGAGTCAGGAGCAAAAATAAATAGTTTAAATATCATTTATTAATTTGAATATCCATCTTTAATCAAAGGTAAATCTGGTTAAATTATTTTTATGATTCTGATTATTAGTACCGTTCTTTTTTCAAATTGCCATTAAACCTCAAAAAATATTAACTTGATAAATATTGCCATAAAAATGATATAGTGACCAATAAATAAGGTTTCAAATCTTCCCTTTTCCAGAGATAATAAGAAAAATTATGTATTTTAATCCGACGGCTTCAGGGGTATAACTGATAACTGATAACTAATAACTAATAACTGATAACTGAAATGCCATATTACATATCACCCAGATTTATAGATAAATTAGCAGTTCATATTACTAAAAATTTCTTAGATTTACCCAGAGTAAGAGTACCTTTAATATTAGGAATACATGGCAGAAAAGGAGAAGGAAAAACTTTTCAATGCCAATTAGTATTTGAAAAAATGGGAATTGAACCTGTGACAATATCTGGGGGAGAATTAGAAAGTAAAGATGCGGGAGATCCAGCACGTTTATTACGTTTACGTTATCGAGAAGCGTCAGAAAAAATCAAAGTTCAAGGTCGAATGTGTGTCTTATTTATTAATGACTTAGATGCAGGTGCTGGTAGATTTGATGGGGGTACTCAATATACGGTAAATACTCAATTAGTAAATGCTACTTTGATGAATATTGCTGATAATCCTACTAATGTACAATTGCCTGGTAGTTATGATGAAACTCCCCTATATAGAATACCGATTATTGTAACTGGAAATGATTTTTCTACCCTCTATGCACCTTTAATTAGAGATGGTCGAATGGAGAAATTTTATTGGGAACCAAGTCGAGAAGATAGAGTTGGTATAGTAGGTGGTATTTTTAAAACTGATGAATTTTCTACCAGAGATATTGAGAATTTAGTAGATGAATTTTCTGACCAAGCTATAGATTTTTTCAGTGCTTTACGCAGTCGAATATATGATGAACAGATTCGTGATTTTATTCATCAAGTAGGTATAGAAAATATTTCCAAGCGGGTAGTTAATTCTGTAGAAAAAATTCCAGATTTTCCCCAACCTAATTTTAATCTCTCCCATCTTCTAGAATATGGAAAAATCATGGTTGGAGAACAACAACGTATCCGAGAGTTGCGATTAGTTGAAGAATATAATCAATCTCGATTATTCGGTGGTACTCAGGTAGAGCGATCGGAAAAAGTTGCGCCAAATTCTAATTATTTATCTCCAGAAATAACTACATCTAATCAGTTAATAGAGAATAGGATTAATCATAACGTTAAAAAGAATAATCTCAGTTCAGAAGTTAGAGAAAAAGTGCAACAAATTCTCCAAGATGGTTTGAAAATTGGAATGGAATATGCAGATAAGCGTAGATATAAAACTGGTTCATGGAAAAGTTGTGAAACAATAGATAGTCAGGGAGAAAAAGAGGTAATTAATGCTGTAGAAAATTGTTTAGCTGAACATCAAAATGATTATGTGAGGTTGATTGGAATTGACTCTAATGTAAAGCGCAGATTAGTTGAGAAAATAATTCATAAACCAAGTTAGATATTTCCGATTCTTAAGTCGGGGAGTGGCTCACACGGATTATGGCACGGATACACGGATAGGTCAGGGAGTAGGGGAGTAGGGGAGTGGGGGAGTAGGGGAGTGGCTCACACGGATTATGGCACGGATACACGGATAGGT
>JAXHSW010000332.1:0-5912 GCA_034190295.1 Cyanobacteriota bacterium | reverse complement strand
CTTCTCCCCTACTCCCCTACTCCCCTACTCCCCTACTCCCCTACTCCCCTACTCCCCTACTCCCCTACTCCCCTACTCCCCTGCTCAATAAAATGTAGAAAAGTTTTTGAGAAATGGTATTAGGCCACCATTGATTGACATAATTGATCTTCTAGCTCTTCTTCTTGTTGTGCCATCTCCAAAATTGCTGCTTTAATAATGCTGCGAGTCTCAAGACTACTGTTATGTCGAGCCAACCATTTTTGTGCAGTATTACCTTCCCGAATAATTTTTTTGATCGGAGAAAGAAAACAACTAAAGCCAAGTTTTTTCGCATAAGGTAAAACCTGTTGATAAATTTCCTCAATCCAATTTTTCGCTAAAATAGTTCTACCATCTTGCCAATGGGAGAGTTGAGCTTCAAGACTATGATGAGCTGCTGCTATTTCATTAGCATCTGCTAAAGCTACTAAATCTTCCAAACCCTTAGTTGCAGATAAGTTACTTTTTTCTAAGGGGTCTAGACTAGGATCGTCAAATAATTGCCATAAACGAGCTTCTAAAAAAGCTACCAAGGCCAGCTGCATCACTGGGTTACTGACAAAATCACAAATTCTTAATTCTAAACGATTAAGATTATAGGGACGGCGATCGCCGTTAGGTCGCACAGAACACCACAGATGGCGGACATTTTGCATAACACCTGTAGCAACTTTCTCTTCAGTCCATTTGATGTAATGACTATGATTTTCAAATAGAGGGACATAAGCTGGAGTTTTCGGAAAAGTAGCCCAACGAGTAGAGTGAAACCCTGTAGCTTGACCATCTAGAAAAGGAGAAGAGGCACTGAGAGCTAAATATAAAGGTGCTTCCATCCGGATTAAACGAATGGCTCGCATCAATAATTCTGGGTTACAAATACCAACATTTATATGAATACTGGTTGTTACAACTTTTGCACCGTAAGTTTGTTGTATATATGTGTGATATGGGTTGTTAGGGTCAGAACGTTCAAAGGTATCACTACCTCCTAAAGATAAGGTACTTCCTGGAATTATTGTGTAATCCCCTAAAGTGTTTAAATAGCTTCTCAATTTCAGTCTTGGCTTTACTAGAGCACATAAAAGTTGAGCGTAGCTACACAATGGTGCAGTTGTGTATTCTACATTTCTACTATCTGGCTCTCTAACAAACCCCTCGACTTTGGCCACAATTCGATCTGACAGGCCAACAGTATCACCTTGGGGTGTGCCAGTGTACATTTCTACTTCAAATCCTTTCGATAGCAGCACAACAGGCTCCTGAATGTGG
The DNA here is from genome assembly GCA_034190295.1 of Cyanobacteriota bacterium. Taxonomy (GTDB): domain Bacteria; phylum Cyanobacteriota; class Cyanobacteriia; order Cyanobacteriales; family Microcoleaceae; genus Okeania. The sequence goes on along the minus strand of JAXHSW010000332.1, from coordinate 4,622 downwards.
TTTATTTATATTTTTAATGGTATCAGTATATTTAATATATTCGATATATGTCCCTGGGCTTAGATTATCAAGACATTATTACTTTATTTGAGGTATGGTATTGACATTTGAACTGTGAGATTTTGAATAATTTTCGTAAGCATTCAGCTATCAGCTATCAGCATTCAGATGCATGAACATATTCAATAAATTACTAAGGTTAGCTGAAGACATTTTTTTATAAGTTTTAATTCTCCTTGGAGACTAATTCCTCTTTTGAGCTAATAACTCATAGCTGATAGCTGATAGCTGACGGCTGAATGCTTACTAATTTTCTTCTAATTAACTAGAGACTCAAATTCCAGGGGAAAAATTTCTTCTTCCTCTTGTTGTTGAAATATATAATCAAAGTCAAATTTTAAAGCTTTAATATGGCGAGCGATCGCAAAACCACACTTAGTCACTTTCTCAGTTGTAAAAGTTGCTATTACTAAAGTCACTAACTTTTTTGGAGATAGGTTGGGTATTTGCACATAATAATCTCTTTTTGCAAAAAATATTCCTTTATCTTTAGGTACAATAATGCCATTAATTTGATGAGCATATTGAATTGGTTTGATATATGTTTTAATAAAACTATCTTGATTTGTTTGGAGACGAGCTAATTTCTCATGTTGTACCCAACTCATTGCGAACATAATCTTAATCAATTCAAATCCCAAAATATAGTTAAATATTTGATTTCTTTCTTCTGTATTAATGACTAATTTTAATGCAGATTCTAAATATTGTTGAGTTTGACAGCGTACATCTTGAGCAGAATGAATATAATATTGTCTAATATAATTCCTGAGTACATTTTCATTGATTTTTGTTTGAGTACGAAACCGTCTTAGATATTTGTTGACTCTGTTAATTGTATCTATATCTTGTAGCATTTTTACTGCTAAACCATCAGCTATATAATCATCTAAAAATTCTGCTTGTTTTTCTGGAGAAGAACCACATAAAATATAAGAAAAAGATAAAACATAACGGCGTTGATGCCAAGGTAAACTAGCTGCCCATTGTTTAACTTCTTGAGGTAGTTTATTAAAGATACTATCTTCAGAGTTGGATTCAAAAAATATATTTTGATATTTATTTTTGCGATTTTTCATTATTACTATTTTTATTTTTACGGATGTTAATATAATATTTTTTGTTATTATTGTGATTGAAATCACATTATTGGTTTTTTACTATCACAACTAATAGTCGATTTGAATCACAGACAAGTCGAGATTAAGTTACATATAATAATTATTAAAAAACCTAGTGTTATGACTTTAAATATATTGCCAATTCTAGTTATCTGAAAAGAATATTAGCCATAATTATAATTGTTAATCACAGAATGGGGATATGATTTTTTCATACTTCTATTCTATAGTTAAACCAAACTATCTTGAATATAGAATGCTAGACTTGATGTGTCAATTCAGTTAGCCTCCTCCGGAGGAACTACGGGCTTCATTACCGATAAATTGTGGGTATGCGTCTCCCCTTTTAAGGGGATAAAAAGAAGAGAATATTCGCCTAGGTCAAGCCTCCTCCGAAGCAGAGGTACTGATAACTGATAACTGAAATGACCTCCTAGAATAGGGAGGCGAGAAGATGCAGAATTTTCTTTCTATTGGTCGATTGGATATGGTGTTCCCGTTCCGGGACTGGAGGGACAGAAAACCTTTATCTACGGGAGGCTACGCGTTTTGCTCCGCAACATGTAAAACGTAGTTGTGTGAAGTGCAAACGCCATCCCATCCTACGGTCCGCTAGGAAGATCGACAGCTTTTTATTTCCTGAAAAGAGGAGGCTTGAGACCTAATTTTTTTGCCAATAGTAAATAACACCGAAATATGCGATATTTACATTTTAGTTGTCAACATTCTTTTGAGGAAAAAAACAACAAAAAATTATTTATACTTAATTTTTTTGATAGTTGCAAAAGTCTAGTCATTCTTACTAATAAACTTCAAGAATCAACATAATTATCCGTGTATTTATCATCAAAAAACTATGAAATATGTAAACATTTTTACACTATTAAGCTCTAGTATTTTGCTCTTGATTAGAAAATATTTTTTACGATTGTATAATTAAAGAATATTATATATGATGAAATCAATATTTAAGAGATCGATATAAAATAAAATATTTGAAAGAAAAGTTGCAGGTTTCACGGAACTATTTGTAAAATATGAAGATGACAATCTAGTTTTAGATATAAAATGGAAAAACTATTATAAAATGATTAATAGACGATCTTCCAGCTTAAGCTTTAACTTTGGATAGGATATAAGTATTCAATCAATAGTAGATATAGCAATCCTAAATTATTCGTGAGAATTTTATTGTTTCAGTGTTTACTATTCCCTATTCCTTGTTCCCTAGTCCCTAAAAACCTAAGAACTCTCACAGTTAACGCGCGTCAGCAAGTCTGCAAGTCAGTAGGGGCGTTAACGTTTGCGGTAGCATTCCGATAGGAAAGTTATGCGCAAGCTTTCGGCCGTTTGCTTCGCATAACTATCGAAGGGCGCCCGTACAGAAGTTAACCCACCCCTAACCCCTCCCTGGAGGGGAAGTAGGGGATTTGAGCAACTCTCCAAAAACCCTATCGCCTTAAAAGGCGGGGTTTTAGACCCATGTTATTTTGATCAAATAAAATTGCTATATATTGAAAGTTCAAATTAATTTTTTAACTCTCTATCGCTAAAAAAATAATAAGTAGTATAGAGGAATGAAAAACAGAAAATGAGGTCAGATAATTTGTTAATGACGGTAAATAAAAAAAAGTATCAGTTCATTGAACTGAAATTCATTAAAATAGAAAATTTAGATGAGGAGACTGCAGATGTTTAACTCAACAGAACTTTTAATTAATGCGTTCATAAAACGGCTGACAAATGGCTATCGTCATACTTATGGTGGATATAAAGCAGATTATGCTGATATTATTGCCTGGGCGGCTGGAATGGCATTAGAAAATATTGCTAATAGTGATGCCCTGTATCACAATGTGGAACATACTATTCTTGTAACTTTAGTGGGACAAGAAATTTTACGCGGGAAACATATCCGTGAGGGTGGAGTTTCTTGTGAAGATTGGCTACACTACCATATTTCCTTACTTTGTCACGATATTGGGTATGTTAAAGGTGTATGTCGTCAAGATAGAGGAGACTTAAGACTTTATGCTACAGGTATAGATGGTACGAGCGTATCTTTACCTAGAGGCGCTACGGATGCTAACTTAACACCTTATCATGTTGACCGAGGTAAACTGTTTATTGAGGAACGCTTTGGAGGTCATAAGTTAATTGATGCAGAAGTGATTAAGCGTAATATAGAGCTGACTCGTTTCCCTGTACCCGCAGATGAAGATCATCAGGATAAGGAAAATTATCCGGGTTTAGTGAGAGCAGCAGATTTAATTGGTCAGTTAAGTGACCCCCGGTATTTACAAAAAATCAGTGCCTTATTCTATGAATTTGAAGAAACAGGTCAGAATAAAATATTAGGATATAATAATCCAGGCGATCTACGTCAGGGCTATCCTAAGTTTTACTGGAATGTGGTTTATAGTTATGTTAAGGATGCAGTGGCTTATCTAAATCTTACTCAACAAGGAAAACAGATAGTAGCTAACCTCAGTGCGAATGTTTTTCGAGTAGAACATGACAATGCTGTGGATGAAGCGGTAGCTGCCAGTAACTGATATCGGCGTTGGTGAAGCGCGTGTATGATATTAATCTTAATTACTCAGGAGTCAACCCACCCGCGGGCCTCTCCTGGGAGCGGAAGTCAACCAACCCGCGGGCCCCTCCTGGGAGGGGAAGTCAGGAGTCAGGAGGGGAAGAAAGAAGAAGAAACAGGAGTAGAAGGAGAAAGTTTTTTGGTCGCGTAGCGCGGAAGGTCGTTCTATCGCGCTCCGAACCGGACATGATATCATACCTCAAATCACCAACGCCCCGTTCTCAAATCCGCCTAATTGCACATAGATCCAATAACCTCATAATCAGGATTTTAAGCTATTGATTGTGAGGTTATTTAACGGGATTTGATATTACCGAATAATCAAGGTTTAAAGCCTCTCCTTTAAAGGAGAAACAAGAAAAAATTTTCATGATTAGTCAATCCTCTTCTTTTCAAGGAGAGGTAATAATTAATAATTAATAATTAATAATTAATGGCTTTGTTGCATGAAAGTAGCGTTCTTATAGCAGTTTTCATGTTTCTAAGAAATTCAAAAATTTTTGGCTTAAAGGCAGGAGGCAGGAGGCAGAAGTTTTGTAGTCTACTTTTGTGAAAACCGCTATAACATCCATTCGGCAGTTATATCGCCCTGCGACTGCAATTGTTACTATTGGACAATAGTTATGGCTCTGCTGAAGAGCGATCGCTGTGTTTGGTAATTGTTACTATTGGACAATAGTTATGGCTCTGCTGAAGAGCGATCGCTGTGCGACTGTAATTGTTACTATTGGACAATAGTTATGGCTCTGCTCTTGAGCGCCATTCGGCAGCTTTGTGGCAGCTTAATCGCTGTGCGACTGCAATTGTTACTATTGGACAATAGTTATCAAAATAACATGGGTCGCGCA
>JAXHSW010000331.1:0-5935 GCA_034190295.1 Cyanobacteriota bacterium | reverse complement strand
AAAATCTGATAACTAAGACGTTATAGTTAGGTCCAAATATTATAGTTAGTAGAAGGGCGATCGCTCAAAGCTTTATCTAAAATCTGATAACTAAGACGTTATAGTTAAGTCCAAATATATAGTTAGTAGAAGGGCGATCGCTCAAAGCTTTATCTAAAATCTGATAACTAAGACGTTATAGTTAAGTCCAAATATTATAGTTAGTAGAAGGGCGATCGCTCAAAGCTCGATCTAAAATCTGATAACTAAGACGTTATAGTTAAGTCCAAATATATAGTTAGTCATAGAGGCGATCGCCCAAAGCTCGATCTAAAATCTGATAACTAAGACGTTATAGTTATAGCGCTCTTCATTCTATTAAATTTAATCAATCATAGGTCGTAAGTCAGGAAGTTGATAAGTACGCAAGAATTTAATGGCGTTTTGCTTATCTATAAATTGTCCTTCAATCCGATCGCCTGTATTGTAATTAACCTGAATTTCGTATTTTACTAATGGTTGTAAACCTGAGTCTCCTTGATATCTTTCTATAAATTCAATAGCATCTTTTATTGAATTGTACTCAAACATATTTCCATGTAGTGGCAAAACTTTAATAGAAGTAATTTTTCTAGTAACATAGTGCCTAAGTTGGTTGATAAATTTTGCAACTACATCTGAATTTAACTCAACCAACTTATTAGCAATATTCGTATAATTTTCTTTAGACAAAGTTTGACAACTACTAACTTTTTCAGCAAACTCAGCATCAGGAGTTTTCTCATTAAAGTAGGCATTAATACCAACAAATTCAAATGCTTGAATAATGGTGTTATAAGGGAAGTAAGCTATAGTAAAACCAAGGGAATTTAACTGATTTAAAGAATTTTCAGTAAAACATCCAGCTAAAATTACTCCAATAAATGGAGCAGCATTTTGATGAGTAGCAACCAGTGGTAGAATAGCTCCCTGAATTTCTTGTGCTTTGTTTCGAGAATGCTTTGTGTAGCGACGCCAAGCAGTTTCTATAAATGCAACTGGTGTTCCTATCTGTGTATCGCTGCCTCCATTTTCTAACACAAAATCTAAATCATGCTGATTTCCGTATAAGTCTATCCAACTAACTTTTTTTCCTTTTCTTGCCAATCGAGAACCCTTTTTATCTAAATAAAGATTATGTTCTCTAACAAAATTTTCCAATAGAGATTCAATAGATATTTCTAAAACATCACCAATAATTTGCCCAAATTGATGTGATGGAGACTTAGCCATATTATCCCTCAACCCAAAGAATTCCTTCGTGAAGTGGAACCCTATGTTTACGGTTTTTCCATTTCACATTTCTATCTCTAATTTTTTCAAATTTATAAGACTTAAATCCAGCAGAAATAGCTAGTTTACCCAACCATTTATCCACTGGAACATAGATACCATAGGGAGCAGAATCTCCTATTATAAAACAAACTAGACAACCTTCCTGGGTTAACCGTCGCAAAGTTATCCAGACTTCAGCCATATCACTGAAATAAGCAGCAATCATAGTATGATAGGGTTTTTTACCTCCATGATTTTTTCTTTCATTAGCTAATAACTTACAAGTCTCAGTAATTTCTTGATAAATTGGCAAAAGTTTATCTTGAGCAAGGATATTATCAACCTCTTTATTTAAGCCAGAAATATGCTGAGTACAAGAACGAATTAGATATTGACGAACAGCAGTTTGTAAATCTCCCCAATTATTAATTTCTCCAAAAAAACTCATTTCTAGTCTAGTAGCATCTGCATAATCATAGTTATTAGCATAGGGAGGTGAAGTAATTACTAAATCAGCCCATTTACTATTAACTGAATTACATTTTCTAGCATCTTCACAATATAATATTGCTTTCTTATTTAATTGATATTGTTGTTGTTTAGCCATGTCGCTACTCATCAAGTAAATCTTAGCTAAAAATGCTTCGTAAGGATCGACTATTTTAGCTTTATTTTTTTTAGGTAAAACATATTGCCACTGAGCAGTTCCCACAGGAGAACATTCCCTTAAAATAGCAGTTAGTGCTAACCATGAAAGTTGAGAAAAATAGCTATTATCTTTAGTATTTTTCCATGCTTTTAACAAACTATCTAACTTGGATAAAATTGGAGGAGGAAAGCATTTATGAATTAAACTTGGATAATCGTCAAAATTTTTGATATTTTCTTTTTGGTAAATAATTTTAGCATTTGCCAAAATCTCCATTGCATAACTTCTAAAATCTTGATAATTTTCTCTCCAATAAAGTTTAGTTTGAGCAATACGGGTAACAAAAGGATGAGCTTCAATTCCAATTGCTTTAACGTTACAAAGTTCGGCAGCTAAAAGTGTAGTCCCAGAACCTACAAATGGGTCGATAATTTTTTGTCTACCTTTCTCTTTTTCTATTTCGATTAATTGCTTTACCCAATTTGCAGAGAATCCTGCTGAATAACGAAACCATCTATGAATGGGAAGGGATAAATTATCAGAGAAAGTAGGTGTTCGATCGTTGTAATTTTCTGATTTGTCAACAGAAAATAATTCTAATTGTCTGGGAAATAACGGTTGATTCATAATTTAATTTATTTTTATTGAAATATAGCGATAGGGAATGATTTATGAAATATTTTAAGAACAATCTTTACCTCTTCTATCCTAGATAACTAAAGCCTTATTCTTTTCTTCTATCCTAGATAACTAAAGCCTTCTTCCTTCTTACTTCTTCCTTCTACCATTACTATTTTTTTCAAAAATCTATCGGGTGCATCTCTTATGTACAAAAATACTTTTTTCCTATATATCCCCTGTTGCCTGTTGCTTTCCGGAGTTGTTGCCTAAAAGCGATAAATTTTTGGCTTTATTCAAAATTTAGATGCACCCAATCTATCCGACGAAATCAAAAGTTCAGCAAATACCTGATACATTTGTTTTGCCAATTTTTTAGGATTCCATAAAGGTGCTAAATTATCTGGATTTTTTGACTTTTGCAAATGCTCCCGCACGGAATTTCTTAAACTTAAATCTTTACCTAATTTAATTCCCCATTCTGTATATTCTTCCCAACTCCAAGCTACTCCTATATCCAAATTTACATTCTGCAAAAATGAGTAACCCATTCTAGATAAATATTGTTCGCCAGCTCTAGTTATTATTGGTAAGTTTGCCCATAAAGCTTCTAAATTATGAGTACCTCCATTGTAGGGATAAGAATCTAATAAAACATCTGCTATCTGATAAATTGCTCGATGTTCTTCTTCTGTTTGAGTTTGCCCTAAAAAGATAATTCGATTAAAGTCTACCCCTAAATTTTCAGATTCTTGACGATAAGTTTGATAAATTATATCTACGTCTCCTTGACCTTTACGAATTAATATACTTTCTGGTGTATGTTGCAAAATTTTTAATTGAGCGCGTACCATTTCTGGATTAGTTTTTCGCCCCGGTGCTATACACAAATAAACCATTTTATCTGCATCAATACCGATACTATTTCTAGCAGTATTTCTATCAACCAAATGACTATCAAACCCACTCACAGCTACAGATGTTTCTGGTAATCTAACTAATTTTTCTAGATAATATTTTTCTCTTCCTTGAGGATGGGTATACCAGTCACATAAAAAATAATTATTTTCAGAAATATAGGGTGCATCAAAACCTAGCCAAGAAACACAAACTGGTGCAGGTTTTTCATGGATAATATGTACATTTACTGGTAATGTCATTGAATCTAAATCTACTACTACGTCTAACTTGTCTTCTAATATTTGTTCGACAATTTCTTCGTAGGATGGAAACCCATTAGGATACTTTTTCGGCCAATAGGTTTTGACAGACATTTGTTCAAATCTTTGAGTAATGTCATCTCTCTTCAACGGACCTGTAATATATAGATGAATGTAAGGTGTAATTTGAGATAATTCTCTGATTAAAGCTTCGCTACACCAACCTACAGAATGACGACGAAAATGTTTAGAAAGGAATCCTATTTTTAGAGGTTGGGAATTAGAAATATGAGCTTTTGGAGTTTGATAGTTTTTGACTCTATTTTGATAATATTGTTTGGCTATTAATTTGTAAATTTTAGCGTTTCCTTCTAAATTATCCCGGAGGTGAGGTACGGCAAATAAGAAAATTTCATAGAGTAGTTTTATTTCTACTTCGCTGAAGGTTTCACAGCTTTGATAACAAATTTTTTCTACTTCTGAAAGTTTGGAGTTTGCCATGTCACTTACTCCAGATTGAAAGTAGGCAAATAAAAAGGCAGTACCTGAAAGAATAGGAGCTATTTCTCCACAAGAATTACAAAAATTATCGGCTGCTTTTCTAGCATGGGCAAGTTTAGTTGTATGACTGAGTAAATCGCATAATTGTTGATGAGCTTCCACAAATTGTGGTTTAACTTCGATAGCTTTTTCAAATAAAGCGATCGCTTCTTCCATTTTTTCTTGTTTAATAATATGTCCGATGCGAGAGTATACTTCTGCCCAGTTTGGTTTAAGTTCTAATGCTTGATGATATTTTTCTAGTGCTGATTCTAATAATCCTTTATTGGAAAGTGCTGTTCCTAAGTTGGCATAAGCATCATAGGAATTACGATTATATTTAATTGCTATTTGATAATGATAAATTGCCCGGTCGTAGTCTCCTTTGAGCAAGAAATTATTAGCTAATTTTTCATGTAAGTGTTTGAGTTCTGGATTAATATTTAATGCTTTCTGGTAATATTTTGCTGCTGCTTCTCTATCTCCTTGTTTACCTAAAATATTAGCTAGATTACTATAAGCTTCGGTATAATCTGGTTTAAGATTAATAGCTCTTTGATAACTTCTAACTGCGTCATTAATTCTACTCAATTTAACTAGGGTATTGCCTAACTTAAAGTGAAAATCTGCCTCTACTATATCTGGTTGAATTTCTAATGCTCTTTCCCAAGATTCCAGAGCTTCATCAACCTTTCCTAAATATTGAAATAATTTACCAATATTCCAATAAATACCAGCCAAACCAGGTTTTAAATAAACAGCCTTTTGATAATAAAACAGTGCTTGTTTATATTGACCCAACTGCAAATAGACACTACCCAAATTTCCATAAACTTCCGCAACTTCCGGCTCAATTTCTAATGCCCGATTATAAGCAGACAAAGCTGCTGCTAAATTATTTTTTCTGTAAAAAGCATTTCCTAAAGTTACATAACATGGAGCATAATCCGGTTGAATTTTTAAAGCTTCTTTACAGCAAGCGATCGCTACTGTTAAATCTCCTTGTCCGAGAGCAATATCGGCTTGATTTCTATAAGTTTCTGCTGCGGGATATTTTAAGAGTTTTTTGGGAAATTCTGTTTCTAATTCTTGGTTTTCAAAGGTTGTATTTTGACTGAGTTTCTCCTGATTTTTCTCTTCTTGGTTTAGACCGGGCAAATTATCGGTATTATTCTCGCTCCTTTCAAATTTTTGCTCTGGAATTAGATTGAAAGTAGTAGTTTGAATTTCATTTTCCTCCTCAAAGTCAATAATTTCTCTATTTTGCTCTGCTGTGAATTTTTCTGGTTCTATATATTGACTTGATTGATGCTCAATTGCGGAATCTAGATATTTTTCTGTTTCTAATTCTTGATTTTCAAAGGTTGTATTTTGAATAAATTTCTCCTGATTTTTCTCTTCTTGGTTTAGACCGGGCAAATTATCGGTATTATTCTCGCTCCTTGAGAATTTTTGCTCTGGAATTAGATTGAAAGTAGTAGTTTGAATTTCATTTTCCTCATCATACTCAATAATTTCTCTATTTTGCTCTGCTGTGAATTTTTCTGGTTCTAGATATTGACTTGATTTCTCCTGAATTACGGAATCTAGATATTTTTCTGTTTCTAATTCTTGGTGTTTAAAAGTCTTACCTTGGCTAAATTCCTCAAAAATTTTCTCTCTTTGATTTAGACCG
>JAXHSW010000330.1:0-5968 GCA_034190295.1 Cyanobacteriota bacterium | reverse complement strand
CCCCCACTCCCCCACTCCCCTACTCTCAACTATATAATAAGTATTCAACCGGATTCTATATGACCCCTCTGTAGAAATTTGTTGCTCTAAGAACTATAACAAAATATCGATCGCCTGAAACATTGCTCTAATCTGTTGCGCTTCGTTCTGATTTTGCACTTCATACAATGCTAACGCCTGACGATAAGCAGCCATTAAATCCTGTACTGATTCAATCTTGCCACCTACCCGCAAATTCGATAACACCCAACCCAAATTGCGATAAGCTGGTGCTAAATTTTGGTCTTGTTTGACTGCTTGTTCTAAATACCTTTTGGCATCCTGCCACTGATTAAGTCTTGCTAACACTGTTCCCAAACGATAACAAATCCAAGCATCTTCAGGTATTTGCTGGTGGCGGTACTGATACCACTGCACAGCACTTGTCAAATCATTGAGGTGTTCGTCTATCAAACCTCGATCGCGTGCTACCCAATCAGGTATATCCTCACACTGACAAGCTAAGTCTAGACTTTGGCCACAGGCAGTGAGGTTACGACCGCGGAACTCGTACCAACCTTGTAATCCCAGAGCAATAGCATTATTCGGCACTTGTGTCACAAAACTTCTTATCCGTCGCTCGACATCACTTCCTTTTTTCCTAGTCACTTTCTCTAATGCAGCGATTATGAATGGATACACCCAAGCTCTCAATGCTATTGCCATCTGGGAATGTTCATTCTGAGATTTAAAAATCGCTTGGGTTCCTGCCTGGACAACAAATTTCCACTGTTTTCTATGGAACGATATCCAAGCTTGTAAACCTAAAGCAAAGGTAGAATTGGCATCCAACCGTAACGCTTGTTGAATCGTCCCGTCTGCGGATTCCCAATTTCCCTGTTGTCCCAATGCCCAAGCTAGATTAGCGTGCATCCAAGCTTCTTTCGGACTGAGGCGAATGCCTTGCTGTAACTGTTGCACAGCATTATTCCACTGGTTACGGTGACAACTGACTAAACCACACACACCGTAACTGCGTCCGTCCTGGGGTTTGAGTCGCATAGCTTTTTGAGCTACAGTTGCAGCGCGTTCTCCGTCAATATACACTAAAACTAAGGCTAGCTCAACTGTTGCTTCTCCATTATCCGGTTCTTGCTCTAGAAAAGTTTCGTAAGTGCTAACAGCATTAATTAAATCGCCTTTGTTGACATAATCTTTAGCTTTTTGATGAAGAGGAGAAACAAGTTTTCCATCAAGAGCATTAATTAACTCGTCAGCAGTTTGGATGCGTTCTTCTACACGAAAGCGCATTCCCATTAAGACCGCTCGTTCAATGTGAGGACTAATGAGGGAGTTGATTTGTCGCGGTGGGATTAGAGAATCGGGTACACCTCCCAATAAGACTTTGGCGCGTTCAGGTGCTCCACTCGGTAACTCTCCAGTAAGTAATTCATACATGGAGGCACATAGAGCGTAAATATCGGAAGCAGCATAGCGTTTGCTACTTTTTGAATATTGCTCAAAAGGTGCGTATCCAGGGGTGAGTAGTTGTGTCAGGTCTCCTGTTTTTCCGGCGATGAACTCTCGTGCAGTTCCAAAGTCGATTAAAACTGCGCGATCGCTACTATCGATCATTATATTCTCAGGTTTGATATCCCGATGCAATAATTTGTTCTGATGAACGACTACTAAAGCATTAGCGATCTGTTTGACATATTCAATAACTTTGCTCTCCTGTAAACGGTTTTGGTTTGCTACAAAGTTTGACAGAGGAACTCCATCAATAAATTCCATCACCATATAAATACTGGAATTTTCTTCAAAACAATCGTAAACTTTGGCAATATTAGGAGAGTTACAACGTTGTAGATAAGCAGCTTCTAATTTAAAGTTTTCAATTTGTTCTTTCCGTTCTATGGGAGCAATTGAGGGTGGCCAGACAACAGACTTACCCTGTCTATATCCACTTTCTGGCCACAACTCTTTGATCGCAACTAGAGCAGAATTAGGGCAGTAAATGGCTTTGTAGGTAATTCCAAATCCTCCTTGACCGAGAACTTGCTCTATTTTGTAATATCCTTGTTTGAGTAAGGTTCCCGTTGGGAGATGGAGTCCCGATACAGAAGATGAGGAAGTTGCTTGTGTGGGAGTCAAAGCTGTTCCACAGACGATGCACGAGTTAACATCAGGGGTATTTTCATGTAAGCAGGACGGACAAATATTGTTCATTTTTATGGAAGTCAGAAGTTTTTGAAGTCAAAAGTCAAAAGTCAAAAGTTAAAAGTAAGATTTTATCTCAACGTTGGTTGAAGACCCGCGCTCTCCCGAAGGGGAGCCTAGCGGCAGCTATTAGGGGAGCGTCGCACGGGAAAACCAATCAATAAGAGCGGTTCTTACCCTGATTTTAGATGAGGGTTTGGAGACCAAACCCCTAGGGTAATGTTTTCTGATTTTTTGATAGATGAGGGGTCTGACCCCAAACTGCAACGTTGTAGTTATTGAAATTTTTGGATGATTAAGAATCCGATTATATAATATGTTCATAATTCTATAATTACTTCCAGCCTTCAATCTCCCCATCTTCCTATCAACAATCTCCCCCAAATATATAATTAAGTGTTCAACCTGATTTTAGATGAGGGTTTGGAGACCAAACCCCTAGGGTAATGTTTTCTGATTTTTTGATAGATGAGGGGTCTGACCCTAAACTGCAACGTTGTAGTTATTGAAATTTTTGGATGATTAAGAATCGGATTATAAAATATGTTCATAATTCTATAATTACCAGGACTTACGCAAAGACACTATATGTAGCGGATAACAAATAGAGCGATTGCTGACGCAAAGCTCCGCTAACGGTGAAAAAATTATAGCGATCGCCTCAAGACAGATAGCATTTTTCAAACAAAAAACACCTATAAAATCAAAACAGCCCTGAATTTTATTGTGGGCTTCTTCAACTCTTTGCTCAAATAATCTGAGAGTAATTCCTGTTTGACTTTATAAATAGTTTTTCCTATTTTCGCACTCTATATTTTTAAGAAATTCCAGACTAACATAGCACAGGCTATGTGATTTTTTTGATTTTTGCGCTCGACGACCTAATCCAAAATTCGCTTGCCTTTAATTGCTTAATTCTGGCGTGAAATTCTTCAATTTTCCATCTGGTTTGAGTCTCAAATTCTACACCATATACTGAAGATTTACTTAAGTCGTTAGTTACAACATATTCTGCTGAAGTTGGTGGAAACAGTCGCACAGAATAGCTTGACTTTTTTATCCCTCGGAAAGCCTTTTCTTTTAATTATTTTACCTGATATTTTTTCTGATTCATTCCAACTTAACTCTTTTATATTTTTGTATTTTTCGAGCGCGACCAGTATCATCTACTAGACGATTGGTTTTTAACGGACAGTAATAGATTTTTCCCGTATTATCTATCAATGCCATTAACCTCTGTGTTGCATACAAACTATCCATTAATACTGTTTTAAATGGCAATTTCTTCTTATTTACCACATTTAATATCATTTATTCAACATAATCTATTTTGTTTTTTTATCAGTATCTGGATCATAAATCCGATAATCTATTATCCAAAATTGTTCGATTTGGGGATTGAAATATATACAGTTTACTACCCCTATACCATGAATTACTTTATGCTCATTACCACGCTCACTGTCGCCTAACCAATTCAATTTTGCTACCATGTTCCTTGTTAAGTACTGTATCATCAAAAATCAAATAACTTTCTGTGTTAGTGACAATTTATTCTTGAACATTTCGACCTAATTCTTGGTGGTCAAAGTTTTCGATTTTCAAATAACGGCTTATTGTATCATGGCTAACATTCTCTAGGTGATTTGCTAAATTTGTTATGGTATAATTTGTATTAAAATTACGTAACTACTGACAGTAATCAATATAGTTAAAATTCATATTTTTAGCTCAAATTAACAACAATATAACTCTATAATAATTAGAACATTTTAGCCGATTTTTTTGACAATTAGCAATATCTACATAGAGCGAAAAAAAATTATACTACCATGGTTTCGCGTCGATCGCGAATTTTGTTATTCCAGCGATCGCCCAGAAAAATCTACCTATTAAGGGAGTCCCAATACAAAGAGAGCCTTAAGGTTAAACACTATATATAGTACCCTTGCTTCAATAATTGATAATTGATAATTACCTCTCCCTAAAAACGGATAGGATTGAATAAAAGGAAAAAATTTATTTTTTTCCCCTTTAAAGGCTATGCTTTATAAACATCTTTCTTAACATAAAACTTGACAAAAAGAGTCAAGGGTGCGTAAGGAGGCGATCGCCCAAACTTTGACAAAAAGAGTTAAGTGTGCATAGGGGTGCGATCGCTAATCTTCATTTCGGCGCTTTCCCCCTATAAATACTCTATGGTACTTGTGGCAAATCATATACCCCTGCACTATGATAGCTCAACCAATCTAATCAGCACCATCAATGGTGGCTCAGTGATGTTCCAGCTCTTGACAAAAGTGCCAAGTTTCTGAAATATCATCCAATCGTCTTAGTCCACGCCAAAGAACTTTAACTCCTGGTTCACCATCACCTTTTCGGCCTAAAAACCACCTAGTTGTGCAATCCAACGTACTACTTGTGACAAGGCTGGTGGTTTTTGATGAGGATAAGTCTGTTTGTGTATTGTTGCATAAAGTGCTTGCCACTCATCGGATTCTCAAACTTCTGAGCAGCTAACATCAGGACAATGGCGAGCCAAATAAGTTAGCCAGAGTAAACGCCAAGCAACTATACTGTAAGTTGCCAGCGCCATCTCTAATCGTTGAGCTGTTTTCAATTGCAATTGCTCCAGATGACAACCACTTTATTTATGATTTTAGAGGCCAGAGGCGATTCCAGCCAATATACACACTTGACTCTTTTTGTCAAGTTTTATGTTAAGAAAGATGTTTATAAAGCATAGCTAAAAGGGGGAGGATTGAATAAAAGGAAAATTTTTTCTTGTTTCTCCTTTAAAGTAGAGGCTTTAAACCTTAATTATTCGGTAAAAATTTATGGGAAATATTTGTATCATCGGACCCCGAGCTTCAGGAAAAACTACTTATCTCGCTGGACTTAGCTACTATTCTGATTATGGAGGTTCTAGTAGTAAATATACGGTTTCACCTCTAAACGATGAGTCTCGCGAACTAAAGCAGCAAGCGAAAGATACCATTTTGAACGGGTTATCTCTTGACGGGACTGGTAATTACGTTCACACCGTAGATGACCTGATCTACTATTCCTTTAAAATTGAAGTAAAAGGCGGACTCTTTCAACCCAGAAGTGTCATTCTACTCAACGTTCGGGACTATCCTGGTGAGGTATTTGAGAATATTCTCTACGCTAGTGGAGCAGATAGTATTCACGAAGAGTTTATCAACGAATGTTTAATCTCAGATGTTGACGGTTGTTTGTTGCTGTTTACTGAATGGGAAAGTAGCAAAGACGATTTTTACAGTCAACTTATGAGTCGTTTTCTAGAAATAATGGATGAACACAGTCGTCTCCATAACTATCGTCTTGCTGTAGTGATGAGTAAATGCGAGCGGGGAGAAATTTGGCCAGGACGCATTGACCCTGAAACCGACCTATTCGGTGTTTATTTGAAGAAAACTCTTAAAATTCTCAAAAAACGCATTCCCAAAGAAAATTTAGGATTTTTTGCCCTGTCAACTTTCGGTGTTTTAGGACGTTATGACCCGCGACCAAACCGTGATGATGCTTTCGGTAGTGGGGGACGAGCTTCGACTTTACGGGCACCAGATACCTGGAGACCCTATAATCTCATTGAACCCCTTTGTTGGTTAAATAAGTAGTGGCGTGACACAGCTAAAATGGGGAGATGGAGGGATGGGGAGATGGGGAGATGGGGAGATGGGGAGATGGGGGGATGGGGAGATGGAGGGATAGAGACAACTAGAAAAAAAAATATATAGAAAAATAT
>JAXHSW010000033.1:41583-55064 GCA_034190295.1 Cyanobacteriota bacterium | reverse complement strand
GGTGAGGGTGGGGAGATGGGGAGATGGGGAGATGGGGAGATGGGGAGATGGGGAGATAGGGAGATGGGGAGATGGGGAGATGGGGAGATGGGGAGATGGGGAGATGGCGCTGTTGTGGAACATTTTTTTATATCGAATGGCAGCTAACTCGATATCATATCATCTCCGGATAATAGCGCGATAGAACTCCGTTCCGCTTACGCGACCAAAAAACTTTCTTCCCTTCTGCCTTCTGCCTTCCTTCCTACAAAGTGTAAGTATTCAACCGGAGATGATATCACTTTGCTTTCAACTAAGTTTTTTTTGCTAAAATTTGCCCTATCTTTTTAACCATTGGGTCAATTTCAATCGCAAAATATTCTCCAATTTCCTTTTCTACCAAATTAGTCAAATTAACTGTTTCTGGATAAATATCAAACACCAAAGACATTTCTTTCATCTCCCTAATTATTAACAGCACTCCATCCAAACAAACCTGGTCTTTAATATCAAGATATTGAACAAAATCATTCTGCCAAACTACTTCAATTTTTATCCCTCCCCCTGATAAATTTTCTTGAGAAATTAACTGACAATAACCCGAAGGCACACCATAAAATAAAGACCCATAAATTTCTTCTCCCAAACGAATAGACCTTTCTAAATTTAGCTTTTTCTGCCTTTCATATTGTGCAGCAACTTTTGTCGAAGCTAGATAAAACTTTAATAGATAAAACTCTCCCGATATCTCTTTACCTAAAATTGTTAATACCCGCCCATTAACAGAAATATTAGACTTGATTTCTACTTCAGTATATAAACTATCAGAAACATCAAGAATTAATTCACATCCCAAACCTTGTGAGCGAACTCGATAAACTTTTCCCGTTTCTTGAATAATTCCAGTAAACATTAAAGAGTGATTGGTAATAAATAGTTGACTCTCATTATCTGATTTATTTGTCGCTGTTATATAATAGTTTAAATTTTAATCCAGTTAACTTCTCCTCTAAAACTCGTTCGCGAAAAACATCTGTTGCAAAAATATAACTACGAACAAATTGAGGAACTTTGAAGAGCGCAACATTATCTAAAAGACTTGTCTCAAATGAGTATTTTTTTACCGAAAAATTGTGGGTATGCGCCTCCCTTTTTAAAGGGATAAAACAAAGAGACTATTCCTTATGTCAAGCTTCCTTATTGCAGAGGTGCTGATAACTGAAGTGCGCATTTCCTCCAGAGGAGGCTAACTGATAACTGATAACTAAAATGACTCGCATAATTTTATGGCTATTTTTAAAGTATAGGCATTCACTTTTTTTTCATCTAAACAGTCAATTATGTTGATAATATTCAAAACTTTCATGTTAAAGCCTTCAACATCAATAGACAAAATTTCTACCTCATTTAAAATTAGCTTTTTTAATTTTATTAACGAAGTATTATCACAAACTAAAATTCCAGAATCCATGTCCACAAAATTCCCAACAGCTCTTTTAAAGCTTCCAGAAGCATTTAGGGTTTTGAACTTTGCCAGATACTTTGGCCAAGTATCTCCAAACTTCTGACCTTCAAAATAAGGCCAATACTCATATAAGTCCAATATTGTTTCCGCATTCCCAGTTAAGTGAATAGCAGCAAAATTTTCGACATCCGATTGTACCTCCCAGACTTTCATCAACCTATGCCACTAATAAAATACGATTAATCCAAATCATATAACATTAATTGTTTGAGAATAAATACTTATTCAATTACGTTAGTAGAGCATTGTCTTTTAAATTTAAAATTACTCTCTTACTCCTTTCAAAGTCTTTAAAATTAAGGTTTTCCAGGTTGACATTAAATTTTTCTAAAAAAACAAAGTTATGAATAACCGTAACAAGGGTTGCTTTTTTTCGAGAATCGTATTAATGTATAAATTAATGAAGCAATAAACCTAGTTGGAACTCAGAAATTAGTAATAGATAAGCTATTTAAAATCAGAAAAAGTTAGGAGAGTGACTTATGAGACTTAGCTATAGTTCAATTTATATAAATAATGAAAGCCGTAGATAATCTGGCAAGCTTAGTACATAAAGCTAACTTTAACTCTACAAAAAAGCCTCCACAATAAATAGCGAAATTCTACCGATAAAAACTTGAAATACTCGTAACCTTAAGTAAAAAAAGGAAATCAATTATGTCAAGTCTACTGAAAACAGTTAAGGCGACTCCAGCACAAAAGTCTATTGTTAAGACAATTATTAAAAGTGGGATAAGACTTTATGACAATAGTAAAGCAACTTTAGGTGAAATTGGAGAAATAGTTAATACTTTAGTAGTTGAAGTCAAGACAGAAAAAATTACAGCAGCGCAACTGGTAAAAATTTCTGTTAAAAACTAATAAATAATAAAAAGCATATTGTTGGTAAATTCTGTTGGCAACAGGGGATGTTATCCCCTGTTTTTTTTGTGTTAATGATTTTGAGTAATTTGGTAAGAAACAATTTGCATCTTAGCTTTTTGAATCAATTAGAGATACTATAGCAATACGCAAATAGGTTAGCACATTTATAAATGCTCAAACGAGCGTCAGATATTACTTTTAACTTTTAACTTTTGAGTTGCACTATATATTCTGAGCAAATAGTTGAGGAAATTTATAAATGCTCAAACTCACTCAGATATAACTTTTAACTTTTAACTTTTAACTTTTGAGTTTCAACTTTTGAGTTGCGCTATATATTCTGAGAAAATAGTTGAGGAAATTTATAAATGCTCAAACTCACTCAGATATAACTTTTAACTTTTAACTTTTGACTTTTGAGTTTCAACTTTTGAGTTGCGCTATATATTCTGACTCAGATGACACATTGAATAAATTAGGATAGACTATAAAAGATTAAATTGCCAAAATTGTTATTATTATATTTACTATCTATGCCAAGAAAAACTCAAAAAAAAGCCACTTCTAATTCTCTACCTCAAGAAAATGCTTTATCATTCTCTTCTATTCACGCTAGGATTGATTTTCTCAACGAAAAACATAAAAAACTTCTGAGCAAAATCAAACGTAAAAAAACTGAATTGTCTAACCTGACTCAACAAATGCAAACTCTTACTCAAGAAATGGTTCAAAAAAGTAGACCATTTTATGAAAAAATTAATAGTTTAGATCAAAAAATTCATAAGTTATTTGAAAAAATTTTAAGTAATAAACGTTTAGGAAAACGTCAAAAACAAGAAGTTATAGATATTTATCGCATCTTACAACTAACAGGTAAAATTTCTCCTCGTCCAGAATATTTTTCTCAGTCATCATCGACAAATTTTCAAGATGAAGATAGAGATGATGATGAACAGACAACAGAGAAAGATTTTTTTGGAGAAAATCATCATTACTATGAAAATGAGGATATTTCTCAACCACGTCCCAGTAGAGACCTGAGAAAAATATTCTTAAAATTAGCCGATAAATTTCATCCAGATAAAGCTAGCGATAATGAAACTCGTGTTTTCTATACTGAAATAATGAAAGAAATTAATATTGCTTATAAAAGTAGCGATCTAGCTCGTTTACTAGAGATTGAAAGAGATAAAAATCTAGAACAAGTTAAGTTTTCCCAAAATGATAGTGAAAAAGAATGCGAACAATTAGAGAAAGAAATTGAATTATTATCTCAACAATATGAACAAGTTAAATCTGAATTACGAGAGGTGAAAAAGACTCCTCAAGGAAATATGGTAAAACAGTATCGCAAAGCAAAGCGGCAAGGAGAAGATTTGATGGAAATGTTGGTTGCAGAAGCAGAAGTCGATCTAAATTCTTTGCAAGCATTGCATAATTTTGTTAAAGATTTTAAAGACCGGAAAATTACACTAAAAGAGTTTGTTAGAGGTCCTAATTATGTAAATATAGATGATATGGAAGATATGATTAATGAAATGTTTGTAGTGGTAAATATATAAATTAATTTAATCAGTATTGTGATTGTATTTTAAGAAGGAAGAAGGAAGAACCGAAGGAATCAAGGAGAGGAAAAATGGATGGAGTTAAACTCCAAAAAGCTTGTGGAAACTACGGGTAAAGCGGGTAGGAATTAAACCTATAGAACCCATTTGGAATCTATTTATACAGGGAGATGGGGAGATTCGTATATTTGCACAATTAAATGTATTTCTTATGAATATTTTCTGAAGAAAAAGAATTAGCCTTGCCCTTTTAAGGGGATAAAAAGCGGTCGATCTTCGGAGCTTCCCGTAGGGTGGGATGGCGATCTTCGGAGCGGCTCTTTCAAGAGCGGTCTCCTCGCCATATCCAATCGACCAAGAGAAAGAGAATATTCCTGATGTCAAGCCTCCTTATTGCAGAGGTAGTGATAACTGATAACTGATAACTGATAACTGATAACTGAAATGACAGAATCTATTTCTTGGCAGGAACGCTATCTAAATTTAATTGACCACATTGTGGAAATTACTCTCAAAGGTCAAATTCGTTCTAAAGAACAAGTATATCAAATGCTGGTAAAAGAAGTTAGTAGTGGTACGGGGGAAATTTTTGAACGTTGTTTTGATGAACGTCTGCAAACTGTTAAAAACCAAGTAGATACAGAAACTGATGAGTTAAAACAAGCAAAAGCTAATCGTCGTTTGCGAGCACTGAAAACTATTCAAGGAGAATGGGAACGGTGGGAAAAACTAAATCAGACTCAAGAAGCGATCGCTACATCTATACAACAAATTATTAATGCTGAGTCTAGCGATCGCTTGACTACTTTATTCAATGCTATTGACCCTAACCAAAAACAACCCCTAACTCTCAATCAATTACAAAAACTGGCCCAAAATTTAGACAAACAAAAACTCGAAACTGCTGACCCTGATTTAGAAAAAGATTTGCAACAGTTTGCGACTGGTATTACTAAAGGTCTGGAAGCTTGGCAACGACTGCAACCTTATTTGGTAAGTTGGATTTATGACCAAAGTAGAGGTCAATTAGGATTTGGTGGTACTCCCGAACAACGAGGACCGTGGGTATTATGGGCAAAACAGGTAAATAGTTCTTTTCCAGAAGGTTTATTTAATACTATTGCTCTGGAAAAGTCGATTGTAGAATTTGCGAGTAAGGCGAGTATTGAAGCTAGTAATTTAGTTGAATTGGCATTAATTTTACAATGTTTACAAAGGGGATTAGTTGAATGGTTTGATAAGTTAATTTATGATGCTAAGGTAGGGGCAAAATTATCTATTTCTACTTTTTTGACTTTTGCTACTATTTGGTGTCAGTTAGCTAATGGTTTTCAAGCTAGACCTCGTTTAACTAATTCTTGTTTTCAGGTAGCATTGCAAATTTTTCGTGCTTTTTCTCAACAGGAATATTTTCCGCTCTATGGTGGAATTTTTGCTTCTTTTTCTGGAGAATATTTACAGAATGCTTTGAGTTATTTAGATGCACCTTTGCAAATAGTTAAAGGTACTCAAGCAAAGGCAAGAATTTTAACTTTATTGGGTTATTCTCAGCAGACTTTGGGGGAATATTTAAGGGCGATGGAATTTCATAAAAAAGCTTTAGAAATTGCCCAAGAAACTGAGGATAAGTTCTGTGAAATTGCTAATCTTAATCATTTGAGTCGGACTTGTGTGGCGATGCAGGATTATAGTGAGGCAATTAATTATAGTCAAAGAGCGTTGATGTTTTCTCGACAAATAGGGGATAAAAAAGGGGAAGCTAATGCTTTGGCTAATTTAGGTTTTAGTGAAGTTTTCCAAGCTAGAGAACAAGAAATGATGGAAACTGAGATTTATGAAAATGCGATTAATTATCTACAACAGGGTTTAAAGTTATCGGAAACTTTGGGTGATGGTCAGAGTAAGTCTCTTTGTTTTAGTAGTTTAGGAATTGCATTTATGGTGTTAGAAAAACCTGAAGATGCGCTGTTATATTTGGCGGGTGGTTGGCAAGCTGCTCAATATTCTGGAGATTTATATTTGCAAGGTTTGAATTTGGCTTATCTTGCTCAGGCTTACTATAGTTTACAAAATTTGGAGCAAGCTATTTTTGCAGGTTGTTTGGGTATGTATTTGTTAGAGCAAATTGGTGCTAATGAATGGCGACAAACTGCTGGATTAATGGTTATTTTGAAGGGGCAATTGGGGGAAGATTTTAATGATATTTTAAATCGGAAACGGTCAGAAATTTTGCCAGTTATTGGGGTGGATGGTTATGATTATATTGCTGAACTTTTGGTGAAATATCAACAGTCACTTTAAGTTTTTTGGGAAACACTATGTGGTATTGATGAATCTAGCTAGAAACTTTTATTCATTAGAAATTACTTCTACTATAATAGAAAAATCTAGTTATTTTTAGAGTCGCGATCGCTATTATCTATAAATTAGATTATCAGTTAGTTAATCGTACAACTCAGGACAAAAATCTTTACCCCAGTCAGGTAAACCTGCCTTTGGATCTTCCAATTGACGGTTCAATAATTCAATTATATTAGGCATTTTATTTAACAAATCGAATACAACAATTTGGCATGATTTTGAGTTTCTATCTGTAAATGACCTCGTGTTTGCATCAAGCTTTAAATAAAATATAGGGTCACGATTAACATCACTACCAAATCCAATAATCACAATTTTTAATTCGTCTTGATTGTTAAGCTTTTGGCAAGTTTCTTTAACATAGTTAACAAAAGCATCGAGGTCGTCAATTTCCCCATCTGTATAGATAATTATAAATCCTCCTTCATTTTCCATTCGCGTATCAAACCATTGTTCGACAATTTGTTGAAAAGTAGGACTTAAAAAAGTGTTACTATCAGGTTTGTTTTCTTTAAATAAAGCAGGTACTTGAGAATCATCTTGAATAGCACGAATTAGTGTTGAGGGACGATTTTGACTGAAAAATGTTACAGTAATTTCATCACAAATTTTTTCACCATTTATACCTTCTTGATTGAGAATATTATAAACATGACCTTCTGTAACTTCTGCAATAGCTTTCCAACGACGCTCATTGTTGAATAAAAGGTCTCTTCTCACCATTGAACCACTTTGGTCAATTAACATATAAACTTTGCGGTTATAAATTTTTTCGCTATGCCTAATAATTCTCCTTTTTGTAACTATTTGCTTTGTTTCTTCTCTGGGAGTAAAAACTTCTGGGTTTGTAGCTTCTTTAAAGACTTCTATACCTGCGGACTTCAGAGAATATATCAGTCGTTGATTTTTGGCACGACTTAATACACGGATATATGTAGTAGGTCCTGACAATTCTTTAGAAAGAATACTATCAGAGTCATTCTCTTTTATATATTCCTTAAATACATCAAAACCACGACCAATACCTTCAAATACCAATAAATTTACAAGATACAACGAAATAGCTTCATCAACTGGACTTGATAAAGGTTCTGTATCATCAATTAGCTGTTCCCAAGATAATCCTGGTGAGAATGTACCTGGACTGTAAACTTCAAGTGCTTCTGGGGTGATGGTAACTTTTACTGTTCCTGTCAATTGGTAATCTCTGTGGGCAATAGCATTAGAAATCAGTTCCCGTGCCACTCGAAGATCGATTTCCTGTACCTCTCTCCTAAGTCCATCTTCTGCTATGTATGATATAGTTTCTGAATATTTTTTGACTCTTTCCACCAGAGCTTCAACTTGAAAACTTAAAGGACCAAATATATCTTGTCTAACAAAGTTGGATTCTCTGGGTCTCCCAAAAACAAAAACAGACCGAGCTTGGGGGTATATCATTTCAGGTCTTTTGTGAAAGCAGAGGACAGCAGATTTATGAAGAACATTTCTGCTTCCATCTTGAATGGGGGAATAAAGCTTTAGTTTCGATAGGACTTCCTCTAAATTAGCTGTCTTGTAAAGTTCTGGCTCGACTT
Source organism: Cyanobacteriota bacterium (assembly GCA_034190295.1). Lineage (GTDB taxonomy): Bacteria > Cyanobacteriota > Cyanobacteriia > Cyanobacteriales > Microcoleaceae > Okeania. Next base: position 47,193 of record JAXHSW010000033.1, on the reverse strand, counting down.
TATTAGCATATTTCTCTAAAACCTCTAAATCTATGTCTTCAATAGTAGCTTCTGGGCAAGGATGTCGATTAGGGTGAGTTTGTTCGTAGAGAATTTTCAGCTCTTCAGGTGTTCTTATAGAATGACTTGATTTAACATTAACCGGAGTAGAATATTCCCTCTTTTTCCCTTGAGCAATCCAAATTTTTTTCTCAGCTCTATCCAGAGAAAAAACTGGACGTTGCGTAAATGTTGAGTATTTTTCTTCTGTGCTTAATTTGTTTTCAATATAATTAACTATATCTTCAACATAAATTTTTCCATCATTTGTCCCCTTTCCATCAAGACTTGTTTCAATGCCCCTGCAAAAAATATCGGTAAACAGTCCAGACGAACCATCTGGTAGTTCTTTACTTTTTTGAGTCTTTCTAGAGGAAGAGATAATAGCAATTCCTTGAGGAATATCATCCTTTTTTATAGAGTTAAAAATATTATCGTCTAAATTTTTATTCCCTTCAACAGCAGCTCCACTATGGCAAGCATCAAGAATAATAATGGCACGTTGAACTCCTGCCATATCTAACTCATTCATTAAATTTTTGAACGGATACCATTCTAAATTATCCAACCCCATTTTTAGACAATACTGATTATTTCCCCGAATATCTCCATGTCCTGAAAAGTAGAAGACTAACTGAGTTTTTATATCCCAATTTTTTAGAGTAGACTTCAAAATTTTTTCAAATTGCTCTCTATTTTGACAGTCATGTATTGGTGTAGGTCCATTGGGTAAACACATCCCCTGCTGTGGGTTAGTCAGAATAGAATAAACTCTTGAAACATCTCGCTTTCCTCCCTTCAGCTCTCCATTAGTTAAGGTATTCAATACTAAAGCAATTCTTTTTGGTGAATCTTCTGACATTAACTTTTACCTCTGCTTCAGTATTTGAACTTCAATATATTCATCTTCAAGAGAAGGTTGGAGTTGATGCTGACGTATTATTTCTTGCAGTTCTATAACCTTTTCTTGCGACAAGTTTTTGAGTAAATGTTTTTCCTTACAAGTCCGAGTGTAGACAATAATAAGTACAGAATACTTTAGTCCTAATTCCCCATTCCGTTGTCTTGATTCCCAATATTGTAAAGTAGTGAACAAGGTTTGAATAGCAGTTAGACTTAATGAAGCAATGTTTAAGACTATTGCTAAACTACCTTTCTCCCCAGGTTGAGGCTCTGTTTTTTCAATTTCTACAGATAAGTCACACTCTTTTTCTATGAGATTAGCAAGTTCTTTAAAATAAAAAGAATCCTCTTCTATAACATCTCCCTCTAGTTTAATGTAAGCTTTCATAGCAATATTATTTAGTAAAATAAGCTTGTTTTAGATAAATAATTGCATTATAGTACCGCAATAATACAACTGTCAATATTTATAAAACCTATATATCAACAGATTATCAAATAAAGCTATACAATACTAGATTCATAACTACCCCAGGATAAGGATAATTTTTAACGTCAACCTTTTTAACTTCTGACTTTTTTAGCTCTACTCATCCACACTAAAACAACAAACATTTTTCAGCACAAAACCATTATTTTCCTTCACCAAACCACCCCTACATAACACCGAAAAACGTTCTTGATATGCCCTAATAGCTGTCACATAATCTCCGTCAAATAATTCCATTTTTATCCGCTCCAATTTATTCATAACTACTCCCATTAAATCAACTTCTCCACTCAATTTATCTCCTTCAGGAGACCTCATCCCCACAACTAATCCCTGTATCTCCACATTCGGTAAATTAGTAATTAGGTTTTCCAGAATTTCCGACTCAGTTTTCTCCTCAAACTTAGCTAAATTTTCTACTAATAAATTGATAGTTACAGGAAAATCAGCTACTTCAGAATTCAAGGGTAAAACCAGAGTTAAATTAGACAATTCATTGCTCCAAATAATTGCCTCATTTTCAATCTCTCTTAGCTGCTGCTAACCTCGTTTTTCTAAATAATTAGCTACAATTTCTGGCTGAATATTTTTCAATAAATCAATATCTTTAATATCTTGAATAATTAAATTCATAACCTTTCTCCTTGCAAGATTTTCTGCATAATTATCTCCAAAGCTTCAGCAGTAAACATATTTTTTCTAGGAATTGAAACTGTAATATTATCTTGATTTTCCGTAACAACATCTCCCGCTAAAGACAACCAATAACCACAATGTTGAAGACAAAGGGATGCCTCAGATTCTTGTAGCCATTCCTCTACTTTTTTCGGCACAACCACAATTAAAATTATCGGCGGATAACGATTAACTCATCTCAATTTATTATAGTTTTTTACAGACAAAGGAAAGCGGACTAAATCATCATTAATTACCTCCCTAGAAGTAGATTTTACCTGAGTGCAAAGAATGGGAAAATTTTCTAGTGGTGATGATTTTAATTCAGTTAAAATTAAGTCAATTCCTAACCCATCTAAAAGTGGAATATAACATTACGCATTTAGGTTAGCACATTTCTAAATACTGAAGCTCAGTCAGAGATTACTTTTGGCTTTTGACTTTTGAATGCATTACTTGAGCGTAGCGCTATAGTTCTCTGGCAAACACAACCTGCAACAGTAGCAACTGCTCGAACATAAGCATAACTAAATTCCTCTTTTTGCAGATTAATTTTCACTCACTAACTTCTTGAATTTATCCAATACTGTTAAGTTCATAAACAAAATTAATACACATCCTATTTACTTTTACTCTCTGTTCCCTGTTCCCTTTCTCAACATTGATTTTCCTTTCTACAGGATTCGCGATCGCGGAGCGGAGTTCTATCGCTAAAACACTATACTTTTTTTGTTGAATAAAAAGTCATGCGTAGGGGCGAACGAACCCTTATAGTCTTTATAATATCACAAAAATTGTGAGGATGGAACCGAAAATCCTTTGACGCGCGATTTTTTTATGAGCTTCAGAAAATGAAATGATTATTGGTTTTTCACGCTAGGAGGATAGATAGAAAGATTCGATCGCGGAAAAAAACCAGCATATATGTTTATGGAGCTTTACAAGATGAAGATGTCTCTGGTATTGCTCCTGGGGGAAATCCCTGAATAGTTGATTGTCTCTTAACTAAGAAATTTTAGTTGAATAAAAAGTCATGCATATAGGCGAGTTAAGCCTTATAGTCTTTATAATATCACAAAAATTGTGAGGATGGAACCGAAAATCCTTTGACGCGCGTTTTTTTTATGAGCTTCAGAAAATGAAATGATTATTGGTTTTTCACGCTAGGAGGGATAGATGGAAAGATTCGATGATGGGAAAAACCAGCATATATTTATTGGAGCTTCACAAAATGAAGGTATTTCTAGTTATTGCTCCTGGAGAAAATTCCTGAATACTTGATTGTCTTTGAGCCAGGAAATTTAGTTGAATAAAAAGTCATGTATATAGGCGAGCAACCCCTTATAGTTTTTATAATATCACAAAGATTGCAAGGATGGAACCGAAAATCCTTTGACGCGCGTTTTTTTTATGAGCTTCAGAAAATGAAATGATTATTGGTTTTTCACGCTAGGAGGGATAGATGGAAAGATTCGATGATGGGAAAAAACTATTTATTGGAGCTTCACAAGATGAAGGTATTTCTAGTTATTGCTCCTGGAGAAAATTCCTGAATACTTGATTGTCTTTGAGCCAGGAAATTTAGTTGAATAAAAAGTCATGCGTATAGGCGAGCAACCCCTTATAGTTTTTATAATATCACAAAGATTGCAAGGATGGAACCGAAAATCCTTTGACGCGCGATTTTTTCAAGAGCTTCACACAATGAAAAAGTTAACGCTCGCTAAACATGACGATCTAACCGATTTAATCTTCTGATTCTCATCTTAAAAGTAGGGAAGTAGGAGAGTATTTTTCAATCTTTTTCTTGTATTGCCTCTATTTCACTCCGGACCATAACTCAAAAATTGGCATTGCTGAGGGGCGGGATGAATATAAGTGGTAAGTGGGGGTAGGCATCCTGTCTGTCCAGAAAATATTTGGAATGGGAAAATATTTGGAATGGGAAAATATTTGGAACGGGAAAATATTTGGAATGGGAAAATATTTAGAACGGGAAAATATTTAGAACGGGAAAATATTTAGAACGGGAAAATATTTAGAACGGGAAAATATTTAGAATGGGAAAATATTTAGAACGGGAAAATATTTAGAATGGGAAAATATTTAGAACGGGAAAATATTTAGAACGGGCCAGAGGCCCATTCCACAACCACAACCACAACACAAGAGTTTTATAAGGGATAGCTTAAAGAAATTCATTGAAGTTGCCAATATTGACATTATTAATATTACTGCCAGGATCTACATCAATAATTGGATCTACAGTAGTTTGAGAAAAGCCAAATTTTTGTACTTCTCTTATTGTGTAAGTATTAGGAGGTAAATCCTCAAATGAATAGAAACCAAATTCATCAGTTATAGTTGCAGGTTCCCCAATATCTAAGAGACTATTGTCATTCAAATCTAGATACAAGGTGAAGTTATCTAAACCATTTTCTCCAGGGTCTAATATTCCATTTGCATTTCTATCATTAAATTTAATCCCATTAATTTCACCTCGATTACTTACATTGCCAATATTGACATTTGTGATGTTACTTCCTGGAGTGACATTGATAAGTGGGTCGGGAGTAGTTTGGTCAAAATTTGGTGCTTGAGTTTCCCTAATTGTATAAGTATCTGGTGGTAAATCTTGGAAAGAATATTCACCATTAATATTGGTAATAGTTGGAGGTTCTCCTTCATCCAAGAATCCATTTTGATTGAGGTCTAAATATAGAGTAATATCTGATAAACCATTTTCTCCAGGATCTAATATTCCATTAGTATTCGTATCATTAAATTTCGTACCGCTAATTTGACCTCGGTTACTAACATTGCCAATATTGACATCTGTAATGTTACTTCCTGGAGTTACATCAATAATTTGTTCGGCAGTAGTTGGAGCAAAACCTGGTGGAGAAATTTCTCTCAATATATAAGTATTAGGAGGTAAATCTTGGAAAGAATATTCACCATTAATATTGGTAATAGTTGGAGGTTCTCCTTCATCCAAGAATCCATTTTGATTGAGGTCTAAATATAGAGTAATATCTGCTAGACCCAATTCTCCAGGATCTAATATTCCATTAGTATTCGTATCATTAAATTTCGTGCCACTAATTTGACCTCGATTATTTACATTGCCAATATTGACATCTGTAATGTTACTTCCTGGAGTTACATCAATAATTTGTTCGGCAGTAGTTGGAGCAAAACCTGGTGGAGAAATTTCTCTCAATATATAAGTATTAGGAGGTAAATCTTGGAAAGAATATTCACCATTAATATTGGTAATAGTTGGAGGTTCTCCCTCATCCAAGAATCCATTTTGATTGAGGTCTAAATATAGAGTAATATCTGATAAACCATTTTCTCCAGGGTCTAATATTCCATTAGCATTCGTATCATTAAATTTCGTACCGCTAATTTGACCTCGGTTACTAACATTGCCAATATTGACATCTGTAATGTTACTTCCTGGAGTTACATCAATAATTTGTTCGGCAGTAGTTGGAGCA
>JAXHSW010000033.1:0-41483 GCA_034190295.1 Cyanobacteriota bacterium | reverse complement strand
AACCTGGTGGAGAAATTTCTCTCAATATATAAGTATTAGGAGGTAAATCTTGGAAAGAATATTCACCATTAATATTGGTAATAGTTGGAGGTTCTCCTTCATCCAAGAATCCATTTTGATTCAGGTCTAAATATAGAGTAATATCTGATAAACCTAATTCTCCCTCTTCAAGTATTCCATTAGCATTCGTATCATTAAATTTCGTACCGCTAATTTGACCTCGATTATTTACATTCCCAATATTAACTATCAGATTACTGCCTGGAGTGACATTTAAAATTGGGTCGGGAGTAGTTCGATCAAAATCTGGTGGGGAAACTTCTCGCAAAATATAAGTATTAGGAGGTAAATCTAGGAAAGAATATTCACCATTCACGCCAGTAATAGTCGGAGGTTCTCCCTCATCTAAAAATCCATTTTGGTTGAGGTCTAAATATAAAGTAATATCTGATAAACCCAATTCTCCAGGGTCTAATATTCCATTAGTATTCGTATCATTAAATTTCGTGCCACTAATTTGACCTCGGTTACTTACATTACCAATATTAATATTAGTAATATTACTTCCTGGAGTTACATCAATAATTTGTTCGGCAGTAGTTGGAGCAAAACCTGGTGGGGAAACTTCTCTCAAAATATAAGTATTAGGAGGTAAATCTTGGAAAGAAAATTCACCATTCACACCAGTAATAGTCGGAGGTTCTCCCTCATCCAAAAATCCATTTTGATTGAGGTCTAAATATAAAGTAATATCTGATAAACCTAATTCTCCAGGCTCAAATATTCCATTAGTATTCGTATCATTAAATTTAGTACCGCTAATTTGACCACGGTTACTTACATTGCCAATATTACCAATATTAATATTTGTCAGATTACTACCCGGAGTTACATTAACAATTGGAGTGGGGGTAGTTTGATTAAAACCTGATTGCTGAATTTCTCTGATTACATAAATATTAGGAGGTAGGTCATTAAATAGGTAACCCCCGAAATTATTAGTAATATTGGCAGGTTCGTTGAAGTCTAGAAAACCGTCGTTATTAATATCTAAGTAAATTGTGAAATTAGATAAGCCAAATTCATCTGGATCTAATTGACCATTACCATTAGTATCATTGAATTTTAAGCCACTTATATTACCTGTCGTATTAAGTTGAGATGCTTCTATCTCTTCTACTGCCAATAATTCTTCTTTTTCTGTTATTAATGTCGCCATATATAACTCCTTTTGCTATAGAGGGTATTTATATTCTTGAATGTTATTTTCCTGTGTAGTTAATCCTTTTGGTTTGAGAAAAATATTTTTGTGTACCAAATCTCGTTAAAAATAATTCCATCTGCAAGTCTCAATTTAAAATTCTGAACAATATCGATCGATCCGGATAGATAACTCAGTTTTATTACTGATATAGCAGAAGGAAGAAGGAGGAAGGAAGAAGGGGGTGCATCTCAATGCATGAATAAAGCCAAAAATTTATAGCTTTTAGGCAACAGCTCCGTCAGGGAATATATAGGAAAAAAGTATTTTTGCACATAAGAGATGCACCCGAATAAGGAGGAAGGAAGAAGGAAAAATTTTATGCTGTCTGAGTTTTAAGCTGTCGATCTGTTCTAACCTTTCCTTCGACTGCTATACCTAAATAAACCTTGAAGAAAGTTGTAGGTTGTAGGTTAATAATTTTAAAAAGCCATGAGAAATTTGTCATAATATCCTTGATATTTGTGGGTTAATCTATAGGATGTTAAAATTTGATGATTGAAATATGATTGTTAATTTTATAGAATCAAAAATACGGAATAATGTTCCGGTTTTTTTCAGGTAAGCCTGCTACATCAATGGAATGGTAAATGCTAGATATATCATGGATAGCCTCTTCTTTAATTACATATCATAACTATGATATATAAATGGTGGATACCGATTAGAGAATTTGGCTTATTAGTAGCAAAATAACCAGCAGTTGGCATGATAGTGTTGTGTTTTGAAATTTGCACCTTTTTTGATTTGACCAAAATAATAATGGAACGTATAGTGTTTGTAAAATATATTGAGCAAAAAGCAAAAATAGGTTTCGGTGAACCAATGTTAGAGAAAAAAGAAATAATATATGATTTATCTTCGCCAGACCTAGCACAAATGGAAGGCGTTACTGTTAAATCTGATGACTATTCTCAAACAACATATATTGAAAATAAAGATGGTAATGGTAAAATAATTTTAAATGGTAAAGAACTAACAGAATTTAATTACCAAGGAACCTTTGATATGCGAAGCCAAGGTGGAATAATGTATCATTCATACGATTTTGCATCTAATCCTAACAGATTATATGGCGTTTATTATTCCCCCGATCATAATATAATAAACATTGTTGTAGGCGACTGGGGCGTTGTAATAGAAAATTTTTATCAAGGAGACTTGGGCATTGAACTAAAAGGAAGCCCTGTTGCAATACCAACTAGAGAAAACAAACAAAGCAAACTTCTTAAGCAGAATTTTACAGAATATGCTGATATTAAAAGGCAGGTTGCAGAAATTGCAACTAATACGAGCGTTGACATACCTGTGAATAATAATGACAAAATTATAAGTGCAATTAGTTTATTTGATACTGCTTCAATGCTTCTAGTTGCAACATTAGCTGGTGTTAGAACGAATTTTTTTGCTAATAATAAAGCAAATATTAATGCTGTTGCAAAAACAGTAGTACAAAACATTGAATTACAAGATTCAAGGCTAGAAGAAAAACCTAACAAAATAGCTATATAATTTAGTTAGTATTTGTCATAACATCCTTGAGATTTATGGGTTAATCTATAGGATATTAAAACTTAATGATTGAGATATGATTGTTGATTTTATAGAATTAACAATACGGAATAATATTCCGAATTACTACTCCCTATTCTCTATTCTCTATTCCCTATTCCTTACTATATATATTAATTACCACAATAAATTAGGTTTTCTTCTGGGAGGATAATTTCTTCTTTCTACTTGGTTTTGATTTGGTCTCCATTCAACAGAGTCTGGCGGTAAACTTCTTTCATCTAGAGCATTTAAAAAACTCAAAACTTCTGGATCGTTAGGCTTAAGTTTCAATGCTTGTTGAGCTACTTTTCTAGCTTCTTGATACCGCTCTAAACGATAAAGAACTTCCCCTTTTCCAATCCAAGCGTCAACAAAATCAGACTTTAATTGAATTGCCTTATTATAGGCAGCGATCGCTTCTTTATATTCCTGAAAATGTATTGTTAAAATATTTCCTCTCAGATACCAAACTACAAAATCATCTGGCTTGTATCTAATTACTTGATTAAAAGATATTAATGCGTCATGAGGTCGGTCTAAATAAGCTAATAAAGCGCCTTTGTCTCGCCAAGCCAAATAAAAATCTGGTTTAATTTTTACTGTTTTTTTATAGGCATCAATTGCTCGATCGTGTCTACCTAAAGCTGATAAGACATTTCCCTTTCCATACCAAGCAGGATAAAAATTTTCTCTAATTTTTATTGCACGTTCAAAAGCTATTAATGCTTCTTCAAATCTTTCCAATCTATACAAATGATTCCCACGATTTGCCCATGCTGCTGCACTAGAAATATCTGTTGTTTCTGGAACTTTTAAATAAGCTTCTATAGAAAAAGCTTCTTTTTCAGTTAGTGGTAGTGGGGGTGAATTTTCCAACTGAAAATTTAATCTCATATTGAACTTATCTGCTAACTGTAAAAAAGTATTGATAGGAATTCCATAACTAAAACCAATACTCACTCTCTCCACTGAATTAGACTTTTCATCATAAATTTTTGTACCTTCAGAAGCACCATGAATTCCAATTACTCTTCCTTGAGTATCTAAAATAGGTGCGCCACTCAAACCTAACTCGGTAATATTGTTATAAAAAAGTTCATAACCATTAGAAACCGGGTCTTTGATAAAAGCTAATTCATAATCTCGATTAATTAATAATCCCGGACTAAATAAAGGTTCTCTTTCGGAAAAAGTTAATCTCGATGCAGGCCAACCAGACACAAAAATATGACGAAATTCAGCTTGATAATCATAATCAGCTAAAGTAGCTATTTGATATTTTTTCTGACTCCGAAATTCTAAAAGTGCTAAATCTACTCCTGGTAATTTAATTATTCTTTGATAATCAATTTTATGTCTTTCCCCATCCTTGGTAATAACTGCATATTCATCTTGAGTTTCTACAACGTGCTTGGCAGTTAAAACATAATAAGTGTCTTTTTTACGAGAAATTATTACCCCAGAAGCTGGATTTATCGAATCAATTAATACTGTAAATTCTGTGGCAATTTGATTAATTTCATCTGCCATTAAAGCTATAGCAGCAGGTTGCATTAAAACAATTGCTGTAGAAGGAAAAAGTAAGAGAGAAGAAGTCAGAAGTAATGGCTGAATTGGGAATAATAAATTCACAAAAGTCCATAGATGATTTTTAAAGTTCATAGCAGACCGAAGTTGGAAGACCGAAGTTGGAAGACCGAAGTTGGAAGACCGAAGTTGGAAGAATTTATAGCGGTTTTCAACATAGATAGATTACCGAAAATTGTGGTTTAAAGCCGACCCTTTTAAGGGGATAATAAAGAAAAATTTTCCTTTTATTCAATCCTATCCGTTTTTAGGGAGAGGTAATTATCAATTATCAATTATCAATTATCAATTATTGAAAGTGGCCCAAGCATTTTTCTACTCCCTACTCCCTTTTTCCCTCCAGTAGTTAAGAGTCAGGATAAATGGGAGTTATAGAGGAGGTAGTCGTTCATAATGGTTTCTTGATTTGTCTGCCTTGCGCCTGCCCCAAAATGCTCTCCATGTATGAACCAAGGGCGAATCTCTCCTTCTTATACCTTAAAACCACCTCTTCTTCCCTGCTGACTCCTGACTTCTGACTTCTGACTTCTGACTCCTGAGTAATTTTACTTAACATTTGAAGCGATCGCTCCTTCATACCTGCGATTAACTTCTGGCCAATTAACAATATTCCACCAAGCATTCAAATAATCACCGCGACGATTTTGATATTTTAAGTAATAAGCGTGTTCCCAAACATCGTTACCCATAATCGGATAATCCCCAGTCAAAAAAGGACTATCTTGGTTAGGAGTGCTAATAACCTTTAACTTTTCATCTTTACCCAAAACCAACCAAACCCAACCGCTACCAAAACGACCTGAACCTGCAGCATTAAATTTATCCTTAAAACTATCAAAATTTCCAAAACTTTCATCAATAGCAGCAGCTATTTTTCCTTGAGGTTGACCCCCACCATTAGGAGTCATAATTTCCCAAAACATATTATGATTTACATAAGCACCAGCATTGTTTTGTACAGCAGTACGAATATCCTCTGGCAGAGTATTCAAATTACGCAATAAATCTTCTGCTTTTTTGCCTTTAAGTTCAGGATACTTAGCGATCGCTCCATTCAAATTTTTAATATAACCAGCATAATGTTTATCATGGTGAAACTGCATAGTTTCTCGATCGATATAAGGTTCTAATGCGTCATAATCATAAGGTAGAGGTGTTAATTGAAAACCCCCAGAATTTTCTGCTAATTTAGTATCATTTACTGAAGTAGAAGGAGTTACAGATGAAGAAGAATTATCTCCTGATGCTTGGCAAGCACCTAGAGTCATAGATCCTAAAGTGGCACTGGTTAAGATTAAAAAATTGCGCCGATTAATATTCATTATTAGTTTTTCAGAAAAATAGTTTACAGAAAATATATTAACAACTATGACACCTATATGGGGAGTAGAGGAGTGGGGGAGTAGGGGAGTAGGGGAGTGAGGGAGTGGGGGAGAATTCAATAGTTGAAAATGAATAATTGATAATTATCTCTCCCTAAAAATAAAATTTTTTCTTGCGAGTCAATCCTCTTCTTTTCAAAAATAGGTAATTGTTAATTATTAATTATTGAACTCCTCCTCTAATCAATAGCTGACGGCTAAATGCTAACCATATTTGTGTAAACTCAAGGGTGAATATCTATAATAAATTTAGTTTTTTTGCTCAATAACCTTCCTTCCTCTTCCCTCTTCCTTTTGATAATTAGTTATTCTGGAAAAGAAGAGGTGATTATTAATTATTAATTATTTAACCCAGTTCATCAGTTACTAAACGCCTCAGAATTTCCGTGACTTCCGTTGCCATCCGAGCATCTATTTCTACTGCTTCTTTGTCAAAATCTCCTAAAGCTCTTGCTCCTCGCAAAGTCATCGCTATAGACCTAATTTTTTCCTGATATTCAAACTGTGTAAAACAAGTATAAGTAAGTTCTGTACGTTTGCGACTACTACTATATCCAAAACCTAATTTAGATAGAATAACAGGATATTTAATACTATTTTGAATCCCCAATTTTTCCAGAGCTACATCAATATAACGGGCAGTATCTTTACCCGCATTACGAATAAAAGGTTGCAAATTTTCCCAAGACATTCCTGGCATTTTTGCCGACTCTGGCAAATGATAATAGCAACCAACCATTGATATAATTCTAGTTAAATCATAAGTAGTGACAGTATTTTCTCCTGGTTGTTCTGCTCGCTTTTTACTTTCCGATACTGCACTTAATAGCACCCGGTCGTTTTGTGTTATTTGGGGAGAAAAAATAAACGGTTCTTCACCATATAAACCTTGAAATTCTGTATGATTATTACCTGTAATTTCTTTGAGCCATGATTCTAAATCTACATAATTTTGAAAACATTTAAACATGGCGGCTAAAGTATTAGAACTACCAATTTTTTCTTCATAAGTAAAAATATCTTCTACAACTTCATTAAAGTCTAATTTTTTTTCATCTCCTCGGATTTGACAAGTATTAATATCACCATTAATAGAACAAATAACATTTAAGATGGCGATAATTTTAGTAGAACTCCAATATTGACATTTATCCAGAGAGTTTCTGCCTAACCAACGAGATTTAAACGGTCCGCCAGCAGTACCAGTTAGACAAATACAAGCTTCTTTAATATCAGGATGAATAAAACTAAGAGCTTGTTCATCAATATCAGGAAATTCGCCAACATTGGGAAAATTTTTTGCTCCAGGGATTGCTAAATTAGGCAGTATAGTTAAATGTTCTGGATAATTTTCTAACTGGTTTTGATAGGGAGAATTGTTAATACCTTTATCGAGAAAAGCTAGTTTATAATTGTTAAAACCAGCCTCAGCTTTTAAGAAATCTTTATATACTTTTTCTCGGTCAATTGCTAGTAATAAAGTAAATGCTTCTTTTTGACCAAAAGAGGCAAAAAACTCTGCCACTATATTTAAAATGTTATCGTTTATATATTCCATAATTTGAGTTGGTTAAAATCTAAATACACGGTTCAAAGAATTATTTTTTTTTGTTACTACTATTATATTTGTTAATCTTGATAATTTTGATAATTTATAGGATGATTTTACCGATATCGCGCCAAAATAATCAATTCTTTCCCCCCTACTCCCTAATCCCTCTTTTCCGGAGATGTCTAATGAAAGTTGGAGAAGGAAACTTTGGAAATAACTTTTGATTTTTGCTCGATTTCTCAATAATATGTTTAATTACTGATGGCTAATTATTGGAGAATTATTACCGAAAAATGAGGTCCAAAGCCTCCCCTTTTAAGGGGATAAAAAAAAGAGTATTCCTTATGTCAAGCCTCCTTATTGCAGAGGTACTGATAACTGATAACTGATAACTGAAATGACCATTAGTATATTAGAACAGGTAAAAAAACAAAGTGACTATAATTTGGGCGTTGCACAGTGACGAATGATTTGATATTTTTGATGAACGATATTTTGGATTAATCAATTGCTAGAATAATTAATATCAGGTTTTTTTAGTCAAAGTGTAAACTAATTTTTAGCAATATCATTACTATGATGTGCAACTCCATAATTTTAGAGTAAAAAAAACATTATTCAACATCTGAAATTAATTAACAATCATATTCTACTTTTGAGATAGTTTGTCAGGGAAAATATCTAAAGTGCTTATTTTACAGTTAAATTAATCTTTTTTTTCTACTGCCTACTGCCTACTCCCTAAAACAAACAAATATTTTACCGAAGAATTAATAATTAAATAATTAAATAATTCACGCCTTGAAGCCTCCCCTTAGCTGCGCTGCGAGCTACCGCTCTACAAGGGAAAAAAAATAAATTTTTTCCCTACCGCGTCAATCCTCTCCCTTTTAGGGCTATGCTTTATAAACATCTTTCTTAACATAAAAATTGACAAAATATCAAAGTTATGTATTAGTGTTTCAGAGGTTTTTTCCTCAATAATCTAGTATTTAAAAGTAGATTTTTTTGAGAACTTAAGTAGTTTAGCCAAGCTTTATTGACTCTTTCTCCCTTCTCCCCTACTCCCTACTCCCCTACTCCCCTACTCCCCACAAGGTTTTCATAAGTTCCTTATCAGGGATAGCTTTTAGGGAGAGGTAATTATCCATTAATGAACTCATCAACTCCAAAACTGCTGTAATTTATAGCCATATTTTCAGGATTTTTATAAAATTTGAGAATAGTAAATATTAACTAAAAAAAATTTAAAATCCTGACATTACGTCACAAACATCACTTCTAGTCATATCTAAAATGTTACAACTGAAATAGGATTACTATATGGATTTTACAAAACTTTAAACTATGTTCAATGTGACAAAGATTTCCTCCTTACCCAAGCTCCAGTCTACATTATCAACAGGATTCGTATTTGGAGCTGCAATGGTAGTAGCGATCGCCAGTGCAACTGCAATTTATCAACTCAATCATATAACAGAAACGAGTAGTAATGCCAGACTACTTTTAACTCAATTAAAAGAGCAAGTTAGCCGACTTAATTCTCTTGAATGGGAAGGTATTTCCAAAGGTGAAATAGATCGAAATTTAACTGAAGAACTTGCTGAAAATAAAGAAAGTACTGATGCTATTCTCCAAGGAATTCAAGAACTTGAAGAACAGGAATATCTGAAAAGTCTTTGGGAACTATATACCAGTTATCAAACCAAAATGGAAAGTTCTTTGGAGCTAATTGCTCAGAGAAGAGTTCAGGCAGCAATAGAGATTAATGCTAATCAAATTGATGAAATTTATGATGAATTATATGATGAAATTCAAACTTTAGAACAAGGATATATAGAGCAGTATCAACAAACCAGAAAACTTGCCGATATTGGAACCAACTTTACCTTAATTATGGCAGCCATTGCCATTGGTAGTTTATCCTACATATTTAGTAAAAAATTGTTGAACAAAAATCAGGAATTAGAAGTTGCCTTAATCAATCTCCAACAAGCACAAAATAAATTAATTCAACAAGAAAAAATGGCAGCTTTAGGACAACTAATTGCCGGAATTGCCCATGAAATCAATAACCCCCTCGGCGCAATTCAAGCCTCAGCAAATAATACCAATAAAGCCTTAGAAGAAGTCCTCGAGCAACTCCCTCATTTACATCAAAATCTCAGCGAACCACAACAAGACCATCTTTTTCAACTCATCGCTCGGGCACTAGAAAGCAAATCTTCTATTATTTCTTCAGAAACTCGCGCCCTCAAACGTAGAATAGCAGCTCAACTTCGAGAACATGACATTCCAAATTCTCGATATATTGCAGATCTTCTAGCAGACATGGGAGTCCCTGAAGCCCCCGAGCTGTGGCTACCCATACTCAAAAGTCAACATGGAGAATGGGCCATAGAATTAGCCTATAACTTAGCCTCCTCCTGTACGAACAATCAGATTATCCTCCGTGCCGTGGAACGCTGCTCCAAGACTATTTTTGCTCTCAAAAGCTATGCTCGTTTTCAGCCTTCTGGAAAAAAGCAGTTAGTACAAGTGGTGAATGGTATAGAAACTGTATTAGAAATTTATCATAATCAACTCAAATATAATATCCATTTAATTCGAGACTATGAGGATATTCCAGAGATTTGGGGATATGCCGACGAACTAATCCAGGTGTGGACAAACCTAGTACACAATGCCATTCAAGCAATGGCATCTGGAGGGACATTAACCATTGCCACTTCTCCACAGGAAAATGGTATTCAGGTGAGTATTCAGGACACTGGAGTAGGGATTCCACCAGAAGTACGGTCTAAAATTTTTGATGCTTTTTTCACCACCAAGTCAGCAGGAGAGGGAAGTGGTTTAGGACTCCACATTTGTCAGAAAATAATTAACAAACATCAGGGAAATATAAGAGTGGACAGCAAACCAGGAAATACATTATTCTATATAGAGTTGCCTATTGGTTCTCCTTAAATTTTTAAACCTTTCATTTGTGGAGATTAACTTAATCAAAGAATCACCAATTTTTTCTGCATAATTAATAATATCTTCCACAACTTCATTAAAATCTAAATTTTTCCCATCACTTAAAATTTTGCAACTATTAATATTTCTATAGAACCCCTAACCGTATCTTCATAAATATGCGTGTTAGCTAGGAGTCAGGAGACAGGAGACAGGAGACAACCCACCCCTAACCCCTCCCAGGAGGGGAAGAGGGAAGAGGAAAGATGTGGGGAGAAATAATACAACAAATTCAACACTCCTTCAACTGAATTTTTCCTCAAAATTGATGCGCGAAAAGACTTGACTACCATAATTATATAGATCTCATAAGGGTTCTATAAAAATATAAAATTGGTTGTGGAAAAATCATCATAGTTAATATTAACTAAAAACTTTTTAAAGACTGATTTCTAACTCCTGAATAATAGCTGATGATTCCTAATACCAAGCGCGATTAATGTTTACTTCTCCCCCACTTCCTGACCTATCCGTATATCCGTGCCATAATCAGTGTGAGCCACTCCCTCACTCAAGAAAACATAGAAATATTTTTGATATTTGGTATTAATTATGATGATTATGCAACATCATTTGAGACAGACTTTAGTTGTTTTTATGCTGGGAGCGATCGCTCTTGTAGGCACCTCCAGTTGTTCGACTCAAACTACCACATCTCCAGCTCCAACTGCGACAACTCTCACAAATAATACTGAAACTTCTCCAATCAAAACAGGAGGTTCAAGTAGTACAGTTGATTTTCTGCAAACCCTGAAGACTGCTTACAAATCAACCTCCAAAACAGGAAAAATTACCTTATTAGAACCAGGTCAATCCGAAAATGCAATTGCAGGAGTCAAACAAGGACTAATCGATATAGGAGGAATTTCCAGAGAGATAAAACCCGAAGAAAACGACAATACCTTAAACTTCCGTAAAGCAGCTCAAGATGCCCTAGTAGTGGCCACCCATCCTAGGGTAACTGGAGTGACAAACCTGACTACCGAACAGCTCAAAGGTATTTACAGTGGCAGTATTACCAATTGGAAGCAATTAGGAGGACCTGATACTGAGATTCTATTGCTCGATCGCCCAGAAGATGAATCTGCTAAACGACTTCTGCGGGAACATTATCTCGGTCAAGATTTGCCAAATTCCCCAAACGCCGTTGTGCTGCGTAAGGAAGGCGAACTGATCCAAACCCTGGAAAGCACCCCTAACAGTATTGGTGCATTTTCCCTAGCTTACGCCATTTCTCACAACTTACCTGTAAATCGTCTTCAGCTAAATGGAGTTGCACCCACATTAGAAAACTTAAAGACAGGTAAGTACCCAATGGCACGCACAATTGGAATTGTCTGGAGTAAAAATGCTTCAGAAGCTACTCAAGCATTTGTGAATTATATTTTGAGCCAGCCCGGAGCTAGTGCTTTAGAACAATCTGGTTTTGCTCCGATCGCTCAAACAACGGAACCGGAAAGAAAATGAAAATCTATAACAATTATGGAAAGCTACCCGTTTCGATCAAGCTATTGTCTCCCATCTTGATTGTCTTCCTCACTCTATGGACAGCTGGAACATTAGCATTTGGTTATTATGCTAAAAATAGCTTAGAGCGGACTATGCGTCAGGAGACAGAAGACCTGGCTATCTTGCTCCAACAAGATTTGCAGCAAAAGCAAAAATTGCTTGCTTTGAAGACCCGTTGGGTTAGTGAAGAAGATGCTGTGATTCAAGCGGTGGCTTCTGGCGACAGGGCTTTATTACTGCGTACAATGTTACCGATCCAATCAGCTTTAGAATTAGATTTGATTAGAATCGTTGATACAGATAATCAATCCCTAATTTCTTCGCAGCAGCGCTCCTTAGATGAAGTGAAATTTCAGGATGCGACGATCGCCTCTATCAGTCAAACCGGGATAGAGGTATCGGGGATTCTTCTAGCAGAAAATTCAGCTCCACCTGCCCTGGCAAGTTTCATCTCAATCAAATCATCTGAAAAAATTCTAGGAACTTTAATTACAGCAGTTGCCATTGATGATGCCCTCCTCCGGCAAATTCGCGGGTCAACATCCATGGTTCTGATTGCCTACCGGGGCGATCGAGTAACTGCCTCTACCCTATCCCCAGACCGCTATCAACTATCGAAATTTCCCCCACCTAATACCCCACCTAGTCAAATAGAAATAGGAGGCAAAACTTACCTGAGTAAAGTAGTTGAATTTCCTAGTCTCGATCGGGAGACACTCAAAATTGCTGTACTTAAATCTGCCGAAGAAACAGAGAAGGCAGAGCAACAGTTATCGTTGATTGTTGGGTGTTTTGGTTTAGTAGGAGGTCTTCTGTTTGCTGGAGTAATCATTGCCGGGTTCCGTGTAACGCAAAGGTTGAGCCGTCGCATTCAAAACCTAACTCAAGCCACCAAACAATTAGCTCATGGCAACTTAGCGACTCTGATTCCAGTTGATACGGAAGATGAAGTAGGGGTATTAGCTGAGGGATTCAATAGAATGGCAAAGCAGCTTGATGCTCGCGATCGGCAACTGCATCAACAAATGCAGCAACTCAGCAGTACCCTCGAAGAATTACACCAGACTCAAGATCAATTAATTCAACAAGAAAAAATGGCTGCTCTAGGACAACTAATTGCCGGAATTGCCCATGAAATCAATAACCCCCTCGGCGCAATTCAAGCTTCAGCAAATAATACCAATAAAGCCTTAGAAGAAGTCCTTGAGCAACTCCCCCATTTACATCAATTTCTCAACTGCCAACAACAAGACCATCTTTTTCAACTCATCGCTCGGGCACTCGAAAGCAAATCTTCTATCGCCTCTCAAGAAACTCGCGCCCTCAAACGTAGAATTGCAGCTCAACTGAGAGAACATGACATTCCCAATTCTCGATATATTGCAGACCTTCTAGCAGACATGGGAGTTCCTCAAACCCCCGAGCTATGGCTACCCCTGCTCAAAGGCGAACATGGAGAATGGGCTATAGAATTTGCCTATAACTTAGCCTCCTCCTGTGCTAACAATCAGATTATCCTCCGTGCCGTTGAGCGTTGCTCCAAGACCATTTTTGCCCTCAAAAGCTATGCTCGTTTTCAGCCATCTGGAAAGAAGAAGTTGGTACAAGTGGTCAATGGCATAGAAACTGTATTAGAAATTTATCATAATCAACTCAAACATAATATTCATTTAATTCGAGATTATGAGGAAATTCCTGATATCTGGGGATATGCCGACGAACTAATCCAGGTGTGGACAAACCTAGTTCACAATGCCATTCAAGCAATGGAATCTGGAGGGACATTAACCATTGCCACTTGTAAACAGGAAAATGGTATTCAGGTGAGTATTCAGGACACTGGAGTAGGGATTCCATCAGAAGTACGGTCCAAAATTTTTGATGCTTTTTTCACCACCAAGTCAGCAGGAGAGGGAAGTGGTTTAGGACTGCACATTTGTCAGAAAATTATAGACAAGCATCAAGGAAATATAAGAGTGGACAGCAAGCCAGGAAATACATTATTCTGTATAAAGTTGCCTATTGGTTCTCCTTAACTTTTTAATCTGTGGAGCAAGATTAAATATGTGTGATACAGCGATTCTCTGTGTAGATGATGAAATGCCTATTCTCAAGGTTCTCAAAGAACAACTGCAACGTTGCTTCGGCAACAAGTATATTTATGAAGTTGCTCAAAGTGCTGAAGAAGCCTGGACTGTAATTGATGAGTTAGAAGAGGAAGACATTAAAATTCTGGCCATTGTTTCTGATTGGCTGATGCCCAATGTCAAAGGTGATGTGTTTTTAACTCAGGTCCATGAACGTTTTCCAAAGGTAGTTACCGTGATGCTGACTGGACAAGCTGATGAAGCTGCCATTGAGAGAGCTAGACAACAAGCTAACCTTTATGCTTGTCTTCATAAACCCTGGACAGAAGAACAATTGCAGCAAATTATTAGTACAGCTTTGAATCAGTAAGCTATGTAGCATTTAATTTTGAAAGGAGCATAGCATACTGCTTAACAACAGGCGCTTATAATAAAAGATAATATCCACAAAAAAAGCTCTATAAAATGAAAGCAGCAATTATTTGTGTTGACGATGAGTGGACAATACTTACAACTTTAGGACAACAACTCAAGCGCTATTTTGGCAAAGATTATGAAATTGAGTTAGCCAATAGTGGTGCAGAAGCACTTTCACTCTGTGTAGAATTGACAGCAGAAGGTTTAGAAATTCCTCTAGTGATTTCCGATCAGCGAATGCAAGGAATGGAAGGGGATACATTGTTAATTCAACTCCACAAGCTTTATCCCAAAATGTTAAAAATTATGCTGACTGGGCAAGCAGATGCTGATTCAGTGGGGAATGTTGTTAATGCTGCAGCTTTATACCGTTATATCCGTAAACCTTGGGATGAAACCGATCTAATTCTCACAGTTGCTGAAGCCTTACGAAGCTTTGACCAAGAACAACGACTTGCTTCTCAAAATGAGCTACTCAAGGAAATTAATGCCAAGTTAGAAAGCTCTTTATCATTACTACTAGCCACTCTAGAAGCAACAATTGATGGAGTTCTGGTTTTGGACTTTGCAGGAAAAGTGGTCAGTTTTAATCAAAAGTTTGCTGCAATTTGGAATTTGCCTGCCTCAACCTCAACGGATGATAGCCAAAAGTTAGTTGATTTGATTTTAGAACCATTGATAGAAGCAGATGCGATCGCCTTTAAAGCATTACTTGTGCAAGAGAATATCAAGCAACGGGATATATTAAGACTAAAAAATGGTAATGTGATTGAGTATTATTTACAGCCTCAACAGTTGGCAGGTAAAATTGTCGGTCAGGTCTGGAGTTTTCGAGATGTAACTCAGGAAAAGCAAACAGAGGAAACCTTCAAACACCAAGCATTGCACGATCCTCTCACTAACCTCCCGAATCGAGCTTTATTCGACCAGACACTTTCGGAAGCTCTAAGCTATGCAGCTTATCACTCAGAAATCATGGCACTAATGTTTCTTGATTTAGATCTGTTTAAGGAAGTTAACGATCAATTTGGTCACTCAGTAGGAGACCTATTGTTACAGGGTGTTACTAAGCGTCTTGTAAACTGCCTTAGAGAAGTTGATTTGATTGCACGCTGGGGAGGAGATGAGTTCGCGATCGTCTTACCGCAAATTCGCTGTCGAAATGATGCAGGAGAGATTGCTCATAGATTAGTTACAGCTCTGCAACCCGAATTTATTCTGGAAGGCCATCATATTCATGCTACAGTTAGCATCGGAATAGCAGTATATCCTGATGATGGTTTAGATAGTGGTACTTTACTTCGGAGTGCCGATCGAGCGTTGTACCAAGCCAAAAAATCTGGGCGCAACAATTATTCTAGTTTAGAGCAACTTAACGAAAAGCTAGGTTAAGCTCTTTCTTGAGCGGAGGAGTAGGGTAGTAGGGGAGTGGGGGAGTGGGGGAGTGTGGGAGGTGTGGGGAGTGTGGGGAGTGTGGGAGTAGGGGAGTGGGGGAGAATTTAGAATGCGCGAATTTAGAATTACTTCTTCTTGAAAAGAAGAGGATTGGTTCAGCAATGAATAATTAATAATTAATAATTAATAATTACCTCTCCTTGAAAAGAAGAGGATTGACTAATCATGAAAATTTTTCTTTATTATCCCCTTAAAAGGGGAGGTTTTAAACCACAATTTTTCGATAAAATTTTTGATAATTATACTATTTCTGAATAGTAATGCTATGTTTGATTACTATCTTATTACTCCCTACCTCCCCATTACAAAAAAGATATATAGCAAACTTTTTGAGATTTGGTATTATTAGCCAGTAGCGTATTAATTATTCTTATGTTTACCTCTTCCCCACTCCCCTACTCCCCTACTCCCCTACTCCCCCACTCCCCCACTCCATTCCAGTTAGAACCTAAAAGTAGTCCGTAATGTTGTCACCCAAATAGTATCATTAAAATCATCGTGATTCGGATTAGTAATCACAAATAAACCAGGAGTAATAGAGATATTATCATTAAGTTGGAAGCGATAAATAGCCTCTATATGGATAGAAGTATCGTCATCTTTCAATGAATCATCATCACCCCCATCAGTAACAATAGGAGGAACACCTACCATAATACCGCCCAAATTGCCTTCTCCAAACAAATCTGGAAAAGCAACATAAAACATTCCATTAATAATAGTAACGTCATCATCATCACCATCGTCAGTTTCCGGACGAGTCCAGGTAGAACCAAACCAACCACCCACTTCAATCTTGTCGTTCACTCTCCAGTTAGCCTGAAACCCGACATTATCAGCAGTAGTGGGAGTACCATCAAACGGGTCTTGAGCCTTAAAACTACCCGTACCAGCACTAATATCAACAGCATCTTTACCCCAATACTTACGCACATAACCCAGACCAAAAGACAGATTGGGACTCGGTTCAATTATTAACTGACCCAAAGCACTGTAGTCACCATTGAAAATACCAGCACCTTCACTCGCATCCCCAGGTTCGGCAGCTAAGTAACCAACTTCGAGTAAAAAGGTATCATTAAATGCGTACTGAATCCCAAGACCAGCACCAGCAGGACCTCGAAAACTGGTAGGGTTACGTCTGCCAAAACGGGAGATAGTGCCGTCACCTTCATCCAGAAGAGGTGATAATACTGTGGAAACGTCGTCAAGGTCAACTCCAGTGGGACCAACTAAAACTTGAGCTTTATCGCCTACGGGGAAACTGTAGAAGAATAGATCGATTCTGACTGTATCATCACCCTCTCCTTCATCAATACCTGCAAGATTCATTAAGGTATTAGTGAGTTCAGGTGCGCTGAGATCGTTAATATCGGTTGCTTGCAAACGGGTAAATAGTAAATCTTCTCCAGTAAAGCTGGTCTCAAAATTCAAACGTACCCGATAAGACAAAGCAGTTTGGGTTTTATCGTCGGCTGAATCTACCCCACGAGCTTGCGCTCTGTCTCCAAATGTATCAGTTACCCAGAATAGTATTTCACCATCTAGTTTTGTGGTGGTGGAAAATTGATTGGCTTCTAATTCTGCGCTGCGTGCTTCTAAAGCATCTACACGACCGCGCAATTCTGCTAATTCTACGGCAAATTCTTCTTGCAACCTTTGTAGCACGGCTAAGTCGTCGCGAGTTACTAAATCTGCGGTTGCTGCTGCGACTAATTCAGTAATTCTGTCTAAACAAGCGTTTAAACCTGCTGCAAATTCGTAACGAGTCATGGCACGGTTGCCTTTGAATGTGCCGTCGGGATAACCTGCGATACAACCATAACGTTCTACTAATGATTGTAAAGCTTGAAATGCCCAATCTGTGGGTTGGACATCTGATAACTGGGAAACAGATGTTACTTGGCCCATTGGGTCTACTACTTCTAGGTCTGATGCTCCTTTAATTCCTGAAGTTATCCCGTCAATAGAGGTCTCTGATTCTAGGTCGGATACTCCGATGGAATTTTTGGGTGATGCCTGAGTAGGTTTTTTTGATTCTAAGTCGGATACCCCAATAGAATTTTTAGGTGATGCCTGATTTTCTGTTGAGATAGGCAGTGCCTGGGCAGTACTAGCCATTAGTAGGATGAGACTGAAGAGACTAGGATTATATTTTATGAATTTATTAAGAAGTTTTATCATTTATTTTTTACTCATACCTCTTGATTATTAGTAGGGTTTACTATGTTAGTAAGGATTAAAATTATAGTCTATATATAATGACTGCTTTATCTAGCTTGTCAACAGATAATAACTTATTGAGTTATTTTACTCTTAATTTTTTATTTGGCAAGGTGAAATTAGTGAATATTATTTTCAATTATCAATATTTTAGAAAATATAGCAATGCCCGCTGGCATAATTATGTGTTACATTTATGTTTCATTAAATAAATATGATGAGTCTGTATTATACCAATTTGAAAAAATAATGCTACAAAAAAAATGATAAAAATGATGCCTAAAAATAACTTTTCCAATCCTACAAGCTACCTAGTTCCATTGTTTTTCCTGTTTTTATAATTTATTTATTACTTTTTCCTTATTCTCTCTTACTTATTATTTGCTAATACTATTTGTAACAGGCATTTATCAAATTGGTATTATAGGAAAACTAAATATAATTAATTATGTATAGTATTGCACGCTCAAGTATTGAAAATAGAGTATTTATTTGTATTTAAAATAATTGATATTTTGTTAACATTTTACTGTAAACCCGGTTGTCCGTGACATTGGCGCGGATACAGTAAAAAAAGGAAAATAATATGTGTATCAACCACTAAATGCCGTTTAATATCATTATTAGACATCTCCAGAAAAGAGGCAGTAGGCAGCTTTGCTGTAGGCAGTAGAGGGAAAGAATTGATAATTTATGTACGATAATTGATTTGATTTTTTATTATTGGAGATGTCTATTATGAGTCATGGATAGCCTAAAAGCGGGGAGGCTTTAAACCCAATTTTTCGGTAAGTATTATCTATCCTCAACTCCCCGATCCTTGAGTGCTACCTATAAAATAGGATAAGGAGCAAAGCTTTAGAAATGAAGTTTATCCCTCACTCCTAATACTTTACTCCCCATCAGTAAATTTTGAAGCTAAATAACTCAGTCTACCTAAAAATTCATTTCAGCAGCTTGAACTTTCTCGACTTGTTTCTTCTTCAGAACTAACAAAATCTGAGCTAGCATGACGAGAGCAAAGAATGCCATCAACCATTTAACTCTATTTGCATCTTGCAGCACAATTTCAATATCTTTTTGACCAAAACCACCGACATTAGGGTTATTTGTAATAACTTGACCTGCTTCAACAGTATCTCCTACAGCAACTAAAAGTTCTGGACCTG
This sequence comes from Cyanobacteriota bacterium, assembly GCA_034190295.1. Classification (GTDB taxonomy): domain Bacteria; phylum Cyanobacteriota; class Cyanobacteriia; order Cyanobacteriales; family Microcoleaceae; genus Okeania. Next base: position 22,269 of record JAXHSW010000033.1, on the reverse strand, counting down.
GAGGCACTGTATCCACAACAGTCTCACCATCAGTAGTTTCAATAGTAATCTGATTACCTACATACTCTTCAAAAGTAATATCAGTAATCTTGCCACTAGCAGAGACATTGTAAACAGTATTATTGCTCTTATTACCAGCAGGATAAACCTGACCACGACCTCGGTTTCCGCCTACATGAATAGCATATTTACCAAAGTGGATAGATTTATCGGCCGCAGGATCTGGAGATAAAACCGGGAAAACAATCTCTTGATATTCTTCTCCTGGTATTGGCCCAACTAAAATAACGTTTTCTTGGTCTTCAGAGTAGGGTTGGAAGTAGAGACCAGAAACCTCTTCTTCCCATTCTTCAGGTATTCTATCTTCAGGTGCAATTTTGAAGCCTTCAGGCAACATCAACACAGCACCTACATTTAAGCCACCTTTACTACCATCACCCAAGACTTGTTGAACCTCAGTATCATAAGGAACATTTACAACAGCCTTAAATACTGTATTTGGTAGTACAGACTGAGGTACTTCTATTTCTGTAGGTTTAGCACCAAGGTGACAGTTAGCACAAACAATTCTGCCTGTAGCTTCTCTAGGAGTTGCTGGAGCAGTTTCCTGTGCCCAGAATGGATAGGCATTTGCTGCCTGTGGATGGACTATATCACTGGTGAGGAATAGGGCTATAGTTGCGATCGCTACTACCATCATCTTGGCGATCGCCTTAGTCATACTACCCCAAATTACCGATCGGTCTATTTTTGACATCAGTTGTTCTGTCTTCTCTCAAAATCAAAAACTTTTACAAATATTTTGGATTTACTGATTGCTTGCCAATCAAAAATCTCTTAACTAGCTATCAGCTTTTAGCAAACAGCTCTCAGCTTTTAGCAGCTCTGGGTTAAAAATCCCCAGCAACTATTACGCTGGATGGTTGAGTTGGGGTTAAAATCCCCCTTCTCAACGTCAAAAAAAACGTTCGCGGACTGGAACGGAGTTCTATCCTAGTTCTATCCTACTAATTGCTGAGTGCTGACTGCTTCTTTAAGTCCACCAAGGATTTTCTCCGGTGCGGAAGTCTGTTTCTTCCCATTGGGTGAAGACCAGTTTATCATCACTAACATTGGCGTGGACTAATGCCAAAGATAAAGGTGCTGGCCCCCTAACTACTTTCCCTGTACTGTCGTACTGAGAACCATGGCAGGGACAGATAAATTTATTTTCACTACCATTCCAAGGGACTACACAGCCTAAATGAGTACAAACTGCATTTAAACCATAGTTAGCTAAAGTTTGATCTCCTTCAATCACTATGTAGGTAGGGTCTCCTTTGAGACCTTGTGCCAGAGTTCTTTCTCCAGGATTGTGATTGGCCACAAAGTCACTAACAATAATATCGTTACCAAGGGCATCTTTGGCTGTCACCCCACCACCTGTACCACCACTGGATGGAGGAATAAAGTAGTTAACTACTGGATAGAGCGCTCCAAGAGCGACCCCAGTCACAGTGCCAAAGGTGAGAAGATTCATAAATTGGCGACGTCCCATATCGGGTACATCTGGTGTTCCTTCTGCTTGAGCCATGAATAGATTGAGTGTTTTTTATTAATTTACGTTTGGTGTTTTTGAATTATGTGCAGACAAAAAATAATTGCTGTTAGTCTGCGACTACAGCCAAGCTTACAATATTTTGTTTGTTAAACAAATTGCAACTTAAAACCATTTCCTGATTATTATTACATTATGTAAACTATCCGGCATCAAATCAGAGATTATGATGCGGGCTTTTCGTAGCCCTCCATTATATCCCACATTCCGCACGTCAATTTGTAACATTAAAAGTAGTATACAATTTCTATTATTGGTAAATATTGATACTGTATAAATTACTTCTCAATAGTCAAATTCTCAGTTAAATATTAAGCATAAATACTTACTGAATTATTGATTCTTATTGACCACTATAATTTACTTTTGAGTTTTGACTTCTTACTTTTGAGTTTTGAGTTTTGACTTCTTACTTTTGAGTTTTGAGTTTTGACTTCTTACTTTTGAGTTTTGAGTTTTGAGTTTTGACTTCTTACTTCTTACTTCTTACTTCTTACTTCTTACTTTTGACTTTTGACTTTTGACTTTTGACTTATATTTTCATGCTACGTTTTGTCGTGCGGAATGTAGGTTATATCCCATATAGTCAGCTGTTTTGGTACCAAATCAAGACTGCTAACTTCACAGGATAACCAGGGACCTCCAGGCTGGTTTACACTCAACCCCAAAGCAGCTATATTTTTTGCACCATTATAATCAGCATGGCCTTTCCACTCATGGAAACTTGTTTAATAGTTAGTTTTTCCCAAATTAACTATTGAAGTTGAAAATTTACGCCAAAACACTACATAATCCTAAATAAAACTATAGTACGACACTATATTTAGTGTTTAGAACTCAAAACTGTAGAAGTTATAATCTATCTAAAATCTAAAATATATGATAACTGGCAAGGAATTACATCAACTATTACTAGATAAGTGGGGTAAGTCTTATGATATTCAACTGCGACGGACAAAAGGCAAAATATTTGTGCAGGTGATGTGGAAGTACCTTGAGCAAGTATCTTTTCCGATGACAGAAGTTGATTATTTGGCCCATCTAGATGCAATAGCTACCTACATCAATGGTTTTGGTGGTGTACAAACTGTTAAAAACTATATTGAGAATACGAAAGAAAGACCTAGGTTAGGTAAAGCAGTTAGTATTCCTCTAGATTTAGGTGAAAGAGCTTCAGAATGGATGGTAGAAGAATTTTAACCAGAGGGCGCTCAAAACACTACAAGATTCTTCGGCCCAGTAGTACCTCTCTATCTGGGTGTATTAGAGCAACTTCTCCATCATCCATTACTACACCTAAAACTAAGACCTCAGACATAAAGTTAGCTATTTGACGTGGTGGCAGGTTTGTCACTGCTAGAATTAATTTGCCCACTAAATTTTGACGAATATAGAGCTTTGTTAATCCTGCGCTAGACTTTTTGATGCCAAATTCACCAAAATCTATCCACAGTTTGTAAGCTGGTTTTCTAGCTTCTGGAAATTCTTCTGTTGCAATAATTTTTCCCACTCTTATTTCTATTTTGTCAAAGTCAGAATAAGTTATTTTTGTCATTTTCTATCTTTTCTGAATTAGATGGATATCATGTCCGCTGGGGCGCCTTTGTGTCAACCTAAGCGTGAATATCTAGAGGAAATTTAAAGAATGCGCGAATGCGCGAATTACCTCTTCTTTTCAAGGAGAGGATTGACTAATCATGAAAAATTTTTCTTGTTTCTCCACGGCGAGTGAGAGGCTTTAAACCTTAATTATTCGGTAAAATTTTTTCATACTTTATAAGTCTTCCTCCCTCTTCACTTAACCTTACCGAATAATTAATAATTAAATAATTCGCGCCTTGAAGCCTCCCTTTACCAATCGATCGTTGATAATTAAAGAGGAGCGAGAGGAGCGAGAATTCTTTCATTATCCATTATCCATTATCCACTATCCATTAATACCCTAGCCCTTATATTCAATTCCGTAACGGTTAAAACCTTCTTGTAATTATCAATTATCAATTAATAATTAATAATTAAATAATTCGCGCCTTGAAGCCTCCCTTTACCAATCGATCGTTGATAATTAAAGAGGAGCGAGAATTCTTTCATTATCCATTATCCACTATCCATTATCCATTAATACCCTAGCCCTTATATTCAATTCCGTAACGGTTTTAACCAGAGGTAATTATCAATTATCAATTATCAATTAATAAAATACAACTATTGAGATTAAGCATTTATTTTTTCAAATTTTTAAGTAATATAAAGAAAAGGATATAAATTATGAAATAGGTAGTAAATAAATTACTAAAATTAGAAGTATTTCGTGAATTTTACACAGAATAAATTTAAGAAATTAGTAACTATATATCCTCCCATTAATTTTTAGCAGAACAAGTGCTAATGAAAAAAGGAGGAATAGTCACTTATCTGGCAATTATTTTCCAATGGGAAGTAAATATTGTCGAAATTTTAGAAGTATTAGTAACTCTAACCTAGAGGGTAATTGCTAGAACAAATGGCATTAATTCAGTCATAACCTAGTGCAGGATGGCAGAAATAACTAACAAGTTACAAAATCCAAAAAGTCTTACCAATCAAAAATGATTGACTTTTAAATGCATGACTTTTAACTTCCGCGTAGCGGCACTAGAAGCATAAAAATCATAGTTTTTAGTGATAGGTAAATAGCTCCAATTGGTTTTGATGATATTGAAACTATTAAAAATACTCACCCTCAAAATAAATACTCTGCGATGATAAAATTTGTTGTCAAACATCAAAGTTTTTGGCGAAATTATCAAATAGTTTAGCAATGCACTCTGGTATATTTACACATTATTTTTTGCACACCTTTTCGCTTACTGCACTTTGAGACTGAGGTTGAATTTACAGCAGATTGTAAGTAAATTAGATATACTTCTTGATTTGATAAATCTCCAGCATCTTTAAAACTGGCTGACAAATTGTTGTTACCGAAAAATTGGGTTTAAAGCCTCTCACTCGCCGTGGAGAAAAAAGCGGTCGTTCGCGGAGCTCGGAACGGAGTTCTCTCTTCGCAGCGCACCCGTTGGGTGGGATGGCTAGGTCTCCGTTCCCTCCGGTCCCGAAGGGAACGCCATGTCCAATCGACCAAGAGAAGAAAAAATTTTCTTTTTAGTCAATCCTCTTCTTTTCAAAGAGAGGTAATTATTAATAATTAATTATTAATTGTTGAAGGTACTTCATAAACCTAAAATACGCTGTATTTGACCTTTAACCTCTAATTTATATATTTAATTTTTCTTCATTTATTAAGTAAACAGGGTTTAGCATGAATTGGATATTTATAGAAATAAAAAATATATTTAGTTTATTGGTTCAAATCTTTCAAATAGAACTATTTGAGTTAGGGAATAAATCATTTTCCATCAATAATATTACTGAAATAATTTTCTTAATAGTTTTAGTAGTATTTTTCTCCCGCACAATAAAAAAGTGGATGAAAGAATGGATATTAGTTAATTTAGGAATCAAAAAAGGTACAAAAGAAGCCATCGCCTCTATTATTAATTACATCATTACAATAACTGGTATCTTAATTGTGCTTCATAATGCAGGCATTGACTTAACTTCAATTACTGTAATTGCTGGTGCTTTAAGTATTGGTATTGGTATTGGCATGAAAAATATTATTAGTAATTTTGTTAGTGGTTTAACAATTTTGATTGCTCAACCAATTAAGGTCGGAGATTTTATCGAAGTTGATGATTTATCAGGAGTAGTAGAAAAAACCTCAATTCGTTCAACTGTAATCAGAACTATTGATGGTATTTTTGTAATTATTCCTAATAATTCTATAGTAGAACAAAATATTATTAATTGGAGTCATAAAGATTCGACCTCTCGCCTACATATTCCTATTGGTGTTGCCTATGGTAGTGATACAGCATTAGTAAAAGAAGCACTTTTAGATGCAGCTAGAAATGAAAAAAAAGTTTTATCTAATCCTTCACCAAAAGTTTGGTTTAAAGGGTTTGGAGATAGTGCCTTAAATTTTGAATTATTAGTCTGGATTAAATATCCTGCTCTAATAGATCAAATCAAAAGTTCTTTGAATTTTTTAATAGATTCAGAATTCCGCGATCGGAATATTTCTATTCCTTTTCCCCAAAGAGATTTGAATATTTGCCAGATTAACGATCTAATTCAAACACATCAAAAAGCAGAGTCAACAACTGTTGGAAAAAATCAAAAAAACCTTTCAACTTCCTTAGTCAAAAATATAGCAAAAACTCAACAAAATCCCTCAAAATGGAATTTACGAGATTTATTACGACAGATTAGTTATTTCCAGAATTGTAATAATATTGAACTACGAGATGTCATTGAAAATGGATATAGAAAAATTGTTCCTCGCGGTGAAATAATCTGTCGAGAGGAAGAGCCAGGAGATTCATTTTATATTATACTTTCGGGGTCAGTAGAAGTGTTTTCAGTAAAAGCAAATAAGTATATTACAACTAGATATGCAGGAGAATTTCTTGGAGAAATGTCACTAATATTAGGGATTACTCGTACAGCGAGTCTTCGTGCCACAGAAGATACAATTTTATTTGTAGTAGACCGACACAATTTACACAATCTTTTGGCAAAACACCAAAGACTAGCAGACAAAATTTCTGAAGAATTATCCCGACGTTTAGAGACTTTAAAAAACTTAGGATTATTGGATAGTCAAGAAAATTCCCAAGAAACAGCAATGATTTGGGTTCGGAATCGAATTTATACTTTATTTGGTATTTAAAAAATCAAAGCTTGAAGAAGGAATAAGGAAGAAGGAAGAGGGAATAAGGATAAAGGAATAAGGAATAGGGATAAAGGCTATTGAGCAACAAAAAAACCTAAATTTCCTGTAGATATTCACCCTTGAGTTTACACAAGCGATAAAGTACGGGCACAATACTATAACAAATCCGGTTATTATAGGGTAATTACCTAAATATCCAAATCTTTGTCCGATAAGGATTTTGAATTTTTTGAATATCTCCTTACTAAACCGGATTTGATATTACTCACTCTTGGTCGGAAAATTCTGAATACTGAGCAAATACTTCAACCTCTGTCATATTCTTCGTTTTATTTGCAAACGAGTAAAAGGACGGTTTTTGATCGATAAAAATCTGCTGCTCAAAGGTAAAGTTACTTTCGCTATCAAGTAGGCCAACTGGAATAATGTAGTTTCCTTCCTGCTTAAGTCGATAAAATAAATGACTCCCACACTTCTTACAAAAGCCACGTTCTGCCCATTCGGAAGAATTGAAAACAGATATATTCTCACTACCTTCAAAGCGAATCTGATTACCCCATTCAATCGCTAGAAGAGGTCCACCCGTCCATTTTCTGCACATATTACAGTGGCAAGCAGCTACACTTTTGCTATTTGTCTTAACAAAAATGCGAACTGCACCACAAAGACAACTTCCCTGTTGTTCGCTCTCCACTGACATATTTATTTCCTTCTAAATGTCATATAGATTCAATATTTTTATCAAAATAATTGGGTCGCGCCACCCCGCCTTTTAAGGCGATCGGGTTTTTGGAGAGAAGCTCAAATTCCCGTTACAAAAATAACTTCTGTAAGTCGCCAATCCGACGGCTCCCCCCTATCTAACTTCTGACTTCTGACTTTTGACTTCTGACTTCGTTAACGTCCTATCAACTTGACGACAAAACTACCACTCAGATAAAGAGCCACTACTGCTCCACCTAATAAACTTTGAGTTAAAGGGTCAGTTGAAGGAGTTAAAACTGCTCCTAAAACTGCTGCACCTAACAATACATATCTCCAGCCAGAAAACATTTGTTGAGAAGAAACAATTCCTGAAATACCTAATAAGAATTGCAGAATCGGAATTTGAAATGCTAATGCCGTACTAAACATTAATAACAATACAAATTCAAAATATCGTTCAATTGACCAAGCTTGTTCTACTACTTCCGAGCCGTAACTAATAAAAAACTTCAAAGCTGCTGGTACAATTGCAAAATAAGCAAATACTAATCCCAATCCAAATAAAACTGTAGAGCCTAAGAAAATGGGTCCGAGAAATCTTTTTTCTCTAATAGTTAAACCTGGTAGAACAAACTTAACTATTTGATAAAGTATAAAGGGACTTGCCAAAAGAAAACCACTATAAGCAGCTACTTTAATAGTTACAAAAAAGTATTCTCCTGGAGCTAGTTGGAGAAACTTTACTCCACGAGCAGGAACTTCTAGGAATTGGACAATAGGTTTAACTATAATGAAGCAACCAATAATACCTACAACTCCTGCTATTAAAGAATAAAATATTCGCATCCGTAACTCTTCAAGATGGTCAAATATAGACATTTCTACATCATCAGGAGCTTGATTGAGATAATCATCATCTTCTGAATTTTGGCGATCGCCTGTTCGGTCTGTATTATTGGGCCTAACTTCAGGTTCTTTCAAACTTACAGGAGCTAAATTGTTATTATCTGAACCTTCTGGAGGAGTGTTAGTTTCTGGAGGTGTCATATCTGTTTTTGATTTTAGATTAGTCTATATAAAAGTTCTTATTTTTCACAGTGTAGACCATTGTACCCAGATTAATTGATACTCCCCGCTCTAAAGAGACGGAGATTCTTAAGCAATCCAAAACTGGATTCTTAAAGGCATTATCAAACTACCTCTACTGACTCCTTCGAGAGAAAACTCCAAAGTTGTCGCTACTTTTTTGAGAATATTAGCTGCTCCATTCACATCAGCATTTACTAACAAACCGTTTTTGGTTTGATATAAACCTCTCTGTACTCGCTTTCCTGATGACTTCCAGCTTTTGGGTTTTTCACGCCCTGTTTGGCAGGAAATCATCATCTAAAAAGCTTGCTTGCGAGGTGTAAGATTCTTCAGTTTCAATAAACTCTATGCCGTACAATTGGCATAACTGACTAATTCGTTCTTTGAGTTTAGCTGTGGGAATTTGCACAAACTTTTGATTGTTTTTGGCTCCAATGTTAATAGCATTTTTTTGCCCCTTATTCCATCCAAAAACAATCCTACCAATACCATTTTCTAAACAGTTATTTATAACTAATCTGGTCGCTTTATTAACAGCATCGCGCATTTGTCTGTTGTGTTTTTCAGTTATATTGGCTAACTTTTTTGACCAGAATCCTTGAGGTTTGTTCTCTTTAATTGTTGCTATTTGTTTGTTATACCACTGGTTAACTGATTTTAAATGTTTGCCATCTACAATCAAGCTTGTTCCTACATTGCTAACGCAAGTTAACCAATTACCAACTCCGTGGTCAATACCGAGAACTTTATCCCTGTCAAGTTCAGGTCGATCGACCTCTAACTGATAAACCCACTCAACATAAAAGCAACCATTACGAGGTAGAATCCTGATTTCTCGAATTTTTTCAAAGTCAAGATTGCTGGGAAAATTTAGCCAAAAACTATCAATCTTAAAAGCAGCTTTAACTTTTTTCCCCAGAGGTACTCTCACCTGGTTTCCTTTCAGTCTCAAAGCTTGTTTTGGATAAGTTATAACTCCTAGTCCTCCCTTTTTTCGATATTTGGGAAGTTGAGGTTTATTTTTCAGTTTTCCTAGATAGTGTTTGTAGGAAAGCTCCTTGTAGGACTTAAAAGACTCTGTTACTCCTCTCAAGGTTTGCTGTGCTGCTTGAGAATGAAGAAATTGATAATTATGATTTGACTTTAATTGCTTCTCTAAGTCGTGTTTTCCCGTGATGTATCCCAACTTAAAATACCATTGTCTAGCCAAATAAATCCCACAATTAATAAGTCGGTTAACCGTGGTACATAAGTATTCTAAAAACGGGATACTTTCTGGACTTTTAATTAGCTCTTGCTGACATCCATACATCTTTATCACTTCTATATTTCTTATGATAACATTAACATTAAAGGATAAAAAATGACAATTTTTTTTAGGCGATTAAAATCGCCCGTTCGTTTTTCATCCATGCTTTAAAAAGACGTGGCTTTCAAAGTCTCGTTCTTCTTCCGTAAATATACAATTAATTTTGCTTAACTACTTCACACAAAAAACACATTACTAATCCACATTTTTTTGTTTTAAGTTAAGAATCAATCACAAAATTCAGCTTTTAAATCTCTTTCCATGAGAGCTACTACTGCTTCTTCAGGAGTAATTTTTCCATTTAATAAAAGAAAAACCTGATGAGAAATAGGCACAGGAATTTCTTCTCGGTAAGCAAGATCGATCAAAACATTAGTAGTATTAACACCCTCAGCAGTACCTTGTAATTCATCTAAAATTTTCTCCAAACTTTTACCTTGAGCTAAACCATAACCAACCCGATAATTTCTACTCAAAGAACTACTACAAGTTGCCAACATATCTCCTAAACCAGATAACCCAAAAAAAGTTTCAGTTTGTCCCCCTAAATGATTACCAACCCGAATCATTTCTGTCAAAGCACGAGTTAACAAAGCTGATTTAGCATTAGTACCAAGTTCCAAACCATCACAAACTCCAGCAGCAATAGCAATAATATTTTTCAAAGTTCCACCTAATTCGGTACCAATAGGATCGGGACTACTATAAACCCGAAATAAACCAGAAGCAAAAATCTTTTGTACTGTTGTTGCTGCTGCCTTATTTTTACTAGCAACTACCGTTGCAGCAGGTAATTTATCATTAATTTCTTTTGATAAATTAGGACCAGATAAAACCACGACTGAATTATTAGGAAAATTAGTTTCCCAAATCTGAGAAGGAGTCCGCCTTGTTGCTGAATCTAATCCTTTTGTAGCAGTCACAATAATTACCTTTTCTGATAATCCAATTTTTTTGATTTTTTCTGCCGTTTCATTCACTCCTTTCATAGAAATTGCCGAAACTATAATATCAACATCTTGGAGTATTTCTGATAAATTTACATTCAAGCTACGAGACCATAAATGTATTTCATGTTGATTATGACTAGCCAATTTTGCTAAAGCAGAACCCCATGCACCTGCACCTAGAATAGCTAAGGTTGCCTTTTCCCTCGATACTGGATAAGCAGAGTCTAAAGTTCTAATAATTTCTCTTCTTTTATCAGTTTGAGATATTTTGCTTACCATAATTTATGATTTTTACCTGTTAGTTAATTACTCAAATTTTGATAGAAGTTAGTAGAGTAAGGTAATAGTAATTAACAGAAAAATTACCATTAATCTTTTCATCTATTCCCACTCTACCCATAAGCTAAGATGAAAAATTTTGCCAGCCCAAAATAGCTAAATAAACTCAGCAGTAACTCCTGTATTCTGAGAATACTCAGTACTTTCCATAACCTAATCTGGAATGCAATTTTCTTTCATAAATTGATGATAGTATTCAACTTCCTTGTAACACTTTTCCTGACTCCAATCACAGTAACGAGTCAAAATGTCAGTTAATTCCAATAGTTAAGAAACACGCCGTGGGCCACTACATTCTTGAAGTTCTATTCCTGGCTCATTTAGCATCATTTCTTTAATACGATCGCTAGCATTTCCCCAGATTTTTTCAACCCATCTTTGTATTGATTCTAAAGGTTCTAGAGTTTTACCGTGAACTATTGTTGTACCAACATCGCCAATAATATAGTCAGGATTAGGAAATTTTGAATCTTCACATAAGCTTTGCACAAATTCTACGTCTCGCCCAGTCACGAATACTAATAGTAGGCGATCGCGATGTTTTTGTAGATATTCGTAAAATTCTGCTCGTTGTTCATCTGAACCTCCTAAGAAAGTTCCATCTAGGTCTGTTGCTAGTACCAAGGGATAATCAAAGCACATTTTTTTGTTCTTAAATACAGTTTTCAAGCGCAACTACAAGGTACAGCAAATATTTGTCTATATAGGGTTTACTGAAAAAGTCCTATGAGCAAGGGTAGGAGTCAGTCGGACCGAGTCAGGATTCAGGAGAAATGGGAATTATAGAGGAGGTAGTCAGGTATATTTGTCAGAGTTATTTTTCCGCCCTTCTCTGCTGAAAATGCTGACTTTTTATAGCTCGGAGCGACCGAAAAGCTGGTACTTTTTTCCCGTTAATAAAGACTAATATCAGTTTGATATGAGGTTGCATAGAATGATGAAATTCATTAAATCAATCTATCTCTATCTACGTCTATCTGTAGTCAATTATGCTTGAAATATTATTCTATGCAGCTTCATTTCAATTTGGAATCAAGCCTTTATATATCAATGCTTTGAGATTTATTCAGCAAACCCTATATAATTAATATTTAACTGCTATCCTAAATTTTAATATTTCTCTAATATCTCTAAGGAAATGTTTGAATTTTTTCCTAATTGAATAATCCTTAAAAATCGCCAAATAATTATTTTTTTCAAGCTTAACATTCAGATTTTGTCTCAAAAAAATTGACTGTCTTCTGCCAACTAGAGATGTTTTTCCTCTGGGTTCAAACTGATACAAAGTTATACCAAATTGATAAATATTTGCTACAAAAACTTTCTAAGTATTAGGTGTTATATCATGTTCGGACGGGTCAGTTATAAATAAAATTTAAGGACTGACAATACCGACAATACCAAAGAAATACTGAAATTATCAATACTTTTCTCCAATATTCCCTCTTTTTCTCCAATATCCCCTCCACGGTCGGGGCCTGCGGGTGGGTAGACTCCTGAGGAGTTCTTCCTGACTCCTGACTACTCACAACAGTTATTTATAAGTATTCAACCGCAATTCGTAGCTCCCCTGGAGGGGGAACATGATATTAGGTGCTAGGTTTTAGTTAGTGATTTACCGAAAATTTGTGGTTTAAAGCCTCTGATTTTCAGGGAATAATAAAGAAAACTTTTACTTTGAGTCAATCCTCTTCTTTTCAAGGAGATGTAATTGTTAATTATTAATTAGGGCTTACCGATAAAATTGTCAAAATATTGATATATAAAGGTTTGAGCATTTTTATGGTCGAATTTTAGTGCCCCTGTTTCAGTTGAAAACGCTCAAAAAGCTAGTATTTTAGGCGCATAGTTGGGCAGAAAAATCATTCTGAGAATTCTTACTCCTACCTCCTCGCTCATTCCCCTCCAGGGAGGGGTTAGGGGTGGGTTCTCCACGGTCGGAGCCTGCGGGTGGGTTGTCTTCAGTATAGCTGTCTCCTACAAAGAGCAAAAAGACTTTCCTTATGCAAACCCTTATTATTAATTATTAATTGTAGAATAGCCAGTTTATTTGTAACATTCTTTTTTCAATTTGGTATTATATAGAATCCGGTTATACAGTGTATGTTCATAATTCTATAATTACTTCAATCTCCCAATCTCCCAATCTCCCCATCTCCCCATCTCCCCATCCCCCCATCTCCCCATCTCCCAACTATATAATAAGTATTCAACCGGATTTGATATTAATCACGCGTCAAACTAATCTATGCGATCGCCATAGTTAACAAGGATAGTACTCGTGTCGGTCTAAAGATAAGACCGCTCAGAATCAACTTAATCTATACAAAGACAGACTGTGCATCAAAATCCGCCAAAAGATTTAGCTAAATATTGACCAGACCCACTAGAATTGAAAAAGAAAACATTCACTCAGGTTTGGACAATTGTTCTCTGAGGCCATCAGAAAAAATAACACGAATAGTACAATTTTCAGAGAAAATTATACTAGCAATCTCAAATATATGATTTTAAGGAGAGACAAATAATGATATACAGCCGTAGATTAGCCAAAATAATAGCCCCAATATTCATCTGCTTATTACTACTGACATCTGCTTGTGGCGGAGCCAAAGAACCAAGCCGTTTCGACCAGGCCCAACAACAAAGCAAAACAGAACGTCCTTCCCAAGCTAAACAAGTATCTGGCGGTAGTCTCAACAAATACTTCCCATCATCAAGTGGCGACTATAAACTGAACTATGCTCAAGAGAAAAAAGGTTTTGCTCAAGCAAGTCTCAAAAAAGGTGGTCAAGAAGTAGCAGTTATGTCTATAAATGATATCTCCGCTTCCCCTGCTGCAGCCAACAAATTCCAAAATAGCAGCAAGAAAATAGGAGGATATCCAGCAGTTGAACAAGGTAAAACTACTACTGCTGTATTAGTAGATAATCGTTTCCAGGTAAAAGCTCAATCAAAAGACCCCTCATTTACCCCCAGCGATCGCGAAGCATGGCTACAAAAGTTTAATCTAAGAGGTCTATCAAGTCTCAATTGAAGAAGGCAGAAGGCAGCTATGCAGCTATGCAGCTATGCAGAAGTAAAAATTGCTTATGGATAGTCAACGACACGCCACTTAGTGTCCGATCGCCCCAAACAATTTTAAGTACCCCCGTTGACGGTGGGATATTAAACCTGTGAGAGAAAAGATCGACAATTCTGCCCTCCAACCAAATATTAACTTTTTAACTAACCAAAGGAGTCGCATAAAAATGAGCAAGCCAATTTTTGAATTAGTAGATGAACTGCCTGAGAATAATCTGACAATTAAATCCTTACGCGCCTTAGATTTTGTTGTTCCTGGAGAATGGGATAACTTGGTAGGATTTGAAAATACTATCCGCACAGTCACAGGGGAAGACGACGAAGAATTAATTCAGCAAATAGGCGATCGCGCGGTAATTCTATTCAATGACAAGGCCCAAGGATATCAACGAGCTTTGTGGCTCTACCGAACAGTAAATGGAGCTGGTCGTGCCGTGGGTGCAGCGACCCTAGCTAATATGGTTGGTGACAAAATTCCTCTAGTGGGAGGTTTGTTAACTAGCCTGACTCCTAAACCAGCAAAAGGCCAAACTATCGATCTGTCTCTGAAAGTTGTTGCTGAGTTATTAGGTTTTTGCTCCATCAATGGCATTCCCGGAGATAGTATTGGTGACTTTGTAGGCGCTTTGGGTGATTATAGTGGGGAGTCTTTGATGCGGTTAGCAGCCTTAGTTTGTTTTGATGGTTTAATTCCTCTTGGGCCAGACTTTTTACAAGCAGTTTCAGAATGGATCGAACGACTCTCCCCTTCAGACCTAGAAGAAAACGAAGGCTTCAGGGAAATGGAAGATGCTATTCCAGGAGGCGATAAAGAAAGTAAGTTGGGCTTTATTGGGGAAGCTTTCGGTTCTGTTAAAGGCTGGATGGGAGATTTTGTCAGCGATCGGGGTATTACTCCCCAGAATGTGGCCAATAGTCTGCAAAGTTTCGTAGAATTTAGCGATGATAAATTGGACTATTTAGGAGCATTCCTCGATGTGAGTACCAATTATTATGAACATACAGGAGTTCAAACTCTGGCTCGTCGTTTGGTAGAACGAGCTTATGCAGAAATTTAACTAAGGTAGCATTTATGGCTGAAGAAAAAGAAGCTAAACAATCTGAAACTAAGCCTGCTGGAGGCAAGGTAAAAAAAGAAAAGCCCCCTGCTGTGGAAGAAAAGCCTTTTGCGGAGTTTATGCAGCAAGATTATTTGCCTGCTTTGCAAGAAGCTCTCACTCAACAAGGTATTGACGATCTCGATCTGAAGCTAGTCAGACAGAAATTACCAATGGCTGGCCCCAGTTCATCTGAAGAATGTTGGCAAGTGATGGGTAAGTTTAAACAAGGCCAGCGTCAGTTCAATGTTTATTTCCCGAAAAAAGATATTAAAGGCCCCAGAGCTTTTTCTTGCGCAGACAATGGCGCAAAACCTGCTACTCTAGAACCTTTTTTAATTGATGAGCGTAAAATTACTCTGAGTTTATTAGTTTTTGGCGTGATTCAACGTCTGAATGCTCAAAAGTGGCTCAGTTTAAACTAGAAAGTTAGATTGTAATGATTTTTGATCTAACTCATTGCCCCATCGATCTCGAATAATTTCGTAGAAGTCCACGTCTGTTTCTAGTAAGCAGGCGTGTCCACTATTTGGGAGAACAACCATTTTAGCTTCAGGCAAATGCTTGACTAAAAACTTAGCTTGTGATATTGAAGGCAATAGTCTATCGGCCGCACTAGCAATAACTAATACAGGTTTTTTTAACTTTTTTAGTTGATTTTTGTCTACCTGGAATGAACGCATTAATTCTAATCGCCAGATTGAGGTCTGTTGAGAAACTGACTGCATCGCCTCTAATAGGGCTTGACGCTCTGCTCTTTCCATCCGGCCAAGAGCTGCTAAAAATGGTAAAGTCCCTGTCACCGATAATTTATATAAATAGCTTGGTAAGTATTGAGTAAGATATGAGCCATATTTGACTAAAGGTTGTTGACTGAATGAGGAGGCTGGATTGACTAAAATCAGCTTGTTGAATAATTCAGGAGCAGTAAAAGCAACTTTTAGGGCCAAACATCCACCAAAAGATTCTCCACATAGGTAAATTGGTCTTTCCGGTATTGCTTCTCTTTCTATTTTAATTAACTCTACTGTCTTTTCCAATAACTGCTCCCAACTGGATAGATCGTTGGGTGGGATACTCAGACAGTGAAGGTCAAAAGCAGTTGATAATCTGGACTGTTGCGATCGCAACAATTTACCTGTTCCATCCATAGCAGGCAAGAAAATCAACAGGGGTAATTCTAGTCTAGGTGTAGTTGGCCTTAAAAAACTAATTTGGCTATTTCCCACTTGCATGATTCAATACAAATAAAAAGTAATTAACGATTGATAATTTAATAATTAACAGTTAATATCTCTGAGTAATTTCTCATTTAGCTTTTATTCTATAGATTAAATTTTTATGTTTTTACCGAAGAATTAATAATTAAATAATTCGCGCCTTGAAGCCTCCCCTTTCAAGGGGAAAAAAATAAATTTTTTCCTTTTCTTCAATCAATTCCGTTTTAGGCAGAGGTAATTATCAATTATCCATTATCAATTATCCACGATCCATTATCAATTATTGAATATCTACCTAATTATTACTTAAGATTCCCCTAGTCTGACTTAACTAGAAATATTGTTGTTTCGGGGAAAACAAAATTAAATTATTTAATTATTAAATTTGTTTATAAATAAGAGCAATTTTTTATATTAGTTTCTAGAATAAATAAATATAGATAGATAAATCAAGTAAAATCTAAAGGTTTAATCCTTAAATACAACCTTCTATAAGTAAATTAGCAATTTCTTGGCTAACATAATCAGTCAAATTGTTGACTAACTGTTTAGCGTACTTTCCATGATATTGCTGACGGTGGGAAGACTTAACCCAAAACGGGCGACCAAACATAATATTAGAACGCTGATAAACTATCGCTGGATGCCATCCAGGTTGATTAAATAAAGGTTCTGAAGGATCGAAAAAACTTAACAATTTCAAAGGTATTCTCGAAGAAATTAACTGCTCATCAGATGAAGCGATCGCTACTGGCAAAATTGCCAAATTTGTAACTGGCGAGCGTAAGGCCAAATGAGCAAATCCTCTTTGAAAATCATTAATTAAATTAGGTGGAGTACACCTAACCATAGGTGCAGCTCCTTCTGGAAAAATCCCCACCATTTCTTCAGCTTGTAATAGTTTTGTTGCCTGTCTGAAAAAATCTTGTTGTCTACGACTCGAATTATCTAAAGGAAAACAACCCAAAGCAGTAACCATTTCTCGTAGTACAGGTACTTGGCCCATATAGTGATGACAAGCAAATTTAATTTGTCGATTAACGGCCACCGTAAGTAACAAAGGGTCCATAAAACTACGATGGTTACTTACAACAATTATGCCTCCCTCTGAAGGAATCCTATCTGCATGATAAACAAAAGTTCTACTGCCAATAGCAGCTAAGAACAAACGAGAAATAAGCAGTAGATTATTTGCTTGGTCTCCCATCTTGCCTCTGAATAATTAGATATGTAAATTCTAGACTCTCATAGATATTTTCTCAGGATAGTAACGTTAGGATACCAAAAGTTAAAATTTCTTTGAGAAAGTCCAGGAAAACATAATAACAGTATTACTGTTATGGTAGGGGGCTTTATTAGCTTTTACAGCTCAATTAATTAATGATGTTGATTAGATTAAGAAACAACCAGTTAAACAAAGTATAAATCAAATAGGTCGATACTACTAGACTCGTTATGATTGTACCCAGAATCAGTTCAAATCAATAGTATTTTACTCTGATTTTCCATGAAAAACACATATAAAACTCAGGATACCTTTGCAATTACAACTCCCCTTTACTACGTTAACGCTCTACCACATATAGGCAGTGCTTATACCACTATTGCCGCCGATACGGTAGCTCGTTTTCAAAGGCTACAAGGTAGATCGGTGCTGATGATTACTGGCACAGACGAACATGGCCAAAAAATTCAAAGGACAGCTCAGAGCAAAGGCAGGTCCCCTCAAGAACATTGTGATTTAGTGGTATCAGGATTTGAGTCTCTCTGGCAACAACTCAATATTCAATATGACCGTTTTAGTCGTACTACTGCATCTAACCACGAATTAATTGTCAAAGAATTTTTCCAAAGAGTTTGGGACCGGGGTGATATCTATTTAAGTCAGCAACAAGGATGGTATTGCGTAGCTTGTGAAGAATTTAAAGAAGAGCGCGAACTTCTAGAAGATAAACATTGCCCTATTCATACTAACCAAAAAGTAGAATGGCGCGACGAGGAAAATTACTTCTTTCGTCTTTCTAAATATCAAGAAAAACTACAAGCTTTTTATCAAGAACAGCCTAATTTTATTCAACCGGAAAGTCGTCGCAATGAAGTCTTAAATTTTGTTAACCAAGGATTACAAGACTTTTCAATCTCTAGAGTAAATTTAGATTGGGGTTTTCAAGTACCAGTCGATCCTAGCCATACTATCTATGTTTGGTTTGATGCTCTATTAGGTTATGTAACAGCACTCCTAGATCCCGATCGCGAACCTACCCTAGAGAATGCTTTATCAGAATGGTGGCCGATTAATCTACACCTAATTGGTAAAGATATACTGCGTTTTCATGCTGTTTATTGGCCAGCAATGCTCATGTCAGCAGATTTACCAATCTCTCATCATGTTTTTGGACATGGATTTTTGACCAAAGATGGGAAGAAAATGGGTAAATCTCTCGGTAATACTTTAGATCCATTTGAATTAGTTAAAAAGTATGGCTCTGACGCAGTTCGTTACTATTTTCTCAAAGAAATAGAATTTGGAGTTGATGGTGATTTTAGTGAAACCCGCTTTATCAATGTCTTAAATGCTGACTTAGCTAATGACTTGGGTAATCTGCTAAATCGTACTCTCAAAATGGCTCATAAATATTTTAAAGGCCAAATTCCTGATATTCACGGCGAGGAAATAGAAGTCACTCATCCACTTAAGGCAATAGGTATGGGTTTGGGCGAACAAGTTATTCAAGCTTATACTTCTTTAGCTTTTAGTCAAGTTTGTGAAGCAGTATTGGCCTTAGTTAGAACTGGCAATAAATATATAGACGAAACTGCTCCTTGGAGTCTATATAAGCAGGGTAAGTTAGAGGGCCTAGCAGAAGTGTTATATTCTGTGTTGGAATCTGTTAGACTAGCGTCTTATCTTTTATCACCAATAATTCCCAATATTAGCAATGCTATCTATCAGCAACTAGGTTTCTCAAAAGACTTTAACGATAAATCAGTAATTAATAGTTCAGAAATTTTTGTCAAACAAGCGAATTGGGGCGCTTTACCAAAAAATCAAATTCTTGGGCAACCTCAACCTATTTTTCAAAGAATAGAACTGGCAGAAACTGTTTCTTAAAAAGCTAATTGTAGTATCGTTTTTTTTCAAATTACATCGTCTATTTTGTGTGCTGAAAATTATATCTGATTAAGAATTCCATTCCTTTATTGAATAAAAAACTGAGGTTAAAAATCATGTTAAATCATCAACAAATAGAAATTCATGAGATATTTACTCCCGAACAAGTTCTAGAAAATCGTGGCAGAGTAGCAATTTTTATTGATGGCTCTAATCTATTTTATGCTGCTTTGCAGTTAGGAATAGAAATTGATTATACTAAGCTTCTTTGTCGTCTTACTGGTGGTTCTCGCCTTCTACGTTCCTTTTTCTATACAGGAGTAGATCGTACTAATGAAAAACAGCAAGGATTTTTGTTATGGATGCGTCGTAATGGTTATCGTGTCATTTCTAAAGATTTAGTACAACTACCGGATGGTTCTAAAAAAGCTAATCTTGATGTGGAAATAGCAGTTGATATGATGGCTTTAGTCGGTTCTTATGATACTGCTGTATTGGTTAGTGGAGATGGAGATTTAGCTTATGCTGTAGATGCTGTTAGTTATAGGGGTGTTCGGGTCGAGGTAGTTAGTCTTAGGTCTATGACTAGCGATAGTTTAATTAATGTTTCTGACCGTTATGTAGACCTAGAAAACATTAAAGAAGACATTCAAAAAACTTCTAAGTCTCCTGGTTATACCTATCGTCCTCTATCAGCTATAGGTTTAATGGAAGAACATGATTAAAGATAAGAGTAAGCATTCAGCAGTCAGCTATCAGCTATCAGCTATTGCTTTTAGTTTAGGGTAAAAGCTTTATTAATTGTCTTACTACAAAAGTTGCTTCCCTTCCTTGTCCTTAAAGTCAGTTGTTAATTTAAACACTGTCCCATAAGAGAGAATCTTGTTGCTGATAGCTAACTGCTGTTTGCGCAGCATTCTGGAGGAAATGCTTAGATAATACTTGTTCTAATTTAATTTAGAAAAATTACCAAACTCTAGTATCATCAATTTCAAAGTTTTGTTAGTTTTTTTGATGTTAGTAGATTAATAATTAGAGAGTTATATAATCTACGTTTAATCGGTAAGTTAAAGCAAAAATTGAATATTATTTGCTACAAGGAAAGTTGTAAAAATTGAGCATTATCTCAGTCAAAGCTGGAAAATTTTCGCTCATAATTAAAAAACTTTCCTTGAGTTTTTTTTTACCTTTTTTTTACCAAAGATTAGCGGTTTTCATGTTTCTTTCATAGAATACAGATATTTTGGCTTATACCAATTTGATAAGTGTTTGTTACAAATAGTAGAAGTAAGAAAGAAGGAAGAAGGAAGAAGGAAGAAATATTGAAAAAAATGTAAAAACGATAGATATAACTATTTAAAATGAACGAGAGCTATTATTTTTAAGCATATCCGATCGAGAGGCACTTTTTATAGCATTCTTTTTTCACGCTTGGTATTAAAGGCAGAAGTAATGCAAGTCTACCTTTGTAAAAACCGCTATAATGATAGCTATTGACTTAATTTATAATATTAAACCATACTCCCTGTTCGCTCAAATTTATTGTCAAATACCAAAGAAGGTACTTTTATATTTATGACAAAACAAAATAATTATTTTTCTTACTTTCATAACTCGTCAATACCTTTATTCATCTTAATAACTTTACTTCTAGGAATAACTGCTTGTAATCAACAAAATCAAGTGCAAGAAAATATATCGGAACAACCTATTCCTACTCAGACACCAGAGAGTGATTTGACTTTAAATGATGTTACTTTAGAAGAAGCATCAGAAGAAGGTCAAATGTTGTGGCGAGTAAAATCTAAACGAGCTTCATATCTGCAAAATCAAGAATTAATCAGAGTAACAAAACCTGAAGGTGAATTATTTCAAGACGGAAAAGTAACCTATAAAATTACTGCTTTACAAGGAGAAGTCTATCAAGATGGAAACAAAATTATACTGATAGATGAAATAGAAGTATATGATATTCAAAATAAAGTAGTTATTAGAGGGCAACAACTGGAGTGGTTGACAGAACCAGGAATTATTATTGTCACTAATAATATTACGGGTAGTAACGAACAAATACAAGCATCAGCTCAGAAAGCAAAAGTTATTAGTAAGGAAAAAAAAATAGAGTTTTATGGTCAAGTAGTAGCTATGGTTAAAGAGCCTGTGCTGAAAATACAAACAGAACAATTATTTTGGGAAATAGAGCAAAAAAAATTGGTTACTAATCAACCTATAAAAATCGAACAACTCAAAGATAAAAATGTTATTGGCAGTGCTTATGGTGACGAATCAGAATATGATTTAGACAATAAAATAGCTACTCTCAAGAAAAATGTGCAGCTACTCCAAACTGACCCAAAAGTACAAATAAGTAGTGAGTTAGTTACTTGGAATATGCCACAAAATTTGATTACTTCTCCAGGACCTATAACAATATTAGAACAAGAAGAAAAAGTAGTATTGAAAGCTAATCAAGGTCAAGGAAATTTTCAAAACAATACCTTTAATTTATCAGGAAATGTGATTGGGGTTGGGCAAAAAAATCAAGCTCAGTTAAATAGCGATCGCCTGACTTGGTACTTTGAAAATCAGACTTTTGAAGCACAAGGAAACGTATTTTATCGTCAAGTTGACCCGCCATTTAATGTTAGAGGTCCTCGGGCAGTTGGACAACTAGAAAATGAAAAAGTTACCATTGAAGGCGGTAGTAGTAATGTAGTAACAGAAATTATTCCTCAATGATATAGCATTTCACCGGGGTGATTAACTGTTGAATGAAAATTGTAGAAAGTAGTTGCTATTTGTAGAAAAGTGTTTTAATATTAAACAGATAACTAAAGAAATGAAATATCTAAAGGTGAATGCGACTTGTTGATAGACATATTATTAACCGAACACATCAGTATTGGCGGGTGTGTGATGAGTTAGCCTTTAAATCAAAAAACTTGTACAACCTGGCTAACTATTATTGTCGTCAGCATTTTTTCTGTACTGGT
>JAXHSW010000329.1:0-6031 GCA_034190295.1 Cyanobacteriota bacterium | reverse complement strand
GTCCAAAGAACCAGCCTGATTGACCCAATGGGTACAATAAGAATACACTCACAAATACTGCTATTGGACCTGTGAAGGCAATGGCGTTGTAAGGACGTATTCCTACCAAACGGGCGATTTCGATCTGACGTAGGCAGAAACCAATCAGAGCGAATGCACCATGGAGAGCTGTGAATGTCCACAATCCACCAATTTGACACCAACGAGCAAAATCTCCTTGAGCCTCTGGACCCCAGAGGAATAGTAGGGAATGTCCCATGCTGTTGGCGGGGCTGCTGACGGCTACGGTCAGGAAGTTACAGCCTTCTAAGTAAGAACTGGCTAACCCGTGAGTATACCAGGAAGTGACAAAGGTGGTTCCAGTTAACCATGCTCCGATGGCCAGGAAGGCACATGGGAACAAAAGTATACCAGACCAACCTACAAATACGAAGCGATCGCGTTTCAGCCAGTCATCCAGGACATCAAATGGTCCTCTTTGACTCTGTGGGCGTCCGACTGCTACAGTCATTACGGAATTCTCCAAATAATTATGATAACTACAGGTAATGTTTTTATCTCAACCTTCTCTAAATAATTATTGTTCTGCCTTAGCAGAATATGAGAGGTTTTTGCAACATTGTTTAAATTTCTTTACCTTATTTCTCATTATAGGGGTAATTTGCCTTTGGAGCAACCAAAAAAAATAGTTTTTAGGGACAATTTTATTTTTAGATTTTAGATTTAGACTTTTAAGTTAAGTATTCTCAATTGGTATGGGGCAAGCTGAGATGACCTTGTTTGAATCTTAATTAATAACTCTTGACCAGATGTTTAATGGTACAATCAAACTAGAGGTGTGTGAACGGTTTTCTAAACCAATGCGAAAAAAGCAGCCCCCTTTTGTCTTTGATTATGGGAAATGAGGGTGTTTTAGTTCACCCAGTCAGGGTAACACCTGCTAAATAAGGATATGCCTTATGTATGTGGCTATATTTTTATGAACTATTAAGTAAGATGAATAATATTAATACTTATCTAACTAAGAAATGTTCACTATTGACATTATTGTGAAATATACCCCTGCACCATTTTCAGTACAACGTAAGTTAGCTGAAGATGCGGAAGCTGTTTATCAACAAGTCCTTGAGTCTATTCGTTCTGGTAATTCTCAAGTTATAGAACTTACTTGTGAGAAAATGCCTGAGAAAAAGATTGCTATACTAGCCAGTGAAATTTCTGGAGTCCAGATTTCTCAAAAATCAGGTGCTGCAGCTACTGGAAGACCACCTGGTTTTGTTGCCCTGACACAATGAACCCTACGGATAATAGTATTCAAATTACTCATCCAGCGATTGTAGTACAAGACCTTTGTTTTGATTGGCCTAATGGTGGCCGGGTCTTACATTCTTGTTCCCTAAAAGTACCAAAGGGAGAATTTTGGATGCTTTTGGGGACTAATGGTAGTGGTAAATCAACTTTGTTAAGGGTATTGGCAGGACTTTTGTCTGCTCAGTCTGGAAAAATTCATTTTGAAGGGCGAATGGGTTTTGTTTTCCAAAATCCTGACCATCAATTGGTGATGCCTACTGTGGGAGCAGATGTGGCTTTTGGACTGGTTGAAGAGAGACTTTCTCAAGTTCAAATTCGTCATAGAGTAGAAGATGCTTTAACCGCAGTAAATCTTTTAGACTTACAACGCCGACCTATATATGCTTTGAGCGGGGGGCAAAAACAAAGGATAGCGATCGCTGGAGCTATTGCTCGTAATTGTGACATATTGCTATTGGACGAACCTACTGCTTTACTGGACCCAGACAGTCAATTAGATTTGGTCACTCAAGTTCAAAGCTTGGTGAAAAAGCGAGGTATTACTGCTCTGTGGGTTACTCATCGTTTAAATGAGTTGGATTATTGTGATGGAGCATTTGTATTAGATCGAGGTCAAGCAGTAATACGCAGACCCGAAACTGTTGAAGAAAGGTTTGATTAAATAATTTAGCATAATTGTTGAGAAGCCCCACGTCATAATCTGCGTTCCGGAGCGTGGGATGAATCGACGGTAAATTAATGGGACTCAACGTCCTATTAATTTACAAATTTTATGTTATAAAAGCCTCTAGCTGGGAAAGAGTTAACAACCGCCATTGATGAACCATAAAAATTTAATCAGATATGGGGTTGCTGTCCTAAATTCCTAGCAAGCTGTGGGAAAACGTAAAATCTTAATTGCGACACTGGGTGAGTAGTTTTTTAACTTGCAAAAAAGGGCGGCGATGCCCATAGGTCCTTAAAGCACGCGCTTGTCCCATGCAATAGCAGGACTGCGAAACGAGAAGCCCACATACCGCAAGGTTAGTGTGGGAGTATGTCACCTTAAGCTCGTACTTCCTAACCTACATTCTCAAACTATAAAAGCAGAGAAGGAGGAATGGCAGACAGAGTACAGCCAAATTTTCGATCCTTAAACTCTCAAGCTTTGAAAGTTTAGGGATTATTTTTTTTGACCACGATAGAATCTGAATAAATGTTATATTAAATTAGTATTTGTTAACATTCTGTGGAGAATTATCCCTTTGAATCATGTCACGCTCTTTAAGACGAAAGGTTATGCTCGTAGATGGCTATAATGTTATTGGTATCTGGCCTCGCCTCCAAGAAAGCTTTAGGATTCATGGCTTGGAAACAGCTAGACGAGATTTGATAGAAGCGATGGTAAATTATAGTGCTAGTCAAGACTTGAATACTCGTATAGTATTTGATTCTCAATACCAGTATACTCCTACAGTTAAAGAGGTTATTACCGATCGCTTATCTGTTTATTATACAGAATTTGGCCAAACAGCAGATACATATATAGAGAAAGCTTGTGCTAATCTTCGTCAAGAGATGCGCTTGTCTAAGAGTAGGTTAATTGTTGCGACTTCAGATCGCGTTCAACAACTTACTGTGGTAGGTTATGGTGCAGAATGGATATCTTCTCAACAGCTTGCCAATGACATCGAAAGTGTAGCAAGTAGCGTCCGGCGTAGATGTCAACAAAGCAAAAAAACATCAGGCCGTTTTTTGGCTAATTACCTGGACCTAGAGTCTCAAAAGCGCCTAGCTGAACTAAGAATGGGTAAATAATTTTTGTGTATCACAATAATACAAAAAAGTCAAATTAGTTTTATTAAACTACATAACTATAAGTATAAGTAAAAAAAATATAAAAAAGGGTTGCAAAATATGTTGAGTTAGGGTTAAGATTAGTAATCGTAGCTCAGAGATAAAGTTTACAATCCTCGGTAGCTCAGCGGTAGAGCGGTCGGCTGTTAACCGATTGGTCGCAGGTTCGAATCCCGCCCGGGGAGTTTAAAAATCTTAGGGTATTGACTTAGAGATAGTTAGCTAAACCGTCGAGAAGCCTGCGCGCGAAATTTTCAATTTGGTGTGAGATGAATCGGCGGTAAGCATAAAATCTGATTATGGAGCTAGGCGCGTAGTTTTTTGATATGCAAAAAGGGCGGCGGGGTATCCCGTCCTTAAAGCACGCGCTTGTCCGATGCAATAGCAGGACTGGGAAGCGAGAGAAGCTCAAACTATACCGAATGGTTAGTGTGGGAGTATTTAGGTTAAGATTTCAGCTTCTGTTTTTACCTCTGAACTTTTTTGAGTTATTAAGTAAGCATTTCCTCCGGAATGCTGCGCAAACAGCTATCAGCATTTCCTACGGAATGCTCCGCAAACAGCTATCAGATGCATGAAGATATTCAAGAAATTACTAAGGTTAGCTGAAGACATTTTTTTTTATAAATTTTAATTATCCTTGGAGACTAATTCCTCTTTTGAGCTGATAATGAGCTAATAACTCATAGCTGATAGCTGATAGCTGACGGCTGAATGCGGGCGCAGTCCGGAGGAAATGCTTACGTTATTAACCACAGATCGAGAATATAACGCCTGTTGTTTACTAACAGCAAAAAATATAGACTATCCAAGACTTACATCTACAAAATGTTGCTGGATATGACACAATCGCGAATTAAAAAATTAGGAACCTATGTCAAAACTTGAGAAAAGATCAAAGCGATCGCAAATATAATTGACATCCCTTGTCTAAGGATGCTAACTTTAAGTAAAGTGATTCAATGTAAGTCCTAATAGTCATGGCTAAATCTCACGGTTCTTTAACAGGGATAGAAGCCAAAATTGAATATCATCCAGTATTTGAAGAACTCGAAGGATTGTATGAATCCTGGAAACGCTCTGCAGTTAACTGGATGCAAACTGAGAAATTATCAGAATCCGAACTAGAAAAGCGTCTGATGAAAAAGTTTAACATTCAATGGGCTTATGCTGACTCAATCGCTACTGAAGCACGAACATGTTTAAAGCAATTAAAAACAGCTAAAAAAAACTTAATTTCTAAATTAGAGTTACAAATCCAAGCTCAAACAACTGCGACAAAAAAACTCATCATTAAACTAGAAAAAACATTAAAATGAGCAACAAAAAAAAGGTTTTCCACATATAAAAGCTAAAAATATTTTTTTTCATCAACTGTTAGGTTTAAAGAGTAAAATTCAGAAAATAGCTAGTCTGAAACGAAAATTAAAGAAGTTAAAAAACACAGAACGTCTACATATTTCCTTTGGATCGCAGAAATTATTTAATGCTCAACATAACTTAGCAGAAAATGGATATAAAACCCTAGAATAATGGAATGTTGATTGGAGCAAAAAACGTTCAGGCAGATTTTTATGTGTGGGAAAATCTCAGCCAGGTTGTGGAACTATGCTCAAAGTTTTTCCATTACAAGAGGAAGGTTTATATCAACTACAAGTTCAATTACCTAGACCATTACAAGGCAAATATGGTCAGAAAAACAGGAGCGAATTTACAGTTTCAAATAGGAATGGCAGATATAGAGCAACAGATTTAGATTATGCCATAAACAATTTAAAACCAATCACAATTTCTATTTTTCGTAGGGAGTATAAACAGGATAATTGGTATGTACATCTTTCTACTTATGTACCAGAAATACCAGTAGTTCATACAAGAAAAAATGGTTGTCTTGGTATTGATTTTAATGCGGAATCAATTTCAGTTACTTATGTGAAGTGGGATGGTCATTTCAGTTATCAGTTATCAGTTATCAGTTATCAGTTATCAGTTATCAGTACCGACAACTATTGCCGGAGAAAACGAAAATACGCTCATTGAATTTTTTTCATCCCCCTAAAAGGGGGAGGCTTTAAACCCAATATTTCGGTAACATTGAATATTTAAAAGAAATTCCGTATAAATGGAAAAATCAAACTACAAGGCAGCGACAAGCATCCATGAGAAATATTGTTTCTCAAATTGTTTTCTTAGCAGAGTTTTTTGAATGTGCTATTGTCATAGAGTCTCTAGACTTTAGTAAGAAAAAATCCAAGATGAGTGGATATTGTAAAGTTTATAATCAAATGCTTGTCTTATTATCTACTCGAATGTTTAGAGAAGCTATATTGTCACGTTGTAGAAGATTTGGAGTGGAATTAATCAAAGTTAATCCAGCTTTTACGCTTAGTAATTGGGATGATTAATTATATGGGTAAATACGGCCTCAATAGTGGCACTGCTGCTGCTTTAGTAATTGGTCGTAGAGCCTTAAAATTATGAGAAAAAATCCCCAAATATTTGTTGAGACCGGAGGATGTCAACAAACATGATTGGAGTCATTGGAGACGAGTTGCTAGTTTTATTAAACTACATCGTATCCGAAGGACTCAACTTTTTCAAGGTCAGAAAGTCCGCTTAGGGTATCCTCAACAACTTCTGACTTCGTTCAGAGTCGCGTCACCCCACCGGGAAATGGCGATCGGGTTTTTGTAGGCTTGCTCAAATACCCTACTTCCCCTCCTGGGAGGGGTTAGGGGTGGGTTAACTTCTGACTTGCAGACTTGCAGACTTGCTGACTTCCTTCAGGGCCGAACATCAACTTTCACAGCAAGTACGCATTGATATAGAATCCGGTTATACAGTATATGTTTATAATTCTATCCACACTTCAATATTAAATCCC
>JAXHSW010000328.1:0-6071 GCA_034190295.1 Cyanobacteriota bacterium | reverse complement strand
CAGCAAATTACATAGAAACTACTATTACAGGGGAAACTGCAACCCCCTTAGCCACAGCAAAACTACCCAGAGACGTTTGGGACAAATTAAGAGCTCAGGCCAAACAACAGGGAGTCAAGCCTGAAAAATTATTAGAAGAGATTATCGGAAATTATTTGGGCAAAGAACAAGACTCTGACCCAGAGACTGAAACAGCATCCGAGCCAGAGCCTATAAAAAATCAAAAAGGGTGTATGTCAAAAGCCCCTGAGATTGAAGCCAGGGAAATAGATATGCAGGATTTAGTCCAGGAACACTTTACTAATGAGTCTAATAATGAAATAATCGCAGGCAGTTCCGCAATACCGGAAGTTTTTCATTCAGAGAGATGTGCCCCACCTGAAAATCAAAGCCCAATAAGGCGACCTCCATTTTAGCGGGACTTGGAAGAAAGCTGACTCTGAATATATTTACAGCACTTTTGAGGATAGTTCGGTTCTTCCTTCTGCTATATTAAAGTTAAACATTAAAGGGTTAACAAAAACCAGATTGAATAAATCAATTAATGATGCTGGATGGGGACGATTCCTGTCTATTCTTGCTGTCAAAGCCGGAAATGCTGGACAGAAAACCATAGCAGTAAACCCCAAAAATACCAGCCAAGATTGCTCAAACTGTGGAAAAAAAGTCGATAAAGAATTAAACATACGAACTCATTCTTGCCCACATTGCGGTGTTGTAATAGACCGCGACTTGTTTGCGTTTGCGCAGCATCCCGTAGGGAAGCATGACCTAGGAAATGCGGCGATCGATATAAAAAATAGGGCGGTAGGGCATTCCGTCCTTAAAGCTCGTGGAGTCCGATGCAGTAGCAGGACTGCGAAACGAGAGAAGCTCAAACTGAGCTGGCGCTATAGTGTGGGAGTATGTCACTAGAGGCAGAAAAACTAGCACCTTGGCGATCGCCTTTAGCCAGAGCTTTACATAAAAACCGAAGCCTAATTTATGCTCGTTATCTCCAATTAGCAACAGTCACTGCTGAAGGCCAACCCAAAAATCGTACCATAGTATTCCGAGGTTTTTTAGAAGAAACCAATCAGCTAAAATTCATCACTGACAGTCGTAGCAATAAAGTAGAGCAAATAGAAAAAAATCCCTGGGGCGAAATCTGTTGGTACTTCCCTAAAACTAGAGAACAATTTCGCCTCAGTGGGAAACTCTATCTAATCAAAGCAAATAATCCTTATCCATTACTTGCTAAAGCCAGAGAAACAACATGGCAAGAAATTTCAGACAATGCTAGACAACAATTTACTTGGCCTAATCCTGGAGAAAGTAAAGTAGAAACCAGTGCCTTTGAATTGTCCCCACCAAATCCATCTAATGCCCTACCAAACTTTTATCTATTATTACTCGATCCAACAAAAGTCGAGCATTTAGAACTAAAAGGAGAACCACAAAATCGCTGGCTTTATCAAATTGATAACTCTAAAACTTGGTCTATTCTAGATATAAATCCTTAAATTCTGACTCAATTAGTAAAGCTTTTATCTTAAACTAAAAGCAATAGCTGATTACCGATCGCTGACGGCTGAGTGCTTACTTGACCACAGGAGACTGTGATAATTTACCTTGTAAACTTTCCACCTGTTGTTCAAGAGAATCAATTCGATCGACCAAAGCACGAATAACCTCAGCTTCAGAGTCAGGCAAACTACCATGTTCTAAAGGATTTACCTTAACTCCAGAACGATATACAACTCTCCCAGGAACTCCCACAACAGTACAGTCAGAAGGAACATCCCTAAGTACTACAGATCCTGCACCAATACGAACATCATTACCAATATTAATATTACCAAGAACCTTTGCACCCCCACCAACAACCACATTTTCACCCAAAGTAGGATGGCGTTTGCCAGTTTCTTTGCCAGTGCCACCCAGAGTTACTCCTTGGTAAATTAGGCAATAGTTTCCTATAATAGCAGTTTCTCCAATAACTACACCCATACCGTGGTCAATAAAAACACCTTGACCAACAATAGCCCCTGGGTGAATTTCAATCCCAGTCAAAAAACGGCCTATATGGGATATTAAACGAGGCAGGAAAGGAATTTTCAGACTGTACAAACTATGGGCAAGGCGATGAAATATTAAAGCTTGAAGACCAGGGTAGCAAGTAAGAACTTCCAACCAGTTGCGAGCTGCGGGGTCTCTATCAAAGATAATTCGGAAGTCAGTTAGAAGGGTCTTAAACACGATAATTTAGCACCTTTGGTTGAGCAGGTCATTTAATATTATACTGAAAGGTGAATCAAATAAGTTGTTCAAATTTTTCTTTTTTGTTCGGAAAATACTATGTCGTTATTCTTAATAACTGTGGTGTTGCTCTTAAGCTGGTTTTTTACTTCTATCTTTGTCTTAGAACCAATGGACTTAATGCAATGGCTACATATTCCTCGATGGTTTTTTCTATCAATCATATTGCTAGTTGTTTCTTGGTGTTTGGGAGATTAGCGATCGCTATTTATTGATAATTTTATTCTCATCATGACATTGCATATTAAATATCAATAATTTTCAGTATTTTTGCTTTTGATGAAGCTCTAATAATAATTAATAATTAATAATTAATAATTAACAATTGCCGAATAATTAATAATTAACAATTAAATAATTCTGGTTGAAAGCCGACCCTTTTAAGGGGAAAAAAGTGCACTTGATATTTCCTTATATTCAATTCTGTAACGGTTTTAACCTCTCCCTAAAAGGAAGAGGATTGAATAAAAGGAAAAAATTTATTTTTTTCTCTTTTCAAGGGGAGGGTTCAAGGCGTGAATTATTTAATTATTTATTTAATTATTAATTTTAGGTAAATAGTGAAGATAATATTTGGGTTAGTGAGACTGAAGAAAGGATAGTTAATTAGATCATAAAATAAAGTGGAAAACAAGAGATAAAAATATAACAAATAAATAGTCTAGTAACCGATATAAAACAGAGTAAAAATTGATAAAAATGAAAAATAAACATCTAAATTGAACAAGCAGTAAATTATGTCAATCTATTCATTAATTGATAATGGATAATGAATGTAAGCATTCCGGAGGAAATGCTTACTAATAAATAATAGATAATTACCGAATAATTAAGGTTTAAAGCCTCTCCTTTAAAGGATAAATAAGAAAAAATTTTCATGATTAGTCAATCCTATCCGTTTTCACTCTCGAGGTAATTATTAATTATTAATTATTAATTGTTGAACTCGGGTTTTAACCGTTACGGAATAGAAAATAAGGAAATCTTTCATTAATGGATAATGGATAATTACAAGAAGGTTTTAACCGTTTTATTCTCTTGGTATCATGGATATGGCGCAGGTTTCGGAGCAATCCCACCCAACGGGTCTGCTGCGAATATCGACCGCTTTTTTCTCCTTGCTCATACCTTGCTCATCAGAGGATTTTTACCGAAAAATTGGGGTAGGTGCCTCCCCCTTTTAGGGGGATGAAAAAATATTCAATGAGCGTATTTTAGTTTGATCCGGCAATAGTTGTCGGTACTGATAACTGATAACTGATAACTGAAATGACCTTTGAGGGTTAATTATCAATTATCAATTATCCATTGGTAAAACAAATCATTTAACTATTTCTGGATATGTCTATTGATTGTGATATGTTCTCGCTCTAATTTTCTAATTATGTAAAAACTCTAATACATAACAAATTAACTTTTATGACTTTTTTCTGCACTTTGAATCTTTATTTAAACTGCTGTGAAGTCTATCCCATTATTGATTAACGACTAAAAAACAATTAGTCTATTAATCTATCTTATTCATAAATCAAGAAATCATGGTGCGCGAATTTTCTTTTGCCTTTGGACTACGAAAAATAGAAGAGAATAACCTCTCATCTCAAAAACATCAGTCACGCTCAATCTACCGAGCAATTGTGTTAATGCTATTAACCACAACCATAATCGGTCTACAAGTTAGTCGTCTGGTTCAACTACAATTAATTCAAGGTCAACAGAATAGAGACCGAGCAGAAAACAACCGCATTAGACCAATTCCAGTTTCATCCAATCGAGGACTAATCCTAGACCGTAATGGTAAAGCCTTTGCATCTAACCATCTCACCCGTTCCATCTATTTATGGCCAAAAGAACAACCCAAAGAGCAATGGAAAATTACTGCAGCAAAACTCAGTCCCATAATTAATATACCCGCCGAAAAAATTATTAAAAAAGTAGAGGAGGCTATAAATTCAGGGGAAAGGGATGTAAATATTAGCTATGAAGTGAATCGCGATACTTTTGTAACCTTACAGGAAAGAGCTGCGGAATTTTCCGGTGTAGAAGTTAGGTCGGAATCAACTCGTTATTATCCTCATGGACAATTAGCATCTCATATAATTGGATACCTTGGCGAAGTTACATCAGAAGAATTAGAAGCTAACCCAGAATATGAAATGAGAATGATGGTTGGTAGATTAGGGGTTGAAGCTGGTGCTAATGATTTACTGGCTGGAAAATGGGGTAAGCGTTTGATAGAAGTCAACGCCCAAAATCAGGAAATAGGTAGTCTCGGAGAAATTAAGCCTCAAGCAGGAAAGACAGTAAAGTTAACTCTTGATATTGACCTTCAGAGAACAGCAGAAAAAGCTCTGGGTTTTCGCAAGGGAGCAGTAGTTGCTCTAGATGTGGATACAGGGGAAATTTTAGCAATGGCAAGTTATCCCAGATTTAACCCCAATGTGTTTACTAAACCTATGTCTAATGCCAAATGGCAAAATCTTCATAGTCAGGAGCAATCATTTTTAAATCGGTCTCTCCAGGGTTATCCTCCAGGGAGTACTTTTAAGATAGTGACTTCTTCAGCAGCTATGGGGTCTGGGAAATTTTCGCCATACTCCCTTGTTTATACTTCTGACTCTATTTATGTTGGGGGTATTAGTTTTAATGAACATAGTGGGGGATATGGCTCAATTGGTTTTAGAAGTGCATTAGCCTATAGTAGTAATACTTTCTTTTATCGAGTAGGTATGGCTATTGGCGCTCAAGAAATAATTAAATGGGCGCATAAACTTGGTTTGGGAGGTGAAAATTTAAACCTTCTGGGCGTTCCTGCAAAATATAATGGTTTAATTCCTACTGAAGAAGATAAACGCAGAATTTATAATGATGATTGGTATTTGGGCGATACTGTAACTATGGCAATTGGCCAGGGTCTGGTTTTGGTGACACCATTAGAGTTGGCCGCAGCAGTAGGAGCGATCGCTAATGGTGGTAAACAGATTAAGCCTCATTTACTGGCAAGTGAAACGAATAGTCCAAAAATGAAGCCTATTGCCACGGGGTTGAAACCCGAACATATCAAAACTATTAGAGAAGGGATGATTGATGCAGTTTATTATGGTACTGCACAATCTTTGAATGATGGTACTATTCCTCTGACAGGAGGGAAAACGGGAACTTCAGAAGTAATTGGACAAAGGTCTCACTCTTTATATGTTGGTTTTGGGCCAGCTTATCGGTCAAAAATTGCGATCGCTGTGATTGTGGAGAATGGAGGTTATGGTTCTGTTGCTGCTGCTCCTGTTGCTAAACAGGTTTTTCAAACTTATTTTAGTAAGTATAATTAAGCTCAATCAAGGTAGATTGTATAGCGCTGTGCGCAGGCAATAGGCAATAGGCAACAGGCAACAGGCAACAGGCAACAGGCAACAGGAGGAATAAATTGCTGATAGTCTAAGACTTTTAGTTATTGGACAGTTCCTGCAATTTGTACATAAGCCAGCGCACATTGCTATAACTTAGGATTTTATATTTTTGATTGAAGGAAGGAAAAAGCAGGAAGGCTTAATAGCAAAAAACAAACTTAAATTTTCTGTAGATATTCACTCTTGGCTTTATACAAATGATTAAGCACGGACATGATTTTATTACTTGAAAACTGAGATTGAAACTATTAATTCTGACTCCTGATTCTTAACTCTTTACTTCTAGGAAATAACCTAGTTATTTGTAGCAAAAATTTATCAATTTAATATAATTATTTTGAAGGAACAAGCAGGAAGAAATCAGGA
>JAXHSW010000327.1:0-6219 GCA_034190295.1 Cyanobacteriota bacterium | reverse complement strand
CTTTCTTCAAAACTGAGATGCACCCTAATAATATCAAATCCGGTAGCATCGGTGTAATTAGATGGGGAGATGGGGAGATGGGGAGATGGGGTGATGGGGAGATGGGGAGATGGGGAGATGGGGAGATGGGGAGATGGGGAGATCGAGAAATATTTGGTAATGGTTGAAGATGGAATATTTTTTACCGAAGAATTAAATAATTAAATAATTAAATAATTAAATAATTAAATAATTCAGGTCTAAAGCCTCCCTTTTCAAGGGAAAAAAAATAATTTTTTTCCTTTTATTCAATCCTATCCGTTTTAGGGAGAGGTAATTATCAATTATCCATTATCAATTATCAATTATTGAAGTGCCGAATTAAACGGATTTGATATAACTGATAGTTGACAGCTGAATGCTTACGATCAAACTAATAGACATAGGCGCGATCGTAAAAAATAAAATCAACTATTGTCAAGAAATTATCAATTCTTTCCCCCTACTTCCTACTCCCTACTCCCTATGCGTGGAGGAGATGTCTAATAGCTATATTATTTCATTTTCCTTTTCCCTGTATCCAATCATTAATTATTTGAGGACAAGTAGCTAAAGACTCTGCTAAGGATGCAAATTCTACTAAAGGTAACGGACGATGAAATACATAACCTTGAAGTTCATCGCACTGATTTTTAACTAAAAAAGCCAATTCTTCTTCAGTCTCAACTCCTTCAGCAATAACTCGCATATTTAGTTTGTGAGCCATCGAAATAATTGCTGATATAATAACTTGGTTAGTCGGATTACTATTAACTTTACTAATAAAACTCTGATTGATTTTTATACTATCAATGGGGAACTTTTGCAGATAACTTAAGGAAGAATAACCTGTACCAAAATCATCTATAGAAATTTGAATACCTAAACTTTTTAAACCATGTAAACACCGTACAGCCTTTGTTTCATTTGTAATCAAAATACTTTCATTCAAATCTAACTCCAGATAATTAGGAGCTAGACCGCTATTTAAGAGAACTTTAACTAATCTTTGACGTAAATCTAATTGATTTAACTGGCGAGCAGATATGTTGACTCCTACTCGTATTTTTCCTAACCCAATATCCTGTAAAGCTTTAACATTTTCACAAGCATTCTTCAACACAAATTCACCTATTGGTTCAATTAATCCTGTTTCTTCTGCTAGGGGTAAAAATTGTTTTGGTAATATTATAGTTCCATCAGATTTTTGCCAACGTAGTAGAGCTTCAGCACCGACAATTTTGCCTGTTTTTAAATTTACTATTGGTTGATAGTAAATTTTAAATTGTTTATTTGACAGTGCCGAATGTAAATCATTCTCTAACTGCAAAGCATTGCTGTTTCGATCTTTACCTACTTCATTATCAAAACAATATTGATTATTGCCCTGTTTTCTGGCATATTCCATGGTTTTTCTGGCTTTTAAAAGTAATTGCCCCAGTTGTTTTCCATCAATAGGATAAAGAGCAATTCCAGCATTAGCACTAATCAAAAATTTTTGTTGTTTTAACACATAAGGTTCGGCAAATTGCTGTAGAATATTTTGAATTATACCTGTAATTTTTATCTTCTGATGAAGCGAACCTAAAATAATCACTAATTCATCTGTATTTAAGCGAGCGATAATGCTGTTTTGACTAATAAATTTCTTGATTCTTTCAGCTATATTTGCCATCAATAAATTACTCCAATCATCTCCTAAATTATCAATACTATTGAAGCGATTTATGCCTAAGCAAATTACAGGAATAGTTGGTATAAAATTTTGTTCTTTTCCAGAATATTGTGTTTTTGAATTGGTGATTTGACTAACAATTCGATCGAACTTCTCTGATAATAAAAGCCGATTACTTAAAACACTTGGATTTTCTCGATCGCTTAACTTATTAAGTTGATTTTTTACCGTTTCAATTTGCTGAATGTACCGTGACTCTACAGCTTGTTCACTTTGATATTTCTGAAGGGCAATCTCAATTGTAGTTTTTAATGATTGAGGTTTAAATGGCTTAACTAAATATCCATAAGGTTCGGTTAAC
Organism: Cyanobacteriota bacterium; assembly: GCA_034190295.1. Classification (GTDB taxonomy): domain Bacteria; phylum Cyanobacteriota; class Cyanobacteriia; order Cyanobacteriales; family Microcoleaceae; genus Okeania. The sequence continues at coordinate 4,165 of JAXHSW010000327.1, read as the reverse complement.
TTTGCCCGCCCTAATGTGCGATCGTCTGCATAAGCAGTCATATAAACAACAGGTATTTTTAATTGAGAGCGAATATATCCAGCAGCTTCAATGCCATCCATATCTCCTTGAAGCATGATATCCATTAGTACCAAATTAGGAAGTTTTTTTGTTGCAGTTTGAATAGCTTCTTCGCCAGAGTCTACAATTCCAACTACTTCGTATCCTAATTTCTTAAGATTTCTAGCAATATTTTCCGCAACAATAAGTTCATCTTCAATAACTAAAATTTTTGTGTTAGGTTTGGGAGTATTAACAGAATCTTGAGTAATATCCATCGCATTTTACCTGCATAAGTTGGATAACTTTATTGTACATACCATTATACTAAGTTATTGAAAATCCTTTTACAAAAAGGATTATTTTTAAATATCCTTAATAGGAATAGGAAATGATTAGAACCTAAAAATTATTTATATATATCATTTTTTTCTTTACCTAGTCTTGACTTTTCCTTCTTTCTTATCTTTAAGATGACATTATTTTATCAAGTTTATACGATCGGGACTTACGCATGCTTCACCTTAAAAACCCCAGATGTAGGGGCGAATGGCATTGACTAACGTCAAGCTCCGAAGGGCACCCTCACTTGATAAGCGTGTCCGTGCGTAAGTCCTGTTATACTACTAATCTAAATTCTGCACAACAACGAAGTATAGTGCATGAAGCTCTCAAAGAATAGTAATATCAAATCTAGTAGCATTGGTGTAATTAGATAAAGAATGTGGGGAGATGGGGATATCTTGAAAGATTTGGCAATGGCACTGAGATAGAACATTTTTTTAGACCAAATAGCAGCGGATTTGATATTATTTCCCCATCTTCATAATCGCGATCGTCTATAAACTGTAATTTAGTATGAATATTTGGCGTTCCATAAATGCGCTTGGGATTTTAATAGTTTTGTGTTTGGGAGGAATCTTGCCCGTTTCTGATATTTTCAATCCTTGGCAGGATAACCACGCAGCTTATATTCATCCCGCTCCTCAGCAATACCAAATATTTAGACCCCTTATAACTATTAGACCTCTCCAAAAAAGATATAGATTTTTTGCAGGAGTAGGCAACAGCTCCGGAAAGCAACAGGCAACAGGTAAGATTTTTTCACAGAATTTGACAGGAAAAATGATTTTTTAGGGTGAATTTTTATTTCCTTAACTGCTCTAATTAAAAGGTTAATTTATTTTCTGGAGATGTCTATTTGATACTACTGATGCAAAAATAAATATGCGATCGCGTAGGGTGAATATCTATAGGAAATTTAGGTTTTTTCTTGCTCAATAGTCTTCCTCCCTCTTTCTTATTCCTTACCAAAAAATGAGGTCTACGCGCCGACCCTTTTTAGGGGATGAAAAAATATTCAGTGAGCGTATTTTCGTAGCCTCCAGCTTTAGTCGGAGGTACTGATAACTGATAACTGATAACTGAAATGACCTTCACACTTACAATACCGATGCTATCGGACAAGTCTATTATATCTGTTTAATAGCGGTCTCGAAAAAACCGATTCTCTCCCTTTAATATCATGTCCGGATAATTAGTGATGAAAAAACTTTCTCCTCTTGTTCCATCTTTTTCTCTCTTCACTTCCTCTTTTTCTCTCTTCTTCCTTCTTCTTCCCCTCCATCGGAGGGGTTCGGGGTGGGTTGACTCGGTCCGACTGACTCGGTCCTCCTCCGTCGTTTATTTATAACTATTCAACCGGACATGATATAACAGCAAGTCTTTCTATTCTCTCTGCTCACTTATTTATATAGCAAACAATAAAAAGGAAGGACGCAGACTTATGCTGATGATGATCCCAATAAGGGTAAATGTTTTTCCTACTGTTAAGAGTTCCCTCACACCCAGTAGACATCTCCTCCATGCATAGGAAATAGGTATGGAGGGGTTAGGGGTGAGTTGACTTCTGACTTCTGATTCCTCACAACAGTTATTTATAAGTATTCAACCGCAATTCGTAGCTCCCCTGGAGGGGGAAATAATTGATAATTTCTGTACGATAATTGATTTTATTTTTGATTTTTGGAGATGTCTAGTGCGCTACAACGGTCGAGTGCAGACAGGATATATTTTGTAAATACTTACTATTTCTTTGAAACTTAGAATTGGAGAGTTTTTCTATTCCCTGCCTCCACTATAGTAATTCCCAAAAAGCGCTTCTGTACAAAATTTTAGGTTTGAGGGAACACCGGAGCTGGGAATAAAAAGACAAAAAGATAACTGTATCTCACAAAGTATGAGAAACGCTATATAAATCACTATATAAACTACTAAATATTAGACATATCCTCCAAAAGAGTGAACAGGGAACCCACCCCTAACCCCTCCTGGGAGGGGAATAATTGACAATTTATGGATAATAATTTATTTTATTTTTAATTTCTACACCCATATCTATTGAAGTAAATAAAACTTAGGTTTGTCACTATTCATCAATTTTTTTTACTTTCTTCAAAAGTTATTAATTACTTCCATTAATTCTTGCGGTCGATCTACTAAAGCATCTGGCTGATACTCGGATAATACTTCCCTAGAATTAAACCCCCAAGTCACCGCTATTACTTTAACCTTGGCTTTTTTTGAAGCACTAATATCTCTAATCTCATCTCCAATATAAACAATCTCTTCTGGTTGAATATTCTCGACTTTTAGATATTTTTTAATAACCTTATCTTTGCCAAAAAGTGTTGGGGCTGAAATTATAAAATCAAAGATTAATAGATCGTATTTTTGCAAAACAAACTCTACATTTTCCTGACCATTAGAAGTAATTATTCCCAGTTGATAACCTTGCTGCTTCAGTGCCAACAAAATTTCTTTAATACCAGAAAACAACCTGACATTATTAATTTCTTTTTTAAATTCTGCTCTAATTCTCCTCAATAAAAAAGGAACTTTAAAAATAGATATTCCTGACTGATTAATCACTTGTAGAGGGCTTAATTTTTCGATTTCTGGAATTTCTTCCTTCTTAGCTTGTTTATATCCAAATTCAACTGATAAATCATTTGTAATTGCAAAAATCAGATCGAAAGTATCTGCTAATGTACCATCAAAATCAAAAATAACTATTTTTATCATTATTATATAACAATTGCTAATTGCTTTCTGATTCTATCATTAAAAAGCGTTTCCGTTCCGGAATGCTCCGCAAACAGCAATTCAGCAGTTCAGCGGTCAGCTTTACGAGAAGGGGATGCGCAACCTCTCCTAAAATTAAACGACTTGCTAGAAATCGGAGATGTTTTATAGCAATGTGCGCTGGGATACTTACAAATTACAGGAACTGTCCAATAGACATCTCCGAAAAAGATATAGACTTTTTGCACATAACAGGCAACAGGCAACGGGCAACAGGCAACAGGGAATAGATTTTTAGGAAAAAAGCACGAAAAATGATGCGCGGGAACTGACTTTTACAACTCTAGCTTTTAAATAAAGGGTAAGTTTATTTTCTGGAGATGTCTAATAGCTAAAAGTCTTATATTATTCCAAGGTCGATGCTGCGCAAACGGTTTTTTATTCCCTCTGTTGTCTGTTGACGGTTTTTTATTCCCTCTGTTGCCTGTTGCCTTTCGGAGCTGTTGCCTGCGCACAGCGCTATATATCAAATCCGCTCGGGTTCGGTATAAAAAATTTTTCATCCTCAGCACAAATGTACAAATCTTTCTAAATTCCCTTCCCTCCTGACTCCCGATCTCAAATCCGTTTAATTCGGCACTTCAACAATTAATTATTAATTATTAATTATTAATTATTAATTATCACCTCTCCTTGAAAAGAAGAGGATTGACTAATCATGATAATTTTTCTTTATCAAAATAACATGGGTCTAAAACCCCCCCTTTTAAGGCGCAATATTTTTGGAGCGGGGTTTAAATCCCCTACTTCCCCTCCACGGTCGGGGTTAGGGGTGGGTACACTTGCTGACTTCTAACTTCTGACTTCTGACGCGCGTTAATATCCCCTTAAAAGGGGAGGCTTTAAACCACAATTTTCGGTAAAAAATGTTCCATCTTCAACCATTACCAAATATTTCCCAATCTCCCAATCTCCCAATCTCCCCATCTCCCAATCTCCCCATCTCCCCATCTCCCCATCTCCCCATCTCCCAATCTCCCCA
>JAXHSW010000326.1:0-6240 GCA_034190295.1 Cyanobacteriota bacterium | reverse complement strand
GGTTTAATCCTGTTAATGCTCTGAGTAACCTGTCTTGTTTTAAGGCTCGTTCAATATTTAGCATTTATAAGCGCCAATTTCTGCTTGAATCATTTTACCTTATTTCCCAACAACTCTAATAGGTGGAGAAGTAGGACGCTTGGATATTGGTATTTTTCCTCGGCTTGGTAAACGAGTAATTATAGATGGTGAGTCAGCTTCCATAGTTGATGAGTCAGCCCTTCAACAGTTTTGGAGCAACAAGCAATCTCCTGAAGATTAACACCTAATATATAGCAGTGGAAAGAAAGGTGAGGATATATCAAAAGCTGAAAATTCAGACAATGCCAGATTTTTCCTTCTGCCTTGACCTTTGTCATGCTGCGCAAATAGTATAGCTACCTTCTGCCATAATTATAATTTCAGGGCTTACGCACGAGGTACGAAAAAGTAGCGTTTGAGATTGCTTTCCGTTCCAGACTGCTCCGCAAACCCTGTCGATAGTAATGACTGAAATACGTTGCAGGTACTTCAACAATTAATAATTAATAATTAACAATTACCTCTCCTTGAAAAGAAGAGGATTGACTAATCATGAAAATTTTCATTTATTATCCCCTTAAAAGGGGAGGCTTTAAACCACAATTTTCCAGTAAGTCCTAAATTTCAAACTAACTACGGTCAATTTCTGCCAAAATTTTATCTAAGATTTCTTGGGCACCTTGTTTTCTCAATTTATGAGCTAATTCAAGACCTATTTGTTCCGCATAATTAACACCACCAGTTACAACATCCTTAACTAAATTCTGACCATCTAAACTAGCAACAATACCAGTTAAAGTCAGTTGTTCCCCTTCTATTTTGGTATTGACACCAATAGGAACTTGACACCCACCTTCCAACTCTCTCAAAAAAGCACGTTCGGCATAACATCTCTGAGCCGTAGAAGTATGTTCCAGACTCTTCAATAAATTCAAAATATCATCATCCCCGGCACGACATTCTATTCCTAAAGCACCTTGCCCAACTGCATGAAGAGAAACTTCTGGTGGTATAACCTGATGAATACGATCGCCCATACCCAATCTATGCAAACCAGCAAAAGCTAAGATTAGGGCATCATATTCTCCAGCATCCAGTTTTGCTAATCTAGTATTGAGATTACCACGAACATCCTTAAATTCAAAATGGGGGTAATGGTGACGGAGTTGTGCCAAACGTCTGAGGGAAGATGTACCAATCACAGCACCTTCTGGCAAAGCTTCAAGTTGTTTATCTTTGAACTTTTCATGGACGACTAGAGCATCTGCCGGGTTTTCCCGTTCGGTGACACAACCTAAAACTAAACCTTCTGGCAGATTGGTGGGCAGGTCTTTGAGAGAATGAACTGCTAAATCAGTTTCGTTTTGCAGCATTCCCAACTCTAGTTCTTTGGTAAAAAGTCCTTTATCCCCAATTTTTGCTAAGGCTACATCTAGAATTTTGTCTCCTTGAGTAGACATAGTGTGGACTTCAAATGTGATATCTGGGAAATTTTTCTGGAGTTCTTCTTGTACCCAATAAGTTTGAACTAAAGCGAGTTGACTTTTGCGGGAACCGATCCGAACGGTACGAGTAGGGGCAGATGCTGTCATATCTTAATAATTTCGAGTAAATAATTTTGGTCATTCTTTCTAGATTACCGTAAAAAGGGGCCTAATAGCGCTACGCGCAAGTCAGAAGTCAGAAGTCAAAAGTCAGAAGTTAGAAGTTATAGCAGTCGAAGCAAAGGTGTTTGACAGGTCAAAAGCTTAAAACTCAGACAACGTAATACTTTTCCTTCTTTCTTCTGCTATAGAAGTAATCCCTGACTAAGTTTGAGTGTTTATAGAACTCCTTTATCTTTTTTGAGTTACGGGTCGGGAGTGGAATAGAGGCAATACAGGAAAAATATTGAAAAATACTTCCCTCTTTTAAGATTAGAATCAGAAAATTCGTGATTGTTAGATCGCCATGTTTAGTTACCACTAACTTTTGCATTCTGTGAAGCTCCAGAAAAAATCAGCGGGTGAAAGGATTTTTGGTTCCATCCTCAAAATTTTTGTGATCTCATAAATACTATAAGGGGTCGTTCGCCCTTATGCATGACTTTTTATTCAACAAAGATCCTTGTTCATAGAGAATCAAGTATTCAGGAATATTTCCCAGGAACAATACCAGGAATATCTTCATCTTGTGAAGCTCAAAAGATATTAATTTTTCCCGCAGTCGAATCTTTCTATCTATCCCCCCCCTCAGTCAAAAACCATTCAAGAATGCGCGAATTACCTCTCCTTGAAAACGGATAGGATTGACTAATTATGAAAATTTTTCTTTTTATCCTCTTAAAAGAGGAGGTTTTCAACCACAATTTTTCGGTAAAATTTTCATTTTATTAAGCTCCAAAAAAATCAGCGGGTGAAAGGAATTTTGGTTCCATCCTCACAATTTTTGTGATATCATAAATACTATAAGGTGTCGTTCGCCCCTATACATGACTTTTTATTCAACAAAGATTCTTGTTCATAGATAATCAAGTATTCAGGAATATTTCCCAGGAACAATACCAGAAATATCTTCATTTTGTGAAGTTCAAAAGATATTAATTTTTCCCGCAGTCGAATCTTTCCATCTATCGCCCCTAGCGTGGAAAACCAACAATATTTTCATTTTGTGAAGCTTCAGAAAAAATCAGCGGGAGAAAGGAATTTCGGCTGCATCCTCACAATTTTTGTGATACCATAAATACTATAAGGAGTCGTTCGCCCCTACACATGACTTTTTATTCAACAAAGATCCTTGTTCACAGATAATCAAGTATTCAGGAATATTTCCCAGGAACAATACCAGAAATATCTTCATTTTGTGAAGCTCAAAAGATATTAATTTTTCCCGCAGTCGAATCTTTCCATCTATCGCCCCTAGCGTGGAAAACCAACAATATTTTCATTTTGTGAAGCTCAGGAGAAAAATCAGCAGGTGAAAGGAATTTCGGCTGCATCCTCACAATTTTTGTGATACTATAAATACTATAAGGGGTCGTTCGTCCCTACGCATGACTTTTTATTCAACTTAAAAAAGTTATAGTATCTTAGCGATAGAACTCCGTTCAGCTTTCCTACGGAATGCTACCCAAAGGCGATCGCGAATGCTGTAGAAAGGAAAATCAATGTAAAAGATACCAAATGAGGAACGGGCAAGATGCCCATTCCACAAAACTATTGAAATCATCCCGCATTTATGCAAGGCCACAATCACCCTAACCTATTTGCGTAGTGCTATAAAATCTAGTAGCATTGGTGTAAAGTGTAGCCCCCATCTCCCCACACTCCCCACACTCCCCACACTCCCCACACCTCCCACACTCCCTCGCTCCCCATCTACCAAGGACTACCAACCATAGTAAACCCTGCCCAATAATAGGGATGAGATAAATTCTTATTCTCAAACTTTCTGAGTACTGACGGTAAAATTACAGAGCCATAAGAACCAGTACCCTTTAACTGACCTTCTACAATTACTACATCCCCTCGCAACATTGCTAACTGTGCCTGCCGTAAAGCTTCTGATTTAATCTTGGAATTATTCAAGTGAGCATAAAATTCTGTCATTAACCCTAATGTCCCTTCATCACTCACATACCAAACACTAGCTAAAGCTGACTTGACTCCTGCTGCTACTGCTAACCCGGCAAAACCTAATTCGGCATTTTTATCTCCAAAGGCAGTACGACAAGCTGACAATACCAACAATTCTACTGGGGGTTGATTCCAGCCTAATTGTCGCATTTGGTCTAACCGTAGTTGTTCGTCTCCCCATAATTGAATGTAGGAACTGTTAGCTTTTCCTGCTCTAAACTCTGCATGAGTTGCCAGGTGAATTATGGGATAAGGATAATTTTGTCGTTGAGCTAATAGGTTGTTGTAGGTGAATTCTTGATTGAGAAATTTTTTGCCTTTCCACAATTTTTGAGAAATAGTTTCTAATTCTATAGGTACTGCTGGTAAGGGAATTTTTCCAATAAACTCACTAGCTCCCATTGCTAATACTTGAGTATCTTCAAGAGTTCGATAGTTGCTATCCATTAAGCTGATACTAGGAATCAAACTCAGACTATATTTTTCGACCAGAAATTGTTTACCGTCGTGTAATGCAGCTACAGGTAATGTTCGTAAACCTTCATCCATACTGAATAGTAAAGTGTTGACATTAGCTGCTTCTATTTGGGCTGATAGGGGTGCAATTAACAGGTCGTATAATTTTTGTGCTGGTAATAGATAGTTTTGAGTATAGCGGTCCTCTGGGTTGGTAATATAGAAGCGCAACTGTAGCACAAGTTTCATCAATTCCTCGCGCTTGACATCAGGAATAGTCTTCACAATGGGGGTATTACCTGGTGTATATAATACTAATTGCAATTCTTCTGAGTAAGCACTGACATAGATAATTGCTGAATTATTTTCTGTTTGACGGTCAATTTCTGCCAGTACTTCTCTAATATTTTTTGTAGATGTTTTTTGCCGTGAGAGGTTTTTTCCAAAGTAGTCGGCAAATGTATCGCTGCGATTTTTTTCTATAGTTACTAATTTTTGGAAATTGGCGATCGTATTTTGGGTTGTTCTATTGAGACTATTGATGTTCGGTATGACTGCCTCTCTATTGCCATCAATTAATAGTTTGTCGATACTAATAAAATCAGTAAAATTTATACCGCCTTCTATTTTTGCTTCATAACTTTCTAGTAGAATTAGAAAATCATCATATTCTAGATTTTCTCCTTTTTTTCTTCCAGGAGGAGTGGTTTCGGGACTAAGTAATATAGTTCCCGTTTCTCCTGTTATGGCATTAACATCAATATTACCCTCAACAATTATTGCCTCCTTTCCAAAGATATTTACCTCTCCACCATTACCAGAAAATTCTCCTCCAGTAGCACTAATATTTCCAGCAAAATAATTTTTTCCATCTGATAAAATCATTACTTTTCCACCATCTCCATTCTGAATAGAATCAGCAGAAATAATCGTACTTTCATTAATTAGAATTTCCCCAGAATTAGGAATAATTTCATTACCTTGAAAATTACCTCCAATTGATACTGTACCCCCTCCATTTACACCATTAGCATTAATATTGGCATCAATAACTGCTACGCGATCGCCTAACACATTGACTTGTCTCCCAATTTCTGGAATTTCCTGAGTCTGTTGCTGAATAGATGTGGATACATCAAAACTTCCAGAAGCAATAACCGTTCCTGGTAGGTCATCTATTACAGTATTTAAACTGCCTAATACTATATTGCCTTGAGAATTAATGCTAATAGATGTGGCATTATTTATTTCCGATATTCCTGTTAATAACTCCGGTAATAATAGTACAGGGAAAAAACTAGAAATATTCTCCCTATTCCCAACTGTTGAGGATATTTCCAAACTTAATAAATTCCCTGGTTGAGAAATTCTTATTGTACTATTACCTTCTACTGCTGCAATATTAATGTTACCACCAGGAGTCGAGAGCTGCCCAGTATTAATAACTGTGCCACCAAGTAAAGTGAGATTATTTTCGGGTTTTAAATGTAGGTTTCCTTCATTAATTATAACGCCTGGGTTGGAGACGTTAAATCTATATCCACTGGAGTTTCCTACTAAATTTGAGTAGTCGTTATTTCCTATTGCTGTAAACCAGGAATTGTTGTTGTTAAATCCTATATCAGTAGCTGTGGTAACGCTGAATGAAGCTGGAATATTCAGACTGGCATTTTGGCCAAATATCACACCTACGGGGTTCATTAAGAGGAGGTTGGAATTACCGCCAATTACTTGTATCAGACCGTTAATAATTGAGGCATTTCCACCTGTCACTCTACCGAGAATATTACGAGTGTCTGGAGTAGTCAGGAAATTGGCAGTTTGGCCTGAATTTAGGTTGAATTGGTCAAAGCTATGGAAGAGGTTAGCTCCGTCTCTACTGCGAGTACCTCCTTGAATATTAAATTGATTGCCATTTTGGTTAATGGTTGTGTTTGTACCATCGTTAGCTGGAGTAATAGATTCAGCTTTTGTCTTGGTTGTAAGTACTATTGCGACTAGAGATATTAATAGGGATAAGAGATAGCATTTAACTGTGAAACTTTTCATGGTTAGTCGAAAGATAGTTCATTGAAATCATCAAATACTATTTTATTTCCTTTGAAATTTCGTAGGTTGGGTGTCGTTGCTCCACCCGACGCAATGGGTT
>JAXHSW010000325.1:0-6286 GCA_034190295.1 Cyanobacteriota bacterium | reverse complement strand
CAACCCACCCCTAACCCCTCCCTGGAGGGGAAGACAGGAGACAACCCACCCCTAACCCCTCCCTGGAGGGGAAGACAGGAGACAACCCACCCCTAACCCCTCCCTGGAGGGGAAGACAGGATAAAACCCACCCCTAACCCCTCCCTGGAGGGGAAGACAGGATAAAACCCACCCCTAACCCCTCCCTGGAGGGGAAGACAGGAGGAACGGGGAATGAGCGAGGAGGTAGAAGTAAGAATTGTCCCAAGATTGTTCTGCCCAACTATGCGCCTAAAATACGCTCCATGCATGAGGGTTTTAGACTAAAACCAGCGCACTTTTTGGTAATCAAAGAAGGCTTAAACCTTTACTTGTCAATTGTTTTAGAGTCGATCGGTAAGCCCTAAGTAGGTAGGGACGTTGCATACAATGTCCCTAAAGTACAGATTAGTTCGTTCTTATGTTGTTCGGGAGCAAGTAATATCAAATCCGTTGAATTAAGGATAACAGGACTTACGCAAATTGACTGTTAAACCACCATCTGTAGGGGCGCCATTCGGAGCTTTGCGGAGCGCAAATGCCATTCGCCTTCTCTGGATTTAGTATCTGTGCGTAAGTTCTGACCGGACATGATATTAGTATACAAATCTTAATATAGCGAAGATTTTTCATGCCGACCTACTTAAAAAAATGTTCTATCTTCAACCATTACCAAATATTTCTCGATCTCCCCATCTCCCCATCTCTCCACCCAAACTTACAGAAATGCTTGAATACATAATAAATTGTGTCGCCACATACTCTACTTTTTGCATTGCTGAGGGGGCGGGATAAATATAAGTGGTAAGTGGGGGAAGGTATCCTAGGTATCCTGTCTGTCCCATCCTGCCTGCCCAAAATATCAGGAACGGGCAAATATCAGGAACGGGCAAGATGCCCATTCTACTTCCACTTACACTTCCACAAAACTATTAAAATCCCAAGCGCATTTATGCAACGCTCTACTTTTTGTATCGACCGACCGTCTCTAAGTTGGCAAATTTCTCATTATTTTCTCCTTCGAATATTAGGGAAATAGAAAAAAAAGAAGTAAAACTATGGATAAAATAGCCCAATGATAGGTGAGACATTCCACACCCTTATAAAATTATTTTGGGTATTTTATCAAAATAATATGGGTCTAAAACCCCGCCTTTTAAGGCGCAATATTTTTGGAGCGGGGCTTAAATCCCCTACTTCCCCTCCACCGGAGGGGCTAGGGGTGGGTACACTTGCTGAGTTCTGACTTCTGAGTTCTGACGCGCGTTAAGTTGAGTCTTAACACTAAGCCATGAAAGGACACTATAAAAAAAAATTTATTATTTCGATGACCAAATTCTATTATTTGCTTAGGCAGGACCTCAACCTCAAAAAAAAGTTATGATTGTCTGGATAATAATTCTTATTTCTTTGTCTTATCTTTCTGGTTCTGAACCTGCCACTGCTCAAACAACTCCTAGGCCAGTTAATCCTAACCCTCAACCCATACCACAAGGAGAACCATTACCTCCACCAGATGATTTGCTCCAACCTCCACCAGTACCATCTCTATCTCCCCAGTCACCTCCTCTGCAAATTCCAGGTAAAATTACAGTAACCCAATTTGTAGTTGTTGGTAGTACAGTTTTTAGTTCTACGGAATTGGCGGAAATTCTTGAACCTTTTACAGGTCGTCCTATTTCTTTTGCAGAATTACTAGAAGCACAAACAGCAGTAACTCAGCTATATTTCGATCGAGGATATGTTACTTCTGGGGCATTTATTCCCCCACAAACTTTGCAAGATGGTACAGTTACAATAGAGGTGATAGAAGGGATAGTTGAAGAAATTGAGATTTCGGGGTTAAGACGACTTAATTCTGGTTATATTCGCAGTCGAATTGAATCTGGTATTAAAACCCCTTTAAATCAAGATGATTTATTTCAATCTTTACAGTTACTTCAGCTTGACCCTTTAGTTGAGAGATTATCTGCTAATTTAACGGCAGGTTCTCGTCCTGGTTTGAGTAGGTTGGAGGTTGAGGTGGAAGAAGCACCTGCTTTTTTGGCTCAACTTTCTGCTGATAATTTACGTTCTCCTAGTGTGGGTTCTGTTCGTCGCCAAGTTCAACTTTCTCATAGTAATTTGACTGGGTTTGGCGATCGCCTGAATGCGACTTATTACAATACAGATGGTAGTGATACTCTTGATGATTTTAGTTATACTTTCCCCATTAATTCTAAAAATGGAACTATTAGTTTACGTCATCGTCGCACCAATAGTGAAATTATTGAAGAATTTTTTGATGATGATGGAAATAAAGTAGATGTAGATATCGACACAAATTCTCGTACTTATGAGGTAAGTGTTCGCCAACCTATTTATCAAACTCTTAGTAAAGAAATTGCTCTGGGTTTTACGGGTTCTGTAGATGAATCAAAAACTGCTATTTTCGGTGAACCTTTTGCGCTTTCGGGTTCAGGTGCGGAAGATGATGGGGAAATTAGAATTTCTTCAGTTCGTTTTTTTCAGGAATATACTTCTAGGAGTACTAATGATGTATTTGTGGCAAGGTCAGAATTTTCTGTAGGAATAGATGCTTTTGATGCTACTGTTGATACTAAACCTCCAGCTGGGAGTAATATTAAACCTCCAGATGGGAGATATTTTTCTTGGCGGGGACAAGCGCAATATTTACGTTTATTTGCACCAGATACACTTTTTTTAGTTAGGTCAGATATTCAATTAGCACCTAGCAGTTTGTTTCCCCAAGAACAGTTTAGTTTGGGAGGTGGATTAAGTGTGAGAGGATATCGTCAAGATGCTTTAATTGCTGATAATGGTTTGTTTATTTCTAGTGAGTTTCGGTTTCCTATTCTGCGGGTGCGAGAGTGGGATGCTATTGTACAATTAACTCCTTTTATTGATTTTGGTACTGTTTGGAATAGTAATGATGATATTGAATTGGTAGAGGAAACTCTATCTTCTGTAGGTGTGGGTTTAAGAATTCAAGTAGGAACTCGTTTTTCGGCTCAATTAGATTGGGGAATTCCTTTTGTAGATATAGAGACAAATGGAGATTCATTACAGGAAGAAGGCATATATTTTTATCTGAAATACAGAGCTTTCTAATTAATTATTAATGAAATATTACCGATATTTTAAGTTATAAAAAATAGAATATTAGATAATTGATTGTATTTTGTTTTAAAAAAATACTATAGCAGGCAACAGGCAACAATAGGAAAAACATTTCTCTGTTTTAAGGTCGATCGTCAGCATAAATCAAACACCAACTCGTTCTTTGCTATATACTAATTTTTTCAAAAATTAAGATAATACTTTTTCTCAAAAAATACTTTCATAAAATTTTATGCTTTACTGAAAATTTCAGGTATAAAGCCTCTCCATTCATGGAAAAAAAAGAAAAAAAATCTTTGCTCCAATCCTCTTATTTATAAGAAGAGGTAATTATAAATTATAAATTATAAATTATAAATTCTTGAACTATTCTGTAGTAAATATATGCTTAAAGTCTTTCTTCTTTCTTCTGCCTTCTACCTTCTACCTTCTGCCTTAATTTTAGGTATTCAAGTAAAACAAGTTCAGGCAATTTACCTGAATAATAATCTGGTTAAAAAGAGTAAAATAAATTGGGATGTACTAACTCAAGTACCGACCAGATCGGCTAGTAACTTAGAACTACAAGCACAAAAATTATTTGAAAAAGGAGATTTTTCTGCAAGTATACCTCTGTTAGAAGTAGCTATTGAGAATTATGCCACTCAAGGAGATAATTATAGTCAGATCAGAGCCCTAAGAAATTTAAGTTTAGTTTATCTAAAACTAGGAAAATGGCAAAATGCTGAAGCAGCCTTAAATAATAGTTTAAATTTAATTCAACAAATATCAAATCTTCAAAAAACCGAAAAAATTACAGCTAGCGTTTTAGAAGTAAAAGGTCAATTAAAATTATCTATTGGTCAATCAGAAGCAGCTTTAGATACTTGGAAAGAAGCCAGTGAAATTTATGAAAGAATTGGTAATTCTTTAGGGTTTACTCGTAGTGTAATTAATCAAGCTCAGGCTTTACAAGCTTTAGGTTTATATTCTCAAGCATTTAAACAGTTAACAAAAGCTAGACAAAATCTACAAGAACAACCAGATATAATAATTAAAGCAAAAGCACTACAAAGTTTGGGTGATGTACTTCGAGGAATAGGTCAACTATCAGAATCTCAAAAAGCTTTAGAATCTAGTTTGGTCATAGCAGAAAATTTACAAGCAAAAGAAGAAATAGCGATAACTTTAATTAGTTTAGGTAATACATCTATCCTTTTAGATAATCCTCAAGCTGCTAATTTATTCTATGAACGAGCTATTCAGGAATCACCTATAGTAGAAATTAAAATTCAAGCAATGCTCAATCAGTTAAATTTATCTGTAGAACAAAAGCAATATTTAACTGCTACAGAATTAGTCACGAATATAGATGATTTATTAAACCAATTATCTGCTTCTCAACCAGCTATTTATGCCAGAATTAATCTGGCTCAGAATTTAATAGAATTAAGAAAAGAAGTTTTAGCAAATGGCAATAATAAACCATTATATCCACCAGCAAAAATTGCTGATTACTTAGTGACAGCAGTGCAACAAGCAAGAAATTTAGGAGATACAAGAGCAGAATCTTATGGTTTAGGAACTTTAGGAACTTTATATGAACATAATCAGCAGTGGAATGAGGCTAGAGATTTAACAGAAAAAGCTTTAATTTTGGCTCAAAGTATCAATGCTGCTGATATTGTTTATCAGTGGGAATGGCAATTAGGTCGGATTTTAACAGTTACAGGAAATAACAACGAAGCGATACTAGCTTATTCTCAATCAGTAAAAACTCTCCGAGCTTTGCGGAGTGATATAGTTGCTATTAGTTCAGAATTAAAGTTTGATTTTAGGGATAGTGTAGAACCTATTTATCGTGAATTAGTAGAGTTACTTTTAGAACCTTCTACACCTGGAAAACAAGATATTAGTCAAAAAAATTTGAAACAAGCACGACAAGTAATTGAAGCTTTGCAGTTAGCTGAACTAGATAATTTTTTTCGTAATGCTTGTTTAGATGCCAAACCTGTAGAAGTAGACCGCGTAGACAAAAATGCAGCTATTTTCTATACAATTATTTTGCGCGATCGCTTGGCAGTAATATTAGCTATACCAGAAAAACCTTTGGTTTATTACAGCACTAATATATCAAGAGCGGAAGTAGACTCAAAAGTTGAAACTATGCTAACAGCTCTCACATTTCCGCAAAAGCGAATTTTTATTGAAAACTATTTAGAACCTGCGGGAGAAATTTATCAATGGCTAATTTATCCTGCAGAAAAGCTATTGCGAGATAGTCAGATAAAAACCTTAGTATTTGTATTAGAAGGAAGCTTACGAAATATTCCTTTAGCTAGTCTTTATAATGATGATACTAAGGAATATGTAATTGAGAACTATAATGTGGCGATCGCTCCTAGTTTAGAATTAATAGATCCTAAACCACTAGCACGAAATAAACTAGAAGTACTAGGTATGGGAATAACTGAAAGTCGTCAAGGTTTTCCACCATTGCCAAATGTGAAACAAGAGCTAGAAGATATTCAAGCTCAAGCTTCTAGTGAAATTTTGCTAAATGAGTCGTTTACAGAAAATGAAGCTAATACGGAAGTCGCTGATGCTCCTTATCAAGTAATTCATATTGCAACCCATGGCGAATTTAGTTCTAATGTTGAGGATACTTTTATTCTGACCTGGGATGATAGGATTAATGTTGAAGAGTTACGAAGTATGATTAAATCTGGCGTTCAACAAACGCGTCCTGTAGAATTATTAGTTTTGAGTGCTTGTCGTACTGCAACTGGGGATAACCGAGCAACATTGGGTTTAGCGGGAGTTGCAGTCAGAGCAGGAGCAAGAAGTACCATTGCTAGTCTGTGGTATGTGAGTGATGAAGCAACTGCTGTGTTGATGAAAAATTTATATGAACAGTTGACCGACTCAAAAATCACCAAAGCAGAAGCTTTACGTCGAGCGCAACGAAAAATTTTACGAGACGCTCAAATAAGAGAGGTAAATTCAGAATTTGAGCATCCTTACTTTTGGTCAACTTTTGTTTTAGTAGGGAATTGGTTATAGTAGAGGGAAGAGGGAAGAAGGAAGAAGGAAGAAGGAAGAAGGGAGTTATATCATGTCCGGTTGAATACTTATTATTAAGATAGTAGGGGAGCGGGGGAGTAGGGGA
>JAXHSW010000324.1:0-6313 GCA_034190295.1 Cyanobacteriota bacterium | reverse complement strand
CTGGTTATAGTCTAGATTTAACTAAACTTTATCACACCACCAAAGATAGCGATGCTTACAGAGCATTACCAACTAAAGTATCAAAACAAATAATCAAATGCTTGGTTGCAACTTGGCGTGGCTATTTTCAAGCGCTCAAAGAATGGTCACGCGCATCCAGGGAAGTTTTTAGGTAAACCCAAAATACCAAAGTATAAGGACAAAACCAAAGGTCGAAATGTAGTTATATATTCAAAGGAATCAGTCTATAAAGCCCCTTTAAAAGACGGTATTTGTCACTTATCAATGAGTGAAATCAAAATACCTGTAGTTGTGGATACTGTAATCGAAGTCAGGATAGTACCTGCTACTGGCTGCTATATAATTGAAGTAGTGTTTGAAAAAACGAATCAGCCACAAATAGACTCCAGATATGTAGCCGGGATAGACTTAGGGATTGACAGATTAGTAGCTCTATCTACAAACAAGCCTGGTGTTAAGCCTATGCTTGTTAATGGGAAACCACTAAAAAGTGTTAATCAGCGTATGCAACAAGCGTAAAGCCAAGTACCAAAGTCATCTGAAAGGGAACAGAAAAAGCAGCCGTAAGATAGAAGCATTGAGTTATCGTCGGAACCGTTTTGTGGAGAATTATCTCCATAACACCAGTAAATTAGTTGTAAATTATTTAGTGACTAATAATATTGGTACTGTAGTCATAGGAAAAAATGATAACTGGAAACAAGGAGCAAATATCGGCAAAAAAAACAACCAAAATTTTACCCAAATACCACATGATAAATTAGTCAAGCAAATTACTTATAAATGTGAGCTAGCAGGAATCAAGGTGATAGAAACAGAGGAAAGCTATACAAGCAAAACATCTGCCCTTGATCTAGAGCAACCAATTAAACATGAAACTTATGGTGGTAAACGAGTCAAACGTGGTTTATTCAGAAGTGCAACAGGTAAAGTGATTAATGCCGATATCAACGGCAGTCTTCAAATTTAAGATAAGAAATTCCCAGAGGCATTTACTGCCGAGGGAATAGTGAGCTGTGCCGTACAGCCTATATTGGTTAATCCAATATCAAGATATTAAGCTGTCACGATTTTCTACAGTTTAGTTCGTACGGTTTTCTAATCATGAATAGAGCGAGTAGATTGAATTAATTACTAAATTATCCAATCTTCGCGTCCCCGTGTCACCGCGTCTGGTATGTCAAATCTTCAAAACTTACCCTTGTAAGACTCCCCTACTCCCCTACTCCCCTACTTAGCAGGTCTCATTTCTCCTCTACTAAGACGATCCATATAATTTTGTAAATCCTTTGCTACTTGAGCGGATAAAAAATAGCCACCCAAGATATTAGGAAAAGCCATCGAAATCAGAGTCGCATCACTAAAATCAATCACTGAAGAAGGGTTTGATACCGAACCAATAAAAGCAGCAACCAAAAACAAGATTTTGTAAATAATCAACCCTCTACCACCAGACAAATAATCCCAACAACGTTCGCCGTAGTAACTCCAAGAAATCATTGTGGAAAAGGCAAAACAGAAAACAGCGATCGCTAATAAAATGGGAAACCATGCCAAAACAGTACCAAAAGCGGCAGAAGTTAATTCTGCACCTTTCTTAGCTTCGCGCAAAGCAGCGAATTCATCTGCACTATATACCTTAGTAATTACAATTACCAAAGCGGTCATATTACAGACCACAATAGTATCAATAAACGGCTCCAACAATGCTACCAAACCCTCGCGAATAGGTTCATCAGTTTTGGCCGCAGAATGAGCGATCGCTGCCGAACCAACTCCAGCTTCATTAGAAAAAGCAGAACGCTGAAACCCTTGAATAATCACGCCAATAATCCCACCTTCTACTGCCTTGGGAACAAAAGCACCAGAAATAATAGTAGCGATCGCCCCTGGAATTTCTGTAATATTAAGCAAAAGAATAAATAAGGAAGCCAAAACATATAACAAACACATCAAAGGTACAAGAGTACCTGCCACCATACCAATGCGTTGAATTCCACCAATAATTACTAATCCCACTAAAACTACCAGCACCAAACCATAAACCCAACTAGGTAAACCGGGTAATACATTAGCAACGGCACCATAAGACTGATTGGCCTGGAACATATTAGCGCCACCGAAAGCAGCAGAAATGCACAAAATAGAGAATAGTACAGCTAAAACCCGGCCTAAAGTTCTCTGTCCCATTTCTGCTAAACCTGCTGACAAGTAACGCATGGGGCCACCAGAAATAGTACCGTCTGGTTGAACAATGCGATATTTTTGAGCCAAGGTACATTCCACAAATTTACTGGTCATGCCAAAAAAACCAGCAATTGTCATCCAGAATGCAGCACCAGGACCACCGATACTCACAGCTACAGCTACACTTGCGATATTACCTAATCCTACTGTTCCAGATAATGCCGTTGCTAAAGCCTGAAAGTGAGAAACTTCTCCTTGGTCGTTGGGGTCGTCATATTTTCCACGGACGATATCAATAGCGTGTTTAAAAGCTCGAATATTAATAAATTGCATTCGGATGGTGAAAAATATTGCACCAACAATTAACCATAAAACTATGAAGGGAAAACCGCCGATACTAAAGAAAAGAATATTAAATATTACACCTACGAAACTTGAAAAGGTTCGATCGATGGTTTCAATAAAAGTTTGTCCTGTTTCAGGTTCTTGGGCTAAGGCAACAGTTGGTATTAACAGAAATAGGAGTATATATAGCCAAGTTTGTCTTTTCATATTTTAACTTTACTTACTAATAAATTTTGTTTAATTAGACATTTATATCATAAAATTACAATATTTCAGGCAGATAATATAGTAGTCTGATTTTAGTCGTACATAAAATATCTTGAAATTGGGAAATAGAGATAAGATTTTCTAATTTTTGCTGATGGATTTTTTCTAAATCATTAGATATCTCCGAAAAATAGATAAATTTTTGTCTGGAGTATAGGGAACAGTTCAATAATTGATAATAGATAATTGATAATTACCTCTCCCTAAAAGAAAGAGGATTGAATAAAAGGAAAAATTTTTCTCACAGGAGTCGATTGGATATGGTTAGGAAACCCATCCATCCCATCCTACGGGAAGCTCCGAAGGGCGACTACTTGTTTCTCCACGGCGAGATGCTTTAAACCTTCATTATTCGGTAAGAGATTTTTTTGAGAAACAAGACTATAAAAATGATTTTTTTTGTGAATTTTATACCTCTATTGCTGTCTGATAAAATCGTTAAATAAAATGCTTATTTATTTTTCACCAAATGTCTATCTAAGTAGGCGAGCCTTAACTAAAGGTAAAATAGATAAGTAGTAAAAATTAACACTCACATCTATTATTTGAGCTAGATTAAAAATTAATCTCATAGAGTCAAAACCTGAATAAATATTGGATTTTAGTCACGCTCAAAATGTTACATTTTATAACGGATGAAATTAACAAATTACTAATTGTAAAATTACAGTTAAATTTGTTTGTTAATTATTTACGTCAGATTTACTATGACTACAATCATTCTAATCAAATTGATATAAATTTTAGTCAAATTGAGTACAAAAAGAGCAAATTTATTAATTTTATATTTATAGCAGTTGTCATTACTGTATTTGATATATCAAAAGCTTAAAACTAATACCAAGCCAGATTTTTCCTTATCTCTTAGATAACTCAAACTTTTCTTTCTTCTTCCTTATTTCTTCTACTATAATTTTTAGTCTTATATCATGTCCGGATAATTAGTAGACATCTCCTCCAAAAGAGGGAATAGGGAATAGGGAATAGGGAATAGGGGGGAAAGAACTGATAATTTCTGTACAATAATTGATTTTATTTTTGATTTTTGGAAATGTCTAGCGATAAAAAAACCTTTTCCCTTTGAACGTTTCTTTCCTTTTTGCCTTCCTAAGTGTAAGTATTCAAGCGGACATGATATTAAATACTGTCTGGAAAACTGTGGTAAAATCTGATTCGACCCAAGTTTACTTGAAAATTATGTGGCAACACGCAATAATCACGGGTGGCTCTAGCGGTATAGGTAAAGAAATAGCTAAACTACTAGCTACAGAAGGAAGCAATATATCAATTATTACTCGTAACCTGGAAAAACTGGAGGCAGCAAGAGCGGAAATAACTGCTACTATCCTTAACCCAGAACAAAAAATCATTACTATTCCTGCTGATGTGGCGAACCGGGAAGCAACAGAAACCGCCATCCATCAGGCAGTCGAAGAAATAGGTACACCAGATTTATTGATTACTGCTGCTGGTATTTCCCACCCTGGTTATTTTCGAGAGTTACCAATCGAAATTTTTGAGCAGACGATGGCAATTAATTATTTTGGTTCTCTCTATTGCGTGCGGGCAGTTTTACCAATGATGGAAGAACAAAAAAAAGGGCATATTGTGATGATTTCTTCTGGTGCAGGTTTGATTGGTATTTATGGTTATACTCCTTATTGCCCTAGTAAGTTTGCCATTAGAGGTTTGGCAGAGTCTCTGCGTGGAGAGTTGAAATTGTCTGGAATTTCTGTTTCTGTAGTTTATCCGCCAGATACAGATACGCCACAGTTGGAGGAAGAGAATAAAACTAAGCCTTTAGAAACTAAACGTATTACTGCAACTTCTGGAGTCTGGAGTGCTGAAGATATGGCTGTTGAAATTGTGCGGGGAATGAAAAAGAAAACTTTTGCGATCGCTCCTGGTTTGGAAATGACTTTGCTGGATAAACTTCATAGTTTATTGGCACCAATAATTCAGTGGTATATGGATTTGATTGTGGTTCAAACTTTAGGGAGTAAAAAGTAGGGGTTCAACAATTAATAATTAATAATTAATAATTACTTCTTCTTTTCAAGAAGAGGATTGACGCGGAGCGTGAAAATTTTTTCTTGTTTCTCCTTTAAAGGAGAGGAATTTTACCTTAATTATTCGGTAAAGAATGGACAATTTCTGTCCAACAGTGGGTCAAAAAAGTTGATATTAGTTAAGCTTATATTTTTTGTCAAATATATTTGGAATTTAAACTGAATTTTCCCAAAAAAGTTCAAATGAGCTATTTAGGGGGAAAAATAGGCTGTTATAGCACAGCAAAACGTAGCGATCGCGCTTTTCAGGCCATTTGTCAAAAGCATTGATATGTAAGGAATACATCGGTATTGATTTGAAAGACATTTTGGTGTATTTTTGAAGTAAGTAATTCGCTCTGCGTAGAAGCTTATTAAAATGAAAATAAGAAAAAGTGAGTGGGAATGCGATCGCGTCAGCAAAACGTAGTTATCGCGCAGCGGAACGGAGTTCTATCGCGTAGCGGAACGGAGTTCTATCGCGTAGCGGAACGGAGTTTTATAGCAGTACGCAAATAGGTTAGGACATTTATAAATGCTCAAACGAGCGCCAGATATTACTTTTGTAGGGGCGTTAACGATAGTTATGCGAAGCAAACGGCCGTTCGCCCCTACTGACTTTTGACTTTTGACTTGCGCGTAGCACTATATCGCGTAGCGTTCAGCGGAGCTATGGGTACAGCAAAACGTAGTTTTATCGTACTTTCAAGCGTGAGGTACACCCGTCGCGGGCAAGATGCCCGCACTACAATATTTTCATCTGCCTGAAATATGCTGTAACTTCTGCCTTCTGCCCTCTGCCTTCTTCCCTAACCACGAACTAAACCACTAAGCGTGAGGTACACCCGTCGCGGGCAAGATGCCCGCACTACAATATTTTCATCATTTAACCTGTACCTCATTTGCCTGAAATATGCTGTAACTTCAGCTCCCGCTGCCCTCAGCTCCCGCTGCCTTCTTCCCTAACCACGAACTAAACCACTAAAACCTGCTACCCAAAGGGATGTTAATATCCAACCAAAGATTATGTGAACCCATAAATACCATTGAAGTAAAGCACCAGTTTTGACTTTGAATAATATTAATGGAATTTCTTTACCTTTTTGAGAATTTGGTAGCCAATATGTTTGTTGATGTAGGTCAACTATGGGGATGAATGTGTCTAATGAATATAACCATAAGTTAAATTCTGGATAGTCTATATCAATGATTTTATTATCGTTAGTTTCTTCAGTATATGGACTGATTTCAGAAGCTGGTGAAAATAGGCATTTATTATTAGATATTGAGTTGAAACAATTGTAATGACCTAAAGCAAATAAATTCCAACCAATGGATATAAAAATAGAACTCCAAACTAAGGCTTTTGTGGGTTTATAGCCATAGGCAATTGTTATATCTAGAAAGTAATTCCAAAATTTACTTAATTTGTTTAGTTTTGCTCT
>JAXHSW010000323.1:0-6316 GCA_034190295.1 Cyanobacteriota bacterium | reverse complement strand
GTTTGATTTTGCAGAAGGTGGGTATCTCAGATACGAATCCAACTATCACGTCCTGCAAAGATAATGAAAGCGAACCTCCTCTGTAAGAGGCAAATTACCAGCTACTTCAAACCGATATTGCTCAACAAACATTAAAAGTTGTCGATCGGTCTTTTAGAGTTTTTTTCAACTTAATAAAAAGCTGCCAATGAGAGACTGTATCGCTTTGAATAAATACGAATGCCTAGAGTAAGCATTTCCTCCGGAATGCGCCCGCATTCAGCCGTCAGCTATCAGCGCTTCAGCTATTGCTTTTAGTTTAGGATCAAAGCAATATTTAATTGTCTTACTACAAAAGTTGGCTCCCTTGCCCTTAAAGTCTATATTAATTTAAACACTGTCCTTAAGGAAAAAGCCTTGTTGCTGATAGCTGACAGCTAATAGCTGTTTGCGCAGCAGTCGGACCGAAATGCTTACTGCCTAGATACTTAAATAAAGAGGGGTATTTTCCTTTTATTATACCTCGAATTATAGCAAAAGATGGATATTTTAAAATCCCAATGTCTAGGAATTTTAAGGCTGATTATGGGGAATTCATTAATGGATAATGGATAATGGATAATTACCTCGGGTTTTAACCGTTACGGAATTGAATATAAGGAATATTTTCTTTTTTTTTCCCTTAAAAGGGTCGGCTTCAAGGCGTGAATAATTAATAATTATTAATTATTAATTATTAATTATTAATTATTCGGTAAAAATTCCTTTTCCGGAGCGATTAATAGATAAAAATCTTAAGGAAGTTAGGGTGATTCCTAGATATAATGCTAGGCTTTTTGAAAGCGTAGCTCCTCCGCAGGAGGCAGTTGAATTTATTACTGAAGTTGAACCAGAACCTGCAAAAAAAACTGACAAAGCTTTAGCTATAGACCTTGGTTTAAATAATTTAGCTACCTGTGTATCAAATACTGGGTCGTCGTTCATTTTGTCCGGCAGAAAACTTAAATCAATTAACCAGTGGTACAACAAGGAAAATTTGCTTATTGCAGTCATTAAAGGATAAACAAGGTATCAAAGGGTTGACTAATCAGCAGGTTAACATTACAGTCAATCGAAATAATAAAGTAAGAGATTATCTGAATAAAGCAGTTAAATATCTTATTAACTGGTGTAGTCAAAATCAAATATATACTATTGTTGTAGGTGTTAATCCTGGAATAAAAAAAGATATCAACTTAGGCAAAAAAACTAATCAAAAGTTTGTACAAATACCACACTATAGTTTGAGATTAAAGTTAAAAGCTATGTGTGAAAGATATGGATTAACTTACTTGGAACAAGAGGAGTCTTACACATCTAAAGCTAGTTTTTTGGAGAGAGACAATATACCTGTTTATCATGCTGATAATTCAAATGAATATAGCTTTAGTGGCAAAAGAATCAAACGTGGTTTGTACAAAACTAAGCAAAATAAATTGATTAATGCAGACTGCAATGGTGCAGCAAATATTGGATTAAAAAGTAAGCTTATGGGGGTTTACCCGAGACAGACGCTTAGGCATCTTTGGCTATGCCATTAAGGGTTAAATTTAACGTGGATAAATCCCGGCAAATTTATTCTGCTTAAGAATCCCCGTGGATTTATCCCGTGGAATGTCAAAGAGACAATACAGATGGTAAACTTCTAAAGGCTAGACATCCTGACAAAAGCAGGGATTTATGAAATTGCCTTTGCCAGATTGAGAATCTGCAAAAATGGGTTTCTTAAATTTCTTGTTGTCTAGCAAACAATCAAATTTTTGGCCTAAGACATGATGGATTATAAACAAGCTGGTGTTGATGTTGAAGCGGGTCGTGAATTTGTAGATAATATCCGCGATATGGTTATTAGTACCCACCGACCAGAAGTTTTAGGAGCATTAGGTGGGTTTAGTGGGTTATTTGCTTTGCCCAGTGGTTACAAAGAACCTGTTTTGGTTTCTGGTACTGATGGTGTGGGCACAAAATTAAAATTAGCAAATACTCTTAATTTTCATCATACTGTTGGTATTGATTTGGTTGCTATGTGTGTTAATGATGTGTTGACATCGGGGGCGGAACCTCTATTTTTTTTGGATTATTTAGCAACAGGAAAATTGGATCGGCAACAGTTAACTGAAGTGGTTTCTGGTATTGCAGAAGGATGTCGTTTAGCAGGGTGTGCTTTAATTGGAGGAGAGACTGCTGAAATGCCTGGTTTTTATCCACCTGGTGAGTATGACTTAGCTGGTTTTTGTGTAGGAATTGTGGAAAAAAGCTTGATTTTGGATAGCTCTCAGGTACAAGTGGGGGATGTGGCAATTGGATTAGAAAGTAGTGGCGTTCATAGTAATGGTTTTAGTTTGGTTAGAAAGGTTATTGACGAATGCAATATTTCTCTACAAGATTGTCCAGATTTTTTGGATAAAAAAAGTTTAGGAGAGGCGTTATTAACTCCAACAAAAATTTATGTTAAACCAATTTTAGCAGGGCAAAAAGCGGGTTTAGATATTCATGGTATGGCTCATATTACTGGTGGTGGTTTACCAGAAAATTTGCCTCGTTGTTTGCCAGAAGGAATGTCTATTAATGTTGATAGAAATAGTTGGGATATTCCTCCTATTTTTAGGTGGATTTCCGAAATTGGTAAAGTGGATGAGGAGGCGATGTTTAATACTTTTAATATGGGGATTGGTTTTGTGGTTTTAGTGTCACCAACTCAGGTAGAAATGGCCAGAAACTTCTTTGTTTCTCAGGGAATAAAGGCTTATTGTTTGGGTGAAGTAAATTAGTTTTTGATAATACATTGAAGAGATTATAGTTTGGGATTTATTCATAGGAGGTTAGGTGATAGTGCTATGATTCACTGAAGCGATCGCCAAGACCAAATATTTTATAAATTCTTAAGAGATATTAAACTTTTATGCCTATGGAAAATCAAACCTTTTAATTATCTTTTTCGGCCCCGATCCTACCGAATAAGTCTCGTATCATATCCGGCCGATTTTTTACTTTTTGTGGACTTTAAAGTGAAAATTTTAAGCAGTGTTGAGGAGAGAAATTCTAGGGTATAAGAGATTTTTATTCAGTTGTAGCCATCGCTATTTAACTAGATTTGATATAATAAATTGTTAGGTTTCAATAATTATAAATAATAGGTAATAGGAAAAATAACTAGAAGATTAAATTTTACCCGATCTACTTTTATACTGGAAAAATAGTCAAATCTAATCTATTAAATTTGTCATAAAGAAAATGTAAAATATACTAAGTAAATGGTATTATAATGTCAGAATATAAACTGAAAAAAATATTGAATTAAAGAGTTACTTTTACTATTTATATATTATGTAGATAAACTTAAGTTGATATATTACTTATATTACTCTATATAGCTTTAGAAAAAATTATTTGATTTGCTCAATATAGTCCAGTTAGTTCTAATATCTTTGACGAAAAATCATGTCTGAGTATGAAATGAGTATGAAATAGGTAAGCATTAAAAATTATCCTGATGACAAGGCACAATGAGAAAAGTTTTTTTCACTTTCTTACATAGGTATAACTTATGTATTTTCAAACTCATCAATCTTGTTGTGAAGATTTTTTTAGCTGTCTTAA
This sequence comes from Cyanobacteriota bacterium, assembly GCA_034190295.1. Taxonomy (GTDB): domain Bacteria; phylum Cyanobacteriota; class Cyanobacteriia; order Cyanobacteriales; family Microcoleaceae; genus Okeania. The sequence goes on along the minus strand of JAXHSW010000323.1, from coordinate 2,698 downwards.
ATCCTGACTGCTTTTGATGTAAAACTGGAGTAAATTTTTGATTTTTTAATCATCAGTAAACGTGATAATTGCACTGGTGAAATGAAATAGAAATTACACCATTAATAAAAAGTTTATCGGTCTAGTTCAAAAGATGATCAAGAAGAAGTATATCCCTACACCTATAATTGAGAAAAAAAATAGAAAAAAAGTAAAGGTAGTAGAGAATCTGGAGAGCCGTCGCTTATCAACTCCCTATGTTATTTGGCGATTTATAGTTTATTTTTTAGGAATACAATTTCGCAAGTTGACTGGCAGGTCAGATGTGCAAAAAACAGCCTCCCAATTACGAGAAATCTTTGAAGAATTTGGTGGTTTTTGGGTAAAAGCAGGTCAGATACTAGCACTACGAACAGACCTTTTTCCGGAGGAGATATGTGATGAATTACGAAGCCTGCAATATGAAGCTGTTGGGTTTCCTTTTGAGATAGCACGTTCAACTATTGAATCAGAATTGGGTGTCCCTATAGATAAAGTTTTTGATAGTTTTGATGAGCAACCTCTGGCAGCTGCCTCTATTGCTCAAATTCATAGGGCAGTTTTGCTGAAAAAGAAAAAGAAAATTCCTGTAGTTGTTAAAGTTCAACGTCCTGGTTTGGCAGATAGTTTCAAGCGAGATTTAGATATAATTAAGATTTTTGTTAACTTGTTGGTATCTTTAAATGTTGCTACTTATTTCCGTTGGGATGAGTTTGTAGCAGAACTGGACAAGACTTTCAGGGAAGAGTTGGATTTCCGCTATGAAGCTGCTAACGGTCGTCGGATGAGAAAGAACCTCAAATTCCATAAAATATATGTCCCAAAAGTATATCAGAAATATTGTAAACGCAGAGTTTTGGTGATGGAATTTATAGATGGTGTTTTGATGTCCGACTATATTAAGACATTACTGAGCGATCGCGCCAGAGTGAAGCGGTGGGATGATGAAAACGATGTAGACCGGAAAGAAGTTGGTGAAAAGCTTTATATATCCCTATTTCGACAAATTTTTGAAGATAATCTTTATCATGGAGACTTACACCCAGGTAATATAATTTTGTTACGTAAAAGCAAGTTTGTATTAATTGATTTGGGAAGTACGGGAACTCTGGACGCAGAATTGAGAAGAATTTATTTGAATTATGTAAATGCTCTGGGAGAGGGAGATTTTACGAAAGCTTCTGATTATTTTGTCCGGTTTGGTGTAGATGTTCCCAAAGCAAACATTCCTAGAGTAAGGGTGGAAATGGCTCGTGGATTTAATGTTTGGGGAGCTAAAGCTGAACTCAAGGGGTTATCATATCAGGAAAAGTCCTTGGGTGGGGCTACCCAAGAGGTGACTGATGTAGCCTTTGGGTACAAAATACCAACTAACTGGACATTTCTGAAAATTACTAGGTCTTTCTTCGCATTAGATGGCTCACTCCAATATCTATTGCCAGAACTAGATTTGTTCAAGATCATCAAAAAGTACAATAAGGAAGCCGATCGCCGTGCTTTGATTAATAGTCTGCGTCCTGAGAATATTAGGGCATCGCTTAACAAGTTATCGTATACTGTTAGTGAGTATAACGATTTGATTCTGCCTCAACTTCGACAGCGAACTATACCTTTTGAGTTAACAGTTAACAAGTTTGCTCTGTCGTTGGCAGTGATTGCGCGTACTTTGTCATCTGTATTGCTGATAGGTGGGTTTGGAACACTGTATGTATTCCTCTATCAGCAATATTTTGAGGTTATTCAACCGATTAATATTGAAGTTGTTGATGAAGTTGTGAGACAGTTGCCTCGTTTACCATATTTGGAGTGGGTAGGAATATTAATTGGTGGGGGATTAACTTTCAGAGTTTTATTAGCTTGTGCAAATATTCTGGAGCGTAAGGAGTTTGGGAATTAGAGAAGCAAATGATGATGGCTGAACTTCCCTCATACAAATGTACTATAATTTCCCTGGTCTTCCATTCCCCTTCGCCATATACTTTCACCCCAGTAGAATCTACTACCCGCGTGAATCCCTTCTGCCTTTGGCATCACTGGTATAGTAATGTTTAGCTTCGCGAGCCTACGAGATACAGTGCTATGGTCTGGTACAGGTAAGTCTAGTTCCATCAAGTCAAATATAGATTCCACAAATCCCTCTGTCTGCCTTCGTGCTAGTCCAAACAAACTACTGAGAGTTATGCGATCGCATGGTTTGTGAAAAATATCTGTCATGTAGCAGAGCTTTGTAATATGTTATATCATGTCCGGTTGAATAGTTATAAATAAATGATTATAGGCAACAGGCAACAGGCAACAGGCAACAGGCAACAGGCAACAGGCAACAGGCAACAGGCAACAGGCAACAGGGATGATCAAGGATAATAGGAAACAGAAAATTTTTTCATCACTAATTATTCGGACATGATATTAAAGACAATAGTAGTATGTAAATACACCAGCGCTCATTGCTATATAAACAAAAATCTATTGCACAGTTTTAGCTGTGTCACTCCAGTACTTTTTCCGGAAATAAAAAGGCTAAAACCTTTACCTGTCAATGCCTTTAGATTAGATAGGTAATATCATGTTCGGATGATCGCTTATAATAAAGCCAGAATCATTACAGTAGAAGTATTCAAACTTTATGGCCAAAAGAATTGCGATCGCCAACTACCTTTATGTTCTGACGATCACTTAT
>JAXHSW010000322.1:0-6385 GCA_034190295.1 Cyanobacteriota bacterium | reverse complement strand
TACTCCCCCACTCCCCTACTCCCCTACTCCCTACTCCCACGCTCCCCTACTCCCCTACTCCTAATTAAGCCATCACCATCCCCCCATCCACATTAAACACTTGACCTGTAATATAATTAGCCGCACTATCAGCAGCCAAAAACTTAACCATACCCGCTACTTCTTCTGGCGTACCATAACGACCAAGAGGAATAAACTTGACAATTTCCTCAGAATTTTTCAGGTCCTTAGTCATATCAGTAGCGATAAACCCAGGAGCAACCGCATTTGCCGTAATACCACGATTAGCAAGTTCCTTTGCTACACTTTTAGTAAAACCAATAACCCCTGCTTTAGCTGCACTATAATTAGCTTGACCAGGATTACCCATTTGTCCAGCTACCGAAGCAACATTAATAATACGCCCACTTTTTTGTTTAAGCATAATTTTGCTAACCGCACGGGTACAGAGAAAAACCCCCGTCAAATTCAGGTCTATTACTGACTGCCAGTCATCGGGTTTCATCCGCAAAAGCAAAGTATCGCGGGTAATACCAGCATTATTAACCAAAATATCGATGCGACCCCATTTTTCCATCACTTCCTTGACGAGGGTATCAACCTCCTCAGCTTTAGAAACATCTGCTTGAAGTGCCATCCCATTGCCACCCGCAGCAACTATTTCTGCCACTACTTCCACAGCCGCTCCACTAGAGTTAGCATAGTTAACAACCACATTTGCCCCTTCCATTGCTAATGCTAAAGCTGCTGCCCGACCAATTCCTCTAGATGCACCTGTGATTATTGCTACTTGTCCCTTCAAACGCTGTAATGTTTCGGGTAATGCCTCCATAATCCAATCCTTTCCTATATGGTTTAAACGACTATAGCGCTGTGCGCAGGCAACAGGCAACAGGCAACAGCTCCGGAAGGGGGAATAAAAAGCTGTTTGCGCAGCATGACCTAAGGAATAATATAAGATTTTAGCTATTGGACACCTCCTGTAATTTGTACAAAAGCCAGCGCACATTGCTATATATCAAAATAATTGAGTTTAAAACCCCGCCGGGAAATGGCGATCGGGTTTTTGGAGCCTTGCTCAAATCCCCGTTACAAAAACAACTTCTGACTTGTGACTTTTTTTTTTGACTTTTGCCTCCATTACAAAAACAACTTCTGACTTCTAACTTCTGACCAAAAAATCAGGTCTCAAGCCTCCCCTTGGCTGCGCCGCGAGCTACCGCTCTACAAGGGGATGAAAAAAAATAAGGTTCAATATTTCAATTCACTTTACTTGACCTTTGTCATGCGGAGCTAACAGGCAGAGGTACTGAAGTCCGCAGTTACGACCTTATGAGGCTAACTGATAACTGAAATGACAGGGTTTCAGCTTCTATTAATGTTATGTCAAACACCTTAATGCGTAGCGCTATAATTTATAGATTAAGTATAGATTAAATACATATATTTTCTTAAGATGGCAATTAAAAAGCAGTTTAATAGTTTTGATGAATTACTCGCTAATTCAGAAATGCCTGTTCTGGTAGATTTTTATGCCACTTGGTGTGGCCCTTGTCAAATGATGGCCCCTATTCTGGAACAGGTCAATCAAAAGATGAAAGACCGACTGCGGATAGTTAAAATTGATACAGATAAATATCCCCAGTTAGCATCAAAGTATGGCATTCAGGCTTTGCCAACTTTGGTCTTGTTTAAAAATGGTCAGGCAGTAGAAAATATAGAAGGAGTTATACAAGCACAACAGTTAGTTGAACGCTTAACTGAATCGGTGGCAAATTGAATAGGTTCTATGCCCATTCAATTTGCTGCCCATCCCAGCAGCAAGCGATCGCCCTGGTTGAAAAACTTGTAGTATTAATATTACTATAACCCCGGAAATTTTCCACCATGCGCACTGCCTACCAATATAAATTAAGGCCCAACTCATACCAAATAGCCACAATAGAAATGTGGTTAGAATTGTTGCGTCGGCAGTACAACTACAGGTTGGGTGAAAGATTCTCATGGTGGGAAGAAAACCGTTGTCCAGTTAATGCTTGCCCCAAGGTGGATGCCAATTCCTCAACTAAGAGATCATCCAAATTATTACTCTCAAAAAAAAGATTTGGTCAATACCAAAGACAAGTTTCCTGAGTATAAGCTGATTCATTCTCAGGTATACCGTGATTGCATAAAACGGGTAAAACTTGCTTTTGATAGATGGTTGAAGGCAGACAAGAGTGGACATAAATTAGGAAAACCAAGGTTTAAGAAAACAAGCCGTTATCGTAGTTTTACTTATCCTCAAATCAAACTTGACTGTATTGAAGGACACAAGATCGACTTACCCAAAATTGGCAAGGTAAAGTTGATTCAGCATCGTCCAATACCAGAAGGGTTGACAATAAAAAGTGTGACTATTAGTCGTAAAGCTGATGGTTATTATGTGACTTTATCCCTAGAAGATAAATCAGTTCCAGCTTTAACTTGTAATGTTGAACCTACATTAAAAAACACTCTGGGAATTGATATGGGACTGAAGGAATTCTTAGTAACAAGTGAAGGAGAATCTGTCCCCATTCCTCAATACTATCGAAAATCTCAGCAGCGATTAAAGACTCTACAGAAACGTTTATCTCGAAAGAAAAAAGGAAGTAAAAGATGGCTCAAGTCTGTTAAAGCTGTTGGCAAACAACATAAAAAGGTTGCTGATAAACGTAAAGATTTTCATTTTAAAACAGCCAATGAATTGTTATCACTCATCTGAAGTTATTGCCCATGAAAACTTAAACATTAAAGGGCAAGCATTGACTCGTTTGAGTAAATCAATTAACGATGCGATTTGGGGGCCAATTTCTAACTATTTTAACTGTCAAAGCTGTTAGCGCAGCTCCTCCGGAGGAGGCAAATGCTGGACAGAAAACTACAGCAGTGAACCCCAAAAATACTAGCCAAGATTGCTCAAACTGTGGGGAAAAGGTTCCCAAAGAACTAAACATACGAACTCATTCTTGCCCGCACTGCGGCATAGTAATAGACCGCGACTTGTTTGCGGAGCATTCCGTAGGAAATGCAGCGATAAATATAAAAAATAGGGCGGTAGGGCCCAGACGTCCTTAAAGCACGCGCTTGCCCGACGGAATACCGGGGCTGCGAAACGAGAAGCCGACACTATAGCGCCAGCGAGCGTGTGGGAGTATGTCACAGAATATTGTCTAAATTTAATTAAATATTCTTGAATAAATAGACATAATTATGATTTGGGTAAATAGCTAATTTCTACTCACATTAGAGGCAAAAATCTGCTAATATACCAGCTAAGTTGATAATAGTAGAAAGATATTATTTTTCAGTTGAAATTGCTTGTTATCAAATATACAAATGTTCATTACTCTCTCTTTAAACTACTAACTTGAGATTATCAGTTCTAAATTTAATAAATAGTGGCGAACTGATTGAACTTATTAGAAAATAATCAATATGGCTATTTACTCCTGGAAGCAATTTAAACTCTCTGTTCTGAGTGCTAATGAGTGGTTTCGAGAAACTCCTGAAAGAGCATTAGATATTGCTTATAATGCTGCCCTCAATATTAAGGCTATTGAAGAGAAACATTTTGAAGGTCAAAAGATTTCTTTAGCATCAACTACTTATGGTGATAGTGTTAAGTCTTATTTTAATTCTGAATTGAAGCGATATTTAAAAGTCATTCAAACTAGATTAGCTGAGTTTAATGCAAGTATTTCAGTTGTAGGTATTTTTGATAAAAAGAAGTTTGGCGATCGCGAGGATAAGCTCAATAAATATTATCGGCAAGAATTTCAGGATCGACCATCAATTATTTTGGAAAAATTAGAGTTTATTGATGAAGTAGCTGGTCGATATCGTAAACAAAAAAAATCTCCAATTCAAAAATCCAACTCAATTGTAGAAGTGCCTGATGCTTCATCCTCTGTAGCTATAATATCTAGTCAAGATAATATTAATAATTCTACTAATAATATATCATCTAATTCTTCTGTCAATACTACAGAAGTGCTGAAAAAAGATAAACCAGACACTAGCTTTTTACCTCGTTCGTTATTAAGTACTTTCAAAAGAATTAAGAAAGAGTTAGACCCAGAAGCAGAAGAAGATGTAATTAAAAAATTCAGAAAATCTAAAGTTAAGACTATTACTTCAGTTAGATTTATCTTGTTATTGATTTTAGTTCCTCTACTAATGCATCAGTTATCAAAAATCACTTTTGTGGGTTACTTAGTCGATCATTTTATGCCAGTATCTACTCAACAAGAAGAGATTTTTATTAACCGCGACTTGGAAGAAGAAGCTTTGATGGAGTTGCGTAAATATGAGGAAGAACTTCATTTTCAAATGTATTTAGGCGGGGCACCAGAATTATTCCCAGAATTATATGAAGCTGGAAAAGAAATTTCAGAAATTCCTAAACTAGAAAGAGAAGAATTGATTGAGCATAAAGTAGAAGAAAAAGCTCAAGAAATAGCCTCGGAATACAAAAATAGAAGTAATAATGCTGTTAAAAATATTTTTTGTGACCTGATATCTTTGATTACTTTTGTTGGCATTATTTCTACTAATAAAAGAGATATTGATATTTTAAAATCTTTTATGGATGATGTGATATATGGTCTGAGCGATAGTGCTAAAGCATTTATTCTGATTTTATTAACAGATATGTTTGTGGGGTTTCACTCTCCTCATGGTTGGGAAGTGATTTTGGAAAATGTTGCTAAACATTTTGGAGTAGCAGAAAGTAGAGATTTTAATTTCTTATTTATTGCAACTTTTCCAGTGATTTTAGATGCTGTTTTTAAGTATTGGATATTCCGTTACTTGAACCGTAGTTCGCCTTCTGCAGTAGCAACTTACAAAAATATGAATGAATAGATTCAACAATTAACGGCCTTGCTGAATAAATTTATGATTTCACGGGAGTCAAGAGTCGTTAGGTAGAAAAGAGTTTTTCGGTGACTTTAGAGTCAGAAATAGGTATAATTCCTACTATTGTTTTTGGTGAAAATTTACTACTTATAGTCATTTGAGTTTAGATTGAAAAAAGAGTTTTTTACTATGAAAGAGTTTCAACAGAAAAAGTGTTTTATTCTTAAATAAAATTAAATAAATAAGTATAATCATAATTACAATAAAATTTAATTTTAATTTATTCCTTTTTATCTTTTCTGTGGCGGGTTTAATACCAACCGTCTACATAGTGCTTAAAATTGTTTGGGTTTATAAGAAACAAAGTGGCAGGTCGTTGACTATCAATAAGCAATTAGACCTTCTGCCTTCTGCCTTCTGCCTTCTTCCTTCTTCAATGTTTAATTTGTCTTGGGTAACGAGGTTGACAAGGAGTTCCTAAACAAACCTGACCTGGTGGCATATCTTTAAAAACACTACTCCTAGCACCAATAACAGCATTAGCACCAATATTAACGCCTGGAGCAATAAAACAATCTGTAGCAACCCAAGCACCATTACCAATATTAATACTTGCTGTTTGTAAACCAAATGTAGGGTCTTCTATATTATGACTACCAGTACAGAGGTAACTTTTTTGAGATATCACGCAATGTTGACCTATTTCTATATGGTCAAGACTGTATAACACTACGTCGTCTCCTATCCAACTATAATCGCCGATCGCTATTTTCCAAGGATAGGTAAATCTGGCAGTGGGGCGAATTAAAACTCCTTGACCAATTTTGGCTCCAAAGAGATTTAATATTAATCTTCTCAAACTGTGTAAAGGTTGGGGGGTTAAGGGAAAGGTAATTGCTTGTACGAACCACCACAGTAATACGAACCAACCAGGTTTACCTCGGTCATACCAAGATTGATTGTATTTACGAAGATCGACCCAAGGTTCTGTTTGTTGGTTATTTATCATTGGGAGTTAATTTTTTTTAGGCTTGACTCTAGTTTGATAATTTTATAGCATTTAGATATATAAACTTGGTTAATAGTGATTTTTATAGACTCATAGTAAAATTAATATAGGTAGCCTATAATACCTTAAGTAGTATCTTAGCATATAATAGTTAATTTTAAAAGGTTTATTCAATTTATTTTGACTTTGGAATAGATTAGTCAATTGAGTCAGAAAAAGAGCAAACCTCCAGAATAATTTCATCTATTTCTGTGATGATTTTTCTGGTTTGTCTAGTGGTAACAATAATTTTTGCCGACTCATCCGTTGCAGAATAGGCAAATAGTTACTAGGGAAATTGAGAGAATCCTTACAAATTTTTCCTCCTCATCTTTAGGTAAATGGGATGACAACTATATATTGATATATAAATTTTCTATCCTCGGTTTGACTGTCTGACTATCTGAGGGAAAAACTCGGAATAATTTCATCTATTTTTGTCATAATTTTTCTGGT
>JAXHSW010000321.1:0-6552 GCA_034190295.1 Cyanobacteriota bacterium | reverse complement strand
TAGCTCTCAAACCTATCTGTTTACCATTTTCTACTAAGCTTTGTGATACAGAACTAGCTTTACCTTTTAAAGACGAAACATCAGGGTATTTTTTACTGTTAAAAGCTCTATTAATACCATTGAGACCGCGCAAAGACTGAAGACCAGTAAAAGTAAAATAATTACTGTTAGAATCGACCATACCGCTAACAGTATCAATAGCTTCTTTTAAGGATATTAAATCCTCACTGTTATTAACTAAATGTTGTTTATTGGAATAAATAATCTGGGCTTCGTCGTAAACTACGTCAACAACATCCCATGCTTTTTTAGCAGAAAGAGTTTTCTTAGTCCAGTATTTACCGACACTATTAAAACTATTGCTGAGTGATTTTATTGTGGAAGAAGAGAAAGATGTCATAGTAATAAAAGGTATAAATAAACTAAAATAAAACATGAAGCAAACCCCTGCAAAATGTTATTTGCAAGGGCTGTGTAACACATATCAGAAATGGGCTATCATAGTGGGATTTAGTACTATTTGCTAAATTCAATGGTTTTAGACCATTTAACAGAAGGTACAGCAGTATCACCATCTGAAGGGGGAGAAAATCTGGCAAAGTTATGAATATTGACAATATTACCTTCAATCAACTCGCCTTTTATATCATCGAGAAAACCGTTGATGATAGAAGAAACTTGTTTCTTAGTAACACCATCATTTCTTGAATGAGAGCGTTGCTTAAGAGAAGTGAGAGTAATTGCTGGATTAGACATGATAGAAACCTCTTGTTGAATAAGTTTAATATATATAATTATAACTTATATGTTTCAGCCCTGCAACTTTTAAACAACTATTTTGTAGTAAATTTTCCTTTATCTAGTTATTTACTTATTATTCAGCTATCGCCTAATTAGGTGAAACCTTAAACAAAATACTTTGGATACACAAATAGTATGAAAAAAGTTTTAACAACAGCTTGCAACACTTGTCCATTTGAAGGTAAAGAACCTCTTCAACTATCAAGTAAGAGGTTATCTGAAATAGTAGATTATGTTTCAAAAGGAACTAACCATTTGTGTCACAATGACAGAACAGGAGACACTGTTTGTCGCGGAGGTAGAAACATTTTTCTAAAACTCCAATACATGAGAGGCAATATATCAGAACCTACAGATGAAGCATTATCAGATGCAATGAAAGATATTGGAATAGAACCTGGTTATCATATAAATAATAGAGAGATGTAGCTCCAAAAACTAGAGCAGCGACTTGACTACAGATAGATCAACACCGTAAATCCCAGAAATGAGTTCTAAACTACCATCACTAATATCATTGCTATTCCCAGATATAGATTTTAACAGAGCAACAGCACCTTGTAAAGAAAGAGGTTGTGTTTTTGAAACAAGCAAATCAATAGCAGTTTGAGAAGTTCTGCGCTTCATGTAAGTAGTAGTATTACTTCTTACGCTATGACCAAAAGACAGTGATGTTTGAACATCGCTTTTACCAGAAATTTTAGCAATATAATTGCTCAAGTGTCTCAACGCGTGTGTTTGTGTCAACTGCTTGCTAGGGTCAATACCGAGTTCATCTTGCCATGAACGGAGTACGCGGTGTGCTTTATTTGGAAAGAACTTTTTTATAGTAGAAGGTGAACTATTTGGTCGCGGTCTATTATCAGGTAACTTACCCTCTTTAATTCTCAGTCTATCAATAATATCTGGATATTCAGGGTGAATATTAGGAACAGCAAAACGGAAACCAGTCTTCGTAGTAGTTCCAATACAAGTTTCATTTCCCACAACAATTATCATGTTAGTGTTGTTGGGGTCTTTAAGAGATGGTATTACAACATTATCTTTTGTGGTGTAAGGTTCATCTATATTAGCGATAGCAAAAACTTCATGGATTCTCAAACCATAAACTACTTGCATAGAAAATGTCCACAACCAACGCCTTCGAGTTTCAAGGTGACGTTTAGTATAAGTGCTGCTATTGACACCGTGTTCCCAAACAGCATCATGTAATTCAACAAAATCATTGATACCTATTGTTTGCGGGTTACGATGTGATAGAATCCTCTTGTCTAACTTACACAACTCGCTTTTTATGGAATCAATTCCCGCACACTCACAAAGTTTTTTCATCGCCTGAATACACCTATTACGGGCACTAGAGCCTGCACATTTAGAATTAATTACATCGAACATATCACTGAAATTAATAGTTTGTTTCAGGGGAAGATGTTTAAAATATTGGTAGTAGACAGAGTCGTAAGAACTCCACCAACTATTCCATTTAGAGTGGTTTTTATCATTAACTCTGGGATAAGACTGGCTATAACCTGAGAAGAAGTAATCCTCAACGCATTTAATAGCTTCACCAAAAGTTATTACATCATCAGCTATTTTTAGTTCAGACTTGATATTTCTTTCATACCATTCTTTAAATTCAACATAGCTATGTGATTTTGACAACTTGTTACTTACCAATTTAGCTTTTTCTACAATCTGATTAATACCTTCAATAGTATAATCACAGTTACAAGTCCAATTAACTCTAGTGGAAGTAGAATTTTTCAACGGTATAGTAAACTGCAACAGTAAATATGTCCCGCTTTTCTGTTTTTGTAGTTTAAGACCTACTTTTGGTTTTAGTTGTGCAACAAAGTTTTTTGCGTTCACCCAGTGTTGACTTATTTTGTCTAATCCAGTAGTTTTTATGTTACTCACTTTTTACTCAAATAGCTAAAAAGTTCAAATCATTTACAAGGAAAATATACAGATTTAGTAGCGCGTTATGGAGGCAAAGAATGGGAAAACCTTTTCCTTTGACTTGAAAATGTAGTGGTAATGATGAGACCATGATTATATTTTCTGTTAAATTGTCTTTATTCGGTATTTTTGGAACGGATTATATTTGCTATTTCCAAAATAAGTTTATCAGGACTTACGCAAAACATCACATCATACACCATCTGTAGGGGCGAACGGCCGTTCGCCCCTACTAGATATGGTAGTTATGCGTAAGTCCTATTTATATAGCTTGCTTTGCTTTGTTAATGTACTTAAATTACATCCTAATAACAATAATTCAGATTAAATATTTACTAAAGCCTTTTTATTTTTATCTTCAGGACTTACGCAAATTCACCTTTAAAAAGCCATATGTAGGGGCGCAATTCGGAGCTTTGCGGAACGCAAATGGCATTCGCCCTAACTATACTTAGTGTCCGTGCGTAAGTCCCGATCTTTTTCTTTTGGGTTTAATATCAAATCCGTTTAATTGGACATAAAAAAAATTCTCCAATTGCCATAACTACCCTCATCTTTCTAATTCTTTCTCCTCCTGAGGACTGTACGGGCGAACGGCCGTTCGCCCCTACTACCTGACTCCTCCTGACTTAACTATTCTATGGCTGTTTAACCGGATTTGATATAATACCCCGCTGTCAACGGAGGTGTTTACAATTTGTTGGGGTTTGAGCACATCTAGTGAGGGCGAATGCCATTCGCCCCTACAGGTGGTGTATAATTTAGTGTTTTGCGTAAGTCCTGATGAAGTCAAACCAAAATCAAATGACAGAAAAGCAAAAAATGCTAAACGGGCAATATTATAATGCCTTTGATAAAGACCTAATAAAAGATAGAAACAGAGCTAAAAGTTTATGTCAAAAATTGAATAGTATTCCAGATGGTAGTCAAGAAGAAAGGGTCAAAATTATCAAAGATTTATTCCAAACCGATCGAAATTGTTGGATAGAATCTCCTTTTAGATGTGACTACGGGTATAATATTCAAATTGGAGATAATTTTTATGCCAATTTTGGTTGTGTTATTCTTGACTGCAATATTGTCAAAATTGGTAGTAATGTAAAGTTAGGTCCCTATGTACAAATTTATGCTGCTACTCATCCAATAAATGTGACAGAAAGAATTGCAGGTAAAGAAATGGCTTATCCCATTGAAATAGGGGATAATGTTTGGATAGGAGGGGGTTGTATCATTCTTCCTGGTTTAAAGATTGGAAATAATACAGTTATTGGTGCTGGAAGCGTGGTAACAAAAGATATTCCTGAAAATGTTGTTGCAGTGGGAAACCCCTGTCGCGTAATTAAGGAAATTGAATGAGTGAGAAAAAGTTTTTAAGTATACACAGTATTTACTGTGATTAACTCTATTTTGAAAACTGGCGTTGCATAAATGCGCTTGGGATTTTAATAGTTTTGTGGAATGGGCATCTTGCCCGTTCCTTAAGAACCCTGGCATGGGAGCAAGATGCTCCCACTGTTCTCGTAACAAAAATAATGACAATGTACGACCAATGAAAACGCACCACAACCGAAAAATTATCCCTACTCCCTGTCTCCCCTATCTTTAACTATACAGCATATTCCAAGTAGATGAAGTACAGATATTAACAATTAAACGTTCCCAGTGCGGCGGGCATCTTGCCCGCTACGGTTGTACCTCACGCCTGGTGGAATCCGCTGTATAAATTAGGTGGAGTAGTTCGTCATCTATCTAGTGCAGGATGACAGAAATAACTAACCAGTTACAAAATTCTAAAAGCCTACTAATCAATACTTTTGACTGTCTTGAGTGTGTCTTACATTCTGAGGAAACCTCAGAATTACACACTCGCTTTTAACTTTTGACTTTTAACTTCCGCGTAGCGGCACTAGAGCAAATCATCATTATCCATTAGATATTTTGCCACCTGATTAATAGAGGTACGAATCTGGGGGTCGCGTCCTCCACGACTATCAATTACAGTTATTACATACACTTCACCATAAATACTTAATGCTAAAGTAGTACCCAGAGCGCGAGAATTTTCTCCCGTCTTTTCACCAATCCACTTAACTTCTGGCAATTCTTCTAAGGCGGCATATCCCAATAACCTATCCTTCTGACGAGCTAAAGCTTCTATCAATACATCAGAATTTGGATACTCATAATTATATATTGAGACCATCATATCTGTCAGTTCGTTGCTAGTCAGGGTATTGCGACCTTTACCAGGATTTTTGGGCATGATCCGGTTTCCCATCAGTTTGTAGTTGACACTCATCACTTTGTAGCCATCATCTTTGAGAACTTTATTAATATAAGGTTGTCCTAAATAATCAATAAGTTGATTTGTGGCAATATTGCTACTGTGGTCAATCATTTGCCCAACCAGGGTTTTGAGGGGATAGGGTTTTCTTGCCCTAATTTCTGAAGCATCTTCAGTAAAGTTTCCCCTACTCACATATATAGGAGTATCTAAACTGATATTTTCTTTGGATACTTTCTGCATTGCTGCTACAGCTATTGGAACTTTAATTAAACTAGCAGGACTAGCGGGTGGTTTATTGCCGTTTAGAGCTAAACATTTTCGCCGGAGGTTACAAATAGCGATTGTTGCTCTGCTAGAGAGACCACTATCTTTACGAATTTTCTCTAAAAAGTTTGATTTTGTTAGGTTTAACTGATAATAAGAATCATTCAGACTACGCTGGTATTCTTTAATCTTTTTAGTAGTTTTTTCTGCTATCAATGAATCTGAGGGAATTGCCTCTAAATTATAAAGAGCTTGTTGCCAGAGGTGTTTTTCTGTTTCTCTAGTTTTGACAGTTGCATTTGGCGTTTCTCCTACTTCTGATGCTTGAGCACCAAGGGTTAATGCTTGACGCCAGTTATCATTTGCTCGTTGTTCAATTAATATTTGAACTTCTATTTCTTGTAATTTTTGTAGCAAGTTTTGTTGCTTTTCTAATACAGTGTCATCCTCATCAGAAAAGAATAATTGCTTTCTGGGAGTAGGTAGAGATTCTAATTTTGCCACTGTGCGATCGCGCATTTCATGGAGTTCTTGTAAAGACTGGGTGTAAGATTCTTCTGCCCAAGAATTTTCTATACTCCCAATTGAAATTATAGTAATACTAGCTATTGTGGTTAAAGTGCTAGTCAGAATATGTCTAATTTTTAGTTTTCCGTGCATTGAATTTGCCTCACACAAATAAATAATTTTCTGTTGACCAATAAAAATATAATCCTTTAATCTTTACTTTATCAACATTCTCTAACTAAATACAAATATATAGTCTTTTCTATTATATCTTAGTTATTTTGTCAACTCCTATTAATCTATCTGTTTGGCATAGTAAGCGGTGCGTTAACGAAGTTAGAAGTCAGAAGTCAGAAGTCAGAAGTTATTTTTGTAACGGAGATTTGAGATCCGCTACGAAAATATTGCGCCTTAAAAGGCGGGGTTGTGCGACCCATATTATTTTGATAACTGCTTCTACTCCGCAGCTAATACAGGAACACAATAGCGATCGCGACTCACTTGACTAGCTATACCCAAATGCACCACTTGCGCCACATTATCCGGACGATCAAAATCATCGGGGACTACCAACATTGAGCGATCCACCAACATTGCTTCCCCAGCAATATCAAATCCGATTGAATGCTTATTATATAGTTGAGAGTAGGGGATTAGGGGAGATAGGGAGATAGGGAGTAGGGGAGTAGGGGAGATAGGGAGTAGGGGAGTAGGGGAGATAGGGAGTAGGGGAG
>JAXHSW010000320.1:0-6672 GCA_034190295.1 Cyanobacteriota bacterium | reverse complement strand
TGGTAGAAGTTTGAGTATCCATCAACTTTTTGCTTCTTCCTTGTTTCTTATTTCCTGTTCCTTCTTCTGAATTTAATACCTCGCCATCTACAGGGTGTTGAAAATTGGTAGAAGTTTGAGTCTCCATTAACTTGTTCCTTCTTCCTTCTTGCTTCTTCCCTCTTCCTTCTTTGGTAGAAGTTTGAGTATCCATCAACTTTTTTATTCTTCCTTCTTTCTTTTTCCCTCTTCCTTCTTCAACAAAAAATAGAGAAATTAACACCATTGCTTCAGCACAGAGAGTCAAAGCAAAAAAATAGTGAGTGGCAATACCTAAACTATTAACAACTACCCAAATAGATGCCGTAAAAATTGGCAAAGATTGACCTTCCTGAAAATTGCGAATACTAATAATTAAACAACTAAAAGAACCAATAACAAATAAAATAGCCAAAGTATAATGACGAGCCTCTTGAGCAAGATAAATACCATAAGGAGAAACAGCCATTATTGCAGCAGCAAATTGCCCCACTAACCGAGAATGAAAAGCCAATCTAGCCAAACCATAAATAGCAGGAATAGAAATAACACCAAAAATAACACTCAAAGACCGCGCACCCCATAGAGAAACTAACTCCCCTTCAACAGAAAAAAGCTGCATCCACCAATGAGTCAAGATAAAATAGACAGGAGGGTGGTTACTATGAGTTAATAGACGATCGACTACATTATTAATATCAGTATTGACATTAAACTGTAGGGGTTCGAGTAAAATCTCAGGAGCGATCGCTCGATCTAGCGGCACATCCTGGAAACTATTACCCAAACTAAAAACCAAAGTAGAAAATTCATCCGTCCAAGGTGGTTTACCATCTAAATTAATCAGACGTAAACAAGTAGCGATCGCTATCCAAACTAGCAAAAGTAACCATTGACTCTGTAAACTCCTGCGCCAAAAGTTGACTATTTTCTGATTAATATCTCGATTAAACTTTCTCACTATTACTTTTAACCTAATAAATATGACCGCTTTCAACTTCACAAACCAAAACCTAGAGACAATTTTAAGTCGCGCTTTAGAAGGTTACGACCTATCTACAGCAGAGACACTATTATTGTTATCCCCAACCTCTCAAGCAAATTTCGGAAAACTTCCCTTAACTCAACTTCCCACAGAAATAACCACTATCCAGAAAACGGCAGATAAACTCCGACAACAACAAGTAGGAGATACTGTTACTTACGTTATCAACCGAAATATAAATTTCACCAATATCTGCGAACAACATTGTAGTTTTTGTGCTTTTCGCCGAGATGAGGGGGATGCTGGTGCTTTTTGGTTAGATATTGGTCAAATTCTGGAAAAAGCTAATGATGCAGTACAGCGAGGGGCAACAGAAATTTGTATGCAGGGAGGATTAAATCTTCAAGCTAAAATTGCAGGTAAATCTTTACCTTATTATTTGCAAATAGTAAAAGGTATTAAAGATGAGTTTCCTCAATTACATTTACACGCTTTTTCTCCCCAAGAAGTACAGTTTATTGCTAGAGAGGATGGCGTAAGTTATGAATATGTAATTGCTGCTTTGCGGGATGAGGGAGTTGGGTCGATGCCAGGTACTGCTGCGGAAGTTTTGGATGATGCAGTGAGAAGAGTTATTTGCCCGGAAAAAATTGATGCGGCGATTTGGTTAGAAATAGTCAGCACAGCACATCGCTTAGGAATGCCAACCACAAGTACAATGTTGTGCGGTCATATTGAAACCCCTCAACAACAGATTTTACATTTGGAGAGATTACGATCGCTCCAACAAACTGCCATTGAGAAAAATTATCCTGCCAGAATAACAGAATTTATTTTATTACCATTTGTCGGGCAAGAAGCACCTGCACCTTTGCGTCGGAGAGTGGGGCGCGACCAACCTGTTTTGTTGAATGTTTTGTTATTAACAGCAGTATCGAGAATATTTTTAGGAAATTGGATTATTAATCATCAACCAAGTTGGGTCAAAATTGGTTTGGATGGAGCAAAAGAAGCGTTGAAGTGGGGTTGTAATGATATTGGCGGTACATTAATGGAGGAACATATTACGACAATGGCAGGTGCTGTTGGGGGTACTTGTATGGAAGTCGAAAGTTTGCAAGAAGCTATTCGGAGTTTAAGGAGAAATTATCAACAGAGGGATACGCTTTATCAAGTCAAAAGTTAGAAGTCAAAAGTCAAAAGTAAGATAATTTTTGTAGGTTTGCTTGAATTCGTTAAACCCGACAAAGAAAGTAAAAGTTATATAGAACCCCTAACCGTATCTTCATAAATATCAAGTTTTTTTAGCCTCTCGGAAGGAGACAGGAGACAGGAGACAACCCACCCGCGGGCCCCTCCCTGGAGGGGAAGGGAAGAGGAAAGAGGGAAGAGGGAAGGGGGAAGGGGGAAGATGTGGGTTCTCGATCATACAAAAAATTCTACACTCCTTCAACTGAATTTTCCTCAAAATTGATGCGCGAAAAGACTTGACTACCATAATTATATAGCTATCATAAGGGTTCTATATAGATTTGTTATTTGTTGGGTTGCCAGATACGCTTAACCCAACCTACAAATACAACTGTCTTTTTAAAGGTAGCAATAAGGAATAAAATCATTGTCAAAAACTGATGCACCCTGTCAAGGATACTCAAAGTTAAATATAGCAGACAAGTCAGCATCTTTGTCGTACTACACTTCTTTGTCTGTAAGGACTCATATCAAAATAGTATGTATTCTCTTGATTTCCAATTTCTATTTTTTGAGCTACCATTACCCCCCAATTTTAAAAAATGTCGTCATACGAGATTATTCTCCGGGCCGATTCTACCACTCGAAGAAATAGCCAGGCGCAAAGCAGCAAGGGCCAAATTTGCCAATCGCTTTCGAGTAGTCTTTGAAAAACTCCGTCCCCAGTTAATGGAAAAATATTACAACTGGTTTATTGCTGTTGACCCAGATAGTGAAGAGTATTCAATCAACTCATCCCTAGAAGGTTTAGTTAAGAAAATTCGATACCGCTTTTATCTGAAAAAGACTTTTGCAAGAGATATAAAAAAGGAAACGGGAAAGGTGAACATCATCTCAATTCATCAATCCCGTTTTAGGCAAAATTAAAATAAGACTTTAGTACAGCGTGGCGAAGCAGATACCTTAACGAAGTCAGAAGTCAGAAGTCAGCAAGTCAGAAGTCAGCAAGTGTACCCACCCCTAACCCCTCCGGTGGAGGGGAAGTAGGGGACTTGAGCAAGGCTCCAAAAATATTGCGCCTTAAAAGGCGGGGTTGCGCGACCCTTATGATTTTGATAAACCATACAGTCTTCTGCCTTCTAATACTAAATAGGGCTTACCGATCTAACCTAAAAGCATTGACATCTAAAGACAAGTCCCTTTTTGGGGTGGAAAAAAGTGCAAATTTTCAGCTCTCCATGCTCAAAAAGTTAGTATTTTAGGCAGGAGTTTGACATAAAAATCATTCTGGCAATTCTTACTCCTACCTCCTGTCTCCTGTCTCCTACTAAAAGACTTTTGAGAGCATTCCCTAAATAGACAGACAATATTACATCATACCCATACCAGGCATACCCATGCCGCCCATGCCGCCCATGCCGCCCATGCCGCCCATGCCGCCCATGCCGCCATCCATATCTGGCATAGCAGCTTTCTTCTCAGGTTTCTCAACAACCACAGCTTCAGTAGTTAAGACCATACCAGCGATCGAACCCGCATTTTGCAACGCAGAACGTACTACCATTGCCGGGTCAAGAATACCAGCAGCAATCATATCTTCATATTCACCAGTTATAGCATTAAAACCAACACTAAAATCAGTAGAACGTACTTTCTCTACAACTACCGAACCTTCTTCACCAGAATTATCAGCAATCTGACGTAAAGGTCCTTCTAAAGCACGTTTGACAATATCAGCACCAATCTGCTCTTCCTCATTTAAACTACCTTTAAACTCATCAACCTTACTCGCCAAATGAATTAAAGTAGTACCACCACCAGGCACAATACCTTCTTCTACAGCAGCTTTAGTAGCATTCAAAGCATCTTCTATTCTTAACTTGCGGTCCTTAAGTTCAGTTTCTGTTGCTGCACCAACTTTAATCACTGCCACCCCACCAGCTAACTTAGCGATGCGCTCCTGTAACTTCTCTTTGTCATAATCAGAATCACTCTCTTCAAGCTGTCCGCGAATTTGAGCAATGCGCTTTTTCACTTCCTCTGCTGTATCCCCACCAGCAACAATAGTGGTGTTATCCTTGTTAATAGTGATTTTCCGACCAACTCCCATCATATCTAAATCTGCCATCTCTAGATTCAGACCTATTTCTTCAGATATCATTTGACCACCCGTAAGAATAGCAATATCTTGGAGCATAGCTTTACGGCGATCGCCAAAACCAGGAGCTTTCACAGCAGCAACATTCAATACACCCCGTGCTTTATTCACCACCAAAGTAGCTAAAGCTTCCCCTTCAATATCCTCAGCAATAATTAAAAGAGACTGACCCGCGCGAGCAACTTTTTCTAGTACAGGTACTAAATCTTGAATAGAGGAAATTTTCTTATCAGTAATCAGAATACGAGCATTTTCAAATTCAACTACTAACCGCTCCTGGTCAGTAATAAAATAGGGAGAAAGATAACCACGGTCAATTTGCATCCCTTCCACAACTTCTAAATCTGTAGAGAGAGACTTAGATTCTTCAACAGTAATCACCCCATCTTTAGTGACTTTATCCATTGCTTCAGCAATCATTCGTCCTACTTCTGCATCGCCACCAGCAGAAACCGTAGCTACTTGAGCGATCGCTCCTCCTTCTACTGGTTTAGCAACTGCTTCTATTTCTTTGACTAGCTGATTAATAGTTTTTTCAATCCCTTTACGTACTGCCACTGGGTTTGCACCAGCAGTTACGTTTTTAAGACCTTCTTTAATCATAGATTGAGCTAAAACTGTAGCGGTAGTTGTGCCATCTCCAGCAATATCTTTTGTTTTCGATGCCACTTCCTGAATAAGTCTAGCACCTGTATTTTCGAGAGGGTCTTCTAGTTCGATATCCTTGGCCACAGTAATCCCATCATTCACGATGTGTGGTGCGCCAAATTTTTTCTCTAATAATACATTTCTACCCTTTGGACCCATAGTGATTCGGACTGCATCCGCTAGGGAATTTATTCCTCGCTCTAGAGCTCGTCTGGATTTATCATTAAATTCGACAATCTTGGCCATATACTTTCTCCTATTGCTTCCAAATAAAAATTTAGCACTCGGCGAGGTAGAGTGCTAGTTCGTGGAAACCGTACATAATACCTACATTCTGCACGACAAAACGTAGCACAAGAGTACAAGTCAAAAGTCAAAAGTCAAAAGTCAAAAGTTAGAAGTAAATTATAGTTTTCAAAACGTGGCACAAGAGTACAAGTCAAAAATCAAAACTCAAAATTTAGAAGTCAGAAGAAAATTATAGTTTTCAATAGGAGTCAATGATTCAGCTATTTCTGCTTAATATTTTACTGACAATTTTACTCCCTATCGAGGCAAATTAAGATTATTTATCTAGTCAAAACTTAGAAGTCAGAAGAAAATTATAGTTTTCAATAGGAGTCAATGATTCAGCTATTTCTGCTTAATATTTTACTGACAATTTTACTCCCTATCGAGGCAAATTAAGATTATTTATCTACTCAAAACTTAGAAGTCAGAAGAAAATTATAGTGGTTAATAGGACTCAATGATT
Source organism: Cyanobacteriota bacterium (assembly GCA_034190295.1). Classification (GTDB taxonomy): domain Bacteria; phylum Cyanobacteriota; class Cyanobacteriia; order Cyanobacteriales; family Microcoleaceae; genus Okeania. The sequence goes on along the minus strand of JAXHSW010000320.1, from coordinate 918 downwards.
CAGCTATTTCTGCTTAATATTTCACTGACAATTTTACTCCCTATCGAGGCAAATTAAGATTATTTATCTAGTCAAAACTTAGAAGTCAGAAGAAAATTATAGTTTTCAATAGGAGTCAATGATTCAGCTATTTCTGCTTAATATTTTACTGACAATTTTACTCCCTATCGAGGCAAATTAAGATTATTTATCTACTCAAAATTTAGAAGTCAGAAGAAAATTATAGTTTTCAATAGGACTCAATGATTCAGCTATTTCTGCTTAATATTTTACTGACAATTTTACTCCCTATCGAGGCAAATTAAGATTATTTATCTAGTCAAAATATAGAAGTCAGAAGAAAATTATAGTTTTCAATAGGAGTCAATGATTCAGCTATTTCTGCTTAATATTTTACTGACAATTTTACTCCCTATCGAGGCAAATTAAGATTATTTATCTAGTCAAAAATCAAAACTCAAAACTTAGAAGTCTGAAGTAAATTATAGTTTTCAATAGGACTCAATGATTCAGCTATTTCTGCTTAATATTTTACTGACAATTTTACTCCCTATCGAGGCAAATTAAGATTATTTATCTAGTCAAAACTTAGAAGTCAGAAGAAAATTATAGTTTTCAATAGGAGTCAATGATTCAGCTATTTATGCTTAATATTTCACTGACAATTTTACTCCCTATCGAGGCAAATTAAGATTATTTATCTACTCAAAATATAGAAGTCTGAAGTAAATTATAGTGGTTAATAGGAGTCAATGATTCAGCTATTTCTGCTTAAGATTTCACTGACAATTTTACTCCCTATCGAGGCAAATTAAGATTATTTATCTAGTCAAAAATCAAAACTCAAAACTCAAAAGTTAGAAGTAAATTATAGTTTTCAATAGGACTCAATGATTCAGCTATTTCTGCTTAATATTT
>JAXHSW010000032.1:0-55764 GCA_034190295.1 Cyanobacteriota bacterium | reverse complement strand
TGGGGGAGTAGGGGAGTAGGGGAGTAGGGGAGTGGGGGAGTAGGGGAGTGGCTCACACGGATTATGGCACGGATACACGGATAGGTCAGGGAGTGGGGGAGATGGGGGTTCTTGAGGACACACCAGACGCGGAGATAGGGTGTCATTTCAGTTATCAGTTATCAGTTATCAGTTATCAGTTATCAGTTATCAGTACCTCCGACTAAAGCCGGAGAAAAGGAAAATACGCTCATTGAATATTTTTTCATCCCCTTAAAAGGGGGAGGCACCTACCCCAATTTTTAGGTCACCGTGTCACCATTTCCTCATGGGGAGTAGGGGAGTAGGGAAAATAGAAAGATTTACTGTTGAAGCAAGAGGATAAGTTTTTTCATCACTAATTATCCGGACATGATAAGACATAAAGGAGAAACATAGCGTTAGCGGAGCAAGTGCGGCTGCTATATTTTCTCTATGAGATGGTCTCATCATTTTATATTTTTCTCTGTCCTAACTGCCTTGGCAATTGCTCTTCTTATCCGAAGATGGTTTCAACAATTAATAATTAATAATGAATAATTAATAATTAACAATTACCTCTCCTCGAAAAGAAGAGGATTGACTAATTATGATAATTTTTATTTATCATTTCCCTTATGGGTTTAATACCCCACCGTCTACACGGTGTTCAAAATTGTTTGGGGTTAGAATCCATAAGCAATTTTCTCTCCTGACTCCTGAGGACTGACTCCTGACTCCTTCTTCAATATCCTCTTAACAGAAGAGGCTTTAAACCACAATTTTTCGGTAATTATGATGATTTATAACGCGAGCAAGATGCTCGCACTAATTGTTCTAACTAACCTGACCAAAAAATAAGGTCTCAAGTCTCCCCTTGGCTGCGCCGCGAGCTACCGCTCTACAAGGGGTTAACGAAGTCAGCAAGTCTGCAAGTCTGCAAGTCAGAAGTTAACCCACCCCTAGCCCCTCCCAGGAGGGGAAGTAGGGGATTTGAGCAAGGCTCCAAAAATATTGCGCCTTAAAAGGCGGGGTTGCGCGACCCTTATGATTTTGATAAAAAAAAATCAAGTTCAATATTTCAAGCCCAATACTTTCCTAGGTCATGCTGCGCAAACAGGCAGAGAGAGGTACTGATAACTGTTAACTGATAACTGAAATGACGGTTGCTATATTTTTGAGATTAAAATCAATATTTTTACCGAAGAATTAATAATTAAATAATTAAATAATCAAATAATTCAGGTTTAAAGCCTCCCCTTTCAAGGGGAAAAAAATAAATTTTTTCCTTTTATTCAATCCTCTTCCTTTTAGGGAGAGGTAATTATTAATTATCCATTATCCATTATCCATTATCCATTATTAAAAGATATATACAGGTTATTTAATACCTCTTATGTAAGTAAAAATGCCAAAGAAACTTAATATAGCAGTCGCAGGAAAGGTTAGGACAGATCGACAGCTTAAAACTCAGACAAAGTAATATTTTTCCTTCTTCCTTCTTCCTTCTTTCTTCTTCCTTCTGCTATATATTAACGTAACTATAGTTGGGATTAAAAAAAAGGGATTAACTATCGTTATTTGATTTTTATTTAAGGTTAATTATAGGTCTCAGTAATGTGTCTAGCTCAGATGAGTCGTAGTTAAACCCCCTCTATAGAATTATGAAAGCGCTTAATCTTTTGTAATAAGCACCTCTATACTACTCCTATCAACAATTTTTTACTTTTGGTAACTAAGGTGCATATCTCAGAAAAGTTGTCGGTTACATAGAGTTTAATTAATATATAAATATAGAGAAAAAGTTTTTTAACAAAATTTCTCTAATAAGATAGATGGATAATACACAACTATAAATCAAGAAATAATTGTTAGGGATCGATGTGATATAGGTTGTCGATCGTTAACAAAAATAGCTTTTTTAAGGCAAAAATATAGTGATTTGCCTTGAATATAAATTTGTGACAAAAATTCTATCCAAGCTGTACCGTGACGTGATAAAACAGCTTAATTTGTAAGCATTCAGCCGTCAGCTATCAGCTATCAGCTATTGCTTTTATTTAAAAATAAAAGCTTTACTAATTGAGGCCGAATTTATACTTAACTATAAAAGCTGACTTTTAAGTCTATATTCATTAAAACCCCTCATGAGAGCTGACAGCTAATAGCTGTTTGCGCAGCATTCCGCAGGAAATGCTTACCTTAATTTTAGGAGAAATTAAAGCAATGCTAAAAACATTAACAATTCAAAATCAGACTTTTACTGCTAAAGAGAAAAGCTTAGTATTGTGGTTTGATGAAGTTAGTATTAATGACATTCCTTTAGTAGGAGGTAAAAACGCATCTTTAGGAGAAATGATGCAACAACTTACCCCTAAAAATATCAATATTCCTAATGGTTTCGCTACCACTGCTTACGCCTATCGTTACTTCATTAAATCTGCTGATTTAGAAGCAAAACTACGCCAAATATTTGCCGACCTTGATGTTGAAGATATGAAAAATTTGCAACAACGGGGTAAAAAAGCACGAGCATTAATAATGAATACACCTTTTCCAGCAGAATTAGAAAAAGCGATCGCTCTCAGCTACGAAACCCTTTGTTATCTCTACGGTCAAGATACAGATGTTGCCGTGCGTTCCAGTGCCACTGCCGAAGATTTACCAGATGCCAGTTTTGCCGGACAACAGGAAACTTATCTCCATATTCACGGGGTCAAAAATGTACTTAAAGCAACTCATAAGTGTTTCGCATCAGTATTTACCGACCGCGCTATCTCTTACCGCACTATTAAAGGTTTCGACCACTTCGATGTTGCTCTCTCCGTTGGCATTCAAAAAATGGTGCGTTCTGACCTTGCTACCTCCGGTGTCATGTTTTCCATAGATACCGAAACCGGATTCAAAAATGCTGCCCTAATTACAGCAGCTTATGGTTTAGGGGAAAATGTGGTACAAGGTGCAGTCAACCCCGATGAATACCTAGTCTTTAAACCTACGCTCCGGGAAGGTTTCCGTACTATTCTCAACAAACGCCTGGGCACTAAAGCTCTGAAAATGGTTTATGATGGCGGTAATTCGATTAAAAATATACCCGTGCCAGAGGAACAGCAACAACAGTTTGCTCTGAGTGATGATGAAATTCTACAACTTGCCCATTGGGCGGTAACTATTGAAGACCATTATTCCCAAGTGCGCGGTAGTTACACGCCGATGGATATTGAATGGGCAAAAGATGGCATCACCGAGAGTTTATATATAGTGCAGGCGCGACCAGAAACAGTGCAATCTCAGAAATCTGGTAATCTTCTGCGTAGTTATCAGTTGCAAGAGAAAGGGAAAGTGTTGTTAACAGGTCGTTCTGTGGGTCAGGCGATCGGTCAAGGTAAGGTACGCGTTATTCTGGATACCCATAACATTTCTGAATTTCAACCAGGGGAGGTGTTAGTCACTAACAAAACTGACCCCGACTGGGAACCTATTATGAAAAAGGCTAGCGCTATAGTTACTAACCAAGGTGGGCGTACTTGTCATGCTGCAATTATTGCCCGGGAGATGGGTATTCCGGCGATTGTTGGTTGCGAAAATGCGACAAAACTATTGTACAATAGTCAGGCGGTAACTATTGACTGTGCTGAGGGAGAAGTGGGGATAGTTTATGATGGGTTGTTGCCGTTTGAGGTTGTGGAAACAGTATTGGATGATTTGCCAGAAACTCGCACTCGCATTTTGATGAATGTGGGCAACCCAGAGGAAGCTTTTCGGTTATCGGCACTTCCTGTTGATGGTGTGGGTTTGGCTAGATTGGAGTTTGTAATTGCTAATCATATTGGGGTACATCCTTTAGCATTGCTCAATTTTGACGAAGTGGAAGATGAGGCGGAAAAGGCAGAAATTGCTGAGTTGACTATGGGATATGAAAATAAGGCAGATTTCTTTATCGATCGCCTAGCTTATGGGATGGGAGCGATCGCTGCTGCTTTTTATCCGAAACCTGTGATTGTGCGGATGAGCGATTTTAAGAGTAATGAATATGCTAATTTATTGGGAGGGAAACAGTTTGAACCTGATGAAGAAAATCCGATGATTGGTTGGCGGGGTGCGTCTCGTTATTATCATCCTAAATATCGGGAAGCTTTTGGTTTGGAGTGTTTGGCGCTGAAGCGAGTACGGGATATAATGGGATTGGCAAATGTAATTCCGATGATTCCGTTTTGTCGTACACCTCAAGAAGGAATGAAGGTTTTAGGGGAGATGGCTAAGTATGGTTTGGAGAGGGGGGAGAATGGTTTGCAGGTTTATGTGATGTGTGAGTTACCGAGTAATGTGATTTTAATCGAACAGTTTGCTCAAGTGTTTGATGGATTTTCGATTGGATCGAATGATTTGACTCAGTTGGTATTGGGTTTAGACCGAGATTCGGCATTGGTAGCAGATATTTTTGATGAACGCCATGATGCTGTGAGGCGAATGATTCAGATTGCGATTACTATTGCTCATGAGTGCGGGCGTAAGATTGGTATTTGCGGTCAGGCGCCGAGCGATTATCCTGAGTTTGCGCAGTTGTTGGTGGAGTTGGGGATTGATTCTATTAGTTTGAATCCTGATTCTGTGTTGAAGACTCGGTTTGAAGTGGCGAAGTTGGAGAAGTTAAGTAGGGAATAGTCAATAGTTAGGGTTTCGTGACTGTTGGCTAAAATCTGATATAATCTATAAAAATCTGGGATTATCTGTTTATGCTACTTGGATTCAAAACTGAACTGCACCCCACAAACCAGCAAAAAACATTGCTGGCTAAACACGCAGGTGTAGCCCGTCATGCCTATAATTGGGGACTATGGTTAACGAAAAACATCGGTTTCTAAGAACGGTTTCGTGACTAATATCATGTTGATAATTTTTATCAAAATAATATGGGTCTAAAACCCCGCCTTTTAAGGCGCAATATTTTTGGAGCGGATCTCAAATCTCCGTTACAAAAATGACTTTTTACTTCTGACTTCGTTAATGTTGGGTTTTGCTGTAGCTCAACCCAACCTACTGCCACTAAAAATTCATTTTAATTTCATAATTTTATTTTATAAAGATATATAGATAAGCTAAGTAAAAACAAAATCTCAAAAAACTACATCTATTCTATTTTTCTGGTGTTGATTCTTAATGCTATATATTCATAAGATAAAGTTACTAATCTAATATTTATATTATGCGAGTTTTATTGGTCGAAGATGAACAGGATTTAGGAGTAGCAATTAAACGAGTTCTTCATCAAGAATCTTATGTAGTCGATTGGGCGGTTGATGGCACAATAGCCTGGGAATATTTAGAAAGTCAATTAACCTTATATCGCCTTGCTATTGTTGACTGGTTATTACCTGGTTTATCAGGGTTAGAATTAGTCAAACTTTTACGACAGAAAAAAAGTGCTTTACCTGTGCTGATGTTAACAGCAAAAGATAGTATGGCAGATAAAGTAATAGGATTAGATGCGGGGGCAGATGATTATTTGGTTAAACCTTTTGGCATGGCAGAATTATTAGCTAGACTTAGAGCTTTACAAAGGCGATCGCCTCAATTTCAAGCCCAGCAGTTACAAGTAGGAAATATAATTCTAGACTACGGCACTAATACTGTTTGTTTCATAGATAAAAATCAGAAAAAACAGGTTATTTCTCTGACTCATAAAGAGTTTGTACTGCTAGAATATTTCCTCCGACATCCTCACCAAATTCTCAGTCGCGACCAAATTTTAGCTCAACTTTGGGAATTGGATGCGGAACCAATAAGTAATGTTGTTGCTGCTCAAATTCGACTATTACGACGTAAATTAAGTACGAGTGGAGGTGAAGATTTAATTGAAACAGTTTATGGTTTGGGTTATCGTTTTAATCCTGTGGATAAATAAATAGGTAGGTCTAATAAAAAAAAAATTAATTGTAGGGGCGGGTTTAGCCGAAAGCCTTGTAAGTCAGCAATGTAGTTCTAAAAACCCGCCCATTCTTATTAGCTGAAGAAGGAAATAATTCTCATATCTTGGTTATTATAGGAATACCAATATTTAGTACAAATTTCCATTATGAAACCAATTAATCGTCGAAGATTTATCAGCTTAAGTTCTAGTAGTGCTCTTGCTGTTTTAATCGCTCAATGTAGCAGAGCTAACCCTAAAGAAAATCAACAAAAATTATCATCCTATCCTCAAATTAATCGAGGCAAAGATGGAATTTTAGAAGTAAATTTAATAGCCAGTATTAATAAAGTAAATCTAGGAAATAAACAAGCTTATGTATTAAATTATAACGGACAAATTCCCGGACCAAGATTAGAAGCAAAACCAGGAGATACAATTCGGATTAATTTCACCAATAATTTGCCCCAACCTACCAATATCCATTATCACGGACTGCATATTCCCATCACCGGAAACGCTGATAACGTCTTTCTGAAAATTGCTCCAGGCGATCGCCAGACATATCAATTCCAAATTCCTCAAAATCACCCTGCTGGTCTGTTTTGGTACCATCCCCATTTGCATGGTCTGACAGCAGAACAACTTTTTGGTGGGTTGGCAGGATTATTTATTGTTCGGGGAGAGTTGGATGAAATTCCGGAAGTTAAGGCTGCCTCAGAACAATTTCTAGTGTTGCAAGATTTTGCCCTGGATCGAGGTGGAAATTTGCTGCCATCCCAGGAACTTTCAATTATGACGGGAAGGGAAGGAGATTTAATTACCGTCAACGGTCAGTTTAATCCTAATTTTGCCATTCCCACTCAAGGTTTGTTACGGTTACGAATTCTCAATGCTTCGACTTCCAGGTTTTATCGGTTGTCTCTAGAAGAACACCCATTTTATTTAATTGCTACTGATGGAGGTGCATTAACTGAACCCATAGAAATGTCAGAACTGTTATTAACTCCTGGTGAAAGAGCAGATATCTTAATCCAAGCTAATCGAGAACCAGGAAAATATCGCTTGTTGAATTTGCCCTATAAACGAGTCGGTATGGGGATGATGGGTGGAGGCATGATGGGTAGAGGCATGATGGGTAGAAATGCTCCTGAAAATCAACCACAAGTCTTAGCAACCGTGAGTTATGACACCAAAGTTGCTGCTGTACCATTGCCAAAAAAACTAATACCAGTCGAAGCATTGCCAGAAGCTCAAAAGGTACGTCGTTTTCAGATGAATCATGGCATGATACCCGGTCAAGGTATGGCATTTTTGTTTAATAGTCAACCATATCAGCTAGAAAGAATTGATACTCAAGTTCAGCTTAATACAGTTGAAGACTGGGAATTAATTAATACAGGTATGATGGATCATCCCTTTCATGTTCATGGCAATGCTTTTCAAGTTTTGAGTCGGAATGGGAAACCAGAACCCTATCTCGCGTGGAAAGATGTGGTATTGGTGAGACCGAGAGAGAAAGTCTTGATTAGAATGCCTTTCCGAGATTTTCCTGGAAAGACTGTTTATCATTGTCATATTCTCGACCATGAAGATTTGGGAATGATGGGTAATTTAAAAATTCAGGCTTGAAGTAGAAGGTTTATAGCAGTCGAAGCAAAGGGTGCGGGCAGATCGAGAAGCTCTAAAACTCAGACAACGTAATACTTTTCCTTCTTCCTTCTTTCTTCTGCTATATAATCAAAAAAAGCACTTATAGATTATTTGAGGCAATAGTGATGAAAAAATTTTTCTCTAATTGGATACGGTCTTTAGTTGCTGGTGTGGCAGTTGCCGGAGTTTTGGGTACTGCATATTGGACTTTTATTGGTTTACCCCAGAATTCTATCTTGAATCAAACAACTCAAACTGTTGATAAATCTGGTTTATCCACAACAGACATAGCGTCACAAGCACTTAATATTACTGTCTACCGCACTCCCACTTGCGGATGCTGTAAGGGATGGGTGGAACATATCAAGCAAAACGGCTTTCAAGTCACTGATATTGTTAAACCAGAGCCAGAAATTCAAACTATTCGGCAAAAATATAATTTACCCTCAAATTTGGCTTCTTGTCATACAAGTGAAATTGCTGGTTATCTCGTAGAAGGTCATATCCCAGTAGCAGACATCAAAAATTTAATCGCAAAGAAACCAAATATTGCTGGAATTAGTGTTCCCGGAATGCCTATTGGCACCCCCGGTATGGAAATGGGCGATCGCCAAGAATCTTTTAATGTTTTTGCCTTCCAAAAAAATGGTAAAACTGAAGTTTTCAACTCTTATAAATTCTAGATTTTTTATAGCACTACAAGAATTGGTTAGGGCATTTTTTAATGCTAAAACCCTTTTATAGTTTGCTATTCCCTCCATACCTGTTCCCTATTCAAGTAGCGCTATAACAGATAAATTTAGAGTAAATCAATTTGTAGGGAGCTTCCATTACACCTCCCTACATTCTTTTTTACACTTACATTTATTGCTGAATAGGGTTTTTCAATTTGTTTATAAATCTGATATTTCTTAGGGTGGGTTAGGTGCAGAATTGATTGTGAGGAGCCACCAAGAAATAAATTGTGAGTCCTACCATAACCCACCATTAAAAATTTTTCACTTATGATATTTTTTCTACCAAAAATATTTGATTTAGATAATTTTTCACTTATTTCAGTCGAACCTATTTTATCCTTTTTATTTAAAAAAAAATCCATTGAAATTTCATCCCAATTTCACATTCTTGAGTCAAACTAGCATTTAGTACAAACAGATTAGTTTGCTTTGGAAAAAATATTAATATGTCCTATCAATTCAAAAATAAACTAGGCAGCCTTCATCCTTTTAAAACGATCGCCACTGTAGCCATAGTAGGAATAACAATTTCAGTATTAAACATCATGCCCTCAGTAGCTCAAACCAAGCAAAAATTACCGATTCTTCTTCTTCCTTCTCCCTTCTTCCTTCTTCCCCTCCACCGGAGCAGGGCTAATTCTTTGTCGTCAGAGAATATTTATAACCCTATATTTTTGGTTAACTAATTCTAGTTAAGATGTACAAAATTTCAAAGGATACAATTTTTCTCTCTTGACGATGAATTGACTTTACTCCCCTACTCCCCTACTCCCCTACTCCCCACTCCCCTACTCCCCTACTCCCCCACTCCCCACTCCCCTACTCCCTTACTTCTTTTTTCTCTCGTGACAATGAATTAGCCCTGCCTCCACCGGAGGGGTTAGGGGTGGGTTAGCTCCTGACTCCTGACTCCTGAGGACTCCGTCGTTATTTATTTATAACTGTTCAACCGGACATGATATAACATGACAAAAGAAAGTTCATATCTCTGATAAATATAGAGGTTGTTATTATGGAAACTATTCGTCTTCGTCTACAAGGAATGAGTTGTGCTTCTTGTGCAAATAGAGTTGAAAAAGCAATTAAAGAAGTGTCAGGAGTAACTGAATGTAATGTTAATTTTGCCCTCTCTCAAGCTACAGTTTCTTATAATTCTCAACAAACTAATTTTACTCATATTCAAGCATCTGTAAAAGAAGCTGGTTATAATGCTTTTGCAGAGTCGGAAAAAGAAGAAAATACTGAAAAAAAAATTAGGGAAACTGAAGAAAAAGAGTTAACCCGTAAAGTTATTTTGGGGGGAATTGTTAGTAGTTTCTTAGTCATTGGCTCACTTCCTGCCATGACAGGATTGCATATTCCTTTTTTTCCTAGTTGGCTGCATAATTCTTGGGTGCAATTATTTTTGAGTTTACCTGTACAGCTATGGTGTGGTAAAAACTTTTTTGTCGGGGCATTTAAAGCATTTAAACGTCATACTTCTGATATGAATACTTTAGTTGCTTTGGGAACAGGTGCTGCTTATTTATATTCTTTATTTGCTACTTTTAACCCCAATTTTTTGATCGCTCAAGGCTTAAAACCTGAAGTTTATTATGAAGCTTCATCAGTTATTATTACCCTTCTCCTCTTAGGAAAACTACTAGAAAATCGCGCGAAAGGAAAAACCTCAGAGGCAATTCATAAATTAATGGGTTTACAAGCAAAAACTGCGAGGGTAATTCGTAATCAACAAGAAATAGATATTCCCATTCAAGAAGTTGTAGTAGGGGATATTGTTTTAGTGCGTCCAGGAGAAAAAATTCCCGTAGATGGAGAAGTGGTAGAAGGGGAATCTTCTATTGATGAATCAATGGTAACAGGCGAACCAATTCCTGTTAAAAAACAAACGGGAGATGAGATAATTGGAGCAACAATTAATAAAACGGGAAGCTTTAAATTTCAAGCCACAAAAGTTGGTAAAGATACAGTTTTGGCACAAATTGTTAAGTTGGTGCAAGATGCTCAAGGCAGTAAAGCACCCATTCAAAAATTAGCAGATAGAGTAACTGGATGGTTTGTTCCTGTAGTAATTGCTATTGCTATTCTAACTTTTATTATTTGGTTTAATACCATGGGTAATGTTACTTTAGCCATGATTACTACGGTAGGAGTTTTAATTATTGCTTGTCCTTGTGCGTTGGGTTTAGCAACTCCCACTTCAATTATGGTTGGTACAGGAAAAGGAGCAGAAAATGGAGTGTTAATTAAAGGTGCAGATAGTTTAGAATTAGCACATAAACTCAATACAATTGTTTGCGATAAAACCGGAACAATTACCCAAGGAAAACCTAGTGTTACTAACTATATTACAGTTCAAGGTGTCACTAATAATCATGAAATTGAACTATTAGGAATTTCTGCTGCTTTAGAAAAAAATTCTGAACATCCTTTAGCGGAAGCTGTGGTTAATTATGCTCAATCTCAAGGAGTACAAAATCCCCTACCTGAAGTGACTAATTTTGAAGCTGTAGCAGGAATGGGAGTACAGGGAAATGTATTAGGAAAGTTGGTACAAATTGGTACGCAAAGATGGATGGATGAGTTGAAAATTGATACTCAAACTTTAGAATCAAATCGTCAACAATGGGAAGGTGAAGCCAAAACTACTGCCTTAATAGCTATTGACGGAAAAATTGAAGGTTTAATTGGGATTGCTGATGCAATTAAACCTTCTTCGATTGAAGCAGTTAAAGCTCTACAAAGAATGGGATTAGAAGTAGTAATGTTAACAGGAGATAATCAGAAAACTGCCGAAGCGATCGCCTCGGAAGTAGGAATAAAAAGAGTTTTTGCTGAAGTACGTCCAGATCGAAAAGCAAGTACGATTAAAGAAATTCAACAAGAAAGAAATAGCCGAAAACAAAAGCATAAAATTGTCGCAATGGTAGGGGATGGAATTAATGATGCTCCAGCATTGGCACAAGCAGATGTAGGAATTGCTATTGGTACAGGTACAGATGTGGCAATGGCAGCTAGCGATCTAACTTTAATTTCTGGAGATTTACGGGGAATTGTTACGGCAATTCAACTCAGTCATGCCACTATGAAAAATATCCAAGAAAACCTCTTTTTTGCCTATATTTACAATACCCTTGGCATTCCCATAGCTGCTGGAATTTTATATCCCTTTTTTGGTTGGTTATTAAATCCAATTATTGCAGGGGCAGCTATGGCATTTAGTTCGGTTTCTGTTGTTACTAATGCTTTGAGATTGCGTAATTTTAAACCCAAAATAACTTTGTAATTGTTGAGGGAAATTTTTCCAACTTTAGCAAGTAAATTTTCCCGAATTCCGATTTCATTCTTCAATTATAACCAGGTACTTATTTTTCAAATTAACTATCAGGAAAATCAAAAAATGAAGAGTAAAAAAACAATTTTTACAGCAATAATAACCCTTGCTTTACTATTTAGCACTGCATCAATTTCTCAGGCTAAAACAGAATTAGCAGAAACAAGTAACAATTTTGCTCGTATCGAACAACCTTTACATTTAAAAATCTTAGTAACCTTGGGAGGATTAAGTTTAATTGGGGCTGAAGTCTGGTGGTTTTTATTCAGTCAAACTAAATCTCAAAAAGCTAGTACTAATCGAGGTATTCAAGAACTAGAAATTGTCGTTGATGGAGGCTATAAACCGGATAGAATTGTGGTGCAAGCAGCTCAACCTGTACGTCTTGTTTTTTTCCGAAAAGACCCTAGTAGTTGCCTCGAAAAAGTCTTATTACCTGATTTTCATAAAGCCCTTGAATTAGAACTAAATCAAAAAACTTCATTAGAATTTACCCCTAATGAAACAGGAGAATATACTTTTCATTGTGGTATGAATATGTTTAGAGGGGTTGTAGAAGTACAAGAATATAATCAGCAATAAATACCTACTACAAATCATAATTATCATGTTCAAGCTTCCCCAGAAAAATCAGATAAAACCGGAGTATCTGCCACAATTAATCAAAGTCTTCAAAAAATGGATATTCAGGTAGAAAAAGATGATAAACTAGCCAAAATTAATGAGCTAGAATTGCCAAAAATAGATTAACTATAAATACTTAGGATTAATATCCAAAATCTAGACAAAGTAATGCACCAAAACAAACTATTTCAACAAACCCATCTTTCCCTAGCTGGTTGGTATGTTACAGTAATGGGTATTATTCTGAGTATATGCAGTTTAGGATTTTATGAAGCTATTCTCCACGCTCACCGAATTACCGTTGACAGAGAGATCGAATCAGTGGCAACAACAATACACGACAGTTTAAAAACTGTTCTCGAACAACCTGGACAGATAACAGTTGCAGCAACTCGCATCTTACCGGATTTTTGTTTAGTGGAAACATCCTGCAATTTAACTCCAGCAAATCTCAAAGGAGTACCCGAAACTGAAAATTATTATTTGCGCTTACTCGATCGCTCCAACAATTTAATAGCAATAGCAGGGTTACGACTAAAGAAACTACAACTGACTCAAACAGCAGCATTGCAACTACAAACCCTAACTTCCAATGGTAAGCGTTATCGGCAAATTTCTCTGATGCTACATACCCAGGATGGCTCAGAGTGGGGATATCTTCAAGTAGGAAGGAGTTTGCAAGATTTTGATGAATATATTAAAACAGTTACCTATATATTACTTTTAGGCTTGCCAATGGGAATTTTGTCGATCGCTGGTGCTAGTTGGTGGTTATCTGGCAAGGCAATGCGCCCCATTTACCATTCATATCGCCAAATTCAACAATTTACGGCTGATGCTGCCCACGAGTTACGAACGCCGTTAGCTGCGATTCGTGCTACTGTAGAATCTACTTTAATGCTGCCAAAATTAACTGAGGTGGAAGTTAGGGAAACTCTGGAAATAATGGCGCGACAAAATCAACGTTTGTCTCAAATGGTGGCAGATTTGTTGATTCTCTGTCGCATGGATAGTGGGATGGAGAAATTGCCCCAAAAACAGGAATGTATTTGTTTGAATGATTTAGTTAGGGATATTGCTGAAGAATTTGCATTTTTGGCAGTTGCAGCTAAGGTTAAACTTCTGTCTGAAATTAGGGTTTTTCAACCTGTGGAAGTGATGGGAAATACGGAACAATTGTATCGTTTGGTTTCAAATTTAGTTGTTAATGCTATTAATTACACACTCCCAGAAGGTGAAGTGAAAATAATTTTAGAAGTTAATGTTAATTCAGTTTTTATTCATGTCAAAGATACAGGTATTGGCATTCCAGAAAGAGAACAAAAACGAATTTTTGACCGATTTTATCGCGTGAATAGCGATCGATCTCGTCAGAGTGGGGGTTCGGGATTAGGTTTATCTATTGCAGTAGCGATCGCTCAACTTCATCAAGGGAATGTTACTGTTAAAAGTCTACCAGATCGAGGCAGTACATTTACTTTGAAATTACCTTTCGTTAGCCAAATTTAGGAAGTTTGTTGTACCATTGCCACTAAAATTCCTAATAGACATCTCCAAAAATCAAAAATAAAATCAATTATCGTACAGAAATTATCAGTTCTTTCCCCCTCCATACCTATTCCCTATTCCCTATTCCCTCTTTTCTGGAGATGTCTAATGCAGAAATTCTTATAGAACCCCTAACCGTATCTTCATAAATATCAAGTTTTTTTAGCTAGGAGACAGGAGACAGGAGACAGGAGGGAAGAGGGAAGAGGGGAGATGTGGGGAGAAATAATACAAAAAATTCAACACTCCTTCAACTGAATGTTCCTCAAAATTGATGCGCAAAAAGACTTGACTACCATAATTATATAGCTATCAAATGGGTTCTATACCAACTGAATACGAAGTATCACAAAATTTTTCGATGCCAATGTTGGGTTTCGCTGTCGCTCTACCCAACCTACAAAAAATGGCGTTGCTGAATACTGGGATGATTTCGGCTGACACGGGGACACACCAGACACGGGGATTATGGTTTCTGCTCTCTGACAAAATCATCCCGCAATTATGCAATGCCCAAAAAATTGTTAGTTACTTAGAATGTCTTTCTAAAGCTAACTGAATTAGACAGTCTACTAACTCATCAAAAGGAATTCCACTAGCTTTCCAAAGCATAGGATACATACTTGTGGCAGTAAAACCAGGCATTGTATTAATTTCATTAATAAAAATTTCCCCTGTTTTCTCTACATAGAAAAAATCTACTCTAGCTAAACCCGCAGCATCCACAGCTAAAAATGCTTGAGTTGCCATTTCTTGAATTTGAGCAGCGATCGCTTCACTGACTCGCGCTGGAATAAATAACTCTGCTTTTCCTTCTGTATACTTAGTTTCATAATCATAAAAATCACTCTCAAAAGTAATCTCTCCCAACACAGAAGCTTTCGGAACATCATTTCCTAACACCGCACATTCTAACTCTCTCGCTTCTACACCTGCTTCAACCACAATGCGACGGTCATAACTAGCAGCATTATCCAAAGCAGCTTCCAATTCCGAGCGCGACCGCACCTTAGCAATACCCACTGACGAACCTAAATTAGCAGGTTTAACAAAACAGGGATATCCTAAAGCTGCCTCAATATCATCGCACAACTTGGGAAACACACAAGGATTAGACCAAATCTGCGATCGCGTCACTGCCTGATATTTTACCTGGGGCAAACCTGCTTGCGCAAAAGCCATTTTCATCGCGATCTTATCCATACCCATTGCAGACCCCAAAACCCCAGACCCCACAAACGGAACCTGCATTAACTTCAGTAGACCCTGTATGGTACCATCTTCGCCATTTGGGCCGTGAAGCACTGGAAACCAGACATCTACTTGGGCAGCTTGAGGGGGAGTTTGCCAGAGGTAAGAGGAGGTTTGAGAAGCAACAGAGGAGGTAGTTTCAGTCTCGGAATTATCATCTGTCAGTTTTGATGATGGTAGGTTGCCAGACTCTAGAACTTGTTGAGAAAAATCAGTTGGTTGCCAACGACCATCTTTTTGAATGTAAATTGGCATCAATTCGTATTTGTCTGTATTTTGACCTTGAGTTAAAGCAGTGGCGATCGCTTTGGCAGAATTAAGGGATACTTCATGTTCACCGGAACAACCACCAAATAATAAACCTACTCGTAATTTTGTCATTATTTAGATTCCTTTAACAGAATTTTATTACTGATAGATTATCATATTCATACCGTTTCACGGAAGTCAAAATTAAAAAGTCAAAAGTCAAAAGTAAGATTTTACAGGCTCAAAACTTTGACACTACAATAATTTCAGTAAATTACTTCACACCTAAGATTTGAAACTATTTATGACATTTCTAAAGTGAATTGGTATCAGGTTAATCGGTCATTATCAGAAAAATTTGGTAACAAATTGTGAGGAAAGCAGTCTTAACTATAGGATTGTTTTCTTAGGTCATGCTCCGCAAACGTACCTCGCTGCGGAGGCTTTAGATTTAATTTTAACTACCTACTTAAGTAGGTGTGCATAGGTGTGCAAAAATTGTCATACCAAATTTTAAAATATAGTTACCGAAAATTTGTGGTTTAAAGCCTCCTCTTTTAAGAGGATAAAAAGAAAATTTTTCATAATTAGTCAATCCTATCCTTGAAAAGAAGAGGTAATTCTTAATTCTTAATTCTTAATTCTTAATTCTTGAACTCTTGGTTGTTAGCTCCGCATTCCGCAGGAAATGCTTACTTTTTTATAGTAGTTAATTTGAACTGAAAACCTTGAAATTTTTGTACGTCGCCAATCCTGCTGTTCCCCTACCTGAGTCCTTAATTATGACTCCTAACTGCCACCAAAATATTACAACTTAAATAGGATTGCTATATGTAAATATCAGCTATTATTTATTAACTGATTATCTAACATTAAATCAAGAGGCCATTTCAATAATTAATAATTAACAATTAATAATTACCTCTCCTGGAAAAGAAGAGAATTGACTAATTATGAAAATTTTTGCTTGTTTCTCAACGGCGAGTGAGAGGATTTTTACCTTAATTATTCGGTAAGAAATAAATTATTCAAAATTTAAGATTCTATTCATAGTAGTAAACAGTGTAGATGTGATATATAAAATTAAATATTCTATAATTATATGTTTAGGAGATAAATGATGACTAAAGACGAATTTCAGATATTGACACAGCAACGTAATGCTAAACTTGCTGCAGTTCTGATCGAGATAATTGATAGTGAATGGAATCGAGTTAGTAGACAACTAGATGCTCTTGATACTGATTCTAATGATGTTACTAAAGCAGCAATTTTAGTGGGACAATTTCAAATCTTAGATAAATTGAGGTCAGCATTATCTGAAGGCAGTTTAAGTTCTGATTATGAAATAGAAGCTATATGGCGTTCAAAATTAATTCAGCGCGTTATTGAAGGTTTTAATTTAGACTTAGATACTCACACTCCACCTCGTCAATATAAGAGTATAGCACAACAACTGGCAGAAGCTTGTGGACTAGAAGTAATTAAAGATTAATTCTACAAATACAGATGTTATAATTTGATTAAGATTAACTAATTATTTGAACAAGTAGCCCGGTTAGTTGTAGAGGTAACAACTTCCGGGCTAAGTTATAATTTGGCTTAATCGGATTTATTTATAAGAGTAAAGACAATTATGGAAACTAATACTAAAAAATTTAATTCAGATATGATTCGACAGTGGGCTAATTTAATAGGAATTATTGCTGCTTTTTTTCTGAATGTTTATGTTAATCTTGCTCCTCCTGGTGGTCAAACTATTGGCGAAATTTCTAATACTGTATTTCAGGATGTTTTGATTATTCCGGCTAGTTATGCTTTTGCAATTTGGGGATTAATTTATTTGGGTTTAATTAGTTTTGGAATTTATCAAGTATTACCAGCACAAAGAGAGAATCCAATTTTACAGAGATGTGGATATTTTTTAGTGGGTGCGAGTCTGGCACAAATTGTTTGGGTATTTTTATTTCAATTTCAATTATTTACTCTTTCCGTTTTGGCAATGTTAGGAATTTTAGGCTGTTTAATTTGCCTATATCTAAGTTTAGGAATTAGTTATGAAAGAGTGCCCAAAAAAGATAAATGGTTAGTTCATTATCCTATCAGTATATATTTGGCTTGGATTAGTGTGGCAACAATTGTGAATATAGCGAGTGCCCTACATAACTTAGGTTGGAATAGTACAGGGCAAGTTGCCATAGTTTGGACAATAATCATGTTAATAATTGGAGCAATTATTGCAACAATTATTAATATACAAAAACAAGATATTGCTTATCCTCTGGTATTTGTTTGGGCATTTATAGCTATTGTAATTCGTCATTTAGATCTGCCAGTTATTGCAGTTACTGCTGGGATTTTAGCTTTAGGATTAGTGGTTTTAGCTTTTGTAAAAGTTGCCTCAATTAGATTAAAATAGAAATAGACATCTCCAGAAAATAAATCAACCTTTTAATTAGAGCAGGTTTTGTCAATAAAAATTCACCCTAAAAAATTATTTTTCGTGCTTTTTTCGTGAAAATATTTTGCCGAATAATTAAGGTTTAAAGCCTCTCACTCGCCGTGGAGAAACAAGAAAAAATTTTCCTTTTATTCAATGCTATCCGTTTTAGGGAGAGGTAATTATCAATTATCCATTATCAATTATCAATTATTGAACTGTTGCCTTTCGGAGCTGTTGCCTACTCCTGCAAAAAATCTATATCTTTTTTGGAGAGGTCTAATAGGTTAAAAAGCGTTTCGGTCCGGAATGCTCTGCAAACAGCAGTTCAGCAGTCAGCTTTGCGTCAAGGGGATGAACAACCCAAAGTTTTCCGTTCCGGAATACTCCGCAAACAGATATAATTACATAAGCACTATCTTTTTAAGCTGATAGCTGATAGCTGATAGCTAGTTAAATTAAGTAAAACTTGAATAAATAATATGGCAAGAGGAGACCAAATATATACTCTTAGAGAGTTTCTCAATATAGATGGTATTTACGAACATCATGGCATTGACTGTGGTGATGGAACAGTTATTCATTATCGTAAGGGTACAGAAACTATTGAAAGAACTTCTAAAGAATATTTTACTGATAGAAGAAAAGTTTATGTGAAACGTTATCCAGTTCGTTATATTGCTGAGACAGTCATTCAAAGAGCAGAAAGTAGATTAGGAGAAAGAAAATATAATATTATTAAAAATAATTGCGAACATTTTGCTACTTGGTGCATAACTGGAGTTAGTCACAGTCAACAGGTAAAAAACTTTATTCCTCTGCTTTATAATATTAATGTTGAGCAAATATCAGAACCAATTAAGCAAGCAATTTTAGGAGTAAAAACTGAGGTTGATACTGCCGAATTGGTCAACAAAGCTTTAGCGGATATAAAAATAGCTTGGGAAAATATTCAACCAGAATATAAACAAGTTAGACAGGAAATAAATACCTGGCAAAAAGTAGCAGCGGCGGCAGTAAAACAAGACCGGGAAGATTTAGCTCGTGCTGCTCTAATGCGTAAGAAAAAACATCAACAACGCGCTGATGAATTACAATCTAGTTTACAGAAATTGGCAACTATGACAGAAACACTTTTAAGAAGTCAAAATTTAATTAGTAAAAGTTGATTTTATTTAATTAAAGCTCCATAAAAGATTTATTTATTTGCCCTTCTGATTTACTTTTTAAATAATAAATTAAGTGGCTAATAATACCAAATCCGGTTATCAAAAGTCCGTTTTTAAAATTCTTCTTTAACCCTTCTGCTTTACCGAATAATCAAGGTTTAAAGCCTCTCCTTTAAAGGAGAAAAAAGACAAAAAAAATCGTAAGCATTTCGGTCCAAATGCTGCGCAAACACCTATTAGCTGTCAGCTCTCAGCTCTTATGAGGAGATTTTAATATATAGACTGTTTCAGCCAGCTTTTATAGTAAAATTTAATTCTCGCTTAATTAGTAAAGTTTTTATCTAGAACTAAAAAGAAGCAATAGCTGATGGCTGATAGCTGACGGCTATTTGCGCAGCATTCTGGAGGAAATGCTTACAAAAAATCCTTTGAGTCAATCCTCTCCTTGAAAAGAAGAGGTAATTATTAATTATTAATTATTAATTATTAATTGTTGAACTTCATAATAACGACTCTTTCGATCGCCGGATTTAGTATAATTATCAAAAAGGTCATTCCGACTGTGTTGATTACTTAATAATTGAAATTTCACCTAAGAAAAGCACTCTTTTTTTACACTTGCTATCCCACTATTAACGGCAGTGCTTAAAATTGTTTGGGGTGATAACCAGTCGTTAAGTATCCATAAGCAATTTTCCCTTCTGTCTTCTGCCTTCTGCCTTCTGCCTTCTGCCTTCTTCAAGGGAAGTTCATCTACAGTTATTAATGTCTGAAAAACAGCGCCGTATATTCCGCAAAGAATCTTTAGAACGGCTTTCTTCCCCAGAACGACTAGACCAATTAATGCAAGTAGTTACTCTCAAAGATTGGCTACCTTTAGCAACATTAGGTAGTCTAGTAATTCTGGGTTTATTATGGAGTATTTTCGGTAAAATACCTATTACTATTAGTGGAAAAGGAGTATTAATTCGCCCTCGACAAGTAATAGAATTTCAGTCAGCGATCGCTGGTAGATTACAATCTTTAAATATACAAGATGGGCAGTGCATAAAAAAAAATTTTGTACTGGCAACTATCGATCCATCTCAGCTCAAAAAACAATTAGAATTACAACAGAATAAATTAACTCAATTAGAATCTCAAGCTCAAGATACTCAACAATTACAAAATCAAAGAACTCAACTCGAAATAGAAGCTTTGGAAGGGAAAAAAAATAGTTTAGAACAACGCTTGAAAGATACTCAAGCAATAGCCCCAATATTGCAAAATGATACTTTAAATGCCATCCGAGAACAACGTCAGAGTTTAGAAAAACGTTTGTCAGACCTAGAAACAGTAACTCCCGCATTAAAAGAGAAAAAATTAGAGGCGATCGCCAAGCAACGAACTAGCTTACAACAGCGTTTACAAGATGTTAAAGCACTAACTCCCGAGTTACAAGAAAAACAACTAGCAGCACTTGCCGAACAAAAAGCTAACCTGGAACAAAGTTTAGAAAATGCTAAAGATTTAACTCCTATTTTGCTGAATCAAAATGAAATAGCATTGCAACAAAAACGAGAAAGTCTACTGCAACGTTTAGAGGATGCACGAGAGTTAACTCCTGTTTTTGAGGAGAGACTAAAAAGACGTCAAGACTTATATGAACAGGGAGCAATTTCTGAAGATACTCTACTGCAAAGCAAACAAGAATATCAACAAAATTTGCAAAATATTACAGAAATAGAAGCAGATTTAAAACAACTAGAAGTAGAGCGAACAGAAGCTATAGAAAAATATACACAAAACCTCAATAATATCAAAGAAATTGAGACTGAATTAACAGAATTAAAAGTGCGGGAAGCAGAAGTTAATCAAAAATATTTAGACAATCTCAATACTATTAGAGAAATTGAAACCCAAATCCAAGAATTAGATTTACAAATCACCGAAACTGACGAACAATTTTTAGAGAATATAAACAGAATTAATGAAATTAAAGCTGAATTACAACAACTCAAACTACAAGAAACAGAAACCAGGCAAAAATTTTTAGAAAATCAGAATACAATAACTCAAATCAAAGCAGACTTACAAGATTTAGATACTCAGGGAAAACGTTTAGAACAAGAAAATTTAGAAGCAGTTAATACACGCAAAAATCAAATAGAAGAAGTTAAACGGGAAATTGCTCAATTAGAAAAACAAATTGCTGATAATAGTAAAATTCTTAGTCCTGTAGATGGATGTATTTTGGAAATACAAACTACTCTCGGACAATTTGTCAATCCAGGTACCACTCTGGGTAAAATTAATATCAAAGGAAAATCAGGAGAACTACAAGCAGTCAGTTATTTTGCCGTTTCAGATGGCAAACGCATCACACCAGAGATGGAAATTTTAATCACTCCCGATACTGTAAAACGGGAAAGATTTGGTGGAATTATCGGCAAAATTATTTCTGTATCTGATTTTCCAGTAACCAAAGAAGGTGCAAACTTTGTAGTAGGAAACCCCGAAATAGTAGAAAATATTATCGGCGAAAGTGGAGGGAAAATTGAAGCGATCGCTCAACTAAAATTAGACTCCAATACCTTTAGTGGTTATCAATGGTCTTCTTCAAAAGGACCAGAACAAAAATTAACTGCTGGTACAACCACAACAACACGAGTACAAGTAGAAGAAAGAGCACCTATTACTTTTGTTTTACCAATTTTAAGGGAGTGGAGTGGGATTTGATTGTAAGGAAGAGGGAAGAAGGAAGAAGGAACAGAAAGTTTTTCGCTCGCGTAAACGGAACAGAATTCTATATTAGACATATCCAAAAATCAAAAGATCAGATAGTCTGTGTGGTTAGTTTTGGCTATACTTGAGCAATCGCTATTAGATTAACATAACCTTTTACCGAAATATTGGGTTTAAAGCCTCCCCCTAAAAGGGGGATGAAAAAAATTCAATTCAGTATTTTCGTTTGATCCGGCTTTAGTCGGAGGTACTGATAACTGATAACTGATAACTGAAATGACCCCCCGTTAGCGAGGACTCGACGCAGTCGGGCTAATCTCCGACAGCAGATCGCACAAAGGATGAGAACTGCTATAACTCTAATTCTTCACAGCTTCAATAAATATTAAAGCCTCTTCAAACTTAAGAACATCGGTTTGAGCATACTTAATTGTCAATTCATTTATACCCGCTTCTAGTTCCTCATCATTAAAATAGCTAAAAGTGGACCAAAAACGGTTTCGGATCATTTCCAACCATTTATTTGTAGAAATTTGGATGGGGTAGTAGTAGGTTTGAGAAGAAACGGAGAAGCCAGTATCTTCCATATATTGAGCTAAAATATCTGCTGTATGTGCCTGTGTTTGTTTTACCCACTGTTCCAATGCTGCTTGAAAAAATGGGTAGTGGACGATCGCAGGTCTTGTTACCGTTAGCAGGATGCCACCTTGATGCAATTGCCGATATATTCCACGGTATAATTCAGTTAAGTCTGGTGAAGAGATATGATGTATAACCTCTTTCATCAGTACCTTATCATATCCAATGCTGCGCTCTTTTACGAAACTCTCCATTTCAGAACAATGTATCGTCATACCGGGCAAATTTTGAGCTAGATTTAACATGGATTGACTTGGATCGACAGCGAGGATGTTTTTAGTTAACCCCGCTTTGGTGTAGATCGCACTGGTAAATACCCCCGTACCGCATCCCAGGTCGATCGCTTGGTCTGTTGGTTGCAAGCGCAGGTGATGCAACACTTTACCTAATTGCCACCTTTGATAATCAGAGTTATCTTCATAGAAAAATGCTTGGTTGTAAGCAGTGCCCACATTGGCATAATGTACAGAAGTTTGAGAATTTGAATCATTGTGATTTTGTTTCTTCATTTTCATTAAGTCTAACGGTTAAATTGTTCCCAGGATATGCCTAGGAACGATTGTCTTAAACGTTATCAAAATAACATGGGTCTAAAACCCCGCCTTTTAAGGCGCAATATTTTTGAGCTTTTCTCAAATCCCCTTCCCCTGCTGGCTCCCCTCCTGGGAGGGGCGGGGGCGGGTTGGGGAGGGGCAGAGGTGGGTACACTTGCTGACTTGCAGACTTGCAGACTTGCAGACGCGCGTTAAGCCTGGGAACGAATGTGGCTACGCTGGCAAACTGGCTGCCACAATGCCGAAAAGATTGAGACTCCGATACTGCTCGCAGATTATCTGAGCGTATTGCTTGGAGTAAAATGGTCCGCTATTATAGGCATGACCTTCACCTACGGAATACCGCGATCGCTCTGGGAATGAATTTGCGATTACTTCGTCCTGGCGATCGCTCTGTGGAGCAACGATTATGTGATACACTTCCAAATTATCGTGTTTATCCAAATACCGGGAAAATAGACCGTTCAATTCCGCTAAGATTAACTGCTCCTGTTCGGAAACTTCCTCATCAACGTTTACTAAGGCAGTGATAACATCTTTGAATTGGGATACCTGCTTGTCCGGCGGGCTAGTAGCTAGATAGTCAGATAAGTCTTTACGCAACTTGACATAGTTGACCTCGCTGCCACCTGTTCTGTTACTTGTTAACTCGTCCCAGTCAAAACCGATGTTCCAATTGTTGACAAATAACTCGATAAACTCTTTTTCTCGCGGTTCTAGAACTTCATCAATCAGAGCAATCTGACCGATAATCTTGATAATTGTTTTTGCCCTTTCTTTAACAGGAGTTTTAGATCGTCGCACCCGTTCCCAGGGGTTGCCAGTAGGAACGGGAGGCTATGTCTCCTCGTTTGTGGGACTGGAATCGGGGCCTTGGCATCAGGATGCACCCCCTTGGGTTTCCCTCGATTATACTAGGGTTTTAGCCGCCGCGGCGTTTCCAGATACTAACCAAGGTAACCACATACTGAAACTTGCGGGCATGCTCCCGGATGAGAAACGGCATATCCCGCGTTTCCAGAAGTTCAAAATCCCCGTCTAACTCTGCCTGTAATGCGGCGAAAGAAGACTCTCCATCATGGCCACCAAGCCAGGCATCTCGTGGAGTAAAACGCTCGTCCCAGGTGAATGGAGTTGCCAGCACCAGTAGTCCACCCGATCGCACCAGCCCACGGACACCACACAACCGCCCTAGAAACGCCCGAGGGCTAGCTAAACGACAGAGGAGGTTAGCAGCTAACACTGCATCGAACCCAACTAACTCCGGTGGCAAGGCGCAAGCATCGGCACGGCGAAAGGTCACGCGGCCCCGATCCAGGTCTGCGGGCAGTCGAGCTTCAGTAACGCTAGTGTTTTCCCCCTCGTCCCGTCGGCGATAGGTCAGTCGGCCTTCACGACGGAGGGTCTCGGCAGCTTCTATAAAGGTCGCACTGAGGTCAATCCCTAACACTGACCGGAATTCCCGCCCTAGGGCGAAAGTTGAGCCGCCGACCGCGCAGCCGACATCCAGGGCTTGCCCCATCTCAATGCCCAGACTCGAGCAAGTCTCCAGGGTCAGGGCAGCGATCTGTTGGGGAAATCCCACCGCATCTTTGGGGCCAAAGTTGTAGGGCATTGCCTCATCTGCCGACCCATAATGCAGCATCAGGTTCTCTGCCAGAATTTTATCCCCTTCATAGGCTTCGACCCCGCTGCCCTTGCGAATCAGTACGGCGTCACAGGTAGCGTCGCCCTCCTCCGAGCGAGCCAGCCGAAATCCTGCGTGCTGGAAGAAGTGGGGCCGGAAATGAAACCTAGCCCAGCGAGTAGCTTCATCGCCAGTGCTGATAAAAGACCCACCCAGGATCATCTTATGCTCGCCGTCGAAGCAAGGGGTACTGAAGTCGTCGTAAACCCGGTGGACCCGGAACCCCTCCAGGGGATGGAAGTCGTCCTCGCACCAATGCCAGACATTGCCGAAGACATCGTAAAATCCATTTGTGTTGGGGGGTAGGGCGTTGACCGGGGCTTCCGAACCCCATGTCAGATGCAAATTTACCGACTGAGCCACCACCTCGTCGTCCCCGCGCAGGCGGTGATGTTCATTTTCTGTTAACAGCCTATAAGGCATGGGACTGTTGTCCTGCTCGGTCTTCCAAGCACAATAAGCCTTGGCCTCGTACCAGTTGACTGCTACAGGCCAGGACCAAGGCATATCTACCACCTGGAAAATGGTCCGTAGTCGGTACTGGTGCAGCCCGGCAGGCCCGTCAGCTACCCAGAAGGTCGGCCATTTAGCGTTGCAGTTTTGTCGCCAAGCCCAGCCATGTTCTGTCCAATATTTCGACTCCTGGTATCCACCAGCAGCAACGAACTCGTAGAATTCGCGATTAGTCACTAGGTATTGACTGGCTTGGAAACTCCGAACCCTTACCTGTCGCTTACCATATTCGTTGTCCCAACCAAACAACGGTTCTGCCCAAGGCTTACCAATTGTAACTGTTCCAGCAGGAACTGGAATTAACTGGTTCTCGATCGCCTGACTCTCTGCAAAAGCTGAAGGGTGAGGAGTAGGCCATACTTCTGGCTGACGCAAAACTGACAGTGGTAACTCTCGCAGCAGGACGCTGGAGGTTTCGATGTGGATGCGTTCGTGTTCAAATCCCAGGAACAGTGCCCAGGCGGGATTCTCCATGGCGATCGGATCGTGGCCTTCTTCCAGGGCTGGCATGGTTTCGATCAATTCTCGGACAATCTTGTAGGCTCGTCGCCTGTACTCGACTACCTCACGGACTGAAGGCCAATCCATTTCGTTCTTGGACATATCGTCCCAGGACATCTCGTCAACCCCGGTTTCAAACAATTGCTCGAAGTATGGATCGATCGCCTCGCCAATTAGTCCAGCCAGTCGCAGCTTGTTGATGTAAAGTACAGCTGGGTGACACAAGTAGAAGATCAGAGGATGACGTAGTTGGTGATAAGCAGGGTCTAGGAACGCTTGTTCGCCCTGTAGAGCTGAAAGCAAAACCTCTGTCATCAGCCAGCCGTTATTAAAGTAATCTAGAACCTGATGTCGCGTGCAGGTTGCCAGATTTGGGATTGGCAGGGCGTGCAGGACTTCTGTAGGACGGAGCCCAGTCCACCACCACTCCGGGCGCTGTCCTATTAGTGGCTCGGCTTGATTTTCCTCTGCCTTCGGCCTCAGCAAAAGCAGTGTAGTCATCTCTAGATTGGGATTTTTCGTCATATCTTGATTTTTATTTATTGTGTATTTATTTAAGGGCTAACTACTGAAGTCAAATAATTGGACAATATTGAACAGAACTATACATTTTTTTTTTATAATATTACGTTATGCGATCGAGACTTATATCATGTCCGGTTGAACAGTTATAAATAAATGACAGAGTCCTCAGTCCTCAGTCCTCAGTCCTCAGGAGTCAACCCACCCGCGGGCCCCGACCGTGGAGAACCCACCCCTAACCCCTCCCAGGAGGGGAAGAAAGAAGCAACAAAGAAGAAGAAAGAATAAAGAGGAGGAAAAGGAGAAAGTTTTTTTATTACTAATTATCCGGACATGATATTACGCATTTTTCCGGCAAAAACGCCATATATAAAGTCTGGGATAAGTAACCAAGTTGTTACAGTTTAAAGATCGATCATTGTATATTACAAAACTTTACAAACAGTCTCTTAGACCAACTTCAGCAGAATATATTCAGGACTTACGCATAATCACCACTTATGGTAGGAGTTAACGGCCGTTAACCCCCTACAAATGGTGTATAATATAGAATCCGGTTGAATAGTTATTGTATAGTTGGGAGTAGGGGCGAATGGCATTCGCCCTTACAGGAGTAGGGGAGTAGGGGAGTAGGGGAGTAGGGGAGTAGGGGAGATTAAAGGCTTGAAGTAATTTCAGAAATTATCAACATATATTATATAACCGGATTCTATATAATCTCCTGTTTTGTTTAAGTCCTGATATTGTGACTAATGACCAGAAAATTAGGTTTTATATAATGTCCGGTTGAATACTTATAAATAAAGGAGTAGGGAGTAGGGAGAGATTTGCCCTGCAAGTGAAAGGATAGTTTTTTTCATCACTAATTATCCGGACATGATATCAAGTCTCCCCTTTAAAGGGATAAAAAGCGGTCGTTTTGCTAGCGCACAGCTCCGCTAAAAGCTAGCCTCTTACAGAGAAGCTTAAGCTTTTCGGTCCGGAATGCTCCGCAAACATGTCGGCGACAGCCGAAAACGTCGAAATGTTTGTGCAGCATGACAAACGGAAAAAGCAAAGCTGCCTGTAGGGTGGGATGGTCATTTCAGTTATCAGTTATCAGTACCGACAACTATTGCCGGATCAAACGAAAATACGCTCATTGAATATTTTTTCATCCCCCTCAAAGGGGGAGGCACCTACCCCAATTTTTCGGTAAGGAAACCTCGCCATTGCTAGACTGTTTACTATTTATACCCCCATTTTTTCAACAACCACAAAGACAAACAATATGACTTCAACCACTCCGCCAAAACAACAACCAACCCATACAGCATCATTGATAGATATTGGGTTGAATAATTTTCAAATCTGGGCGCTTCAACATCCAGAAAATATCTTTAGTAAAATCTTGCTGCCAATAATTATCCTCATAGAAGGTTTAGTAGCAAATCTTCCTACATACCTAGACCAGAAACGCCTAGTTTTCGGACCCAACTTTTGTTGTGCTGGCCAGGTAGTAATGGGAGAATTTGAAGCCATAGAAACAGCACTGACCTCTCCACAAGCTCGAACATGGCGTTTAGCCACTATCGTACTAGAAGCAAATCATTTGCCTAACCAAGATGTAGATGGCAGAAACGTTTTCCTACTAGCACTTTCAGACAAGGAAGCAACAGGTAGTAATGACCATGAAGCTTTCCGTAGATGTTTAGAGGATTACATTCTCAATGACTCCTCAATAGCACGTCAGCAGGATGCGATCGCCAGACAACTTATTGAAAAGTTAGCAGCAGATTATACAGATATGTCTCACGGTCCTGGTGGAGCTTTCTTTAGCGAGGACGAGCGGGGTTGGAAACGATTTCTGATTGAATATCTTCACTATGTTTTATTTCAGCTAGACCCTAACGATAAGGGTACAATGGACTTCCTCACAGATTTACACTATACACGTCAGGGAACACTGCGCTACTTTGCAGGTGTTAGTACTATCTTAGAAAAGTTAAATATATTTGGGCATGGAAAAATTTCAGAGTCCATCGAGCAAGCAGCAACCATATATGAAAATTCTCCTGTATTAGCCAACTTTAACGAACAGAGCGATCGCTATAATGGCATGACAAGACGAGAATTAGCCAAACTGATGACATCTATTATGAGTATAGCAGCTTTACAAGGTCCTCTACATCTTGGTCAAACTGCTATGGGCGATCGACCTCTTCCTGCATACAAAGGACGAAATACATCTGAAATTAACCCTACTCATTATTGGGATGAACTCGACCTCGACAACCGAGAGTCTGTGCGACTATATCTCTTAGAATGTTCCCGTCTATGGGCACCCGTTATTGCTTCTCATAAAATAGCAACTGATGCTTTTACATTGACAATAGCTGACAGATATCAAACTTTTCCTGCTGGTACAAAAATATTAATTCCTATAAGCTTAGGATTATTAGACGAGAACTTTTGGGGTCCGACAACCTATCAATTTGATGCTAACCGAGAAAATCTTTGCCCTTTCCAGATGGGTTTCCATTCTGTAGGCGATCGTAGTGCTGGACGCATCTGTCCTGGTAAAGATGTAGCAATGAATATGCTTATGGATGTCACGATCGCTTTAGGTAAGGTACGACGTTCAACTTTTAGTGCAGGGAACAGGGAATAAGGAGGGCAGAAGAGAAGCCAGCGGGAGCTGTTTGCGTAGCATTCCGTAGGAAAGGGAAAAAAAAGTTTAAAGAGAAAAGGTTTTTTATAACTGATTATCCGGACATGATATTAGTACCGAATCTGCTGTATGATACTTTTAGCTATTGGGTAGTTCCTGTAATATGCAACTGCTTTGCAGAAGGAAGAAGAGACTATGGAAGGAACGAAAAATCTGGCGTTGTCTGAATTTTAATCTTTTGGGTTGTCCTACTCGCGTAATGATGAATATACAGCGGATTCCACCTTTGTGAGATACACCAGTCGCGGGCAAGATTCCCGCACTGGGAACTTTTAATTGTTAATATCTGTATTTCATATACCACCGAATCTGCTGTATATATTTTTTAATTTCTTCCCACACTTCCCACAGTCCTTATCTAATGGAAGTTGACAAGGTAATTATTCTATGCTAAAAAAAGGTGGAAATTGGGGAAATAAAAAAAATCAGGACTTACGCACGGACACGCTTATCGAGTGAGTGAGGGCGAATGGCATTTGCTAACCGCAAAGCTGCCGAATTGCACCCCTACATATGGCGTTTTAAAGGTTAATTTTCGTAAGTCCTGAAAAGTGTTTCCTCCCAAAATGTTGAAAAATCTCTGATTTCAAATAAACTCAAAGTATAAATAAAAGTCTGTGAATTTCCAATCAGTCATAGCCACCTTAAATCAGTTCTGGAGCGATCGCGGCTGTCTCATCGCTCAACCTTATGATACTGAAAAAGGAGCAGGTACAATGAATCCCCACACATTTCTGCGGGCGATCGGTCCTGAACCTTGGTCAGTTGCTTATGTCGAACCCTGTCGTCGCCCTACTGATGGACGTTACGGGGAAAATCCCAACCGCTTTCAACACTACTACCAATATCAAGTCCTGATCAAACCTTCTCCCAATAATATTCAGGATGTTTATCTAGACTCCCTCCGCGCTCTGGGTATTCGCCCAGAAGACCACGATATTCGTTTTGTAGAAGACAACTGGGAATCTCCTACTCTAGGAGCTTGGGGAGTAGGTTGGGAGGTTTGGCTTGATGGCATGGAAATTACGCAGTTTACCTACTTTCAACAATGTGGTAGTATAGATTGCCGACCAGTGTGCATTGAAATTACTTATGGTTTAGAACGCCTGGCGATGTATCTCCAAGAAGTAGATGCGATTACAAAAATAGCTTGGACTGATAAGGTAACTTATGGAGACGTTTATCTTCAGGGAGAAATTGAACAATGTACCTATAATTTTGAGGCATCTAATCCTGAATTTCTGTTTACCCTCTTTGGTCTCTATGAAAAAGAAGCCGAACAACTAACAAAACAAGGATTAGTCTTACCAAGTCTTGATTACGTTCTCAAATGTTCTCATAGTTTTAACTTACTTGATGCTAGAGGGGTAATTTCTGTCACCGAACGCACTCGTTACATTGGCAGAATTCGTAATCTAGCACGCAAAGTCGGTCAACTTTATTTACAACAACGAGAAAGTCTTAACTTTCCATTGCTGAAAGCTAACCCAGAGGTTCAGGCTAAAGCAGCAGCTTAACGAAGTCAGAAGTCAGTAGGGGCCAATGGCCATTCGCCCGTATAAAAGTCAAAAGTTGTTTTTGTAATGGGGATTTGAGCAAGCCTGCAAAAACCCGATCGCCAATCAAGTCAAGGCGGGGTTTTAGACCCAATTATTTTGACAGGATTTAGGCATAATTGTGACAAAAACACTATATATACCATAGTGCTATAGTTTTTATATGCTATATGTAGTACTTTTGCGTAATCCTGTTTGATAAACTTAAACTTTGAACCAGAAAGCAAAAATTACTACCAGAGAAAGACATGGAAATCAGAGAATTTTTAGCATAATTGTCGAGAAGCCCCACGTCATAATCGGATGAATCGACGGTAAATTAATGGGACTCAACGTCCTATTAATTTACAAATTTTATGTTATAATTTCCTCTAGCTGGTTTGAGTTAACAACCGCCAGTGATGAACCATGAAAATTTAATAAGATATGGGGTTGTTATTCTAAATTCCTAGCAAGCCGTGGGAAAACGTAAAATCTTATTGCGGCACTGGGTGAGTAGTTTTTAACTTGCAAAAAGGGCAGCGGGGCATCCCGTTCTTAAAGCTCGTGGAGTCCCACGCAATGGCAGGACTATGAAGCGAGAAGCCCACGCTATACCTTTGGGGTTAGCGTGGGAGTATGTCACAACCAATAGCTGACGTATTTCGCAATTTCGGTATGCCAGAACCCATTATACATTGGGGACATCCATTGATGATGGCGATCGTTGTATTTGTTATGGGTAGTTTTGTGGGTTTAACTGGATGGCGTAGACGGTGCGACTCGTTGGCCACTAAACTAGGAAACTAGGTATAAAACGGCCTTTCCAAGTCAACACATGAGGACAACCTCGACTTGTGAAAAACTCTTATCTCCTTGGTGGTGAAATTCCATCTGCCTTGTTGTTGGGTTGACAGCATAGGCCACGGAGTAGAGACTGAACATCAATCTCCGAAGCTGGCCTAAAAGCGGAAAAATACCAGTTACCGAGGAACGATACCGCGAGCAAAGGCTGACAAGTGGACGAACAGGAAGGTAATTAAACTCTCGTCACCGTCGTCCATCCCAAAGGTAGCTATGGGATGTTGGACTAATAGTTAGAGGGTCTATGGATACAGGTATTGTCTAGTCTGTATCAACAACCATGCCGAACCCTCCGGGAGATTTTACCCCACTAAATCAGCCGTAATAAAGGAATAAGGGAACGAGGAAACCTCTCTAAAACATCCTAAGAATATAGGTCGAGAACGAAGGTGCGCCATTCAAGGTCAATCTACACAGAGGTTGTAGGTCTTAGGGGGAGTAGGATTGGATAAGAAGCATTAATTTGCAGACGTATCCACTGTTAGACGTAATGTAAGGCAATGAATAGTAATGAATAAAGCTCAGACACTAAAAAGAAAGTTAGGGAATCCTAAGCCATTTTTAAGCGTAGCATGGGATACAGAGGATATACCCTCACAAGTTTCAATCAATCCTAACCTTAAATGGAAGGATATTAATTGGAAGAAGGTAGAGAAATCTGTGTTCCGATTACAAAAATTGATTTACAGAGCATCCAGCCGTGGCGAATTCCGCAAGATGCACAGATATCAAAAACTTCTGACCAAAAGCTATTACGCACTTGTTGCTAGCTGTTAGACGCGTGACACAGCATAACCAGGGGAAGAAAACTGCGGGTGTAGATGGTGTTAAAAGTCTAGCGCCAATGCAGCGATTGAACTTGGTAAACCTACTCTCATCACGTTATCTCAAAGCAAGTCCCACCCGTAGAGTATATATACCAAAACCAGGCAAAGATGAAAAACGTCCATTAGGCATCCCTACGATGTACGACAGAGCGTTACAAGCCCTGGTTAAGTTGGGTATGGAACCAGAATGGGAAGCAAGATTTGAACAAGTGCTTATCCTGATAAAGCAATGGTTGTCAAATAGAGGCTTAGAAATCAGTGAGGAGAAGACAAGGATAGTACACATAAAAGACGGGTTTGACTTCCTGGGGTTCAACTTACGTCATTACAATGACAAATTACTGATAAAGCCTCAAAAAGAAAAAGTTTTGGCCTTTTGTAAAAAGATAGGGAAAACCCTAGCTCAAATGAAGGCGAAGACTCAAAAGGAAGTCATCAAGACCTTGAATCCACTTCTCCGGGGTTTTGCTAACTACTATAGAGGTGTAGTTAGTAAAGAAACCTTTTCATACATCAAATACCGAGTATGGCACTACCTCTTTAGTTGGGCGACCCGCCGACACCCCAACAAATCCTTAAAATGGGTTTTTCAACGCTACTACGGTAGTTATAGAGGAACAAATGGGGCATTCATGTGTAAAGGGACTGGTAGAAAGGGAAAACAACAATTATATGTTCTCTACGATATCAGTAGTACACCCATAGTAAGACACATAAAAGTCAAAGGGAAAGCTAGCCCTGATGACTCCTCACTCCAAGAATATTGGGAGAAACGAAGCACTAAAACTGGAAAAAATTACTGGGCAAGAGGTTCTAAATATGAACAAATAGCCAAATTCCAAAACTGGAAATGTCCGGTGTGCGGAGATAACCTATTCAATGGAGAGCCAATAGAAACCCATCATATAGTACCTGTTGCAAAAGGTGGCTCTGATGACCCAGAAAACCTAATGCACTTACACAAAGCGTGTCATAAGCAGGTACATTCCAGAAAATCCAAGTAGAAAGGCTTGAAGTAAGGCTTGAGCCGTGTGATGGGTAACTGTCACGCACGGTTCTTAGGGGAGGAGAGAGCGGTGACGCTTGAACCTTACCCGATCCACAGGGAGGGGTCATATCGCCCAAAAAGCGCAAACATCGCTCTACACGGTATGGAAGAAAGACTCAATGAATTTGCCAAAACCATTGACATGAAAAGAGGTAATGGCTCTCAAGTAAGTTGGCAAAATAAAGTACAGAGTCTCAATCTAATACGCTATGCTGATGACTTTGTTATCCTACATAAAGACATCAAAGTAGTAGTACAAGCTAAAACCGTAATACAGGAATGGTTAAACCAGGTAGGATTAGAACTAAAACCAGAAAAAACTAAGATTGCCCACACCTTGGAGGAATATGAAGGGAATAAACCCGGATTTGATTTCTTAGGATTTAACATTAGGCAATATAAGGTTAAGTCAACCAAGAAAGGATTTAAAACGCTGATTAAACCATCCTCCAAGAGTATTAAAACTCACTATCGGAAACTGGCGGATATATGTGACTCCCATAAGAATGCCCCAGTTAAAGCTTTAATAGCCAAATTAAACCCGATGATAAGGGGATGGGCTAACTACTTCTCAACACAAGTCAGTAAAGAAATATTTAATAAAATGGATCATCTTCTCTGGCAAAGATTGTGGAGATGGGCAAGTAGAAGGCATCCAAATAAGTCGGCCAAATGGGTAAAGAAAAAGTATTTCCCCAACACAAAAGGAACCAGAAACTGGGTACTTAACGATGGCGAATATATACTAAACCTACACTCGGATGTATCTATAGAACGGCACATTAAAGTTAAAGGTACTGCATCACCATGATGGTAACTGGACTTACTGGAGTAACAGAATCGGCAAATACCCAGGCGTAAGGAAAGAAGTCACAACGCTGTTAAAACGGCAAAAGAACAAATGCGCATCTTGTGGATTACACTTTAGACCAACGGATTTAATTGAGGTTGACCACATCGTTCCAAGGTCTGAAGGCGGTGATAACACCTATAAAAACAAACAACTGTTGCACCGACATTGCCACGACGTTAAGACTGCCAATGACTTAAAAGCAGTTAACCATTAAGGACTCATTAGGTCCAAAGGTGGAATTTTAAGGATGTACCCTTGACTTGGGACGTTTAGGAGAGGAGCCGATTTGGAGGTGAAAGTCTCACGTCCGGTTCTGAAGACGAGCAGACCCTATAAAGGATTACCCGGAAATGGGTTTGCTTAGTTTAACAGTAGTTACTGATGAAGCCATAGCTGTCGAAAGTGCCTCTAACCACCGTAAGATGGCACCATTTATGTTTTTATTTGAGGAGGCTTGAAACCTTACTTTTTGGTTGACTAGGGTGCTTAAAATTGTTTGTAGTTTTTGAATCCATAAGCAATTTTCCCTTCTGCCTTCTGCCTTCTTCCTTCTACCTTCTTTCTTCTTCCTTCTTCAATGAAATATGAATCAAGCTGTAGCGATTGTCATCAGCCTAGCTTACATATTGGGGCTAGTATCTACCATTGTTCCTTGGGGTATATATGGTATGCTAACTTTGGGGTTAGTTTTAGCAATTATCGTACAACAAGGATATCGACAAAACTTACGAAGATCGACTAAAGTCATAGCCACTTCTCAGCAAAAAATTAATACTGAAGACTTACTCAGAAATGGTCAGTTTCCAGATTTAATCCCAAAAAGAACGAGAAAATCTCTGCTAAATTCAAATTGGTTGTGGATAACTGCTGGAGCGATCGCTTTTGTTGCTAGTTTTTATTTTTTAGTCCGAGTACCCCAACCATCAATAAATGATATTAGTAAAATCATTACCGTTGATGGTGACTCCCAACAACAAGTAGTTACTGTTCGTGGAAAAGTGCTTTCTCTTCCCCGCAAGACTCGCTCAGAAAAAGCACAACTTTGGCTAAATGTCGCTCAAGTGAGTGAAATCGTAGGTACTGATGGTTCGGCAAATGTACACCAAGATGTTACGGGTAAACTTTATGTCACAGTTCCTCTATTACAAGCAACAGGTGTCTATCCTGGTGACGCGGTAGCAATTACTGGCTCTTTATACAAACCATCACCAGCAACTAATCCCGGAGGGTTTGATTTTCGTGCTTACTTGGCAAGAAAAGGTGCTTTTGCTGGGATTACAGGTTATAAACTCACTATTAATAACCAAGAAAATACTAATACTTGGGGATTAAGTCGGGTACGGCAACGAATTATCCGCTCTCATGTAGCTTCATTGGGGGTACCAGAGGGTCCCCTTGTGAGTGCAATGGTATTAGGACGTAGAGCTGTAGATGTATCTTATCAGTTACGAGACAAGTTTGTCAAAGTCGGGTTAGCTCATGTATTAGCAGCATCAGGTTTTCATATTTCGTTAATTTTAGGTGTGATGCTGACTTTGACTAAAAGCTTGCCTCCCGGAGCCAGATTTAGTTTTGGCATCCTGACTTTAATTTTTTACGTTGGTTTAGCAGGTATTTCGCCTTCAGTATTACGAGCAGCATTGATGGGTTTTGCTGCTTTGATTGCGATCGTTTCTCAACGTCAAGTTCAACCATTAGCTTCTTTAGTTGTGGCTGCAACTTTTCTACTATTAATCAATCCTTTGTGGATTTGGGATTTAGGATTTCAGTTGAGTTTCTTGGCAACTTTCGGGTTGTTGGTAACAGCGCCACCATTAATGGAAAAATTGGATTGGTTGCCTTCTGGTATTGCATCTCTAGTTGCTATTCCGATCGCTGCTTCTATTTGGACTCTTCCTCTATTACTGTATGTTTTTCATGTTGTATCTCCCTATACTATTTTTGTGAATATAATTACTGCGCCTTTGGTTGCGGTGATTACACTGGGCGGTTTTATCAGCGCTATCGTGGCTTTGATTTCTCCTTATGTAGGTAGTCTTATTGCTGGAGTATTATATTTTCCAGTCAGGGTTTTAATAGGGATCGTAAATTTTTTTAGCGCGTTGCCAGGAAATCAAGTGGCGGTGGGTGCTATATCAATTTATCAGTTGGTTGTGCTTTATGGGTTGATTTGTGGTATATGGTTGTGGAGAAATAGACCGCTAGAAGCAAATCAGAGAAAAAAGAAAAAGTTTTCTCTAAAGTTTTGGCAGTGGGGTATGGTTTTAGCGATCGCCATCATTATTATTCCTCTTTGGTATACTCGAGCTTCTGTGTTTCAAGCTACAATTATTGATTCATCTGAGGAACCAGTATTTGTGATTCAAGATGGACGGAAAGTAACTTTGATTAATTCTGGAGATGAAAATACGGCCAGGTTTATGGTATTACCATTTTTACGCCAGCAAGGTATTAATAGAATTAATTGGTCTATTGCTCTTCATTCTCAAAAAGGTATAAGTCGTGGCTGGTCGGATATTTTGAATACTTTGAGAGTGAAGATATTTTATGATGTGGAAACTGATGATGAAAAGAATTATCAAACTAACAATCAACCTGTACTAGATGCTGTGGGAGCTAGTCAGGCTGATTATTTTACTTTGGTAAATAATCAAACTGTTGAATTGGGTTCGATACAGATGAAGTTAATTAATTCTGAGACCCCCATCGTGGAGTTTATGATTCATGGCCAAAAGTGGTTATTATTGGGAGATGTGAAATTGCCTGAACAGAGTCGGTTATTAGCGGCAAGAAGTTTTCCGCAGACTCAGGTGCTTTGGTGGTCTGGGAACAAGTTAAATCCAGAGTTGTTGAATATTATTCGGCCAAAAGTAGCGATCGCTTCGTCTAATTCTGTCCATCCAGAGATGGTTAAACTTTGTCAGAAAAATAATATTCTTCTATTTTGGACTGGCCGTGATGGTGCAATTCAATGGACTCCTGCTACGGGTTTTCAAACTACTTTAGAATCGGATAAGGTTGATAGTTCTCTATTTTGAGAAGGCAGAAGGCTCACACGGATTATGGCACGGATACACGGATGTGTAGGGGAGTGGGGGAGTGGGGAGTGGCTCACACGGATTGTGGCACGGATACACGGATGTGTAGGGGAGTAGGGGAGTGGCTCACACGGATTGTGGCACGGATACACGGATGTGTAGGGGAGTGGGGGAGTGGGGAGTGGCTCACACGGATTGTGGCACGGATACACGGATGTGTAGGGGAGTAGGGGAGTGGCTCACACGGATTATGGCACGGATACACGGATGTGTAGGGGAGTAGGGGAGTGGCTCACACGGATTATGGCACGGATACACGGATGTGTAGGGGAGTGGGGGAGTGGGGAGTGGCTCACACGGATTGTGGCACGGATACACGGATGTGTAGGGGAGTGGGGGAATGGAGAAATGTCAGCGCCCCTATTTGTGTACTGCTATGGATTTGGAATTTTTTACAAATCATTCATATTAGCTATATAATATAAAAACGTGTATTTTCTGAATATCGAAATTTAATTATCACTTTTGACTTTTAAATTTTGACTTTTGACTTTTTATGGAGAGGTGGCAGAGTGGTCGAATGCGGCGAACTCGAAATTCGTTGAAGGGTGACTTTCCGTGGGTTCGAATCCCACCCTCTCCGTTTTAGTTTAATTTATGGACTCGATCTCAAATCGGTTTATTCCGTATAAAAAAATAGGTGGTGGTGCATTGTCATGGTCGTGCATTGCATTATTTTTATTACGAGGTACAACACTGGGAACATTTTGCTCCCGTGACAAGCTTCCCTTTTTCTTTGTATACCATTACTATGCAGGACTACCAAAAAATGTTCCATCACAAGCGCCATTACCAAATCTTTCTAGATATTCCCCTCTTGGGAGCAGGGCTAATTCTTTGCTTGGGGAGAATATTTACAACTCTATATTTTTGGTTAACTAATCTAGCAAGATGTACGAAATTTCAAAGGATACAATTTTTCTAAGTTTGACAATAAGTTGACCCCTAACCGTATCTTTTATATTGATTTTCCTTTCTACAACATTCGCGATCGCGCTCACTATACTATTCTTAGTTGAATAAAAAGTCATGTGTATAGCCGAACGATCCCTTATAAAATATAAGATATCACAAAAATTGTGAGGATGCAACCAAAATTACTTTGGCGCGCGATTTTTTTAGAAGCTTCATAAAATGATGACAAGCATTGGTGATTTTCCACTGAAGAGCTATGGATGGAAAGATTTTTGAGCTTTACACAATGAGAATATTTCTGGTATTGCTCCTGGAAAAAATTCCTGAATATTTTGATTGTCTGTTAGTTTAGAAGTTTAGTTGAATAAAAAGTCATGTGTATAGCCGAACGACCCCTTATAAACTATAAGATATCACAAAAATTGTGAGGATGCAACCAAAATTACTTTGGCGCGCGATTTTTTAGGAGCTTCATAAAATGAATAATAGTAAATATTGGTGATTTTTCACTGAAGAGCTATGAATGGAAAGATTCGGTCAGGGAAAAACACATACAGCAGTTTCCGAAGCTATGAGGTACACTTGTTTTTATTCTTTTCTGTTGCCTGTTGCCTGTTGCCTGTTGCCTGTTGCCTAAAATTTTGTACTTCATAACAACGGAAAACGCTGTATTTTTTGAGCTTCACACAATGAGAATATTTCTGGTATTGCTCCTGGAAAAAATTCCTGAATATTTTGATTGTCTGTGAGTTTAGAAGTTTAGTTGAATAAAAAGTCATGCGTATAGCCGAACAACCCCTTATAGTTTATAAGATATCACAAAAATTGTGATGATGCAACCAAAATTCCTTTGGCGCGCGTTTTTTAGGAGCTTCGCACAATGAAAAGGAAAAAGCTTTAGCTCCTCTGAAAGAGGCTAGTAGAAAGCGGTCGGAACCAGGCAAAGTTTCGGAAACATGGGAATTCCGAGTCCTTCGTGTGTTTAACTTTTAACTTTTAACTTTTAACTTTTAACTTTTAACTTTTAACTTCAGGACTTACGCAGAGACTCTATATATAGGGATGGCGCCCTTCGGAGCTTGGCGTTAGCCAATACCATTCGCCCCTACAGATGGTGGTTTAATAGTCAATTTGCGTAAGTCCTGAACTTTTAACTTTTAACTTTTAACTTTTAACTTTTAACTTTTAACTTTTGACTTTTAACTTTTGACTTTTAACTTAACCACCTATACCCAACCGACTAGCTAAGGCAGGAGTTAAAGGAAATAAAGTAGCGATCGCCACAAATAAAGCTAACAAACACAAAGTAGCTCGTAGATCGTCAGGTTCGATTAATTCATTTAAACAAGGACGTTCCAAATTTCGCTGTAATACCAAAATAATAATCGCCCAATACAATGCTAAAGGATTAACCAGAGAAGCAATAACTAAAACTACAAAAGTGAAAAATGTTGCTCTACCTGCAACTTTCCGAGCATAAATTGCCTGCATAATTCTACCGCCATCCAACTGACCCGCAGGCATAAGATTTAGCGCTGTAATTACCAAACCCAACCAACCAATTATTGCTAGTGGG
Organism: Cyanobacteriota bacterium; assembly: GCA_034190295.1. Taxonomy (GTDB): domain Bacteria; phylum Cyanobacteriota; class Cyanobacteriia; order Cyanobacteriales; family Microcoleaceae; genus Okeania. The sequence goes on along the minus strand of JAXHSW010000032.1, from coordinate 16,288 downwards.
TGAACATCTACTATATTTTGATTTACCGCCGAACCTAAGATTACCCGTGCTAAAGTTCCCACTAAAACAGAAGCTCTGAAAAATTCGGATGGCATCTGAAACATACTACCTTGATGGGAAAGGAACAAACCCACCAATAGCATTGCCAAAGAAAGTATACCTCCAGCAGCAGGTCCGGCAAAAGCTACATCAAACAGCACTTTCCTATTCGGTATCGCTGACTCGAAACGGTTAATAGACCCAAAACTGCCAATTTGCCAAGCTGGTAGAAAAAATGGCCAACTAAAGCGGACATTGTGACGTTTTGCCAAGACTTGATGGCCGACTTCGTGAATACCTAAAACTGCACATAAACCAAGTGCAATGGGTAATGCTTCTGGATACCGTGCGGGTTCGTTGAAAAAGTCAAATCCTAATAATAAACCACCTGCTTCAAAACTTGTGGCAATAGTAGCGATCGCCAGCACAACTGCCAGAATTTTTTGGGATGTAGTAGCAGGTTGAGGGTCATTTTTGCTTGGTAAAATGATGACTACTGGTTTAGCTTCAGGACTTTCTAGTAGGAATAGTCGATAGCGATCGCCTAGTTTTTCTTTTAAACTGACTGATAATTGGGTATGGACTTTTTCTACATCTCCCCGTAAATTACCTTTGAAAATAGCTCCTTCTTGATAAGGAATAGTTTCGGTGGTGAAGAAAGTATCGATACCAAAAATATCTTTGATTTTCTGGAGGTCTTCACTAGGAATAGGGATAAATTCTGGAGTTTGTCCTTTTTTTAGTTCAGTGTTTGTTATTTTATCCTGGGTTGGTTGAGTTTCTTCTTCATTGCTAGATAATTGTGAGGAGTCATCGATGGTTTTGAGACCTGGTGGTTGGTTTTCTATGTCTTTAGCTGCTATTGTTCGTAGCTGTCGTCCCAAGTATATATATAATCCTGTACAAGCTACTAGCAAAAATAAGACAAATACTAGGTTAAGATAAATTCCGGCAGCAAATAGAGCAAAAAATAGTAACCAAGGTGCCATTAATACTACTGATTGTAACCAGGCTAGAATGCCTGTTTTACCATAAGGTCTTGCTCTGTAGTATCCCCAACCGAGAATTCCCAGAATAATTAAAGCGACTATTACTGTGGTTATGTTTTCAGATATGTTATACATAATTGTATGTGCAATTCAAAAATCCAAGATGGAATGCAGTAGGTTTTCTATGATATTTTTGCGAACAAAGGCAGGAATTTTCCGATCGAAATTCTTTGTTTTTTATGCTTAATTTTTCAGCACAGGAGTTTAATCAAAAAAAATCTAATTACAGTAGTTATTTAAACAGTATTTTATTAATTAAGTTTCAATCTAAACCTGTCTAACGTATTTTTTTAGGAAAAATCTGTTGAGCCGATTAATTTGTTACCAAAAAATTCAGGTATAAAGCCTCTCCATTCATGGATAAAAAAGAAAAAAAATCCTTTGCTCCAATCCTCTTAATTTATAAGAAGAGGTAATTCTAAATTCTAAATTCTAAATTCTAAATTCTAAATTCTTATCACTCTTGTATCAATGTTTCTGTAGCTCCTGTATCAATATGAACATAACTGCGATGCTTGACAGAGGTATAATTTGGATTAAGTCTAATGGCTTGATTATAATCAGCGATCGCCCCCCAATTATCCCCTATTTTTCGCAGTACATTTCCCCGTCGATAATAAGCTTTTGGATGAGTTGCATCTAATTTAATTGCCTGATTATAATCATCAATTGCTCCTTGATAATCTTCTAATTTTTCTTTAACATCACCTCTATAAATATAAACATCTGAGTTACCTTTCTCTATTTCTATAGCACGATTAAATTCTACCAAAGCTAATTGATAATTTTGTTGCTCATATTCTTTTAATCCCTTTTGATAAAAATCATTGAATCCTAGCTTTTCATGTTCACCTTGTATTTCTGTAATTTCTTCATCTCCCGTTTTTTTTTCTTTGATATTTTCTGTTTTTTCTTCAACATTAACTAATAAATTTTTTAGAGAATTAGATACTATCAAGCTTCCAGCCACAGCCTCTTTTCTTGCCCATTTATCTGTAGCTAAAATATCATCTAGAGTTGGATTTTTCTGATAATCTGACTTATGCTTTTCACATACATATTCAATCAATTTAGGAATATCCAAAAAAGGAATTTTTTCTTCTAAAAATAATGCCACAGCTTGTTCATTTGCCGCATTCAAAGCCGCCGGCATCGAACCACCTATACGACCTGCAGCATAAGCCAATTGAATACAAGGATATTTCAAATTATCAGGTTCCTTAAAAGTCAAACTACCAGCTTTAACTAAATCTAATTGTTTCCAATCAGTATAAATCCTTTCCGGCCAAGATAAAGAATAAAGTAGAGGCAAACGCATATCTGGCCAACCCAACTGAGCTAAAACAGAAGTATCTTGTAACTCAATTAAAGAGTGAATTATACTCTGAGGATGAATCACTATATCAATATTGTCATAATCCAATCCAAACAAATAATGAGCTTCAATAACTTCCAAACCTTTATTCATCATCGTGGCAGAATCCACAGTAATTTTACGACCCATTGACCAGTTAGGATGTTTAATCGCATCTGCCACTTTTACCTTTGATAATTTATCAATTGGCCAGTCTCGAAAAGCACCACCAGAAGCAGTTAAAATAATTCTGCGTAAACCCTCTTTAGATACCCCTTGAAGACATTGAAAAATTGCTGAATGTTCTGAGTCAGCAGGCAATAATTTTACTCCATATTCCTCAATTAAGGGATTGACAACTGGGCCAGCTGCGATAAGTGTTTCTTTATTTGCCAAAGCAATATCTTTTTTGGCCTCAATAGCGGCGATCGTAGGTAATAAACCAGCACAACCGACAATACCTGTAACTACAGCTTCTGAGTCACCATATCTAGCAACTTCGATGACACCATCTTGGCCTGCAAGCAATATGGGTTGAGGTGTCAGGTCAGCAATGGCCTCTTTTAATTCTGTAAATTTAGACTCATCATTAATAGCAACAATTTCAGGGGAGAACTGCCGTACTTGTTGGGCTAACATTTCTACATTGCGTCCAGCAGCTAACCCAATAACTCGAAATTTGTCTGGGTTTTGAGTAACAATATCTAAGGTTTGAGTACCAATAGACCCTGTCGTTCCCAAGATTGTAATTGCTTTCATATTTTTTTGAGAAATTTGTCCACAATTCCACTATACGATTCATTGGTTATTTTGGGTGAAGAAGAGAAACCCGTATTTACACCTATAATTAGGGTTTGCTGAATGTGGGGAGTGTGGGAAGTGTGGGAAGTGTGGGGAGGGTGGGAAGACAGAGAAAGTAGTGTCGTGTCAAGTTGAAAATAGGGTAATAAGAAAATGGCAAAATTTAAGCTATATATTGTTTTTGTCCAAAATTCTAATATAACATTTAAGACTTGACACGCCAGTAGGAGGAATAATTGTGAGAGTGATTTTTCTGCCCCCCTCATCCCTAAATTCTTACTTTTTGAGGGTAAGTGAATTGAAACAGGCGCACTTTTTGCGACAATTTACAGGCCAAAACCTTTATTTAACAGTGCTTTTGCTGACGCAAAGCTGTCGCTAAGAGATTAGATCGGCAAGCCCTAATTAGTGCTGCTGTAGGTTGGGTTGACGTAAGAAACCCAACAACAATAACGCCCATTTTGAGTTTATCCTACGGATAAGCTGCGAAGACCGTTCCTTAACCTAACCAACATTTCAATCATTTTTGATATTAACCTAGCTATTCTCAACCTTTTTGTTTTGTCAGGTTGCTCTGTGGCCTCAATTTATGATAAATACTCTGAAAAATTTAAGATATCTACTAGATACTAAGAACTAATTGGATAAGAGCGAAAAACTAAAATTCAAAAATCTAATGCTTCTACCACCACCTGTTGTGAGTAGGATAATAATTGTTGCAGCCTTGATTTTCTTTTTCTGTAGTAGTTTACGCCACGCCTTATTTTATTCTACTGGTTTTGACTTGGGTATTTATGACCAAGTTGCATATTTGATTAGTCAGGGAGAATCTCCAATTTCTTCTTTTTTGGGGTATCACCATCTGGGAAATCATGCTGCTTGGGCATTCTATCCTCTGGGATTATTGTATCTGATTTATCCTGACGTACACTGGCTACTTTTGGTACAAGCCATAAGTTTGGCTTTGGGAGCTTGGCCTACTTGGTGTTTGGCCAAACAGGCAGGTTTAAATCAAGGACAAGCAGTAGCGATCGCTATTTCTTATCTCTTTTACCCAGTGGTTTTTAATATTAATTTATTTGATTTTCACCCAGAAGTTATGGCGTTGCCTGCTATTTTAGTTGCTATTTTAGCTGCTAGACTGCAACGTATTTTCTGGTTTTGTCTGGCAATTATTTGGGTGTTAGGTTGCAAGGCAGTTTTATCGTTAACTGTAGTTTTTATGGGTGTTTGGTTACTAACTTTTGAAAGGCGAAAGTTTTGTGGTTTAGTTGCTGTTTGTTTAGGTATTTTTTGGTTTGTGGTTGTCACTCAAGGAATTATTCCTTTTTTCAGTGGTGAAGAGGTGGCTGGAGTAGGGCGTTATAGTTATCTGGGAGATTCGGTTGTGGGAATTATGATTAATATTTTGCTACAACCAGGGGTAGTTTTAGGGAAGATATTATCTTTTGAGACTATCAAATATATTTGTCTATTATTTTTACCTTTAATTTGGGGAATATTTCTTCTACTTCAGACAAATAAAACTATTTTGCCTCATCTTATCCCTCTCATTCCAACTATTCCCACAATTATATTGAATGTATTGTCTGAAGTATCGTTTCAAAGAAGTTTAAATTATCAATATTCGTTACCAGCGATCGCTTTTTTATTATTAGCAGTAATTTCTTGTTTAGCAGCAGTTTCAAAAACTGAAGAAAATAATATTTCATTAGATTCATCTGAGAAAAGAGAGTTAGAAATTCCCCTATTTAATCTGAGATTATCAGTACCAAATTTTCAAGCTCCTAAAATGATTATTTTGTGGTCTGTTTTAATGTTTTTATTGCTTGGCAATGTAGCAGATTTATTTTTATATTGGCAGAGTTTTGATACTTGGCAAGCCACAAAAAATGCAATTACTTATGTCAAAACTGAAGGAGGAGTACTTACAGATAATAGATTAGCACCCCATTTTACCCATCGTTCAACAGTAAAATTATTAAATCAAACAAAGCCAGATAATTTAGATGAATTTGATTATGTAGTTTTGAATTTACGTCATCCTTGGCCGGATACTGAGGAAGCTGGTATTATCCTTTCTCAAAATCTCCAAAATAACCAAGAATGGGAATTAAGTTATCAGCAAAATGATGTAATAGTATTTGGAAGAAGGAAGAAGGAAGAAGGAGGGCTTTTATCAATGGATAATTGATAATTGATAATTGCTTAATTTGGTCTAAGACCTCTTCATTTATGAAAAAAATAAAAAGAAAATATTTTCCTTAAGTTCAATCCTCTTATTTCAAGGAGAGGTAATTATCCATGATTCATTGTTCATTATCAATTGTTGAAAATCACCTGGGTGTGAGAAGTGTGGGAGGTGTAGGGAGTGTAGAGAAAAACTACAACCCTTATGGCTAAATTAACTGTTTGGAGGTTTGATATAAAACTTCCTTTCGACCGACGGTATAATATTCTTCAATTGCATAATAAATACTAAATATAATTAAGTCTAAATGAATGGCAAAAATATCAAAAATAATAGTCAGCAAATATTACTTAATATTATAGCAATTCCCATATTAGTGAGGTACAAAGTTCCTTGGTTTTGGGGAGTAGGAAGTAGTAATTATGGTTCCGTAGGAATCAAAACAACTGTACTTCATTAGCTTAAGAAACGCTATATCATAATCACACTCAGTTGCTAAAATTTTCTTTCTTCTTCCTTCTTACTTCTTACTTCTTACTTCTAAAATGCTAATTATCAAACAACTAAAATCTACTCCTCTCTCTACAATAACTATCATTGCTGCAATAATTTTATTTATCTGTAGTAGTACGCGTCATTTATTATTTCAATCTAGCGCTTTTGAAATGGGAATTTATGACCAAGTTACTTATTTAATTAGTCAAGGTTTACCCCCTATTTCTTCCTTCTTAGAAGTACATCATTTAGGCAATCATGCTGCTTGGTCAATGTATCCTGTAGCATTACTTTATAAAATTTATCCTTCCGTCTATTGGTTATTACTAATACAAGCAATTTGTTTAGCAATAGGAACAATTCCTACCTGGAGTTTAGCGCGTCATGCTGGCTTAAATAAAAAACTTGCTTTTGCTATGGCAATAGTTTATTTATCATACCCAGTAGTATTCAATCTCAACTTATTTGATTTTCATCCAGAAGTAATGGCATTGCCAGCAATGTTAGGAGCAATTTTAGCCGCAAAATTAGATAAAACTCTTTGGTTTTGTGTCGCTATTATTTGGGTTTTAGGTTGTAAAGATGCTTTATCTTTACCTATAGCTGGAATGGGTTTTTGGTTATATTTCTGTGAAAAAAAACGACTGTGCGGAGCAATAGCTTTATTTGCTGGTGTAGCTTGGTTTATTATTGCTACTCAAGTACTAATACCTTATTTTAAAGATGGTCAACCACCAGGAGGAGTCGGACGTTATCGATATTTAGGAGGCTCCATACAAGAAATTTTACTAAATATGTTTTTAAGACCAGAACTGGTGTTTGGCAAATTAATTTCACTGAAAACTCTAGAATATTTACTATTACTAAATCTACCTGTAATTTGGTGGCTTGCTCCTAAATATTTAACTCCTTTAATAGCAGCTTCTCCCGTTTTTGCGATGAATATTCTCTCTAAAATTGATGCTCAACGAGATTTAATTCATCAGTATTCTTTACCAATATTACCTTTTTTATTAATGGCTGTAATTTATACTATTGCTGATGGAAAATGTGGTTTATGGTATTGGCTCTGGAATTTACGCAAACCTCAAACAGATAAAACTGAAAATATATCTACAATAGTTAGCGATCGCTTACCAAAATTTATTATTATTTGGTCTTGCATCGGATTTTTAGCTTTGGCTAAATATGGGTATTTTTGGTCTATTTATTTAGATTATCTAGATACTTGGCAAGCAGCACGAGAAGCCATTGCTTTAGTTAATACAAAAGGTGGTGTTTTAACTACTTCTGAAATTACGCCTCATCTAACTCATCGTCAGTTGATTAAGTTAATTGTTGAAGAAGATGAATTACCAAGAAATGAAGCATTAGATGAGTATGATTATGTGTTGGTAAATGTACGTCATCCAGGGTGGAAAAGTAGTCAGGAATATTCGCGAAAATTAGTAGATAAACTCAAAGTTAATTCAGAATTTCAGCTTAGTTACGAACGGGATGATGTTTATTTGTTTGAAAATGGGAAAAACATTTCTCTGTCTAAGGTTCATTCTCAGTCTATGTTCTAAGCAACTTGTTCCTTGCTATAAACAACTTTATCTTTTATGGGTTTAATACCCCACCGTCACCCGCGGTGCTTAAAATTGTTTGGGGTTATATCATGTTCGGTAGAACAGTTATAATAGGCTCGTAGTTGGGCTTTAGCCCTAATAGTAAGTATTGTAAGGGCTAAAGCCCAACTACAAACAAAAATTTTATTATAAGTAATTATCCGAACATGATATTAGAATCCCATACAATTTTCCCTTCTGCCTTCTGCTTTCTTCAATTATAACTATTCAACCGGACATAATATAAAGCATCCCAATTTTCAAAGGTGCGTTACCGAAAAATTGTGGTTTAAAGCCTCCTCTTTTAAGAGGATAAAAAGCGGTCGCCCTTCGCAGCGCACCCGTTGGGTGGGATGGATGGGTTTCCTAGCCATATCCAATCGACTCCTGTGAAGAAAAATTTTCATGATTAGTCAATCGTCTTCTTTTAAAGGAGAGTTCAATAATTGATAATTGATAATGGATAATTGATAATTACCTCTCCCTAAAAACGGATAGGATTGAATAAAAGGAAAAAATTTCTTTTTTTCCCCTTGAAAGGGGAGGCTTTAAAGCTGAATTATTTAATTATTTAATTATTTATTTAATTCTTCGGTAATTCGCGCATTCTAAATTCTTAATTCTTGAAGATCCACTTCGTTTCACTAACGCACCCTACTAAATTTATGAATAAATTAATATAGGAAAAAAGTATTTTTGCTTGCTATGAGATGCACCCATTAATTGTCTTGAGAATCTATCAAATTTCCCCCTACTTCCTACTCCCTACTCCCTATTAAATAGTCAAAACAATTTTACCAACCATCGACCCTGCTTCTAACATTCGATGTGCTTCTATTGCATCATCTAAAGCAAATGTTTTATTCACATGAATCTTCAATTTTCCTTGGTCAAATAACCGCCCACATTGTTGCAAAATATTAGCTTGGTCTACTTGAGCTTCTATCAAACCTTTCATCATTGGAGTTAACATTAATTCCAACCCTATGCGTAGATTTCTTTGCCTCGCAACTTTCAAATTTCCCAAGTTAACATCTGGTTCTAAAATTGTCACTAAATCGCCATAAATTTTCACTGCTGGAATAGTATCATAAAAAACTTTTCCACCAATAGTATCAAAAGCTAAATCTACCCCTTCTCCATTCGTCCAATCTAACACCGCCTGCACAAAATCTGTATTCTTAAAAATCGCTAAATCTGCACCTAAACTTTTGACAAAATCTGCTTTTTCTTGTGAACTAATAGTAGTAGCAACCTCAGTTCCTTGTAACTTTGCCAACTGTATTGCCACATGACCAACCCCACCAGCACCGCCATGAATTAAGACTTTTCTACCAGCTTCTAATTTTCCTCTGTCATACAAAGATTCCCAAGCAGTAATTAAAACTAATGGTGCAGCAGCAGCTTCAACAAAGGTTAAATAAGTAGGTTTTTTAGCCACAAATCTTTCATCAATAACAGTCAATTCAGCATAATTTCCAGGAGTTGCTCCGATGCCACTATGACAAAAATAAACCTCATCTCCCACTTGAAAATTTTCTACATTTTTACCAACTTCTGCTACAATACCGGCACCATCACATCCTAAAATAGCTGGTTTTTGGTCTGGGAAAAAAGTGCCACGAGTGCGTAATTTTGTATCAATAGGATTTACTCCCGCAGCTTTTAAATGCACTAATATATCTCGGTCATTTTCAATTACAGGGTCGGCAACTTGTTGTATTTGTAAAACTTCCGGCGCCCCTGCTGATGTCATTACAACTGCTTTCATAGTTGATTTTCCGCTGATTTTAACTCTGTTGGTAAAAAAATTAAGTTTACATTAATTGTTATATTTTGTCTATAAGGAACAGGGAGTAGGAAGGTAGGGACATTGCATACAACGTCCGTACAGAGTAGGGGGAAATTTGATAGATTTTCAAGTTTATTATGCCTAAAAAATTCACCAGAGCTAGACAAGGATTGGGCCACGGATGAGCTAGACAGGGATTTTGTCACGGATGAGCTAGACAGGGATTTTGTCACGGATGCACAGATGATATCAAATAATGAATCCGTTTATCCGTGCCCGAATCTGTGTCTAGCAACTCCCTCACTCCCCATCACCTATGAGCTAGACAGGGATTTTGTCACGGATGCACAGATGATATCAAATAATGAATCCGTTTATCCGTGCCCGAATCTGTGTCTAGCAACTCCCTCACCCTCCATCACCTATCAAAATCAAAGGCGACCAATAAAACGGATGAATATTTTCCCTAACATAACCTAACTTTGCCTGACGCAACGCCTCAACCTTCGTCATTCCTTCCTTCACATTCTCATAAAAATTCACCATAATATCCTTAGTTATCCCATCCTCCGCATTCCATAAACTAGCAATAACCGCATCAGCTCCCGCACGCTCAAATAAATAGGCAACTCCTGCTATTTCTTCACCGTTGGAGTCAGCTTTCATGGCAGTTTGGCAAGCACTCAACACAATTAAATCTGTATTTTCTAATCCTAAAAGTGCAGCATCGGCAATATTAAAAGTTTCTCTGTTGGCAAACAGAATAGTATTTGCATCTAAACCGACACCGGGACAACCTCCTTTTTTAAAGCAACCGTGGGTAGCGAGATGCACTAAGGGAAAACCCGAAGATTCTGTTTTGAAACTTGCGAGGGTTGCTTTTTCCCGAATTAAGTGTTTGCCTGATAACTTTTCTACGATACTTTTGGCTTCTATTTCTGCTTCAGGGAGGTTTTTCTTTGTAGGAGTGGGATTGCCAAATGCTAATACTGTGGGCGATTTGCTGGTTTTGGCTTGCTGTTTTCTGGTGGCGGAGATGCGGGTGAGGTTGTGAATGGGATATTTGGCAATTAGGTATTGGTCGGTTTCTTTGTCGTAGAGGGTTTCAAAGGGGATATAGCGGAGTTTTCCGGTGGCAATAATGGCAAGTTGTTTGGGAGAATAAGCTGTTATTTCTGTTTCCATGGGACGAATGAGATAGTCGTAGAGTTTTTCTTGGTTAACGTCGTAGTCGTCAGCGTTGGGTTTTTCTAGTTGGGCGCGATATTCGGTGAGAAGGCGATCGAATTCTTTGGCATCGATGGGTATTTTTTTGACTATGGTGGGTTTGTCTCTGGTGACAAGGAATATGGCGATGCTATCGGGAAGATTTGTAATACCAGTTAAAAGGGCAGGTTGAATAACAACTGTGCCTGGTGCAATATTGGTTTTGAGTTTGTCGATGTCTTCCGGGGTGGTTTCAAAAAGTTCGGCGACTTCGGGATATTTCTCGGTAATATCGGCAGCTAGTTGGTTGTTTTCTGCTTGGAGTTCGTTGATTTGTTGGCCAAGTAGGGGATTCCATTCATTAGATATCTCTAGAGAAGATTCTGATACCCTGATGTTACTGTTCGATAATCTGTCTGTTGAGATAGGTCTATTTTCTGCAATAAGTTGATTTTTTTCTGCTTGTAGTCGGTTGAGTTGTTGGACAACTTGAGGATTCCATTGATATTCTGCTTTAGCATAAAGAAATTGTAAGCGTTGATAGTTTTGATTCCATTGATCAATGAGTTTTTGTGTTTCTAGGTTTTTGACTTTGGCATTAATGAGGCGGGTGTAGTCAGCTAGTTCAAATGTGTTAGCAAGGCTATACCATTTCAAGGCTTCATCTGGTTTATCTTCATCGATGAGAAGATTGACAAGGGCAATCGCTAGACCTTGCTTATTTTCTATAAACGCTTTCCGGTATAGACTCCAGCTATATCATAAAGGTCAGTCGCTTCTCCAGGGCGATCGTCAATTTCCCGCCTGATGGATAAAGCTTGATCGTAGTATTTTAAAGCCTCTTGCAATTCATCAATACTGTTGTAAACATTAGCGATGTTCTTGAAAGTATCAGCTTCCTTAGAGCGATCGTCTAATTCCTGCCAGATGGATAAAGCTTGCTGGTAAGATTTTAATGCTTCTTGGGGTTGATTGAGACGGAAGTAAACTCTACCAATATCATTGAGAGTATCAGCTTGCTCTGAGCGTTCTTCTAATTCCTGCCAGATGGATAAAACTTGCTGGTAAGATTTTAATTCTTCTTGGGGTTGATTGAGAAAGAAGTAAACTGCACCAATGGATCTTAGAATATTAGCTTCTCTAAAGGGAAATTTCAATTTCTGCCAGATGAATAAAACTTGCTGGTAATACTTTAACACTTCTTGGGGTTGATTAAGAAAGACGTAAACTTCACCAATATCTCTTAGAGTCTCAGCTTCTCCATAGCGATCGCGAGATTCCCTATAAATTATCAAAGCTTGGTTGTAGAAGTTTAATGCTTCTTGGTTTTTTTGAAGATTACTGTAAAATCCACCAATATCTCTTAGAGTCTCAGCTTCTCCATAGCGATCGCTAAATTCCCTATAAATTATCAAAGCTTGGTTGTAGAAGTTTAATGCTTCTTGGTTTTTTTGAAGATTACTGTAAAATCCACCAATATCTCTTAGAGTCTCAGCTTCTCCATCGTGATCGCTCAATTCCCTGTAAATTATCAAAGCTTGGTTATAGAAGTTTAATGCTTCTTGAGTTTTTTCCAGACTGCTGTAAGCTCCACCAATACCTCTTAGAGTCTTAGCTTCTCCATCGCGATCGCTAAATTCTCTATAAATTATCAAAGCTTGGTTATAGAAGTTTAATGCTTCTTCTGGCATATTTCTATATGTATATCTAAATGAAGCTAGATAATAGCTTTGATTTTCTATATTCGGGGATATTTTGACATCATCTAATGCCTTGTAAAATCTTACCGAATCTAATGCCTCTTGAAATCTTTCTATCGTCTCCAGAGATTCACCTTCATTAGCTTGTAGCAGTTTCATCAATATCAGCTTTTGTCTTGGGGAGAGGAATTGGTCGTATTGTCTTAGCGCTTCTTCTACCTTGCCCATGTTAGTATAATTCTTAGCTAGACCAAAATGCGCATCTGCCTCTTTTTCTTGGTCTTGGATTTCTCTAGCAATAGCTAACGCCTTTTGAAATGTTTTTATCGCCTCCAGAGATTTCCCATCATTAGTCTGTTGCCATCCTTTTTTGAGCAGTTGTTCTAACTTTTCTGCCTGAGAGTCGGAAGTTTGGGCGTAACTCCGTTGTGTTAATAGTGGCAGTATTAGGGGAGTTGTAGTCAGGGTTGCTATTCCTATTAGAGAAGTAATAATAATTCGTTTCATAGTCTTATTTTCCTCAAATAAATAATCGAATAAAATATAATTGTGTTAACCTAATCAGCAAATTTGAACAAGGTAAAATTGAACAAAAATTAATAAATAGCCATGAGTAAAACTTTATATTTGGAAACAAGTGTTATTGGCTATTTAACCGCCAGACCAAGCCAAAATCTAATTGTTGCTGCTAATATGGCAGTAACCAGAGAATGGTGGGACACTTGCCGAAGCAATTTTGAAATATATGTCTCTGAGACAGTATTAAATGAGATAGCAAAAGGCGATCCAGAAATGGCTCAAAAAAGAATAGAGGTTATTACAAACCTTCCCTTTCTCTTTGCCAATGAAACTGTTACAAACTTGACTGAACAGTTTCTCCAACAAACCAATCTTCCCCCTAAAGCTAGTGATGATGCGTTGCATATTGCCCTAGCAACTGTTTATAGTTTAGACTATCTTTTAACATGGAATTGTCGCCATATTGCTAACCCTGATATCCAGAGAAAACTATCTGAAATTAGCACTAAATTTGGCTATCAATTACCAATACTTTGTACACCTTATCAATTAGCACGAAAAAACTATGATGTTACCTGATGAAATTTTAGAAGAAATTTACCAAATACGAGAAGAACACGCCAAAGCTTTTAACTACGATCCGAAATTAATATTAGCTGATTGTCTGGAGAGACAAAAGCAATTTGAGAAAGAATGGAAAGGGAAAATCAAAATTATTAAAACTCCTTTGAAAAAAAGAAAAGAAAGTCAGTGCAAATAACGAAATAAATTAATGAATTGATTGAGATTAAATTAAACTTCTCTCATCATTCTATTTATAGCAATAATTACTTGCATTAATATCTCATCTGGCATTTGACAAGCAAACTCTGCTCGCCGTGTTTTATAGTCTAAAGATTTGACTTGATCTGCTAGTACAACTCCTGAAATTTCTAATCCCTCTGGAATTGGTATTTCAAACATAAATCCTTTGACTTTTGTAGTAATTGGGCAGACTAAAGCTAATCCTACAATACGGTTATATCTACTTGATGAAACTACTAAAGCAGGGCGACGACCAGCTTGTTCCCTTCCAGATTGAGGATTGAAGTTTATCCAGACAATATCTCCCTTTTTAGGAGTATAAAAATCTGAGTTATTAGAGTTGCTCACTTAGTACCTCTTCTAGACCAATTTCACCATGCAGTTGTTCTGGAGTAATTGCATCTAACATTTGATTAAACTCTTGAGTTTCTCTCAATAATGATGGCATTCTCATGGCAACAATTCTAGTAATTAGAGTGTTAATTGGTTCTTCTGTTAACTCAGATAGTTCCTCTAATTTTTCATAGAGAGATTCTGAAATTTCCAAAGATAGTTTTTTATTAGGCATTTTTTTTATTTTTTGTCACTTCTACTCAGGTATATAGCAAGGGGATTATTATATAATAATACAACTGTCTGAAATTAGCACTAAATTTGGCTATGAATTACCAATACTTTGTACACCCTATCAATTAGCACGAAAAAACTATGATGTTACCTGATGAAATTTTAGAAGAGATTTACCAAATACGAGAAGAACACGCCAAAGCTTTTAACTACGATCCGGAATTAATATTAGCTGATTGGTTAGAAAAACGAGAGCAGTTTGAAAAAGAATGGAAAGGGAAAATCATTAAGACTCCTTTGAAAAAAAGAAAAATCTCAAATCCTTCTGTCAATTCCTAGCAAACAAATTTCGGGGAATGATATTACTCTAAAGTTATTAGTCCCCCTTATCAAAGGGGGTTTGGGGGAGCTAGATTTATTACAGTAAATTAATGCAGTTTCATATCAGAAGTAGACATCCATCGTTGTTGGGTTGCGCTCCGACGCTTAACCCAACCTACAAGTTTACTATCAATTACCAATGCTTTGTACGCCATATCAATTAGCACAAAAAAACAAAGTTATTCTTCTTCTCTTGAGTGAGAGATAGCAGTAATAATTAACATTTGCTGCTCCTGTTGAAACTCAATTTTACTGACAATATAACGACTCTTAATAATATTCCTAAAAGGTCTAGGTATACCCTTTCTATCATCAACTCCCACCAAAGCTTCAGGTTTAATCTTAGCAATACCTTTCTCTATATTCTCCCATTCCAACCCATCCATTTGTACCTGGAAACGTCGGGGTTTACCCTTCATCTCCACCTTATCCCCACGAATAGCAGATCCACGAGAAGTTAGCCTCGAAATATCCCTATAAAACTCAATCTCAGTAACATTAGCGATCGCTTCTCTCCGACTACTTCCACCTCTTGTAATAGTCAGATGTTGGGAGTTTATTTCTGTCAGTTTACCGGATCTACTGTCGCCGTCTTTTAGTATCACCCTTGCCTTAACAGGTAATGAAATGGGAATAGGTTTTGCTTGTGATTGAGCTTGAGCTTCTACAATATGGTTAGAATTGCTAATAGCTTGTTTAGTGTGTCCTATTAATATTGTCAGGCAGGCAACTAGAAAAATAATTATGATTTGAGCTATCTTCATTGTAGATATCAGATAAAAATATTGTCTACTATTATTTCTTCATTATGAAGAGTTGATTTTCCTGAAAATAGTCTCTACTCATAAATTTTTGTTTGTAGTTGGGCTTTAGCCCATGATATACCTATCTTAGTTGCTTAAGCCCTACTACGAAGCTCTAAATTATAACTATTCAATCTTAGAAAGGGGTGCTTTAGGAATAAAAGATTGCTATATTTATAGATAATATAATTTGCTCTGGTAAAATCATAATTTATACAATATGTTGGGAAGAATTGCGGGTTTATTAAGTTTATTAGGAATTGGTTTATATTTTACAGGTTGGATTTATCGTTGGGCTTATTTTGGTTATTTTCAACTGGAAGTAACTACTCTAGATTTACCTTTTGAATCATTTTTAATTGTGCCAATACAGGTATTTTTTGGCAATATATCCAGCGGAGATTTTTCTACTATTTGGCGCAGTATTTGGATAGCGATCGCAACTTTTATCGTCATTATAATTAGTTTCAAAATAATTCAGTTTTTTACTCAAGAATTAGCAAATATTATTAATCAAATTATTTCTTCGTTGTTAAGAATAACTTTGAAAACTAAACACCATAGAATTAATCGTACCCTCCTTTTATTTCCAAATTTTCAACCAGTTAATGATGAAAAATATGACAAAGTTTTAATTAATGAAATTGTCATAGTCACCTGGTTATTAACAGCCTTATTTTTCCTCGGTCAAAGTCAGGGAAAAGTTGATGCTATTCGAGACTCGCGCAATGAAACATCATTCCTCCCAGTAGTGACTTTAATAACACCAGAAAATCAATTACCATTAGGCAGAAAAGTTGACGATATTGGAGACGATCCTAATGTTGGCAGTTTTCGTATTATTGGAGATTTAGAATTATCTGGACTTTAGGAAAAAAGTAAAACAAAGTCACCTCAATGTTTTATCTACAGGGGATGATACCTGAGTTTATCCCCAAACAAATCCCAGATTTGCTTTATGCTCGGCAAAAACCTCT
>JAXHSW010000319.1:0-6718 GCA_034190295.1 Cyanobacteriota bacterium | reverse complement strand
ATAAGTGATCGTCAGAACATAAAGGTAGTTGGCGATCGCAATTCTTTTGGCCATAAAGTTTGAATACTTCTACTGTAATGATTCTGGCTTTATTATAAGCGATCATCCGAACATGATATTAGACCCAAAGAGAGTAAATCTCGTTTATGCGGGTGCTAAGAAACAGAAAGCCCCTAACAGTAATGTTAAGGAATCCCGCGCTGTCTCGTAGACCAGCGTCGGGAGGATGTCAAGGTGAATTATTATTCAGCGGTAAAAATTAATGTCCCTTTTGCTGCTTCTAAGCTATCACTAATTTTTTGCCCATCGTGAAAAGCAGCCAAAATCACATCGCAAGTTTTTCCCCAAGCAATTATGCCGTTAGCATCAATAGCGATCGCTCCTAAGTCCCTCTGATGTTCGTGAGCTTCAGCAAATGAACGTTCAAAAGCTGCTTTGAGCGAAAAACCATCTGTTACCCGAATCACAATTTTGGCGGCCAAACATTCATCAATAATATCTTCTCCAATACCCGTACAACTAACTCCAGCACTGCCAGTGGCATAATTTCCGGCGGGCATGGCCGAATCACTTACACGACCAATCTTTTCAAAACCTTTTCCACCAGTAGAAGTTCCTGCAGCTAATCTCCCTTCTTTATCTAAGACTACCACTCCGATAGTGCCAGTTCCTGGAGATTCTGCCACGACATTTGCCATCTTTCTACTAAAGTCGTTTTTGCGGTCTTCTAGCCATTCGTTTAATCGTTTATCTGTGAGGGGGTTGTAAACGGGCATTTGTAGTTCCCGCACAAATTCAGCAGCTCCATTGTCTGATAGTACGCGATCGGGCGATGTTTGCAGTGCTTTGGCCAATTCAATGGGATTTTTAATCCGGGAGACATTGATCGCCCCACTAAACCGATTATTTAAACCATCCATCAAGGAAGCACTCATCCGAATTTGGCCATCAGATTGTAGGACTGAACCAGTCCCAGCATTAAATATGGGGTCATCTTCTAATAGTTGACAACCACGGACAACTACATCAATGGCTTTTGTGTCGCTCAGAAGCAAGTTATGTAATTCATCTACTATTTTATGGAGAGATTTACGAACTATTTCTAATCCTCCTTTTTCCTCAAGGGAACTACCTGCACCGCCGTGAATAATTAGTTTTGGTTGCATTTTTTTGTTGTGATTAACTACAGAATAATTAAATTTCGATATGAGGCTATATTTGATATCCTCTCCGGCCTAAAGTCGCGGAGATTCCTACCGAGCGTGAGCTTCCTCGGCGGGTTGAGGTTTTACAGGCTGCTGCTACTTTTGTAGTAGTCGCACCGCTTGCCTCCGCGTCCGTTTAATATCTCGGACTGCCCGCCCGCGACTAATATATTTATTGCTGCATTCTCATTTCTATCATGTTTTGCACCACAGTTGAGACACTCCCACTCTCGCACCTGAAGGTCTAGTTTTCCACCTTTAAAGCCACAAGCACCAAATTTGAGAGGTCGCTTCCCAACGACTAATTACTCTAAAATCACGACCATATTTTTCTGCTTTTCCTTCTAAGAATGTCCGCAATTGTCTCCAACCTAAATCAGAAATTGCTCTGGATAATTTGCGGTCTCTTGGTGCGCGTTCCGCAAGCGAGCTGGCGTCGTCGCGGGGTCGCACCGCTTTTTCACCATTCCAGAAACGTTGTCATACTTCTAAAACAACTGTTTGGTTTTCACGAATTATTTTAGTAGACAATTTATGCAGAAAATCTGTCAAGCGTATCTTTTAACTTGGCATTAAATTTAGCCACTCTCAGTCTAGCTTTTTTATACCTTTTAGACCCTTTAGTTTTCTTAGATAATGACTTACTTAACTTTCGGTACTTTTTAATACGTTTTTTCAATGGTTTAGGAGCATCAACCTTCGTACCATCGCTAAATTTAGCAAAGGTTTTGATACCTAAATCTATACCTACTGAATTATCAGTTTGAGGTAAGATTTTGGCACAAGTTTCTACTACAAAACTCAAGAAATATCTATGTAGGGGCGTTAACGTTTGCGGTAGCATTCCGGAACGGAAAGTTATGCGCAAGCTTTCGGCCGTTCGCCCCCTACATCTTTAATTACTGTTACTGATGATGGAGCAGCAGGTAATTCTCACGGGCGAAACTATTTTCAGCTTTCCTATCTTGGCTAAATAGATTTTCTGTTGACCAACTTTAAACCCTCATGCATGTAAACCTAGCAGTTTGCTTTGACTTTCTAATGCATAAATTTAGGATATCTAACAGGTCTACCTTTTCTCTTGCCTAGGGACGTTGCATGCAACGTCCGTACTTTAAAAAAGTTTTGATAAGCCTGGTTTAAATCATTCAAGGATTGCTGCAGTGGTATGTTAGAAACCTCTGATAACCATTGTCTGTATTCAGTCTTTTTAGCTTGAGTAATAAAAAGCTTTTGTAGTTCAGATAAGTTGGGCTGATTTTCTCCCGTTCTATACTTCTTTTGGCAACAAGCTAGACTATCATTCCAAACCACACGGACACAACAAATAGCTTTGCTAATCGATGCTTTTGTCCCGGCGTTGGATATATACGATACTTAAATCTAGCTTTCATAATCTGAGTTTATAACTAACAGTATTATAACATATTTATCGAATCATTTAGCAACTAAAAAGTTGCCCGTTTATGGGCGAGGCTTGAGACCCAATTTTACGGTCAATTTGTTTGTCAATCTTTGACTTCCGTCGCCGACATCTTTCAGAACAATATTTGACTTTATCCCAACACTCAGCCCATTTTTTTCGCCAGGTAAAAGGACGATTACATACGGGACATATTTTGCTTGGTAAGTCAGATTTAGATTTCGCTTTTCCCATGATATGATATTTAGTTTGTATAGTAATAAATAGTGAGTGTTTCAGCCCTAAAAAAAAGCATTTTTTTAATGAATTTTGCTAATTTTTTGCTGTTATGATTTTTGCTTTTTTGCTATACCTATTAATTATTGTACCGAAAAAAGATGATTTTGATAATTTTAAATTTATCTACTTCTTTTAACATATCAAATTTTGGCTCCTAACTTTCAACATTTTTTCCTTCTACCAAGAGGAATATACAGCTAAAAGTTGGGAATTTTAGATAATTTTTTTCTTCTTGATTAATTTATGCAAAAATGAAGACTTGTAAAAACTTATTGACAAATATTTTTCCTTATGTATTGCTTTTAATGATGACTGCGATCGCTCTTTATTTTACGAGACCAGTTTCTTTACAAATTCGTTGGAATGATGAAACTCTTTACTATACTGTGGCTCAAAATATTGTGCGTAATTTTGATTTTAATAGTCATCATTATTTAGCTAGTAGTATTATCGAAAAAGGCTATCCTACTAAGGATACTCATCTGCCTGGTTATCCCTTGATTTTAGCTATTGGTTTTTTGATTGGTGGCATTAATGAAAGAACACCATTTTTTGTAAATTATTTGCTACTAACTATAACTATATTTCTCATCTTTATAGTTGGCAAAAATATATTTAATCAATGGGTTGGTTTTGGCGCTGCTTTGATTTATCTGATTTATCCTTACACTCTAATTTTGACTCATTCGGTAATGACTGAAATATCTGCTGCTGCTGTAATTATGGTGGCTGTAGTTCTATTATTTCTACAAAAAGAAGGTTGGTTGAAAGGTATATTTTTGAGTTTAGTAATAGCTTTGGCATACCTAATTAAACCATTTATGTTAACTTTACTTCCTGCTAGCATTGCTGTTTTATGGATAAATAAAAATCAATATTACAAACAAACTTTATTGAGTTTATTATTTTCTTTGACATTATTATCAATCGCTTTCTTAATTCCCCTTTCCCAAAATCAAGAAATTTATCCTTATGCAGCAACAAGAATTTTATCTCAATCTAGTTTGACGAATATCCTCGGGATGATGGGCGAAAATTTTTTATTTAATTGCAGTCTCATCATTAACTTTAAAAAGTTTCCAGTCTATGCAACAATTACTCTATCAATGCTGCTGTTATGGAGTATTTCTTTAGCTGTATTTACTACCAGAATTGAGCGACATAAATTTGCATATTTTCCAGCTTATAGAAATTTATGTATTTTTAGTCTAATTAGTTTTATGCCAACTTTATTAGCAGTTTTTTTACTTTATCAATATATTGATATGGGGATTCGAGGATTGGCAGTTTTTTCTCCATTAATGGCTATATTATCAGCGACAAGTTTATGGTTATCAGGAAAGGGAGAAGGCAGGAGGCAGGAGGCAGAAGGGAATTCTAACTCCTGTACTCTGCCCTTTGCCTTCTATTTTAGTTCATTAATTTCACAATTATCAACTAAAAAGATATTTGCTATAGGATTAGCAATTTTTCTGTGTTTAAGTTATTCAAATTTTGTCACATTTCACAAATTAAAAAATCTCCAACGACGACAGTCTGAACGTTTATATACTTATAGTTACCGGATGCAAAAAGTTATTTCAAAATTGCAAATTAAGCCACAAGTAGTAATATCAGAAAAAAACTTTTATCTAGCGATCGCTAATTATCCAACTCAAGTAATTTGGCAATTACCCCAAACATTAAATGAATTACGAGAAGTAGAAAAAAAAGTGATAATAGAATTGATAGAATTAAAAGATTATGACTCAATTTTTCAAGAAAATTTACAAGTTTATAACAATGTAAATCTATTAGATAATCGTTATATATTGCAATACCAATACAGAAATTTTTATTACTATTTAAGGCTAATTCAGTAATATCAATTTAATAAAATATAGCGAGGCTTGAATCCTGATTTTTATATCAGTATAAATTCACTCTTTTTACCGAATAATTAATAATTAAATAATTAAATAAATAATTAAATAATTCAGTTTTAAAGCCTCCCCTTTCAAGGGGGAAAAATTTATTTTTTCCTTTTATTCAATCCTCTCCCTAAAAGGAAGAGGTAATTATCAATTATCCATTATCAATTATTGAAAGCATATTTCAGTCAAATGATGTACAAGGTAAATGGTGAAAATCTTGTAGTGAGGCAATCTAGCCATCGATGAATGTACTTCATAGAGTCGCAAAGTGCTGTATCTCTAGCTTTTTCCCTCTTATACCAATTCCCAAAAATAATGCTATAGTTCCGATGCGAGTTAAGTTATTAAGTAATAATAGTGGTTCAGTAATGTTTTTAATAATTCTCAGTATTAAGCCAAGATATCTTATGTCTTTTAACCCTACTCCGTATGCCCTTTTTTCCCTCCTGAGACTGGTTAGGGGTGAGTCCCTACTCTCTATTCTCAAGCAGATGTAGCAAGACTTTTGATATTTAGTATGACTGAATTTTAACCAAAACTATATAACCAACCATCCCGACCACAAATTCTAATAATTCCATCCCATACAATAGGAGTAGATTCAAAAGAAACTTTACCCGTAAATTTACCAGCTTCTTCTACTATTAAGCGGAAAAATTCTCCTTGAGCGTTAGGTAAAACATCTCGATCATCAGGTTTCGCAAATTCCCAATTCAAATTAAATATATAAACCCCATTATATCCAGCAGTTACCAGTTTATTTCCATCAGTAAAAATTGGCGTTGAAATTGAGGGACCGATTTTCTGTTTAAACAGGATTAGAGGAGTATCATAACTAAACTTTTTCAAAGGTCCTTTAACTTTATTTCCTATAGTTAAATCTTGGGAACCAATATATAGATATCCATCAATAGCATTAGTAGCAAATAAAGCCGGAAATTCACCATAATTATTATATTCATCATTCAAAGCTACCGACCCAATAATACCTCCTAACCAACTATTAAATTTAATATTACCTGTAGGCAAAAACCATTCTAAACTTTCCTGATTTTGTTTATTAGGATTTAATTTCACTACCCCACCATTTCCCGGAATAAATTGTTTTTCAATCGCACAAAATAATTTACCAGCTTTAGAAATAGCAATAGTACCATCTAAATCTGAACCTGTATAAAAATCCCAAACTATCTTTTTACTCTCTATATCAATACCATAAATATGCCCAGAACCTGCTGCCAAAAAGATTCTATTACCCAATCTAGCAGGAGATGATTCAGAGACAATATTTCCCCCTTGTCTTCTAACATCACTATCCACAAAAAGTTTAAGTTCTGATAATACTTCTGGCTGCATAATTCCAGATTTAATTTGAGCTTTACTGACAGAACTATTAATAAAATAACCAATAGCATTCTCCCCAGCATTGAAAATTAAATTATTTCCCAATGGCAAAGCAGAACTATCATTATCGCGACTATAACTACGAGTTTTTCTAATATTTAGTTGCCAAATTTCTTTTCCTGTTCTAAAAGAAATAGCACGAAAACTAGGGGCAATTCCTTTTTTTGTCTCCCAGTTCTACTGCCTTGTAAAATCACAATACGATTTTCTTCATTGGCAGTTTCATCAATATAAACCGTACTTGAACCTTTCATCACATCATCAAATTTATATTGCCAAACTTACCGATTATTAGCAGCATCTATTTTGCGTAAAATATAGCCATAACCACCAATAACTAAATAAGTTTTTCCACGGTCTGTAGGAACACTTATAGAACTCACCAAGACTTTTAGAACATCAAAGACAAATGTAGCGATCGCCTCACCCTCGATGGTCTCATAATTTGATACTCTTCTTTTATGCGCTTGAGAAAATGAAATGACTATTGCGGA
>JAXHSW010000318.1:0-6771 GCA_034190295.1 Cyanobacteriota bacterium | reverse complement strand
TTCGTTACCTAATCGGTACTGAACCTAACTCAACTATTGAGTTATTTTATGTGGGGGTAGAGGGTGAAAAACCTCTAGGAGAGTCGGCTCTCCATTTAAAACGACCAGTTCAGGTCGCACTAGGTCAAACGAATCGCACTTTATTGTCTCGGTTATAGTCAATAGTTTTTCGTAGAACATGAACAATAGTCTTGGCTTTACGTCGAAGTTTATTCCAAGTCCCTTCCGGACCACGACTACCTGATTTAATTTCTGGCATTCCCCGATGATTGAGGGGAATCATCCAAAGTCTTTTAACTTTATGAGCACCTTGAACACGGCCTTGATTAAGCAGGGTTCGCAATCTACCTGTTGAAATATTGAGCAGAAATGCTGCTTGTGTTGTAGTTACTAATGAGATACTCATAACTATAACGTCTTAGTTTTTTTTAAATTTATATGTGAACGAGGTTTTGATTTTTGTTTTAGATATTGCTAAATATAGCAGAAAAAGTCCAGATTTGGCAAGAGGAAGATTCAATAATTGATAATTGATAATTACCTCTCCCTAAAACGGATAGGATTGAACGATCGTGAAAATTTTTTCTTCACAGGAGTCGATGGTCGGCCAGCGAAAAGACTTTTCCCTCCGGGACGCTACGCGCCATTCGTAGTTGTGCGAAGGGCAAACGCCATCCCATCCAACGGGGAAGCTGCGAAGATAGAACTCCGTTCCGCGCTTCGCGAACGACCGCTCTCTTGATCGATGGTCGGACAGCGAAGGGCAAACGCCATCCCACCCAACGGGGACGCTAGGCGTTTTATGTTGCGGAGCATACGCGACCGCTTGTTTCTCCACGGCGAGTGAGAGGATTTTTACCTTAATTATTCGGTAAAATATTTGGACTTTTGTTGAGACTCCTCTTTCCCTAGTATTAAGTATTAGAAGTTAGACAAAATTAATAGGGGAGATTAATATTACAACTTTAACCGATTCAGCTTTGATAGACGCAGCACCAATTTTCAAAGCGTGAAAGGGGTAAACCTTTGCAAGTAAACTAAACTCGGACTTGTTAATTTTGTCAAAAACAAACTTTCACCGCCAAATACAATATTCTTCAAACCACCCACCATTTGAATATCATATTGTACTGAATTAGAAAAGCCAACAACTGAACCAGTATCTACTCGTAACTCCTCACCTTCAGCTAGATTTTTTTCAATTATTGTACCGCCAGCATGAATAAAAGCTAATTTTCCTATAATTTTTGCAGAATAAAACCTTTACCACAAAAAAAACTAGCTCCTAATTTTTTAGTAAAAGCAACTTCAATATCAATACCATACTATTAGCAACACAGAGACTAGATTGACAGAAAATTTATCCGTCTAATTCCGTTAAACTTTAAAGTAATAATTTGCCCTAGATAGGGAGCAGCAAAAGCAAAATAAGTTCTAGTTTTACCTTGATTGAAAAAAGTAGTAATCAGGAAGCCAGCCCCAGTTAGCACTCGCTTCACACCTTTTCAAGTACCGCCAGCAGTGGTAGTTTGCATTTCAATCCCTTGTTCTATGTAAGTCATTGCTCCTGCTTCTGCCCATAATTTTATTCTGACTAAATCACTAAATATAAATATATAGTACCTCAGTAGAAATAGTTTCCATTTAGTTATGATGTTTAATTATAAACATACAATTATTATTCAAATACCATCGCAGTTAGGGTAGTAGAGAAACATCAATATCTATCGAGTAATAACTAATTACCAGACTTAGGATGTAGATATGTGTTGAAGTTGAGGGTTTATTGAGGAAATCCTAAATCACAGCAAAAGTAAAATTCTTGCTTTTCCTTTTCAAATATAAAAAAAAGCTTAATTATATTGACATTAAGAATAAGTCATGCTAGCAAATCGTATAAGGTAATTACTAAATTAAGACTTATGTCCATCAAGTATATGGCTGATTGCAGATAAGTTAATTATGAACATCGAGCAAAACCCAGAATGGTCTAATCTCAGTTCTCTATTAAGTAAAAATCTAAAAATCCAGTAACTTAAATAAGTAGTGGCGCGTCAAGCCTTAAATTTTGTATGAGGATTTTGGACAAAAACAATATAGCTTAAATTTTGCCATTTTCTTATTACCCTATTTTCAACTTGACACGACAGTAGGTGCAAATAAGCGTCAATATGTAACAAAATGTTTATGCACTTTATACCAACAGAATTGCTTTCCGTTCCGGAATGCTCCGCAAACCTTCCACTCCGTTCCAGTCGTTTCGGAGGTAGTTGTAAACTTTCCCACCCACCTACTCAATACCTTATTAAAGTTGCAAATCGCTGTAGACTTTGGCAGAAACAAAAAATTAAGATAGCGTAGAAAAAATAGGAGTTTATACTCTAATACCTAATCAAACTAAACAATAAAATTCTATTTCTCCTGACTCATTGACCACTGCTGCATATCATTTCTAATATAAAATCCCAGTTTGTAACATCTTAAATAAGCTCTTATGTCAACCCTTGTTATTGTCGAATCTCCCACTAAAGCCCGCACCATCCGTAACTATCTACCCTCCGACTATCGGGTCGAGGCATCCATGGGTCATGTGCGTGACCTGCCACCTTCTGCTGATGAAATACCAGAAAAATATAAAGGAGAAAAGTGGGCACATCTAGGTGTAAACGTAGACTCAAATTTTGAACCCCTCTACGTCGTCCCTAAAGATAAAAAGAAAACCGTCAAAGAACTTAAAGATGCTTTGAAAGAAGCTGATGAATTAGTTCTGGCCACAGATGAAGACCGGGAAGGGGAAAGTATTAGTTGGCATTTACTACAACTACTAAAACCGAAAGTTCCTACTAAGCGGATGGTATTTCACGAGATTACTCCAGAAGCTATCCGTAAGGCGATCGAAAACTGTCGCAATATAGACGAACAGTTAGTCAGGGCACAAGAGACAAGACGTATTCTAGACCGACTTTACGGTTATACTCTCTCACCTGTACTGTGGAAAAAAATAGCTTGGGGTCTTTCTGCAGGTAGGGTACAGTCAGTAGCAGTTCGACTGTTGGTAAACCGAGAACGTCAACGTCGAGCTTTTAAACAAGGAGGTTATTGGGATTTAAAGGCTAGTTTAGAACAGGCAAAAAAATCTTTTGAGTCTAAACTTGTTACCCTTGGGGGTACAAAAGTAGCTACTGGTAGTGACTTTGATGAGAATACAGGCAAAATAGCTGAAGGTAGAAATGTAGTTTTGTTGGATGAGGTTCAAGCAGAAGCTCTGAAGGAACGGCTGCAAGATAAACCTTGGACTGTTAGTAGTGTTGAAGAACGAGCTGTTAAACGTAAACCATCCCCACCTTTTACCACTTCTACTTTACAACAGGAATCTAACCGTAAACTAAGAATGGGTGCTAGGCAAACAATGCGGACAGCCCAAAGTTTATACGAACAGGGCTTTATTACCTATATGCGGACAGACTCAGTACATTTGTCTGATGAAGCGATCGCTGCTGCTCGGAATTGTGTTGAAAAAATGTATGGTCCAGAATATCTTAGTCCTCAACCACGACAATACACTACTAAAAGTAAAGGTGCTCAGGAAGCCCACGAAGCTATTCGCCCTGCAGGTAAAACTTTCCGCACGCCCCAGGAAACAGGATTGAATGGTCAAGAACTTGCTCTTTACGACTTAATATGGAAACGGACAGTGGCTTGCCAAATGGCTGACTCTCGCCAAACCCATATTACAGTTAACTTGCAAGTAGAAGATGCGGGTTTTCGTTCTAATGGTAAGCGTATAGACTTTCCTGGTTTCCTCCGAGCTTATGTGGAAGGTTCCGATGACCCAGAAGCAGCTTTGGAAGACCAAGAAGTACCTTTACCTCCTCTCAAACAAGGCGATCGCCCAAATTGTAAAGATATAGAAGTGGTGGGACATGAAACTCAACCACCTGCTAGGTTTACTGAAGCATCTCTGGTAAAAACTCTGGAAAGTGAAGGTATTGGCCGTCCGAGTACCTATGCTAGTGTTATTGGTACTATTGTTGACCGTGGTTATGCCAAACTTCAGAATAATGCTTTGGTTCCGACTTTTACTGCTTTTGGGGTGACAAGTTTATTAGAAAAGCACTTTCCTGAATTTGTCGATGTTAAATTTACCGCCCGTATGGAACAAACTCTGGATGATATTTCTACTGGTGAAGTTCAGTGGTTACCTTATCTACGAGAATTTTATTCTGGAGAAAGTGGGTTGGATACTCAAATTAAGGAGCAGCAAGAGCAAATTGACCCTAAGTTAGCCCGCACCATTGAATTGGATAATTTGGATGGCGAACCAGAGATGACTTATCGTATTTGTATTGGTAAGTTTGGTGCTTATATTGAGGCAGAAAATGGTGAAGGTGTTGTTAAGGCTTCTATTCCTGAAGATTTAACTCCATCAGACTTAGACCCAGAACAAATAGAGAAAATTCTCAAGCAAAAAACAGAAGGTCCTGAGGAATTAGGAATTCATCCAGAAGAAGATAAACCTATCTATATAATGACTGGTCGTTACGGTCCTTATGTACAGTTGGGTGATGAGTCTGAGGGTAGTAAAAAGAAACCAAAGCGAAGCTCACTACCGAAGGGGGTGAATATGGAGGATGTGACTCTGGATATGGCGGTAGGGTTATTGTCTTTACCTCGTACTTTGGGCGTTCACCCAGAAACGGGTTGCAAAATTCAAACTAATTTAGGACGTTTTGGTCCTTATGTTGTTCACGACCAAGGTAAGGAGGTGGGTAAAGATTATCGTTCTTTGAAAGCGGGGGATGATGTTTTGACTATTACTTTGGAACGTGCTTTGGAGTTATTAGCTCAACCTAAGGCTAAACGGGGTAGTCGTGCTAAAGCTGCACCTCCACTTAAAGATTTGGGTAAACATCCTGAAGATGGAGAGGCTGTGGGTATTTATGATGGTCGGTATGGACCTTATGTGAAGCATGGTAAGGTTAATGCTTCTTTGCCAAAGGATGTCTCTGTTGAGGATGTGACTTTGGAGCAAGCTGTTGAGCTTTTGCAGGCTAAGGCTAGTAGTAAAAAGTCTGGTCGTGGTAGGAAGTCTACAAAGTCAAAGGCGGAAAATAATTAGCTAAACCGTCGAGAAGCCTCACACCATAATTTAAAATTTGGTGTGAGATGAATCGGCAGCCAATTGAATGGGCATGCTATCCCACCAGAAGCTTTCGCCCTAGTTGAAAAACCTGTATTATTATATTGCTATCACCCCGGAAATTTTCCACCATGCGCACTGCCAACCAATATAAATTAAGGCCCAATTCTGAACAAATAGCCACAATAGAAATGTGGTTGGAATTGTTGCGTTGGCAGTACAACTATCGGTTAAATGATGCGATTTGGGGGACAATTCCTGACTATTTTAACTGTCAAAGCCGAAAATGCTGGAGTGAAGACTATAGCAGTGAACCCCAAAAATACCAGCCAAGATTGCTCAAATTGTGGGAAAAAAGTCCCGAAAGAATTAAACATACGAACTCATTCTTGCCCACATTGTTGTGTTGTCATAGACCGCGACTTAAATGCGGCGATAAATATAAAAAATAGGGCGGTAGGGCCTATACGTCTTTAAAGCACGCGCTTGCCCGACGGGATACCGGGGCTACGAAACGATAAGCCCACACTATAGCGCCAGCGAGCGTGTGGGAGTCTGTCACATTATTGACTACTCCCCGGACTCAAGTCACGGGGATTCTCAGTAGATACTACGCAACACCGATAATCCGTGTTGCTTGGTTTCTTCTTAGCTGACCAAAGAGATATTCTGATGTCGGACAATTTCAAAGTGCCCCTACACAGTCGGCTTAAGTCTAAACTTAGCTTTCTGCTTACTTTTGTGATTATATTTGCAGCCCCATTACAGTCTGCATTAATTAACCAATTATTACCACTCTTATACAAACCACGCTTTATTCTTTTTCCTGACGGTTTCCAATCATCGGGTTTCTCACCATAAATAGGCAGATAGTCACCATCTAAAAACGAAGCAATACTTGTATAACTTTCTGAGGTTTCTATAAATATAATCCCATACTCTTCACACAACTGAGCTATTCTTTCTTTGAGTCTAGCTGTCGGAATTGGTACAAATTCTGAATTCTTTTTATGACCTAATTATATTTGATTTTTATCGAAAAATTGTGGTTTAAAACCTCCCCTTTTAAGGGGATAATAAATCAAAAAATTCCTTTGAGTCAATCCTATCCGTTTTCACTCTCGAGGTAATTATTAATTATTAATTATTAATTATTAATTGTTGAAGACCTTTATTCCAACCAAAAACAATTGTACCAATAGAATTTTTGTGCGCAATGATTAATTACTATTCTGGCTGCTTTATTAATTCCTAAATCGAATTTGGCGGTTACGCTTTTCTGTAATTGCAGCTAGCCTATTTGACCAAAATCCTTGAGGTTGATTTTCTTTAATGGTTGATATCTGTTTATTGTACCAACGATTTATTGATAAGAGAAGTTTACCATCTACAATCCGCGCTAGTACCCACATTAGATACACAGGTCTTTTCAGTTATCAGTTATCAGTTATCAGTTATCAGTTATCAGTTATCAGTTATCAGTTATCAGTACCTCTACCTGTTAGCTCCTCATGACAAAGGTCAAGTAAAGTGAATTGAAATATTGAACTTGATTTTTTTTCATCCCCTTGAAATGGGAGGCTATTGACCTGATTTTTTGGTCAACCAATTATTTAAACCATGGTCTATTC
>JAXHSW010000317.1:0-6781 GCA_034190295.1 Cyanobacteriota bacterium | reverse complement strand
CGAAGAAATTATCAAAATATTAGTTGCTACTATTAAAAAACTCAAGCAATAAACTTCTAACTTTTTTAAGAGCGAAGCTCAAATCCCCTATTTCCCCTCCTGGGAGGGGTTAGGGGTGGGTACACTTGCTGACTTCTGACTTCAAACTTCTGACTTCATTTGACTTCTGACTTCAAACTTCTGACTTCATTTGACTTCTGACTTCAAACTTCTGACTTCATTAAAACGGAGAGGGGGGGATTCGAACCCCCGTATAGTTATCCCATAACAGCATTTCCAGTGCTGCGCCTTAAACCACTCGGCCACCTCTCCAAAAAGCAAAATTATTAAATTTTATATTTGCTCACAATTATACTATTCTAGCAGAATAATTCTAAATTTTGCAAGTCTTTCTCGCAAAAAAAATTTTATCTTGGATATTGGGCCTGGTTAACGAAGTCAGAAGTCAGAAGTCAGAAGTCAGAAGTCAGAAGTTAACCCACCCCTAACCCCTCCCAGGAGGGGAAATAGGGGATTTTGAGCTACTCTCCAAAAATATTTCCCCTTAAAAGGCGGGGTTTTAGACCCAATTATTTTGATAATATAAGCTTAAGCATAAATCATGTTTTAGTTTGTTAATTCAGGACTTAAGCATAAGGTACAAAAAAACTAGGATTTGAGATTGCTTTCCGTTCCGGACTGCTCCGCAAACCCTGTCGGTCGTAATGACGAGAATATCTTGTACTGCGTAAGCAATATAATTAAAACCTAATACCTCAATCGCCAGCAATAACTATAAATTATAATCTAAAATTATTATGGCCCGTAATCACCAAATTCGCATACACGATCGCCAAAAAGATACATATCATACAGTCCAGGTTCCTGAAGACCGCTACATCCTCCACAGTGCTGAAAACCAAGGAGTAGATTTACCATTTTCCTGTCGTAATGGTGCTTGTACTACTTGTGCAGTGAGAGTTGTATCTGGCCAACTCTATCAACCAGAAGCAATGGGACTATCATTAGAACTTCAAAAACAGGGTTATGCTCTTCTGTGTGTCAGCTATGCTCGTTCTGACCTATTTGTAGAGACACAAGATGAAGATGAAGTATACGAACTCCAATTTGGCCGTTATTTTGGCAAAGGAAAGGTAAAAGCGGGATTGCCATTGGATGAAGATTAGAATCATTTATCTACTCATAGTCTGGATATTTTTCACTAGCTGCCAAAATTCAAATCCCCGGTCGGGCAAAATAATTAGAGTAGAAAGGGTTGTTAGTGGACAAACCATCGAGATAACTGACCGTTCTGCTGCTGTACCTATATTAGAACCCATTCGCTTGATTGGTATTCAGGCACCAGATATCAGACAAAAACCTTGGGGACAAGAAGCTAGGACCCAACTAGAACAGTTAACCTTGGGGCAAGAAGTTTTACTAGAGTTTGATGTCCAGAAAAAAGATAAATTCGATCGCCAACTAGCTTATATTTGGCTTGATGGGAAACTAATTAATGAATATATGGCAGAAGAAGGTTTGGCCTTGGCAGAACCATATTTTCCTAACAATAAGTATACAGAACGTCTTGCTAATGCCCAAGAAAAAGCTAGACTAATGGGGCTAGGTATCTGGAATCCAGAACGTCCAATGCGTCAAACTCCAGCACAATTTCGTCGTGAAAATCTTAAACAATAGAATTAATCAACTCAAAAGTCAAAAGTCAAAAGTAAGAAGTTATTGTTGTCATGGGGATTTTGAACAACCCTAGAATTAATCAACTCAAAAGTCAAAAGTAAGAAGTTATTGTTGCTATGGAGATGAGTGAGCAATCCTAGAATTAATCAACTCAAAATTCAAAAGTCAAAATTCAAAAGTTATTGTTGTTATGGAGATGAGTGAGCAATCCTAGAATTAATCAACTCAAAATTCAAAAGTCAAAATTCAAAAGTTATTGTTGTTATGGAGGTGAGTGAGCAACCCTAGAATTAATCAACTCAAAAGTCAAAAGTCAAAATTCAAAAGTTATTGTTGTTATGGAGGTGAGTGAGCAACCCTAGAATTAATCAACTCAAAAGTCAAAATTCAAAATTCAAAAGTTATTGTTGTTATGGAGATGAGTGAGCAACCCTAGAATTAATCAACTCAAAAGTCAAAAGTCAAAATTCAAAAGTTATTGTTGTTATGGAGATGAGTGAGCAACCCTAGAATTAATCAACTCAAAAGTCAAAAGTCAAAAGTTATTGTTGTTATGGAGATGAGTGAGCAACCCTAGAATTAATCAACTCAAAAGTCAAAAGTCAAAATTCAAAAGTTATTGTTGTTATGGAGATGAGTGAGCAATCCTAGAATTAATCAACTCAAAATTCAAAAGTCAAAAGTCAAAAGTAAGAAGTTATTGTTGTTATGGAGATGAGTGAGCAACCCTCCAACAATATTTCGCCAATCAAGGCAGGGTTTCCTATTAATAAAGTAAGTTAATTATTTTTTATGAGTGCAGAACAATTACAAGTTTTCTTAGATATTGCCACTGAAGCTGCTCTTGCTGGTGGTGCAGAGTTGATGTCTTACTGGGGTAATCTCAAAGATATTCAAGAAAAGGGCAGTCCTGGAAATTTGGTAACTGAAGCTGATAAAGCGGCTGAAAAGGCGATCGTTAAAGTTTTACAGCGGCATCTACCAGACCATGGCATTTTAGCGGAAGAGTCAGGAGAGTTGGGAGATACAACAAGTAGATATCTATGGGCAATAGACCCTTTGGATGGTACTACTAATTTTGCCCACCAATATCCTTTTTCAGCATCCTCGGTAGGATTATTAATTGATGGGGTACCACAGGTGGGGGCAGTATTTAATCCGATTTTGGATGAACTGTTTCGTGCTGCTAAAGGTTTGGGGGCAACTCGTAACCGCAAACCAATTAGTGTTTCTCAGACTACTACTTTAGAAAGAAGTTTGACGATAACGGGTTTTGCTTACGACCGACGGGAGACTACTGATAATAACTACAAAGAATTTTGTCAAATATGTTATCTCACTCAAGGAGTACGACGTTCTGGTTGTGCTTCTCTGGATTTGTCTTCTATTGCTTGTGGTCGTGCAGATGGTTATTGGGAAAGAGGTTTGTCGCCTTGGGATATTGCTGCAGGTATAGTTGTGTTGCAAGAAGCAGGAGGTAAAGTTACAGCTTATAATGGTAGTCCTTTTGATATGAGTTCGGGTAAAATTTTAGCTACTAATGGCAAAATTCACGATTTAATGAGCAAAGCATTGATTGAAACTCCGCCTTTGTCTCATTGGTCTACAATAGACATCTCCTCCAAAAAAGGCAACAGGCAACAGGCAACAGGCAATAGGCAATAGGCAATAGGGAAGAAAATTTCTGAAAAAAAGACACAAAAAATGATCTATATGTCTAATTTCCAGAGATTTTTAATTAGAGGTAAAAAGGATAAGGATTAAGTTGAGATTTTATGCAATTTTGTTAAGGAAAAGTTGTTATTATGTCTTTTACATTTAAACAAGGATTATTCCAATTTGATTTCACAGACCATCACGCAATTTTAGGGGTTTCTCTAGATGCAGAATTTGGTGAGATTCGTAAACGGTATATGCGAGTGGCGCGCCGTTTGCACCCCGATACTTCATCCTTTGAAAGTGAAACTGATAAAGAATTTGCTAATCAGTTGTTATCTAAGTTGGTGAGTCCAGCTTATAATAAGTTTTCTAAGGAAAGCGATCGCGCTGAACTTTTTGTAGTTCTCAAAAATCTTAGTAATACTGTTACTCAAAAGCGCAGTCAAATTAAGTTTACTACTGATGTAGCAAAAAAAATTGCTAAAGCGGGAGATTATCAAAACGTATATAAGGAAGCTCTCAAGGAATTAAGCGATCGCGAATATGAATCTCTTGACCAAACTTTAGAGATCGTAGGAGAAATTAGTGAATTGAATTTAGCTTATTTGTTGCGCAAAACTGGTTCTGGAGTTGTTAAACCCCTACCTCCACCTACACCAAAACCTCCAGTCAATCAAGAAGAACCTAGAACTATAAAACCCCCAACTCAAAATCCTTTGGTAAAGCAAGCTTGTAACAGAGCTAAAACATTAATATCTAATAAAAATTATGTTAAGGCAATTTTGGAGTTAAAAGGAGCTTTGAAATTTGAGGAAAATGATAGTCTTTGTCATGCTTTATTAGCTTTTTGTTACTTCCAGCAAAAGCAAGGCAAAATGGCAAAATTTGAAGTTAAAAAAGCTCTTTCATTAAATCCTCAAGAGCCAAAAGCATTGGAGGTAAAAAAATTATTAGAACAAGCTACAACTGGCAATAGAAAAACAAGTAAATCAAAAAGTAAAAAAGGAGATAAATCTGATAAAGGTGGTGGTTTATTTGGTGGGATTTTTGGTGGAAAGAAAAAGTAAGGAATTCAAGAATGCGCGAATGCGCGAATGCGCGAATGCGCGAATGTTAGAATTACCTCTTTTTATAAATAAGAGGATTGGTTAAAAGGATTTTTTTTCTTCTCTTGGTCTCATGGATATGGCGAGGAGACCCGCTCCGATCGGAGCCTAACCGCAGTCCACCATCCCACCCTTCGGGAAGCTGCGAAGGGCGACCGCTTTTTTCTCCATGAATGGAGAGACTTTAAACCTTAATTATTCGGTAAAAAATGGCAAAAACAGATAAAATTAATTATAGTTGTCCTAGTGGTTTTCCAGAATTTCTCCCTGGTGAAAAACGATTAGAATCTTATTTAATGGATACCATTCGTCAGGTATTTGAACGCTACGGATTTACACCTATTGAAACACCAGCAGTTGAACGTTTAGAAGTTTTACAAGCAAAAGGAAATCAAGGGGATAATATTGTTTATGGTTTATCTCCAATTCTACCTCCAAATCGTCAAGCAGAAAAGGAAAAAGCTGGAGATACTGGCTCAGAAGAAAGGGCGTTAAAGTTCGACCAAACTGTTCCTTTGGCTGCTTATATTGCTCGGCATTTGAATGATTTGAATTTTCCTTTTGCTCGTTATCAAATGGATGTTGTTTTTCGAGGAGAGCGGGCAAAAGATGGTCGTTTTCGTCAGTTTAGACAATGCGATATTGATGTAGTGGGGCGAGGTAAATTAAGTCTATTATATGATGCACAAATTCCGGCGATTATTGCTGAAATTTTTGAAGCGATTAATATTGGAGATTTTCTCATCAGAATTAATAACCGCAAAGTTTTGACTGGTTTTTTTGCATCTGTGGGAGTAGCGGCAGAGAATATTGTGTCTTGTATTAGAATTGTTGATACTGCGGAAAAAGTGGGAGAAGCTAAGGTTAAAAAAGCTTTATCTGAAATTAGTTTGTCTGAATCTCAAGTGGGAAAAATTTGGGATTTTACTAAAATAAAAGGTACGGTTGATGATGTTTTGGATAAGCTGAAAAGTATGGCAGAAACTTTGGATAATTCTGAGGTTTTAAGTCAGGGAATTACGGAATTAGAAACAGTAATTTCTGGTGTCAGAAATTTGGGAGTTTCAGACCAACGTTTTTGTATTGACCTATCAATAGCTAGGGGATTAGATTATTATACGGGCACAGTTTATGAAACTACTTTAATCGGACATGAGGCTTTAGGAAGTATTTGTTCTGGGGGTAGATATGAAGAATTAGTCGGAACTTTTATTGGTGAAAAAATGCCAGGAGTTGGTATTTCTATTGGTTTAACTAGATTAATGAGTCGTTTATTAAAGGCGGGTATTTTAGAATCTTTTGCCCCTACTCCAGCAACAGTTATGGTTGTGAATATGCAGTCAGATTTAATGGCAACTTATTTGGATGTTTCTCAACAGTTACGTCGAAGTGGGATGAATGTTATAACCAGTTTTGATAGTCGTGGAGTGGGTAAACAATTACAACAAGCAGATAAGCAAAAAATTCCTTTTTGTATAATTATTGGTTCCGAGGAAGCAGCAGCTAATATGTGTAGTTTAAAAGATTTACGAACTGGCGAACAAATGAAAGTGCCAATAGCAGGTTTAGCAGGTGTATTAAAACAGCGGTCAGCGGTCAGCAATCAGCAGTCAGCAGTAAACGTTTAGAAGGGGACTTTTACCAAAAAATTGGGTTTAAAGCTTCCCCCTTTTATATCAAATCCGGTTGAATACTTATCTTATGTTTGAGGGTGGGAAGTGTGGGGAGGGTGGGAAGTGTGGGGAGATTTAGGGCGAGAAAGTGTGAATAGAATTATCAACATCAACATATATATACTGTATAAGCGGTCAGCACTCAGCACTCAGCACTCAGCACTCAGCAGTAAACATTTAGAAGGGGACTTTTACCGAAAAATTGGGTTTAAAGCTTCCCCTTTTATATCAAATCCGGTTGAATACTTATCTTATGTTTGGGGGTGGGAAGTGTGGGGAGGGTGGGAAGTGTGGATAGAATTATTAACATCAACATATATATATACTGTATAAGCGGTCAGCACTCAGCACTCAGCACTCAGCAGTAAACATTTAGAAGGGGACTTTTACCGAAAAATTGGGTTTAAAGCTTCCCCCTTTTATATCAAATCCGGTTGAATACTTATCTTATGTTTGGGGGTGGGAAGTGTGGGGAGATTTAGGGCGAGAAAGTGTGGATAGAATTATCAATATCAACATATATATACTGTATAAGCACTCAGCACTCAGCACTCAGCACTCAGCACTCAGCACTCAGCAGTAAACATTTAGAAGGGGACTTTTACCGAAAAATTGGGTTTAAAGCTTCCCCTTTTATATCAAATCCGGTTGAATACTTATCTTATG
>JAXHSW010000316.1:0-6860 GCA_034190295.1 Cyanobacteriota bacterium | reverse complement strand
CCCATCTCTACCATTACTATGCACCGCCACCTAAAGTAATAACAGCTTTCACCACACCTGAACGTTGCCCCCGCGCCGTCATTTCAATTTCACAACCAGCAGAACCTTTAACCACCCACTCAACATGACAACGATAATCATTACCTCGAGCAGAATTAGCAAAAGCTTTATTCGATCGCCCCTCCAAATGACCTACTTCCTGTAACTGCTTCCCACTCACTAACGTTACACTTTCAGGTAAAGTCAACATCACCTCTATAGGTCGAACACATTTTCCTTCCCTAGCTTTTTCACTGGTATAAGTAGGCAAAAATCCCTGATTTTCCAACTGCACCACTACCAAATAAATATCGCCACCCTGATGCTCAACCACAGTATGACTCACTGCCAAACGAGGCGACATCAAAGCATGAGAAATAGCAAACTGACAATGTTGCTCGCACAACTTTGGTAAATATTCCACAGGAGCATTTTGCCAAACCTCCTTATGATTCCATCCACCAATTTCTACAGTACCCAGTTGCGGATGTTCAAACGGTTGCCAGTCAATAAAACCCTTCCCACCCAACTTTTCATCATTCCACTGCATCAATTTCAGATCGTCCGAAACAGGATGGCGTTGTAACCACTTAACATAATCTTCCTTCTTAACTCCCGCTGCTGTAGGTGCATCCCAAAGCTCTATAACAAAACCAAACCAACCAAAGCGATCGTAACAATAATCATCCATCCCACCATAAGTCTTCCGATTAGCAGGATAGCAAAAGTTATGATAAACCGAAACACATTCATAACCAGTAATTTCAGTACCCTTTTCCCCAATCAACTTGTAAATTTCCAAATCCTCCACAGGCAAGCGATCGTCTGGGTAAATACTATAAGGACGTAAAATCACCGCAGAAAAAGTATGATAACTGATGAAACCATTAATATTAGAATGCTCCCGCCAAAATTCTGCTACAGCACGAGTCTCCGGTTCAGAAAAAGGAAAATCTCCAGCACCTTTTTGTTTTCCCTCCGGTTGCCATTCATAAGGATAGTTGCGATTAAAATCCATTCCTTCCAGAGTGGGAGCAATTTTAATATCGTAACCGTTATAGTTTTTGATAATTCCCTCTTGCAGAATAGTGTAGTAAGTGCCTCCAAATTCATCGGGTTCGCGACGCACCATTATTCTAGAGTCTTCTGGCGAAATTTTCCACGCTCCACAATCATCCTTGAGTCGCATCTGCAAAATTAATCCATCCCCATTTACATCTTCCCAGTGGAGTCCGTCACGTTCTTCGGGATATGGATAATGACGAATACTCGATCGCAATCTTTGAGGAGTTGTTAAATATTGTTCTGCCGCATCAACAGCAATACGAGGTAATACATAAACTGTGTAGTTGTCTAATAAACGAGTAATTTGAGGTTCCCTAGGGTAATTATTTAGTAGATGATAAATAATATATAGAGCAACAGCAGAACCTGTAACTTCTCCAGCATGAATATTAGCATCAATCCAATATCCAGGTTTTTCTTTTGCTTTTCCTGTATTTTGATTAGTAATAGTAGCTAAGAAAATATCCAGTCCGCCATAGCTTTTACCAATAACTTTTAACTCAATCAAATGGGGATTACTTTCACTCATTTGATGCAAAAAACTTACCACTTCTTGATATGTATAGTAGTGGCTAAAGTCAAACCCTGATTCTGTCATCTTAAATTATTAAGTCTCTATATATAGCAATGTTATTTGAGTTGTGAGATATTGTAGATTTTAGGGAATAGGGAATAGGTATGGGAGAAACACCAAAGTAATAACATTATCGCGAATGATTTAGGATTACTATAATTAAATTAGTATTTCTATAAATTATCATTTCCCTTACGGGTTTAATACCCCACCGTCACCCGCAGTACTCAAAATTGTTTGGGTCCGCGTAGACGCGGAGCGGCTTGTGACTCGACTATCCATAAGCAATTTTCTCTCCTGACTCGGTCCGACTGACTCCTGACTCCTTCTTCAATAAGCCAAATCTGAGAGTAAAATTATCAGTTTGAACCATAATTATTAAACTTTTTATGACTATTGATAATTATGTTCCCACTTCCACATACTACTAGAAATCAAATTTGTCAAAATGTGGGCGATAATTGGTATTAATAAATTACCTGTTGCTAAGGCACTATATCCCAACACAATTCCAACTATTGTTGCCCAAATCATATAAGGCCATTGTTGCTTGCCGCTCAAATGTAAAACACCAAAGAAAATACTTGAAGCAATTAATGCCACTGTATCCAATCCCAAGGCAGACAAAATTACACCTCGAAATAACAATTCTTCACTCAATCCTGGTAGTAACCCCAACCAGATTAAATCGGGCCATAACAAAGGAGTCACAACTAATTTAAGATATTGATCTGCACTACGACGATAGGTAGGCCAAACCCGATAAACTAAAGAACTAGCAATAGTAATACCTAAAGCGATCGCTACTCCCGACAATAATGCTTTTGGATTCCAACTCACAGGTAATAAATTAACACCAAGTAGCAAGCAGGTTTTAGAGATTGCCAGTAATACTAATGCTGTTACTCCCATTGCCACTAATACTTGAGTACGAGTTAGAGGTTCGATTTCTGGATTTTCAGGAATTTGCTCTGTCACTTGTCCTCTATCAAATTAACTTTAGATTTTCAGGACTTACGCATGAGGTACAAAAAACTAGGATTTGAGATTGCTTTCCGTTTTGGACTGCTGTGCAAACCCTGTCAGTCGCTTCGGACGAAAATTACGTTGCAGGTGCGTAAGTCCCAATTTTATATTTAACTATTGTACAGGATGGTTAAGCGCTACGCGTAAGTCAGAAGTCAGTAGGGGGGAATGACATTCGCCCGCACAGAACTCAGAAGTAATATCAAATCCGGTTGAATACTTATTATATGAGCAGGACTTACGCACAACCACTATATTTAGTAGGGGCGAACGGCCGTTCGCCCCTACAGATGGTGTATAGCTTGATATTTTGCGTAAGTCCTGATGAGATGGGGAGATGGGGAGACGGTCTAATTTAATATTAAAGTGTGGATAGAATTATAAACATATACTGTATAATCGGATTCTATATTATTCCTAACTGAGTTTGAGCATTTATAAATGTCCTAACCTATTTGCGTAGTGCCATACTACTGAATTTTGGCAATTGGTAATATTTCTGGCCTCAAAGCTTCTGGATTAATGCCAGCTCGATGACCAACCAATACCCCCAACGCCTCCAAATATGAATTCACCTCTAATGCTTTTATCCCCAAACTTTCTGGTGAAGCTTGCATTTGAGTTTGATTTTCTCTGACGGCAATAATTTGCGCTGGAGTTTGACTGAAACTCATTACTGCACTACCACCACAAGCAGTAGCAGGTACAACCACAGCATCTACTTGTTTTGCCAAAATAGTACTAGGAAGTAGGGGACTATCTTTTGTATTTACTAATTGTGGCGCTCGACTCAACCCCACTAATACACAAGGTAAAAATGTGTAACCAATTTCTTCCGCAGCAGACCGAGGCGATAAGTTAGGGTCTAAGGGTAGAGGTAATAAAGCAGGAGCATGAGCGCAGGGGACCTGAAAAGTTTTGACAATTAAATGACTAATAACTGCTTCTGCACCAGCTAAAGGGTCAACTCCTTGTCCATGGCGATATAGTTGTAATGCTGTACTACCTTCGTCATCGGGAAATCTGGCAATAACAGCGATCGCTTCTGCTTTAGCTTTGTGAATCAGAGTTTCCGCAGCTCGTAGTAAACTATCAGAATTACCTATTGTACCCCAGGATGCTCCAGACTCAGATTGTTGTAATTGTACTTCTAGTGGGACATCTGTAATTATATAATCTGTGAGATTTAGCCCTAAAGTTGCTCTAGTCGCATCCGCAGCTTGTAAATGGCGCAGTTGCAATTCTGGTTCAATGCCTCGATCGAGGATTAAACCCACTCGGTTTTGATGTACAGGTTGTAATCCGTACCATCC
This sequence comes from Cyanobacteriota bacterium, assembly GCA_034190295.1. Classification (GTDB taxonomy): domain Bacteria; phylum Cyanobacteriota; class Cyanobacteriia; order Cyanobacteriales; family Microcoleaceae; genus Okeania. The sequence goes on along the minus strand of JAXHSW010000316.1, from coordinate 2,843 downwards.
CTTGGCAAATTTGTCAAGGGCATAGCCTTCTACATAGAGAGCATTAGATAATGGCCAATAGAGTTGTGCCCCATTCAGAACATTGGGGTGAGTAATTAGGAGGTCGCAAGTTTGTGCGATCGCTCGTGCCACTGGTAAAGCATCTCCAGCATAACCACCAATAGATGCACCGATACCAGTGGGAATAATTAATACTACTGTATAAGGATGAGGAATCAAATTAAAAGTCTAAATCAAATTTGTAGGGTAATTTAAGCAGAAATTATTTGATTTTTAGATGCAATAAGAAAGATTCTTTTTAATTTCAATAGACCTCTCCGGAAAAGAGGGAATAGGGACGTTGTATGCAACCTCCCTACTGAGTAGAGGGAAATAATTGATAATTTATCTACGATCGAAGAAGACTTTATATAATTAGTCTAGGCTAGCACTTAATATCAAAATATAATTCTTTATTTTGAAGGAATTTCTGTAGTAATTGAGTTAGTCTTAACTACCACAGCTTCTACATGAGCTTTTTGTGTTTCCGTATCTACTTTAGTGACAGCCCAACGTAGAGGATCGCCACGTTTTTCTAACTCTTTTTCAATTTCTTGATTGAGTTTATTTGGTGACTCTTGCAGGTCAATTTCAGCATTAATAAAATGAGTAGTCATTTCAGTTCTCAGTTATTAGTTATCAGTACAATTTTCAGCTAATTAGTTGACAAAATAAACTTTATTTACCTAAAAATTGTGGTTGAAAGCCTCGTCTGTTAACAGGATAAAAAGACAAATTTTCATAATTAGTCAATCCTATCCGTTTTAAAGGAGAGGTAATTCTTAATTCTTAATTCTTAATTCTTGAAGTCTTCCTTTTCACTGATTTTGAAGCTATTTATGAAGCGCCAAATTGGCGATCGTAAACCTCATCTTCCTTTCCAGTTTCTATCTTTAAATTAGACCTAGGATAAGCAACACATAATAAGACATAACCCTCTGCTTGAAGTTCTGAACCAACTCCCATACCATCGGCCTGATCTACAGTACCCTCTCCAAGAATTTTGGCCGCACAGGTTGTACAAACCCCTGCATTACAAGAATTAGGCAAATCCAGTTTAGCCTCCTCAGCAACCTCCAATATTTTTTTATCCTCTGGCACCTCAATAGTGTGAGTTTGTCCTTGATTGTGAATTTCAACAGTATAAGTCTTTGACATATTGTAATTTGTAGATTTAATTCCAGAGAAGAATTTAGACTCCTTGATTTTATGAAATCTTATGTATGTTAGCCCTTTTATAGATTGAGGGCAATGTTAATTATCCGAAATGAAACAAAATTTTACAATCCTGATACTTACAAAATTTTTCAATATTCAAAAATCATTTAGCTGAGAGAAAACTTAATTTTTATCTTTAAAACTATTTTTTATTCAAATAGCATTTTTATTAACAGTAGGTATGCATTACTAACTTCTTTCTTCCTTCTGCTATACTATAAAAAAAATAACTTAAGTAGCTAGACATAATTCAACGCAAAATAAATGAAATAAAGCAATTTAATAAAAACTATTATGTAGTTCATCAAACCATCAACGGTTGTGCATCAGTAAAGTGTGGGATTCGTCAAGTAGGGCTGGCAAATCTAATCTAAAAGCACTGAGATATAAAGTTTTTAGGATTTTTGTCGGGAAAAAAGTGCAAATTGAAGCACCCTTTAAGACCAAAAAGTTAGGACGAAAGACAGACGCTTCCCACGCTTCCCACACTTCCCACACTTCCCACACTTCCCACACTTCCTTGACGCACTACCCCATCAACTTCTCTACCTATAATCTCCGTATTTAAATTAATTTAAAAGTAAAATCAGACCGTTTTTGATCTTTTTATTGCTTGTTTTCTGTGTAGCGAATGTCACAGTTTTTTTATATAGTAGAGAAAGAGTTGATGAGGAAATTTTTCAATCCTGTTTGCAGAGCATTTCCGCACCGAAAACCCTTTTACAGTTCGCTATTCCCAGCTCCGGTGTTCCCTATTCCCTAGCGCTATAACATTGTTTTCTCCAATTGATATAATTAACTTCAATTCAATTTTCATTATCTCAGAGGAAAAAAATGGAAAGTCAACAGTACGAATTCGAGCAGTCTCAAAATGAACTAATTTTGGACTTATCCGACAAAATGCGCTTTGTCAGCTACTTTTTAATTGCTATCGGAGTTCTTGCTGGAATAACTGGGTTGTTTAGTGTAAATCCAGGTACTATTATTCAGGGAGTTGTTCAAACATTCATTGGTATTTGGACTTTAAATGCTGCTTCTTCTTTTAAACTTATTGTTAATACAGAAGGTAATGATATTGTTAACCTGATGGGTGCTTTAGGTGAACTCCGCAAATTATATGGACTACAATATTGGTTATTAATTATTGGTCTAATTTTTATGACGATCGCACTTGTTATAGGTATTATTGCAGGTTTTTTTAGTAATTAGACATCTCCACCAAAAGAGGGAGTAGGGAGTAGGGAGTAGTTAGGACATAGAAGAAATGGGAATTACATAGTCAGTGGCCAAAACAATAGTCAGAGTAATTTTTCTGCTATAGCCACCCGAAAATGCTCATAAACATAAACCTCAGCAACTGAAAAGCTCATACTTTTTCCAGACATAATTTGCCTAAAACCAATATCAGTCAATGCTTTAACCTTAGATCGGTAAGCCCTAATTAGATCGAATCCGTTTAATTCGGTATAAAAATAATGTTTCATCTTCAACCATGACCAAATCTTTCCCCCGCTCCCCCACTCCCCCACTCCCCCACTCCCCCACTCCCCCACTCCCCCACTCCCCTACTCCCCCACTCCCCCACT
>JAXHSW010000315.1:0-6890 GCA_034190295.1 Cyanobacteriota bacterium | reverse complement strand
GCGTTCTCCTCTGTCGTCCAACTAAATCTAAGGCTAAGACATGGCAGCAAATAGGCCGTGGATTAAGGATATCTCCAGGAAAATATGATTGCCTAATTTTAGACCAAGCAGGATTAATTAAACAATTTGGATTCATTGAAGATTTCAAAACATTTACTCTTGGACAATCAAAACACTCATTGCCAAGTGAAGCTCCTACAAAAATCTGCCCTCAATGTAGTGCGATTACCTACAACTTTGATAGGGTTTGTGGCTGTTGCGGTTATCAGTTTTCTGTTTCCAAACTCTCCCCTACCACAGATACAACATTTAAACTACTGCGCTGCACGGCAGATCAAGTCAAACAATATCAGCACTACCACAATTTACTCACTGAAGCTTACCATCGCGGACTCAAACCTAATTGGGCAGACAAACAATACCAAATCCAGTACAAGGAATGGCCTCCCTACAAATGGATGCACGGTGCCATATTTGGTTTGCAACCTACTGTAGCTGACAAAATTGCGTATCAAAAATATTTACTCCGCCTGATGAAAGCAGACGGTCAGTGCATCGGTTGGGTTGAACACCACATGAAGATGATTTTTGGCGCGATCGCGTGAAATTCCGGCTTAAAAAGAAAAAAAAACTACGGGTGTATAAGTCCCGTAGAGAAAACAAACGAATATGAAAAAAATTATGGATATATTATCACACAAACATCAAAATTCTGCAACTACTACCCTAATATCCGCTGTCAAAACTTCTTTACTGGAGGTGGTGTAAAATGGATTGGAAAATATTTAATCGCCACCCCAGAGCCTCTGAGATTGCAGCAGAGTTAGTTAATATCCCCGAAAAATGGGTGTTAACACCAGTCAGAGAAAAACGCCCCTATCGAAACAATTGGCAACATGAAGAGCCAGTCAGTAGGGAAGCGATCGCTACTGCCATAACTCAAGGACAACGACTAACTAGCAAAAAAGGAAAACCCTACACTGGATATGATTCTGGATATGGGGTAAGGCTAGGTGAGATATCCGATGGATTACTGGCCATAGATGTAGATGGTGCTAGTGCCGAACCTATTCTCAAGGCTATTTGTCCAGATTTACCTAAATCTGTAAGTTGGACATCAGGGAAATCTGGACGGTATCAAATAGCCTTCCAAATACCACCGGAGTATAGGGAAAAATTAGCCAACTTTACCAGAGCTGTAATCCGAGAATGGAATGGCTTAAAAGCAGACAAAGACGAACTTTTAGAATTTCGTTACAATTATTGTCAGTCAGTCTTACCGCCTTCCTACCATCCAACAACTGGTAGATATAGCTGGGTAAATTCCCCAGCAGATACAGAAATAGCGATCGCTCCACAACCTATCCTGGATGTACTCCTAGAACTAGCAGACAAGGAAGCTAAGGCAACTATTGAAGCTGAGGAGAAAAAGGCAGAACGCTCGCGGTACTTAGAGCAACGTAAACTAGAGAGACAGGCTAACCCTAGCCTCAGCACTGCTGACTCTCTGGCAGATATCCTCGAACTTGATATCCTTCCCAGGCTAAACACAGAAGATATATATAATTGGAGCGAGCATCAATTTAAAAAGCATGGGCGCAACAAATTAGTTGGGTACTGCCCACAACACAACGGGTCTAGCGGTACAGCTTTTCAAGTAAATACCTCAGATAATTCCTGGTATTGTCATGGTTGTCAGGAAGGCGGGGGTGCGGTGCAATATCGGCATTTTGTTGGTGGTGAGCATGGCACCCCAACAGGCAAAGACTTTGTAAAGATAGTTGAAGAGTTAGCTAGTGATGCTGGCGTGCAACTACCGGAATGGGAACCACAGCAGAAACAAAGTCAATCTAAATTAATACCAGAAACTGAATACAACTTCAAACACAAGTTTCCACGTCAACTAAAAGATACAGTCAGTAATCTGGCCAAAACTCTTAAAAATAAGGTAGCCAGACCTGCTTATAAGTATTTCCGTCGGAATGGCAAACTACCACCCGCGCCAGAGCTACACCCAAAAGAAAAACAACGTATTCGTCAAGCAAATGTTGCAGAAGCAAAACATTTAGCAGAAACTACGACAGCAATAGTCAAATGGGAACCGCCTTTACTATTAGGCAAAATGCAAATTAGATTAGGAGATGATCCTAATAACTGGAATGTACCAACAGACTTTGAAGATTGGAAAAATCAAGGTAGTCCAGCTTATGTAGTTCCTCCAGGGATGAGAAATATTTTTGAAGCTCTTATGGTCAAACGCGGTATCAAAAATTTGTTTGACTGTAGTGGTACTGGTACGGGCAAAAGCCATGACACAGGTAATTTACCGCCTTACTTGGGAATTAATCCCCATACACAAAAAAAATCTGAAGACGACCCTACTCTCTACTATATTTGTGACGACCCGCGTAACCCCACTACAGAAAGCATTGAAAGTAATTCAGTTGTTTTGCCATCTCGTCATAGTGGTTTATTTGAAGATACTACCAAGCAAACGCCTTTGGGATACCCTCATATCCGCAGACCTAAAGGTAAGGAAGAGCCTACTATAGAAGCATCTTGCATCAGAGAAGCTATATTTAGATATTTCCCCGAATTTAAAAATCGGACTCTATTCGGCGGTAAAGCTGCTGCTGGATGCCAAGGATGTCCCAAGTTGTTGAATGAAGACGGTAAAGTGGTTTGTCCACTACTGGTTGGGCGCTGGAAAACTAAACAATACGAACCATTTATCCGCTCTCATCCATTTCAGCTCTCTACACTATCTCAAACAGATATTGCAGTAGTAGATGAAGCTGCCAAAATTCTTAAATCAACAAAGGACATATTTGTAGGCAGTGAATCATTAAATGAAGCTTTCTATGAATTAGGAACTAACCTCATAAAGCATCAAGTAGATGGCCTGCATTATGGCAATGCTATCTTCCGCGCTCTCTCTCCTTTAATCCAAATAATGAAGGAAATGATGGTATTTATAGATTCCACTCCCAACATTAAGAAAAATGGATTGAATCATAATGAGTTTATTAATTTAATGTTTGAGAAGTTAGCCGATCTATATTGTAGTCATGGTCTAATTACAGAGCAAGAGAAAACGCTTTTTTTAGAAGCTAAATCAGGCAATTCTAATTCCAGTGATGTACTTCAATTAAAAAGTATTAAAGGTTCATGGATAGAAAAATTAATTAATCGTGCTTTGTGGAATTTATCTGTTGTTGAATTTTTAACTAAAACTGATACAAATGTTTGGGGAGAAGTTCGGGTATTTGGAAATAAGGATATTAGGGTTGTTAATGTAAGTCCTACTGTTGAAGATGTAGTTCAAATCCTCAAAGAAGTATATAAACCAAACTTAGAAAATTTGATTGAGGATGATAATTTGCCTTGGGAAACAATACGAAAACGGATTGATGAAAAGTGTAAATTAAACTTTGTTACTCCACTACTAAATGTCCTGAAGGTCGGTAGGGGATATATCCAAGCTAAAAACTATGGGTTTTATATAACTCAGTCTGATAACCATGTAAAGCGAAGTCTTTTCCATGCTCAGAGTATTATCTATAAGGATGCAACAGCACGACCTGAAGATATAGCTATGCGTATAGGTGTTGATTCCGAAGATATCCTGGAATATAAAGTCGCTACACCTGCTGCTACTAATTTAATGATTAAATTAGTAGGTGGTTTCGGTAGTTGTGGAGCGCAACGGGATAGTAAGGAACAGAGAGAAAAGGGATTGAGTGAAGCTTCGCTACCAAAACGATTAATCAAAGGTGTAGAAAAAATTATAGCGGATTCGATATCTCTTGCAGCACAGCTTGGTAAAAAGGCGAAAATAGCTTTGATTGATTTTCAGGGGCAACTCTCTAATTATAAAGATATACAAGGGATTGATTATTTTGGTTATTGGTGGCGAGATAACCGAGGAACTAATATACTCCAGGACTATGACGTAATCATCGCTATTGGCAACCCTACGGCCAATCTAGGTGCTAAGGCGGCTGAGTTTAGAACTTTGACTGGTAAGTATGCTAATCCGGCTAACCCTACTGAGGAGTTTAAGGAGTATATCCAGCATTCTGTGGTCAGTGAAAAATTACAGTTAGTCGGTCGTCTCAGAGCGCATTTACAGCCTCACAAACAGAAGGAAGTTCATCTACTGGGGGATTATTCGGAACATTTGATTTGGCAGCTAAAAGATAAATTTCCCGGATGCCAAATCAATAAAATGATGGCTTATGATTTATGTCCCGAAGCTGCAACCCGACGAGACCTTGACACTAAGATGGCCATTGAACTTGGTATGAAGTTACTACGTTTTGGTCAAAAAGTAAACCAGGAGAAAATAGCTAAGGAGATGGGATGTAGTCAAGGATGGGTTAGTAAGATATTCAAGAAATTAGGAGGTTATAAACGCGCTTTACAATTATTCCAGTGCCTAAATAATACTTTTTATAGGAAGTGGAATAATCCCCAAACGACTTTGGATGCGTTACCAGAGGATGCCAGGTGGGCAGCGGAGACTTTTTTCCCTTTAGAAGTGCAGGAACTCCTTAAAAATGAGGGTATCCCTGCTGAAGCCGTCTCAACTCTGGACATAATTAAAGATGAATATAATCTGAATCTCCTGAATTATGTATCACTTGATACTATTTTGGATTTTATCCTGGGGTTAATACCGTATTTGCCCCAGGAGTATCAGGAAATTTTTGAGCAAGCCCTAGTACCACCGGAACCAATACCGATTTAATTGGCCAAAATTAGCTCGGAACAACTCTTTATAAGTGGGTTAGTGTGTGCTAGATCGTAAAGACTTCCCCAAGTCGATAGATTTATATCGTTTGGGTATCCCTTACCGCTCTCACAATCTTTGTGTATTCTGTCTAACTGAGTGCTTATGGATAAATCCTTAATAGAGTTATCCCAGTAATAAGGACAGGTTACTAGACAAGTTTGATTGAATATATATGCTATTTCTTTTGCTTTTTCATCTTCATGTTCTGGGAGAATATTTATTAAATGTTCTTTAATCGCACCAGGAGGTTTTCCCCATAGTTCAATGTGATTGTTTTCAATTCTTACATTGACATAGTTACACAATAGATTTTCTCCTAGTATGTCTATTTGTATAACTAATACTTCATTGGTTTTATGTAGATCCAATTGAGTTTCTATGTATCGAGGATAATCAGGGAATGGATACAAACCGTTATTCTTTTTTAGTGTATAAACTTTCCAACCTACTTGTTTTTTTAAGTCAATGTCGAGACTGCATATCATAGTTTGAATATGCACAAAAGATTCTGGTCTGTTAACTGCTATAGAACCATACCAATTATTTTTAAGTACTTCCTCTACCATTTCTTTAATGTACATAACCCCTGTTTCAGCGCACTGTAATTGTTGTTCTTGTTGCTTTCTTCTTAGCGCTCTTAACTTAGCCTGTTTACCCATAATTTACTCCTATTTGTGTTGACTGATATCAATCCTACAGGTTCATCTCCAAAATATAAGGCGATCGCACAGGTCATTAGATTTAACTAGCTATTAGTAGTAGCAAATAGCACCATTCATCCTATTTATAATAGGAATTTTCTATTTGATACCATATAAATAGTATAACAAAAAATCTAATAACTAATCAAATAAAAATGAAAAACCCTTTACCACTCTAGACATGGAACACACCATTCGTAAATCTAAGTATACTTTATATTGACATTAACTATTAATGATTTTAATTGATAATTTAGTAGTAGATATATCCTGATACAGTGGACTATTAATTGTTAATTATCTAATTGATATTGTCGGACATTCTCTCCTCAAGTTGTCTCGTTAAATTTGTGACATATTCCACCTTTAAATGTTATAATTCTGCTGTACACCATAATTATAAAAATGTTAGTAAATATTTAATCCGTACATCACTATTTTACATTGTTAATCATTAATTGAGGATATAAACACTATGAAATTTGTTAGCCCTAAGATAGATTATGCTTTTAAAAAAATCTTCGGTTCGCAACAAAGTCAAGATATCTTAATTAGCTTTCTCAATGCCATAATTTACGGGGGGGAAAAAACCATTCAGTCTTTGACAATTGTTAATCCTTTTAATCCTGGTCAAATAATTTCATTAAAAGATACTTATTTGGATGTAAAAGCAGTTTTAGTTGATGGTTCTGTTGTAGTGATTGAAATGCAGGTTGCTAGAATGGCTGGTTTTAATAAACGAGTAGCTTATAACCTAGCTAAAGCTTATGCAAATCAATTAGAAACAGGAGAAGATTATCTCTTACTTAATCCAGCTATAGCGGTGACAATTACGGATTTTATTTTGTTTGAAAATACTGAGGATGTAATTAATAAGTTTGTATTTCAACAAGAGACTAAAAAAATTAAATTTCTGGAAAAAGAGTTACAACTATTTTTTGTAGAATTGCCCAAGTTTAAGAAAAATTTGTCTGAGTTACATAGTTTAAGTGATAAGTGGATTTATTTTCTCAAAGGTGCTAGCCGTTTAGATGAGATACCGGAGAATTTAGGAGAAGTTTCGGAAATAAAAAAGGCTTTAAATATTGCTAATAAAATTAACATGACATCGGAAGAGTTAGATATAGTAGATCGCCGAGGAATGTTGATGCAAGATGAGAGAGGACGGATAACTTATGCAGAACAACAAGGTAAATTGCGGTTAATAATGCGTCTAATTAAAAAGCGTTTTGGAGAAATTCCAGAGGCAATAAGTAGTCAAATTGAGGATTTATCTGTTGCAGATTTGGATAATTTAGGGGAAGATTTTTTAGACTTTAATAATTTGGAAGATTTGTTGAGTTGGTTGCAGGAACGATCTTGAACCACAGTAGGGATATTTCATAGAACGTCCC
>JAXHSW010000314.1:5436-6903 GCA_034190295.1 Cyanobacteriota bacterium | reverse complement strand
ATAGAAACAGAGGAAAGCTATACAAGCAAAACATCTGCCCTTGATCTTGAGCAACCAATTAAACATGAAACTTATGGTGGTAAACGAGTCAAACGTGGTTTATTCAGGAGTGGAACTGGTATAGTCATTAATGCCGATATCAATGGCAGTCTTCAAATTTAAGATAAGAAATTCCCAGGAGCATTTACTGTTGAGGGAATAGTGAGCTGTGCCGTACAGCCTATATTGGTTAATCCAATATCAAGATATTAAGCTGTCACGATTTTCTACAGTTTAGTTCGTACGGTTAGCATAGATTTTAATTCTGATATTTCTTAATTTGGAAAAGTTGATGATTAATTTTTAGGTAGTCCTGCATAGTAATGGTATGCAAGGAACAAGGGATACTTGGCACGGGAGCAAGATGCTCCCACTGCCGTACGTGGAATGGGCATCTTGCCTGTTCTGTACGACCATTACAATGCCACCAATTTTTACTTTTGGTTTAATTTCCAGCTTTTATTTTTACTGATTTTTTGTTGCGCTCTATTAGTTTCCTAGCAATAAATAAAATTGTGATACCAGTAATTCCGATTACTCCTAATGGTGTGATATGGCTCCAATGACCCCACATTGTGTATATGACGTGCCAGACTAAAATAAACATGGCAAAGTATGTTAATTGATGTAATTTCTTCCAATTTTTCTTCATTTTTTTGATGCTCCAATCATTAGAAGTGATTGCTAGGAGTGCGAAAACAATTAAAGTCACTACTCCTGTTGCATATATCGAGTATGTTTGGAAATCAAAGACATCAAAGTTTCTTTTGCTAAGTAGCAAAATTCCATGAGCAAAAGCAAATAAAAAAGCAATTACACCTATTTGACGGCGATATTTCAATAAAAATTTAGGAAGTTCTGTTTTTTTGGTTGCGGGAAAAACAATCCTCAAAATTGTTGGTAGTAAAGTGAGGATATAGGATATTAATGCGAATAAACCTAAGTAGTTAGCAAGTGGTGCTGTATCTAATATCATGTTCGGTTAAATATTTATAAATAAACGACGGAGAAGTCAGGGATCGGGAGTCAGGAAATGCTTTTTCATCTCTTCGCTTTACAAATAATCTTAATTCAGCTAAATTCAAAATAGGGAATAAATGACAGTAAATTTCAGGTTATATCTTTACTAACTAGAGAAATGAATTAATCGCTAATCAATGTGAAAATATTTTCACATTCAGCAGACAACAAGGAATTTTCTTGAAAATATGATTCACATTTGAAATAGCAGTCAGCGGTCAGCACCTCAGCGGTCAGCTATCAGCTTCTAGTTGCGTGTATTATGGGGGATACTCTAGAGTTGCCGATCCGCGTCCGATCGCCCCACTTAATTTATTGAGAAATAGGAAGGGAAGTATATTCTTTTTTTTGCTCTTTCTTTAAATTTTTTATAGCAATTTCCACAAAGCGTATATAGCGTTTCTCTGT
>JAXHSW010000314.1:994-5336 GCA_034190295.1 Cyanobacteriota bacterium | reverse complement strand
CGATCGCCCCACTTAATTTATTGAGAAATAGGAAGGGAAGTATATTCTTTTTTTGCTCTTTCTTTAAATTTTTTATAGCAATTTCCACAAAGCGTATATAGCGTTTCTCTGTAAGTGGGAGGTACACCTATCTTTAATTTTTCTTCTATTCCTTGTTCCCTGTTCCCTAAAACCAAGGAATTTTGTACCTCATCAGTATGGGAATTGCTATAATATTTTAGTCAAATTTAAAAATAAAATTGATGAATAAACAAATTTTTGAACACATTTACTCTGGGTTGACAGATGATGAAGTAAAAACACTAAGTTTATTTTTAGCAGGTAATAAATATGAACAAATTGCTCAGTCAATGAAATGGGATACATCCAATGTAGGGAAAAAATTAAAAGCGATCGCTACTAAATTTAATCTCCCCAAGAATCATAGTTCATTTCGGGAATTTTTATTGGAAACATTCAGCAAATATCAATCAAATTTAGTCCATCCTCAGTTAAGAGCTGACTATGGTTTTAAGACTAACAAAATTATTATTCCTGGTAGACCAGAGAAGCCAGATTCTCCCTTTTATATAGAACGTTATCGAATTAAACGTTGTTCTGTTGAGTCTGAATGCTATGAAAAAATAGAAGACCCTGGTTCGCTAGTGAGAATAAAAGCGCCAAAACAAATGGGTAAAACTTCTCTGTTGCGAAGGATACAAGCAAAAGCAAATAATAATAAATATATTCCGATTTATCTCAGATTTGATAGCCTAATTGAACCAGAAAATATCAGTAATATTAATAATTTTCTGAAAGCATTCAACAAAAACATCAAAAGTCGGTTTACTGATAGTCCAAGCTGGAAAATTTGGGATAATCACAATGCTAAAATATCTTGCACTCAAGAATTTGAAGCACTACTATATCATTTGGAGCAAGAAGTAGTATTACTCTTAGATGAAGTGGATGAAATTTTTAATTATCCAGAAATATCTAAAGATTTTTTTGCCATGTTAAGGAGTTGGTATGAAGAAAGTAATAACTTAGAAATTTGGGAAAATCTACGAATGATAATTGCTTATTCCACAGAATATCATGGCAAATTAAATATTTATCAATCTCCTTTTAATGTTGGTTTACCTATAGAGTTAAAATAATTTACGTTAGAGCAGGTAACTCAGTTAGCATACTTACATCAACTAGAGTCAGAAGTAGTTGCTCCTTTAATGTCAATGGTGGGAGGACATCCTTATTTAATCAGATTAGGATTGTACAAAATGTCTCAAGATGAATTAACAATTACAGAACTATTAAAATATGCTCCTACTGAAAGCGGAATTTATCAAGAACATTTAAGTAGACATTTAGAAACAATATTAGAAAAGACAAATATTAAAGCAGTTTTTCACAAAATATTAGAAAGTAATTCTCCAGTACGTTTACCTAATAAAAATCGAGAATTACATCAATTAGAAGCCATGGGATTAATTACAATTAAAGGCGATGATGCTGAACCTCGTTGTCAGTTATATCGACAATATTTTCAGGAACGGTTGGGTTAAACAATTAATTATTAATAATTAATAATTAATAATTAATAATTACCTCTCCTTGAAAAGAAGAGGATTAACGCGGTAGGGAAATTTTTTTCTTGTTTCTCTTTTAAAGGAGAGGCTTTAAACCTTAATTATTAGGTAAACTATTATATTCAGGACTTATGCAAAGATTCTACTTATGGCAATAAAGAATACTATTTACCCCTACAAATGGTGGTTTGAAAGTCAATTTGTGTAAGTCCTGATATTCATATATAAACGCAATTGAACAACGCAGATAATCTCCTAATTCCTGCTTCTTATTCCTCCTATCTCCTGAGTGCTTGTTAAACTGACTCCTTTAATTCCTACTCCCTCTTCCTCCTGTCTCCTGACTCCTTCTTAAAAATTAGCAATTAAAATATTTAAAAAATTATGGTTAGTTATAAATTAAGTGGTGGGGGTTTATCTGCTAATGACCCTACTTATGTAATCAGAAAACAAGATGCAGAATTATATGAAAAACTGCAAAGTGGAGAATATTGTTATGTGTTTAATGCTCGTCAAATGGGTAAGTCCAGTTTGCGGGTAAAAGTGATGAAAAAATTACGGTCTCAAGGTTGTAAATGTGCGGCAATAGATATGAGTAGATTAGGTGATTTTTCTATTCAAAAACAATCTTGGTATGACGGTTTTTTAGAAGAACTATTTCGAGGATTTAGTTTAGCTTATAGGATTGATTATCAAGACTGGATTCAAGGTTATCAAAGTTTGACAAATATCCAGCGTTTGGCTAGATTTATTGAAGAGATTTTATTTGTGAATTTTTCCACTGAAAAAATCTATATTTTTCTGGATGAAATTGATTTACTGGTAAATTTACCCTTTAAAAATGAATTTTTAGCTTTTATTCGCTCTTGTTATAATCGCCGAGCTGAGGATGAAAATTCTGATTATCATCGGCTGATTTTTTGTTTTTTTGGAGTAGCAACTCCGGAAGATTTAATTAGAGACGGAAAACATACCCCTTTTAATATTGGTCATCCGATTGAATTAACAGCATTAAATTTTCAAGAAGGAAAAATTTTAACTCAGGGATTAATAGGAATAGTAGAAGAGCCGGAAATTGTTTTACGGCGAGTTTTCAATTGGACTGGAGGTCAACCATTTTTAACTCAGAAACTTTGTCAAATTATTGTCGATCGTGCAGATAGCACTGAGCCGGATATTGATAAGTTAGTAGAAGAATATATTTTGACTTATTGGCAGGAAAAAGATTATCCTACTCATTTAACATATATTCGGCATCATTTACTTAGTCAAAATCAACTCACACCTGAATTACTGAAACTATATAGAAAAATTCTGCTGCGGGGAGAAGTTAAAACTGATGAAAGTCGAATACAAATGGTACTACGTTTGTCAGGAATAGTCATAAAAAAACAAGATAAATTGGTTGTTTTTAACAAAATTTATCGGACAATTTTTAATCTAAATTGGATTGAGGAACAGTTGGCAAATTTAGCCAAAAATAGGGATAAACAGACTCCTAAAAAAATGTGGATGCGTTTTGTTTTTCCTAGTTTAGTCTGGGGAGGTATTATTAGTTTACTTGCTTTGGGATGGCGGCAACAAAAACTTGAATTAAATGATTCCGATCGCTTGATGCAAAGTCAACTTCCCCTCAGCGATCGGTAACCACCACCACCCAGGTTTGATGGAAAAGGCGATCGGCAACCACCACCACCCAGGTTTGATGAACGAGGCGATCGGCAACCACCACCACCCAGGTTTGATGAACGAGGCGATCGCAAACCTCGACCACCCAGGTTTGATGGAAAAGGCGATCGCAAACCACCACCACATTATAGACCTGATGATGCTCTGAGCTTATTGCCACTTTCACGATCTGACAAGGAACCTTTCCCACCAAGGTCTCATGGACGAGGCGATCGCCGACGCTCATCACATCATAGATTTGCCGAGGGGAAAAATCTCAAAAAATTGGCAGAATTCTATTCTCAGAGAGGGTACAAAGATGCAGAACCATTATTGCATAGTGCTTTGGCTATTAATGAGAAAGCTCTGGGTGCAGACCATCCCGGTATCGAAGATAGCCTCAACAACTTGGCAGCACTCTACTATTCCCAAGGAAAATATACAAAAGCGGAACCTATTTTGCAGCGTGTTTTGGCTATCAATGAGAAAGCTTTGGGTACAGACCACCCTCGTATTGTACACAGTCTGTACAATTTGGCACTACTCTACTCTGAGCAAGGAAGGTACGCAGAAGCAGAATTATTGTTGGAGCGTGCTTTGACTATCAATGAGAAAACCTTTGGTGCAGACCATCCTCATGTTGCACACAGTCTGAAGAATTTGGCACAACTCTATTATGAGCAAGGAAAGTATAGAAAAGCTGAACTTTTTCAGCAACGTGCTTTGGATATCAGAGAGCGTTGACTTATAGTAGTTTTCGGCTTTGTTGCATGAAAGTATATAGCTGCCGCACTTGCTCCCAATGGCGCTCATCAGCACAGCAATAACTATTGTCCAATAGTAATAATTGCTTTCGTAGGGCGATCGCTCATCAGCACAGCAATAACTATTGTCCAATAGATAAATAGTAATAATTGCCAAAGAAAGCGATCGCTCATCAGCAGAGCAATAACTATTGTCCAATAGTAATCATTGCTTTCGTAGGGCGATCGCTCATCAGCAGAGCAATAACTATTGTCCAATAGTAATCATTGCTTTCGTAGGGCGATCGCTCATCAGCAGAGCAATAACTATTGTCCAATAGTAATCATTGCTTTCGTAGGGCG
>JAXHSW010000314.1:0-894 GCA_034190295.1 Cyanobacteriota bacterium | reverse complement strand
ATCGCTCATCAGCAGAGCAATAACTATTGTCCAATAGTAATAACTGCTTTCGTAGGGCGATCGCTCATCAGCAGAGCAATAACTATTGTCCAATAGTAATAACTGCTTTCGTAGGGCGATCGCTCATCAGCAGAGCAATAACTATTGTCCAATAGTAATAATTGCTTTCGTAGGGCGATCGCTCATCAGCACAGCAATAACTATTGTCCAATAGTAATAATTGCTTTCGTAGGGCGATCGCTCATCAGCAGAGCAATAACTATTGTCCAATAGTAATAATTGCTTTCGTAGGGCGATCGCTCATCAGCAGAGCAATAACTATTGTCCAATAGTAATAATTGCTTTCGTAGGGCGATCGCTCATCAGCACAGCAATAACTATTGTCCAATAGTAATAATTGCTTTCGTAGGGCGATATAACTGCCGAATGGATGTTAAGAACGCTACTTTCATGCAACAAAGCCGTAGTTTTCTAGTTGATGAGGTACAAAGTTTATTGTTCTAGGCAACAGGCAACAGCTCCGGAAAGCAACAGCTCCGGAAAGCAACAGGGAATATAGGAATAAATATTGTTCTACCGATCGCTCTGGGGAAGCATTGACATATAAATACTTTAGCCTTTTTGTGAACGAAAAAGTGCGCCTGTTTCAGCTCTTGATGCTCATGCATATTAGTATAAAAGGCAAGAGTCTAGAGAACAATCTGGGGACAATTCTTACTCCTACCTCCTCGCTCATTCCCATTTCTCCTGTCTTCCCCTCCACGGTCGGGGTTATATAGAATCCGGTTATACAGTATATGTTTATAATTCTATCCACACTTCAATATTAAATCCCCCATCTCCCCATCTCCCCATCTACCCATCCCCCCATCTCCCCATCTCCCCATCTCCCCA
>JAXHSW010000313.1:2799-6941 GCA_034190295.1 Cyanobacteriota bacterium | reverse complement strand
GGTCACGGGAAGACTACCCGTTAATAGGTGTTCGGTGGAAATGCAGTAATGTATGGAGCCAAGACACACTAACAGACCGAGGACTTGACCTCATTTCTCTTTTTTCTTCTGACTATGCAGCCTTCTTTGTTTCTAGTCATTCCTGGTGTCTATGAGGCTATGGACCCACTCCGACTCCATCTCGAACTCGGTAGTGAAACGTAGTGCTGGCGAAGATACTTTGGGGGTAGCCCCATGTGAAAATAGCTCGATGCCAGGATAATATTTAACGAAGCATCTTTCTGATATATGGGAAGGATGCTTTGTTGTTTTAGGTAATGTATTGACATCTTTTCGCTTTTTCGTTAATTGTTAGATAGTATATTGACATCGGTTTTGCACAACAACCTGAAAATATTTTGATGCCAGGATTTTTATTAATTAAAGCTTGTTTCTCAGATTTCGGAAACAGGCTTTTTGATTTTTCGGCGTTGGTAATTTGAGGTATGATATCATGTCTGGATAAGAGCGCGATAGAAGTCCGTGACCTTTACGCTCCCCGAAAAACTTTCTCCTTTGACTCGGGGTTTCTTCTTCTTTCTTCCCCTCCTGGGAGGGGTTAGGGGTGGGTTTTCCACGGTCGGGGTGAGGGGTGGGTTGATTCCTGAGGACTGACTCCTGAGGACTGACTCCTAAAGAATTAAGATTAATATCATACACGCGCTTTACCAACGCCGGTTTTTCTTTACCCTTTTACACAGACAACTTGTTTAAGAGTTGCCACAACTTCTACTAAATCAGTTTGCTGATTCATTACTTCTTCAATAGATTTATAAGCACTAGGAATTTCATCAATAACACCTCCATCTTTCCGGCATTCTACTCCTTCAGTTTGCTTCACTAAATCATCAACAGAAAAACGTTTTTTAGCTTGAGTGCGAGACATCATTCGGCCAGCACCATGACTACAACTACAATAACTTTCATGGTTTCCTTTTCCTTTGACAATGAAGGATTTTGCTCCCATTGAACCAGGTATAATTCCATAATCTTCTTCCTGTGCTCGCACAGCACCTTTACGAGTTACATAAACTTCCTCGCCAAAATGTACTTCTTTTTCGGCATAATTGTGATGACAGTTCACATTTAATACTGGTTTTGTTGGTTTACCTCCCACTAAATGCTTTTCAACTATTCGCTTAAAACGAGCCATCATTACATCTCGATTAAACCGAGCATAATTTTGCGCCCATTGTAGATCGCGCCAGTAAGCTGCAAATTCTGGTGTTCCAGTGACAAAGTAGGCTAAATCTAAATCTGGTAATTTCATATCTGCCAGTTTTGCTAATTCTTTAGCAGTGTTAATATGACATTGAGCTAATTTATTTCCAATGTGACGGGAACCTGAGTGTAGCATTAACCAAACATTGTTTTCTGTATCCAGACAAAGTTCGATAAAATGGTTGCCTCCACCTAGAGAACCCATTTGTTTGAGGGCTTTACTTTCTAGATTTTTTACTCCTGGATGTAACTCTTTGAAGTTTTTCCAGCGCTGCCAGTTGGTGACAGATTTTTCGATTTCTTTGTTGTCAGAAAATCCTACCGGAATAGCTGCTTCAATATCTTGTCGGATTTTTTTGAGTTTGCCTTCTAGTTGGTCGGCAACAAAAGGCATTTTTACTGCACACATTCCGCAACCAATATCTACCCCTACAGCAGCAGGAATAATTGCTTCTTTTGTGGCAATTACAGAACCTACTAATGCTCCTTTGCCTAGATGCACATCTGGCATTAGAGCAAGGTGTTTGAAGACAAATGGCAAGGATGCTACATTTTTGGCCATTTGGTGTTCTTGATTTTCTAGGGGATGATTTGCCCAAGATAATACTGGTTTTGGGGTTGAGAGTTTTAGTTTTTCGTATGGCATATTTGATTTTAAGTTATTCTTGGTTGTCGATCTATACTACATAATACAATGTAACATAAAAAAATTACGGAATGTAGGTAAGGATATAACTATGAAGAGGACTAATACCAAATTGATAAATATTTGCTACAAATAGCTAGGATATTTCTTAGGAGTCAGGAGTCAGGAGTCAGAAGTCAGAATTAATAGCTTTAATACCATTTTTCAGGTCAGAAATTATTCTTTTTGTTAAAGGACATATTCTACATTTGTCTTTTTATTCCTCTTACTATTCGTAACTGGAGAGTACAAAGTTCTTCTGAAAAAAATTTACTTTAAAGACTGAAAGTATTACTGGAAAAGGCTTACAGCACCTATATTACTGAATGGAGATTTTCTAACCTTAAAATCCCTGAAAGCCTTAGCTAGCAATAGTTATTCCCAGAACTTTGCACTGTCTAGTTCGTAACATTCTTTTTTCAAATTGGTATAATTAGACATAGGAGTAGAAATTACACATATAAATAATTTTTTGTGTTTTTTTTCAGAAATTTTCTTCCCTGTTGCTTTCCGGAGCTATTACCTGTTGCCTACTTCTGCAAAAAGTCTATTCTTTTTCACCAGATGTCTATTAGTTAGACAAAGCGATGAGGAGATAATTGCTTGATAATTTCATCATTTTCTCCGGCTACATAATTAGCGAATCTTTTAGCTAGGGGAGGTACAAATGCAAAGGGACTACTGAACCCAGAAAAAATATGTATCCCTTCTTGATTAGGAATAGCTCCGATGAGGGGTAAGTCGTCAGCACTGTATGCGATTAAGCAATGATGCCAGGTGGCGGGTAAATTTTCTAATGCTGGTAAAACTTTTCCGATCTCCGATCGCATCGCAATTTCGCTTTTAGCTGCATCAATTTTAGCGTGGGGGTTGCTGAGTACGCGGGAAATTTGACCTATTCTGATGCTACCGTTTTTAAATTGAATTGCACCAGCATCTAAGCTAAATGGCACAAGTTCACGATCGGGTTCGTGCCACATTTTCTCAAGCTCAATTCTACTTGCAGAAGCTTCACATTGAAAACGTTCTTCTACTGCTGGCATTACGGTAGTATGTAGTTGCACATCTGTAGGAGGAATTTCTAGCATTTCAGCATGGGTGAAATAAACACGGGTATGGATACCTGCTGATTTTAGGAAGTGACGAGAAATTCCACCTGCACAAATAACTACATTGGCAGCGTGATAAGTTTGAGTAGTTGTGTAGACTCCGGTTATACGATCGCCTGTTTTGACTAACCCAGTTACCTCTGCAATTTCAGTTTGACCTCCCAACTTGGTAAATGCTTGAGAGTAGGCTAAAGTTATTGCTTCTGGAGAAACATGACCGCTAGGAACAGTTAAAGCTCCTGCGATCGCCTCTTTATTTAGTAAGGGTTCCATTTCACAGGCTTCTTGGACACTTATTAGGCGAGGTACAGTATTACACTGAGAGAAATTAGTAGCTATTTTTTCTTGGTCATCTTCTGGGGCGATGGTTAGCAATAAATCTAATTCTCGAAACTGGGTATCTGCTTCCAACTCTTCAGATAAATAATTATGGCGTTCTTTTGCTTCTTGAAAAAGTTGATTAGTCAAATCTGTAGTACCAGACCAGTAGGGTAAAATAGCATAACTATAACGGGTTGCACCTTTTAAAGTCGGATATTTTTCCAACAGGAGTACGGTAAAACCTTTTTTTGCCAATTCATAACTGAGAGCTGCTCCTGTTATTCCACCCCCAACTACAATCCAATCGTAACTTTTCATAAACCATTTACTCTTACATTTTCCTGATATAATAATAGGTATTTAACTAATAACAAAATATTTAGATTATTTAGGCAAATAATTATGCAGTTACTGAACCAGTTATTCAGCATAAATACTAGACTAAAGAAGCAAATTTGTTTGCTGATAATTATATTCCTATCAAGTATAACTTTACCTAATCTTAGCCTAGCACAGTTGCCTCGTTTTGATTCTCAATCGCCTCAAAACCCTTCTCCAGAAAAACCTTCTTCGACCGTATCGCCATCAAATACTGTTCAAACTCAGCCTGCTCAACCTTCAAAGCAACCTTCTCCAGAAAAACCGCCTTCGACCGTATCGCCATCAAATACTGTTCAAACTCAGCCTGCTCAACCTTCAAAGCAACCTTCTCCAGAAAAACCGCCTTCGACCGTATCGCCATCAAATACTGTTCAAACTCAGCCTGC
>JAXHSW010000313.1:0-2699 GCA_034190295.1 Cyanobacteriota bacterium | reverse complement strand
TCAACCTTCAAAGCAACCTTCTCCAGAAAAACTGCCTTCGACTGGATCGCCATCAAATACTGTTCAAACTCAGCCTAGTCAACCTTCAAAACAATTATTTGTTAATGACTCTACAGCTCCTTTACCTGGAGCAAGACAATTACCTATTGGAGTTATTCAACCGATAAATGGTTTGGTCAATATCAAACTTGCAAATAATACTGCTGCTACAATTTCCTATGAAATAATTGGAGATACTACACAACGCCAGTTGTCAGGAAAGTCTGAAGTTATTTTAAGGAAATTAAAAGTTCCTGTCAATATTACTTTTTATCGGGATAAGGGAGGTTTTTTATTGATACAACCCCAGTTTATTGTTGAAAATGGTCTTTTGAAGTTAACTATGACTGAAACTAATAATTTTAATTTGGATAAATCTAGTTTGTTAGTTGAAGAAACTGGAAGTGTCTTTTTAAATTAGAGGTAAGCATTTCGGTCCGACTGCTGCGCAAACAGCTATTAGCTGTAAACTGTCAGCTCTCATAAGTGGGTTTAAATGAAGATAGACTTTAAGGCAGACTTTGGTAGTAAGTATAAATTATGCCTCAATTAGTAAAGTTTTTATCTAAAACTAAAAGCAATAGCTGATAGCTGATAGCTGACGGCTGAATGCTTACAATTAGAGGACGTTCAAATTTGAATTTTTTTCAATTATTTTGTTTTGTGAAAATACTATTTATCGCGCATTATTGCTACATTTTCTTGAGGGTAGGAAGTAGGGAGTAGGGTTTCTAGGAATAATATCAAATCCGGTAGCATCGGTATAATTAGATGGTGAGATGGGGAGATGGGGAGATGGGGAGATGGGGAGATGGGGAGATGGGGAGATGGGGAGATCGAGAAATATTTGGTAATGGTTGAAGATGGAACATTTTTTTATACCTAATTAAACGGATTTGATATAATATATGTTCACTTAGTGTCTAGAATTGTCAAAAAAAGTTCTTGAAGCTTACTTATTACTTAATAACTGAAGTATTAAGGAAATATAGCATTATTTTTGAGGATTTGTATAAGTTTAATAATAAAATTACTCAATAATTTTTTCTAAAAAACAAACAGAAAATTACTAAATATAGATTAGTATCCTATTTTCATATTATAAATATGAAACTTCCAGATTAAGTAAATTATTGATGATAATTATCAATTACTTGACCGAGATGAATTAAATTTTTATCAATTAATAGAATTGCCAAAAATATTTGACTTTTTGTCTATAATTATAGACAATACCATAAGTGGTAGATAAACGGCTTTAGGCTTTCAAGCGCGATGTCTGCTTGAATTTCGTCCCTTATCTAGGTATTTAGTTAATTATGTATAGCAATGATAGAGAAGATAAAGTTAGGATCGATTTGAAATTAGCTCGCGATAAATGGCAACGCTTCCAAGTAAAATGTAAGGAGAATGATTCTACAGCTTTTGAAGTTTTAAATTTGTTTATTAATCTTTATTTAGGAGAAGAAATAGATGGCGATCGAGGTATTTTATCACTTAGTTTGGAAACTAAAATTAATGTAGCAATAGGAAAGTATATTGGAAATAAATTGGATAGTTATATAGACAAATATATAGAAAAAAAATTGATTCAAGAGGTTAAAGAAATAGATGATGCTGAAAATTTAGTAACTCCTACAAATAATAAATTAGAAAGTGTAGAAAAAACCAATCTTCTAGCCAGAGATAGTTCTGAATATGAACAATCATTAATGACAACAGTTATCGATCGGAAAGAAACGACAAAAAGCTTGTTGAATGATGATGTTAAAGAATTAAAAACAGCACGGGAACTAGGGAAAGTTTTAGGCTGTTCTCCTGCATATATAACTACTCTTAATAGATTAGGCGATCTGGAACAAAGAGGGTGGAAAGATTCTGGAAAAAGACAAGGTAAGGCTATTCTTTATCAACAGATAAAAACCTAATTTTAGATAGGCTTCAACAATTGAAGTAGCAGTCAGCATTCAGCTATGAGCTATCAGCTTATCTGGCGTGTATAATGGGGGTTTTAATCCACCATAAAAGGCACACCACGCGCTTTTTTAAATATAGTGGGGGACGCCGAACCCTCGGATATGAGCGCTGATAGCTAAATGCTGTTTGCGGAGCATGACTATCACGAAAAGCTAATAGCTAGTTAATAATTAATAATTAATAATGGCTTTGTTGCATGAAAGTAGCGTTCTTATAGCAGTTTTCATGTTTCTAAGAAATTCAAAAATTTTTGGCTTAAAGGCAGGAGGCAGGAGGCAGGAGGCAGCTATGCTGAAGTTTTGTAGTCTACTTTTGTGAAAACCGCTATAACATCCATTCGGCAGTTATATCGCCCTGCGACTGCAATTGTTACTATTGGACAATAGTTATGGCTCTGCTGATGAGCGATCGCTGTGCGACTGCAATTGTTACTATTGGACAATAGTTATGGCTCTGCTGATGAGCGCCATTCGGCAGCTTTGCGGCAGCTATATCGCTGTGCGACTGCAATTGTTACTATTGGACAATAGTTATGGCTCTGCTGATGAGCGATCGCTGTGCAACTGCAATTGTTACTATTGGACAATAGTTATGGCTCTGCTGATGAGCGATCGCTGTGCGACTGCAATTGTTACTATTGGACAATAGTTATGGCTCTGCTGATGAGCGCCATTCGGCAGCTT
>JAXHSW010000312.1:0-6946 GCA_034190295.1 Cyanobacteriota bacterium | reverse complement strand
CCACTCCCCCACTCCCCATCTCCCCTACTCCCCCACTCCCCATCTCCTCCAACTATCTATATAATAAGTGTTCAACCGGATTTGATATTACCCTTGACACTTTGATAAAAGATTGAGTAAGATGGAAAAGCATCAAGGATCGGGATTAAGTGCATAGAGAAAATCAGGTTAGTTGCACCCTTGTTTAGATTGAATTCCTACCTACTTGTGATACTGAATCCGGTTTTCATAAATATCTTATTTCTATCGCGTAACTGCTTGATATAAAAAGATTTAGTCAATATTTAAAAGTTGGTTTTAGTAACCGGATTTAGTCTGATACAGTGCCAGGAAAAAAAATTAGAATCTTGAATTTAAGAGAAAAAAATTTCCCAGAATTTATATTATGTACCCCTCCAGGGGAGCTACACTATCGGATACTTAGTGGTCATAAAATTTTTGTCTGTAGTTTTGTTCATGTCCTTTAAATAATTGTCTTATATCAAATCCTCTTAAATACTTATTGTATAGTTAGTATAACCGGATTATATACTAGGGCTAGAGCAAAACTACGACCCTAATCATAACTAATTATTTGAGTATCACTTAACAGCATTTAGGTAAAAAATATCGGAGTTTGATAGTTAAAATTGCTGAAATATTGATTGTTTATCATCAATTCATGGGTAATTATCATTAATTTATCTCAATTAAATGTCATAAAAAACAATAAAATTTTTTCCTGTTTTTTAGGCTGAGGTGATGAAGAACTAAAATGATAATTCAATACCATTTTACCAAAAAATGAGGTCCACGCGCCTCCCCTTTTAAGGGGATGAAAAAATATTCAGTGAGCGTATTTTCGTAAGCTGCAGGCAATAGTTGTCGGTACTGATAACTGTTAACTGATAACTGAAATGACGAATGGCTGTAATATCAATTGACTAAGCATTGAGTAATTTGTAATGAACTGAAAAAAAATCTTACAAATCACCTATATGTTGCTGCCAAATCCTAGAAAATAACGATTAAATAAAATGACGATTGGCATATTCTCTCAGTAGATTCACTGAAAATTTACTGAGCAAATATTCAACTGGGATAATCAAGATATTTCTCGATATTATTGCCATAATCCACTTCAATTTCATGCCAAATTAATTAATCTAAATTAATCTGATTTTTTCCGGAGGAGAAGCAACTAGCAATGCTTATACGAATAGCGAACACAACTAATACTAAATAATCAACGCTTAACGAACTATGGCAACAATTAATGTTAACACCCTCCTTGATGAAAACGATGGCGGTCTTAATCAAGGTACGGGTAACTCTCTGCGAGAAGCTATTACCTTTGGTAATGCAGGCGATACTATCAGCTTTGCTGATACTATTGCAGGAGATACCATCAATCTTACTAATGGCGAACTCGTAATCGATAAAAACCTAACTATTGATGGCAATGAAACCAACCGAGTCACAATAAATGCAGCAGGTAACTCCCGTGTATTTAATGTTAATGATGGCAACGCCAATAATCAAGCTAAAGTTACCATTGATGGAGTAAACATCACAGGTGGACTTGCTTCTGGAGATAATGCTGGTAACGCCGCTGATGGTGGTGGTATATTCAATAATGAAAATCTCACTATCCGTAACGCTGTAATCACAGGTAACACCGCATCTGGTGATGGTGGTGGTTTCTATAACAACGATCTAGGCACCGCCAGAATTATCAGAACCACTATTAGCAATAATGAAGCTAACTACAACGGTGGTGGTGTCATGGCATTTGGTAATACAACCATTACTAATTCTACCATCAACAACAACGCAGCAATTGCTGGTGGTACTGGCGATGGTGGCGGTGTTGCTATCTTTGGTACTACACGCATTAATCAAAGCACCATTAGCGGTAATACAGCAAACGGTCAAGGAGGTGGTGTTTACGTCACTGCCAATAACCCCAATTTAAACCATTTTACCACCGCTACAATTGCTAACAGCACCATTACTAACAACACAGCACTAACTCCGACTCTAAATAATGGTGGCACTGGCGGTGGTTTGGCAAGTTTCGCTTTAGCTCGCACTCCCAATATAACTACTACAACAGTTACTTCTACGATTATTTCTGGTAACTCTAGTAATACAGGTGCTAATGATGTTGACGAATTAAGAGCTACCAGCAACTCTATCCAAAGTGGAGGCAACAACTTAATTAGTACAGGAAATGCAACTGGTAGTTTCAACGCTACAGAGATTAGTGCTAATGCTGGTCTAGACCCCCTTGCTGATAATGGTGGTCTCACTCAAACCCATGCTTTACAAACTGGCAGTGCTGCTATTAATGCTGGCAGGAACCCTTTTCGTCGGAGTACTGACCAACGTGGCAGTGGTTTTACTCGTGTTGTTGGTGGTGGGATTGATGTTGGTGCTTTCGAGTCTGGCAACTCCACTCCAACTCCTAGCCCTAGTCCTACCCCAGGGCCTACTCCAGCACCGACACCTAGTCCCACACCTACTGCTGATTTTACTGGTAATGCAGACGATAACACTCTTAATGGTAATGCTGAGAATAACATTATCAACGGTTTAGGAGGAGACGATCGAATAAATGGTCAAGGAGGCGACGACCGACTGTTGGGTAGTGGCGGTCGAGATTTCCTTAATGGTGGTGGCGGTCAAGACACCCTCAATGGTGGTGCTGGTCGAGACACCCTTGTAGGTGGTAACGGTCAAGACACCCTCAATGGTGGTGGCGATCGAGACACCCTCAATGGTAATGGCGGTCGAGATATTCTCAATGGTGGTGCCGATCAAGACCTCCTCAATGGTAATGGCGGTCGAGATATCCTCAATGGTGGTAGCGGTGCTGACGCCCTCAATGGTAATGCCGGTCGAGATAGTCTTGTAGGTGGTGCTGGTGCTGACACCCTTAATGGTGGTGACGGTGCTGACACCCTTAATGGTGGTGACGGTCGAGATGAGATCAATGGTGGTGCTGGTGCTGATATTCTTAATGGTGGTGCTGGTGCTGATATGCTAACTGCTGGTGCTGGTAATGACACTCTTGATGGTGGCTTAGGTCGTGATACCCTAATTGGTGGTGCCGATGCTGACAGTATCCTATTGCGTTCGGGCGATGACAAGGATCTGATTCAAGGTTATGTAGATGGTACAGATAACTTCTTATTAGATGGTCTTCGATTCAATGACTTGACAATAGGACTTGACCCCAGCAACAGTGGTAATACTATCATAGAGACTAACATATCTGGCTCGACAGAGACTTTGGCAACTTTGGTTGGCTTTACTGATATTGCTAATCTAACTAATGCTGATTTTGTCGTTATCTAACTTGAGATTAGTACTCTTTGTCAACATCTAGTTAACTTTTGAAGCGATCGCTCCTCAACATTGAAGAGGCGATCGCTTTTGATATTTTACAAAACTAATTGCATCTAATTCTCAAATTAATTGATATTATCTGACATTTGTTAGTCCAACGCTAATGTCCAAAATTAATCAAAATATCTATGAAGTAAAATTACCTATTTCCTCTATTACCCTCTTATTTTAATAATTTAGGAATTTATATTTATATTTGCAAATCTCTGGATTAATTAACTATTTGATAATTATGTATCAATCAATACTTAAAAATAGGGGATTATTTGTGAAGTTATTAATAATAATTATCAATAGTTTATTGGTAAAATTAGCTCTGTAGGTTGGGTAGAGCAGCTTATCCGTAGGACCGACCCAACATCTAAAGAGAGCCACAATTACTTTAAGGAGTTTAATCATGGTTGAATTATCAACAACTACCTTTAATAAAAATCGTCCCAACCAACAAACTTGGTATAGACCGACGTTTTCTCCAGAGCAAGGAGTTTTGCTAGTATTAGGTGGCTCTTTTATCACAGGAGCAGCTTTAGCTCAGGAATGGACAAACTCAACAACTTTAGCTTTGATCTGTGCTTTTTTCGCCTTACAAGCAGAACATCCCTTAGTCGTGCAAATAAAACAACGAAGTAGCTGGAAACCCCGCTTTCTCATCTGGGGTGGGTTATATGGAGGTATTGCGCTGGCGATCGCTGGATGGCTATATTTTCAATCTCCATGTTTGCTATGGATTTATGCTATGGCAATAGCAGCTTTAGTTGCGGATAGTATTGCAGTGCTAAAGCGCAAACAAAAATCTATACTAAATGAATTAATTGGATTTACAGCTATTTGTCTATCAGCACCTTTAGCATATATAGCTACTACAGGCCACATTTCTTTAGCTGCTATGGCAATGTGGATATTGAATACCTTATTTTTCAGCAGTGCTATATTTACACTCAAGTTGCGAAAAAAGAAAACCAGTTCTCCTATACCTGGAATAATATATCATGGAACTGCAATCCTGATTATATTGAGTCTTTACTCCTTCAACTGCTTAAATATAGCCACAGCTTTATCCTATACTGTGGCCTTAGTCAAGTTAGTAGCGATCGCTTTTCAGTTAGATTGGTATCGCACAACAAAATTTCACTTTGTGGCAATATTTGAAACTCGTTTTGCCCTGCTTTACATTGCTATTGCTGCCATAAGTGTTCTTCCTGCTCATTTACCCAGGGTTTAATTTTCAACTTTTTTAGTAGTTGTCATATTTACTAATTACACTCAGCAACCTCGAAGGCAAGATGTTATAACGTTTCACGGAAGTCAGAACTCAGAACTCAGAACTCAGAAGTTATACCAATTTGAAAAAAGAATGCTACAAAAAGGTAGATATTGATCGGATATGCTTAAAAATAGCTGCTACAGTTCATTTGAGATAGTTATCTCTATCTTTTTTCCCTTTTTTTTCAATATTTATCCCTTCTTCCTTCTTCCCTCTTCCTTCTTTTTTACTTCTACCATTTGTAACAAAGATTTATTAAATTGGTATTATAGCGCTAAGGAATAGGGAATAGGGAACAGGGAATAGCGAACTGTAAAAGGATTTTAGGATTGAAAAATTTCCGTAAGCATTCAGCTATTAGCTGTCAGCTATCAGCAATAAGTCCTGCTTTTAAGGAAGAAGTTTAAATGAATATAGACTTTAACAACTTTTGTAGTAGAATTTAATTATTGCTAAATTAATACAGCTTTGAAGCCACACCAAAAACAATAGCTGATAGCTGATAGCTGACGGCTGTTTGCGCAGCATTCCGGAGGAAATGCTTACAAATTTCCTAACCAATTCTTGTAGTGCTATAAAATTAGTGAGAGATTGTTACTCACCACTAATTTTCAACAGCTAAAATGAAATTTAAAGCGGGGTATAGAAATTTTATTACCGAAAATTATTGTGCGAAAAAATTTCTGACTTGTGACTTTCTATTTCTGACTTTCCATACAGGGGGAGGACATCACCTCTGTTAAAACTGCGGTTAGGGGGGTTTCCCTGGGTGAAGAATCCCCCGTTTTCGCCTAAGCGTAGCGTCGGGAGTATGTCAAAGTGAACGGACAATAGCAACCCTACCATATCTGGGGTCTATATCCATTCCTATTACTTCTAAATTTCTAAAGGATCTGCCATCCGCCGTAAAAATTGAATAATTTGCTGTTGCTCCTGCTGGCAAAGATAAACATTGATTAAAAATTTCTTGTCTGTGGTCTAGAGGTAAAAAGTTGTGTTCTCCAACTCTTAATGCTGCTTGATTATAAAAAGAAAGTTGACCTTGGTAGTTAAGGATGCCAGCAGGAGTTGGAAATTGTTCGCACCACCTTAAGGCCAAAAACCATTTAGCTTCCGAAAGTCTGTGATATTCTCGGTTTGGGTTAGGGTGTTGTAAGACTTTGTATCCCCCCTCACTGGCGAAAATTGTTCCACCTAAAAACCCAAACATTATGCCAATGGTATTACCCATGTTGAACTAGCTCCATCCATAATGTGAGAGATATGTGAAGTTCTCTCCCGTTAAATCTCGCGATTATAACGGGAGCTTCTAAAACAAAGATAATTGAACCCCAGTTTCAGAAGTTTCTTGCGAGTGCTGACGCAACGCTGCGCGAACATAGGCTGATTAACATCTAAGCCTCCACAAGCAGACAAGATGATACCCACCTCGTTTAATGCTTTATTTAATATGTTAATTGCTGCATTTTCATCCCTATCTAAAACTGTTTTACATTTAGGACAATTCGGGAGTTCTAACTGATAAAGTTAATGGTACTTTCTGACCACAATTACTACAATGAGCGTGATGTATTGTGAGGATTAACTTTAATGACATGAACACCTTAAATAATTAATAATTAATAATTAACGTGCCCCCCTCCAGTTATTTGACCCAACTTATTTTCTAGATAGTTTTCTTTGCTTTCTGGCTAAATTAGATTGAGATTTTCTATAGAAATTAGGAACAGAAACAGTTTCACCAGTATTAGTAGTTAAAAATTCTTTTAACCCTACATCAATACCTACAGCAGTTTTGATATTTTCTGTAGAAATTAAACTAGGTACTGACTTATCTTCTAAGCTAAAACTTACATAATAACC
Source organism: Cyanobacteriota bacterium (assembly GCA_034190295.1). Lineage (GTDB taxonomy): Bacteria > Cyanobacteriota > Cyanobacteriia > Cyanobacteriales > Microcoleaceae > Okeania. The sequence goes on along the minus strand of JAXHSW010000312.1, from coordinate 429 downwards.
ATCAGCTTTTCTAGTTATAGTTGCAGTTTTAATTGTGAAACCTTCTGGTATTGGTCTATGAAATATTACTAGAATAGCACCAAACCTCGTAGTAATTATTTGTTTACCATCAAATTTTATTGCTGATGAACGGATGATTAACTCTACTAAAACAACCAGGACCTTAATTTCCCTGATTTTTTGAATCTTGGTCGGACTCCACGTTTACCCTTTTTGTCAGGTATTAGCCAACGTTTCCAAGCTTTATCTAGTCTTTGTAAGTTAATTTGTTGAACTTCGTATGGAGATTTCTTGTAAGCATTCAGCTGTCAGCTATCAGCTATTGCTTTTAATTTTAGATAAAAGCTTTACTAATTGAGTCAGAATTTATATTTACGGCTAAAAGCTGGCTAAAACAGTCTATTTTCATTAAAATCCCCTTTTTTTGCT
>JAXHSW010000311.1:0-7093 GCA_034190295.1 Cyanobacteriota bacterium | reverse complement strand
TCCCTGGTTGAAGCAAGAAGCAAACATCACCCACCCCCATCCCCTCCTGGGAGGGGAGCTAGAGGGGTGGGTCAGGTTTTACCCAATGAGTGCCGGAATTGTATAGGTATTGTACAGCAGATTAAATGGTCTTTTCCTAATATGAATAATCAAGATGTCAAAGACAACGAACTAAAATTAAGCAGTCCAACTCAAGAATTGTTGTACTCCAAAGTTCTGCTTTATACCAGTGCTGTTGGCATTATGGGGGGATTAGTTGCTACAGCTTACTACTTTGTATTAGAACAATTTTTGGAGTTGGTATGGGAAACAGGGAAGCACTACTTCACAGGAATTTTCCCTGATTGGTTGCCAGCATGGAACTACACCTGGATTGTATCAACAATTGGGGGACTTGGGGTTGGCTTGTGTCTCTATTTCTTTGGTCAACCAGGAGAAATGGCACAAGTGGTCGAAAAAGTTCACGATCCTGGGCGTTTGGAACCCAGTCAAACACCAGGAATGATTGCCACTTCTTTAGTATCAATTACTGCTGGTGGAAGTTTAGGACCTGAAGCACCTCTGGTACAAATTAATGGTAGTTTAGGAAGTTGGATTGCAGATAAACTGAATTTGAGTCTTAAGGAAACAAGAGTTCTGACCTTTTGTGGTATGGGTGCAGCATTAGCAGCATTCTTTGGCGATCCGGTTGGTGGCCCTTTATTTGCCTTGGAGATTCCCCATCGTCGCGGAATTCAGTATTATGAAGCAATTATTCCGGCAGTTGTTGCAGGGATTTTTAGTTTTGGTGTGTTTCGGTTTGGCACTGGGTTAGAAATTGGAGGTATCTATCAATTTGACTACTTTGATAGTATTCCTGCTTTGAGTTGGCTAAATCTTCTGGAAGCTGGAGTTCTAGGAATAGTTGGTGGTTTAGCTGGAATTTTGTTTATTGGGATTTTTCGACTTACAGAGTTGGCGATTCAACCTATTGAAAATAGGCATATTTTGCGAGCAATTTTGGGAGGATTGGGAATTGGTTGGTTGGCAGTTTTATATCCTCAAACTCTCTTTTTTAGCGAGCAACAAATTGAAACTCAATTAATTGAGCCAGCTACTACACTTACAGTTGTAACGTTACTCGGAATTTGTCTGGCTAAAATGATGGCCATTAGTTTGACCATTCATGGTGGATTTCGAGGGGGTTTTATTTTTCCCCTATTTTTCACGGGAGCAAGTTTAGGGCTGGCCATCAGTTTTTTGATTCCAGCGGTACATCCAACTATTGCAATGTTATGTTGCATGGCCGCTATTAATGTATCGATTACCAAAACTCCGATTAGCACCTCGATTATTTTGAGTGTTTTATCTGATACGTCGATAATTCCGATTATAGCGATCGCTAGTTTTACCAGTTTTATATTGACTAGCAATATTGGTTTATTAAGAACTCAACGTCCTAGAAAGCAAGAGGAAAATTTAAGTATTGGCGTTAGTTAATGTGTAATACTTTTCTACTGAATGTCTATTTAATAATTAATAATTAATAGTTTATAGTTAATAATTAATAGTTTATAGTTAATAATTATTTATTCAACAATTCAGGTTTAAAGCCGACCCTTTTAAGGGGATAAAATCAAAAAAATCCTTTGAGTCAATCTTCTTCTTTTAAGAAGAGGTAATTATTAATTGTTAATTGTTAATTGTTAATTGCTGAAGCCTAAGATTTATCTTCCTCAATTCCTACTACGAGGCTCTAATTATAACTATTCAATCGGCCATGATATAACTTTATAAAGCAGGTCTATATCGATGAATGAAACTATTACTATAAGTCTAGAAAAAATTTGTGTATCAACTCATTTTCCCTATGGTGAAGCTTGGATACCAGATGAAGATAAAAATCTACTACAACTTAGTTCCAGCTATTATATTAATTCCGGCTTTGGCAACAATGATTTAGAACAATTTTGGGTTTGTAGTCAAGATTTTATATTATCTAGGGGTGAAGGCTTACCAGGACGGGTTTGGTTATCAAAAGAACCGGAATGGATTATAGACCTAACTATCGAATCTGAGGGATATTTTTTACGCAATCAAATTGCGAAAGCTTTTGGAATCAAAAGCGGCTTTTCTGTACCTGTAATTGCACAAAATCAAGTTTTGATAGTGTTGGCTTTTTTTACGACACAAACTCATTCTCAAGATACCAAAATTATAGAAATAGCAACAAGTAAAACCGAAAGTTTAGGACAGCTTCTATTGTAAGCAAACAGCCGTCAGCGATCGGTAATCAGCTATTGCTTTTAGTTTTAGATATAAAGCTTTACTGATTGAGTCAGAATTTATACTTACGCTCTCTAGCTGGCTGAAACAGTCTATATTAATTCAAACCATCTGCTTTTGCGCTCGATCTGACAGCTAATAGCTATTTGCGCAGCATTCGGACCGAAATGCTTACCAAAAAATGAGGTTTAAAGCCTCCCCTTTTAAGGGGATGAAAAAATATTCAGTTCAATATTTCAAGCCTTATGCTTTAGTGGTCGGTACTGATAACTGATAACTGATAACGTAAGCAAACAGCCGTCAGCAATCAGCTAGCCTCCTACCGGAGGAACTGCGTTAACAGCTATTGCTTTTAATTTATGATCAAAGCAATATTTAATTGTCTTACTACAAAAGTTAGCTCCCTTGCCCTTTAAAGTTAGTTGTTAATTTAAACACTGTCCCATAAGATAGAGTCTTGTTGCGCTCTAGCTGACAGCTAATAGCTGTTTGCGCAGCAGTCGGAGCGAAATGCTTACCTGATAACTGATAACTGATAACTGAAATGACCTTCTATTCAATTTATAATAGACATCATTATTTATGATGAACTATAAACCTCTTTTACCAATTATCAATTATCAATTATCCATGATCCATAGAAATATCGGGTTTGACTAATCCCAGAACCCTATCTTTCTGATAAAATCAACAAGCAAAGTAATAATACTTATTTAACCCGACTCTAAATGAATTCAGGAATCGATCTACAAAGAACATTTATTGAAGCTCTCGTAGACTTGGGCCTATCCCCAGAAATAGCCAGAACCGTTTGGCTACCATTACCCATGTTATTGATGATTATCGCTGCTACTGTCAGCGTTCTAGTAACAGTGTGGCTAGAGCGAAAAATTTCCGCAGCAGCTCAACAAAGAATTGGCCCAGAATTTATCGGTCCTTTGGGAACTCTAGCACCTTTAGCTGATGGTTTGAAGCTAGTTTTCAAGGAAGATGTTGTTCCTTCTAAAGCAGACCCTCTACTGTTCACTTTAGGCCCTGTAATAGTAGCTATCCCAGTATTTTTGTCCTATTTAGTAGTTCCTTTTGGACAAAATTTAATTATCACAGACCTGGGGGTAGCAATATTTTTATGGATAGCCCTTTCCAGTATTCAGCCTATTGGCCTGCTGATGTCTGGTTATGCCTCCAACAATAAATATTCTCTACTAGGAGGTTTACGAGCAGCAGCACAATCTATTAGTTATGAAATACCTTTAGCTTTAGCTGTACTGGCAGTAGTGATGATGTCCAATAGCCTCAGTACAATTGATATTGTTGAGCAACAATCAGGCTATGGCATTTTAGGATGGAATATTTGGAGACAACCAGCAGGTTTCCTCATTTTCTGGATATCAGCATTGGCAGAATGTGAAAGACTTCCGTTTGACCTTCCTGAAGCAGAAGAAGAATTAGTAGCGGGATATCAAACAGAATATACAGGGATGAAATTTGCCCTCTATTACTTAGCGTCTTACATTAATTTAGTTCTATCCGCTCTGTTTGTCGCAATTTTATATTTAGGTGGTTGGGAGTCCCCCGTACCAGTTGGCCTTCTCAGTGACTGGTTAGGAGTAAGTGAAACAACTCCGTGGCTACAAATAATTACTGCTACTTTGGGCATTACTATGACATTGCTCAAAGCTTATTTTCTAGTATTCATTGCTGTTTTATTACGTTGGACATTACCAAGGGTAAGAATTGACCAATTATTAGACTTGGGATGGAAGTTTCTTCTACCTGTAGCTTTGGTAAATTTATTGTTAACTGCAGCCTTAAAGTTAGCCTTTCCATTTGCTTTTGGTGGATAAATCCATAGCTGATTTGAGACTTTTAGATTAAACTATATCGAAAATCTCAAATTATTTTTGCTAATTAGACTAGGAGAAAACGCCATGCTCAAATTCCTCAATCAAGTAGGCGAATACGCTAAAGAAACTTTTCAAGCTGCTAAATATATTGGTCAGGGTTTGTCTGTAACTTTTGACCACATGAGCCGTCGTCCTGTTACTGTACAATATCCCTACGAAAAACTTATTCCTTCTGAAAGATTTCGAGGCAGAATTCACTTTGAATATGATAAGTGTATTTCCTGTGAAGTCTGTGTCAGGGTTTGTCCGATTAATTTACCTGTAGTTGATTGGGAATTTAATAAGGAAAGCAAAAAGAAAAAGCTCAAACATTACAGTATTGATTTTGGTGTTTGTATTTTCTGCGGTAACTGTGTGGAATACTGTCCAACTAACTGTTTATCCATGACGGAAGAGTATGAATTAGCAGCTTATGACCGCCATGAGTTGAATTATGATAATGTTGCTCTGGGACGATTACCATATAAGGTGACAAATGACCCAATGGTAACTCCTATGCGAGAATTAGCTTACTTGCCTAAGGGAGCTATAGACCCTCATACAGTTCCTCAAAATGCACGTCGCGCTGGTCTTCGTCCGGAGGAAATTCTCGAACAAATGGAAGCTGAAAAACCAGTGGCAGAGACTACAGAAAAATAGCTATTAGTTTATAAGTTATTAAGGTGTGAAGTAAGTATTTCCTGCGGACTGCTGCGCAAACAGCTTTCAGCGGTTAGCTCTCAGCTTTTAAATTAATGAAGGAAACATTAGTTTAACTTCTACTACATTTTCAACTTTATGAAGGGAAATTGTAGATGTGGATCGATAAACTTCTAAGGTTAAGTGATGGGGTTTTTACCTATACTTTTAATTCTTTGAAGTCTCTCAATTGCTTTTTTTTCCTTTATAAGGTAATAAAATTGATAGCCGATCGCTGATAGCTGATAGCTGACTGCTGAATGCTTAAATATCATTCAAAATTAACAACTTTCTAAAGGAATAAAAAGTGGATTTAGCGCAAGGAGTTCAATTCGTTTCATTTGCTCTGTTAAGCATAATGATGATTGCTGCTGCTTTGGGAGTAGTATTATTTTCTAATATTGTCTACTCGGCATTTTTGTTGGGTGGAGTATTTATGAGTATTTCTGGTTTATACCTTTTATTAAATGCTGATTTTGTGGCTACTGCCCAAGTTTTGATTTATGTTGGAGCTGTTAATGTCTTGATTTTATTTGCAATTATGCTTGTAAATAAACGAGAAGATTTTAAAGTTTTGCCTAATGCTTGGTTTAGAAAAGTAGCTACTGGTTTAGTTTGTCTTGGTTTATTTGCTCTACTAAGTACCATGGTTTTATCTACTTCTTGGTCAATTCCTGGTGTTAGTGTTGCTAATACAGAAAGTTCAATTGTTTTAATTGGTAGACACTTTTTTAGTGATTTTCTGCTTCCTTTTGAACTTGCTTCTGTGTTTTTGTTAATGGCAATGGTGGGTGCTATTATTTTGGCTCGTCGAGATATTTTGCCTGATGAAGTGCCGACTGATATACCTCAAACACCTGTTTTAAGTTTGCCAGAACGTCCCCGTGAATTAGTTTCTAGTTCTAGTGAAATTTCTACTAATTAAATTCAAAGAGTTGATAAGTTTATGCAATTGCAACTGGAGTATTTTTTGTTATTAGCCGCAGCACTTTTCTGTATAGGTATTTATGGTTTAATTACCAGTCGTAATGCAGTTCGGGTGCTGATGTCTATTGAGTTAATGCTTAATGCTGTCAATCTAAATTTGATGGGTTTTTCTAATTTCTTAGACCCCCAAAATATTAAAGGTCAGGTATTTACTGTATTTGTACTTACTGTTGCTGCTGCTGAAGCGGCTGTTGGTCTAGCGATAGTTCTCGCAATTTATCGTAACCGTGACACTGTAGATATGGAACAGTTTAATTTATTAAAGTGGTAATTTGAAGGTAAGCATTCAGCTATTAGCATTCAGCATTTAGCTTTAGTTGATAACCTTTGAATGCTTACTTTTTAATACTATAAAATGTTTTGTTTGAGCAGTTTTAAACATCTCCCTGTGCATCTGGATTTCAAGAATTTAGAATTAAGAATTAAGAATGCGCGAATTACTTCTCCTTTAAAACGGATAGGATTGACTAAAAGGAAAATTTTTCTTTTTATTCTCTTAAAAGAGGAGGCTTTCAACTACAATTTTTTGGTAACTATTTATTGTCCGGAAAATTTTTTTTACTACTATGTACAGAAATATAATTTTATTTACTGAAAAATATTAAGCTTCATTACTAAACTGCAACATAAAACAATTTCCGTGCTATCGTTTCTAATCAGAAACAAGCTCAAATAATTTAGGGGAGGAAAAAACTTTGAATTCAGAAATTAAAAAATATCCATCTTGTTCTTTACATCAAGATGTTAGTGAATATGTGGCTGATTTACAATTTCACATGACTTTACACGCTCGTAATTTAGTTCCTTCTCTGAATCAAGCAAAAGATGGTCGCGAACAAATGTTGCAGCAAACTCAAGCTCATTTTGAAAAGCTGATTTCTCGACAGACTCTTTAGTTATTTTTATATTTATTTTTATTCAAAAACCCAGTTTCAACTCACTAAAGAAATTGGGTTTTTTAGTTTGTTTGAAAACTTCAACGACCCCACATTCTATAGAACTCCTAACCGTATTTTTTACATTAACTTTCTTTCTTTTCTGCAACCTGAGCGATCGCGATCGAAGCTATACTATCTTTCTTTTGTTGAATAAAAAGTCATGCGTATAGCCGAACGACCCCTTATAAGTTTTATGGTATCACAAAAATTGTGAGTATGGAACCGAAAATCCTTTGAGGCGCCGATTTTTCCGTAAGCTTCACAAAATGAAAGTGTTAGCGACCTTTCACTGAGGAGGTATAGATGGAAATATTTGAC
>JAXHSW010000310.1:4216-7184 GCA_034190295.1 Cyanobacteriota bacterium | reverse complement strand
GGGAGTGGGACAGTAGGGGCGAATGGCATTTGCCCTTACAGCAGTAGGGGAGTGGGGGAGTGGGGGAGTGGGGGAGTAGGGGAGTGGGGGAGTAGGGGAGTAGGGGAGTGGCTCACACGGATTATGGCACGGATATACGGATACGCAAGGGAGTGGGACAGTAGGGGCGAATGGCATTTGCCCTTACAGCAGTAGGGGAGTGGGGGAGAATTAAACATCAGAATAATTAAGTATGTAATATAAAATCCGGTTAATTGCACATAAAAAAATTCTCCAATCGTTATAACTACGCTCATCTTTGTAATTCTCTCTCCTCCTGAGGAGGTCTTTCCCCTCCACGGTCGGGGCCTGCGGGTGGGTTGACTCCTCCTGAATTAACCATTCTATAACTGTTTAACCGGACTTGATATAATACCATTTCTCTGTAATAATGCGCTTAATAATTTTTGCTCAGACCTGATTAAACTGAGTATTCTCATTTTTATATTAAGTGCAACTTCATGGAGAAATGGTATCATATTATGTCCGGATAAGAGCGATCTGGAAAAAACTTAGGGACTTGCTTAAATAGTAAATCTTTTTATTTTCCCGGCCTCCCCCTACTCCCCTACTCCCCTACTCCCCCGCTCCCCTACTATATTAATAAATAAATAATAAGTATTCAAACGGACATGATATTACCTTCTTCCTTCTTCCATAACACAATTAAAAAATAAAAATAACTTGTAAATGCCAATCTAAATTTTGACGAATAATTTCGATTCTACTAATAAATTCACGCAAATAAAATCTCCTTTCTGACTCTGATAAATCCCACCAAAATTGGGATATAGAAACTGCTTTTGCCGTCTCTAATAAATTGACTGGGGGTAACTGGTTAAGTTGGCTTTGTAATTGAGCAATTTCTGTTCTAATTTTGTAGGTACGGAGTTCGGCAGTTTCTTGGTCAAGAATGCCATTTTCCGTGAGATTTGGTAGCTGCAAAAGAATATCTTGCTTATCAGAAATATCCTGTTTAATTTTACTTTTAATTCCATCCATATTTGGCATTTCTAAAGCAGCGATCGCCGATGGTACATCTCGACAAATTATTTCTATAGTTTGTCCTAATACTTCTTGATAATTTAAAGCTTTACATTTGGGTTTGCGGGAACAACTTTTGGGGCGCAAATAGAGATATTCTTTCTCTTTCCGAAAAGTAGTAACTTTTGCCGTAATCATTGGAGACTGACATTCTTTACAAACAAGTAAACCTGCCAAAGAATGGGGGGCGCTGGCAGTGCGCGGTGGCATTCGGCGATTGCGTCGGAGCAAACGTTCGACTTGAGCAGCTTCTTCTCTAGAAATTATGGGAAGATGAGTATTAGATATGACTTCACTATTTCGATATTGTAAGTCACCACGATAAACGGGGTTGGTTAACCAACGTCGTCCAGTGGTAACAGAGATTTTTTTGCCGTATTTTTTCTGAATATGGCGCACAGCACCGCGCAAGGAAGCAAACAGAAGGAAGTTTTCAAAGAAGTCTTTGACAACAGGAGCAGCACTTCTGTCCAGGGTGTAACGGTCTTTACCTCGGCGATATCCGTAGGGTGCTCTACCTGGTGGGGGTATGGCTTTGACGCGGTTGCGAGCATGGGCAGTGCGAATTTTGCGACTATGTTGGTTTTGGCGAATTTGGTTGAGGAGTCTGAGTAGGTCTATTTTGCTTGGTGAGTTGTTGCTTGGTGAGTTGGGGTTGATGTTGATATCTGAGTCGAGAGGAATAATTTGGATGTTGAAAGATTCGAGTTGGTTCAGGCGATCGCATACTTCTTCTACAGAGTCTCCTAATTCTTCAAGTTTACGAATTAAGAGATAATTAACTACTTGAGTTTGGCAGTCGAGTAGGAGTTGTTGGAGTTGTTGGCGATCGCCTAAGTCGTGATACATAAGGTCAACTTCCCACCCCCAAGTTGTGGGGTCTGGGGCAGTTTCAAACAGGGGGTTTGTATATGAATAGGCAATAATTTTCACAGATTATCTTACCGAAAAATTCAGGTATAAAGCCTCTACATTCATGGAGAAAAAAGCGGTCTAGGGATGGCGAGGAAACCTGCGCCATATCCATGAGACCAAGAGAAGAAAAAAAATCCTTTTATCTAATCCTCTTAATTTATAAGAAGAGGTAATTCTAAATTCTAAATTCTAAATTCTAAATTCTTGAATGTTGACTTAATTCTATAATATTACCATCTGGGTCTTGGGTAAATAATGCAGCTCTACCAGAAGCACTCATTTTAATTGGGCAATTATTCGCTAATAGTTGTGATTTTGCAGCATCTATATCAACCACAGAAAATGCTAAATGTCGATTCCTACCTAATTTTTCTGAGTTAACTAGATCGGGGATTATTTCGGATACTATCAGATGAATTTGGAAGTTGCCTACTTGATACCAAGTGCCGGGAAAATTAAGGGAGCGGTCTACTTTTGGGAGTTGGAGAATTTGACCATAGAAATGTTCGGCTTTTTCCAGGTTTGAAACTAATAGAGCGGCATGGAGAGATTGAGTTATTTGCATAGTTTATTTTTTGGATAAGTGGTTGGTTATTTAGTAAGCATTTCGGTCCGAATGCGCTGGCATTCAGCTCTTAGCAGTCAGGGCTTTCCTGCGGGATGCGCTCGCTATTCAGCGAATAATAAATAATTCTTTCTGAGGTTAACTAGCTGTCAACTATTAGCCTAAAAAGGTAGTGCATATAATTAGGTATCTGTTTCGGAGCAGTCCGGACTGAAAAGCTTGAGTTGCTAATTCCCGACACGGGAACAAGTCGTTTAATTTTAGGAGGAGTTGCTCCCTAGTTTTTCCGTTCCGGAATACTTTTTAAAGGAGCATACTTTCGCAGTAACTTTTAATTCTCTGTCAATTGCTTAATTTTAGGAGGAGTTGCTCCCTAGTTTTTCCGTTCCGGAATACTTTTTAAAG
>JAXHSW010000310.1:0-4116 GCA_034190295.1 Cyanobacteriota bacterium | reverse complement strand
ACTTTTAATTCTCTGTCAATTGCTTAATTTTAGGAGGAGTTGCTCCCTAGTTTTTCCGTTCCGGAATACTTTTTAAAGGAGCATACTTTCGCAGTAACTTTTAATTCTCTGTCAATTGCTTTTACCTCCTCCTTAATAGCTGAAGTCCGCAGTTCCTCTGTCAGAGGCTGCCTAATAGTTGATGGCCAAATGCTGAAGTTATTTCTAAATTTTGACATCTATATAATACACTCATTTAATTATTGCTCTACCGATTAAATCTCAAAGCATTGACTGATATTGACTCAAGCCTTTTTTTGGTTGAAAAAAGTCCCAGGTATCACGTCCAAAGCCCTCAAAAAGTTAGCATAAAAGGCAGAATAATTGCACAAAAATTAAGGGACAAATATATCTGACTACCTCCTAATTAAATTCTATTCTTCGCTCCTCCTAACTACTCTCTACTCCCCCACTCCCCTCTTCTCCTCCACGGTCGGGGCCCGCGGGTGAGTCCCCTGCTCCTTAAAAAGATTTTTCAGCAAACCCTAATTAAGGAGGCAAATCTATTTACTGATAAATTGTGGTTTAAAGTCTCCCCTTAAAAGAGGAAAAAAGAAAAAAATTTTCCTTTGAATCAATCCTCTTCTTTTCAAGGAGAGGTAATATAATTATTAATTGTTAATTATTAATTCTTGAATGATAGTAGTATAGATAAAATTTTATGGATTTTTTTTGACAAAAAGAGCATAGAAATTAACTTCTATGCCTTGGCAGTGAGAAAAATTTTGATAGTAATAAATTTAGCGGTCGTTGAGATTCCATTGTGGCGATCGCTTATAAGTAAAACTGAAAGGTTTGCCACTTTCTGCTATGTCTATAACTTGTCGAATTTCTTGATACATTGGATAGTCACCTATTCCACTCAAAACTGCCCAACCCCGCGCTCTTGTCAAAGCAACAAATAAAGCATTTCGGAGATTAATATTACTCTCATTTTTAGCAATTTTATCAACACCAATTACATAAACCATATCTGCTTCGTTTCCCTTAGCGCGATGAATTAGAGAAATAGTAATTCCCTCTTCGTGCCAGAATTGGTTTCGATTTCTGTCATTACGTTCTAAATCATTAATATTACTCGCACTAGGAATATAAATATTAATCTCTTGCTGAATCAAAAATTCTCCAACTTCTTTTTGTAATGCCATTGCTTCTTCTCGCGACGAACCAAAAATAATTACTAAAATATTTCGGGATGGATTGAGTTTATCCTGTTCGAGATTATATTTAATCTTCTCAGCTAAAACAGTTAATTCAGCTTCTCTGGTTTTATAGAGATTAAACTCCAAAACAGGTTTTTTCCAAATATGAGGAATGGGATTAGGAGAATTTTCTGATGGGCGAGACAAAGTAATTGTTCGACCATTATTAAAGCTACCTTCCACTTGATAACCAATATTTTCCCAATCCTTTTTATTTGTATATCCAGACAACATTCCATCAGGACGAAATAATCCCATTCCAATTCCATGAGCAGCGGTAAGTATTGAGTGAGGAGTACGAAAACATTGTTTCATAACTATGCTTTTGGAAATAGCACCTTTATCCATACCTTTCACTAAATCGCTCAATTCTTCACCAAATAATTCTTTAGCAGTGGGAATTTTTAGACTATGTAAACTTTGCGCCTCATCATAAGCCCAAATTAAACGTTTTTGTTGAGGTTTTTCAGAATTAACAGGTCGTAAAGCTTGCCATGCCATCCAATAAATCGGTTGTTTTCCATGATATTTTAATTCATCACGCACTACTAAGTCCTGCCCTTCATCAATTAATATTGCATCAAACATTGGTTGAATTTCTCTAGCTTCTAGTAACTGAATAACAACCTTAGCTAACTGTTCCGGAGGAGTATAATTTGGATAATTATCAAAATCATAAGGGTCTAAAACCCCGCCTTTTAAGGCTATTTTTAGAGCGGAGCTTAAATCCCCTACTTCCCCTCCTGGGAGGGGTTAGGGGTGGGTTTACTTCTGACTTCTGACTTCTGACTTCTGACTTCGTTAAGAGGTTCTGGTTTGAAGTTGTGAGCTTTACGAATTTTTCGGAATAAACCATTTTTTGCGTCAGTTCCCCAAGCATGAAATACTTTGAGTTTAGAATTACTTTTGTCGTATTCTAATTTGCCGTTACTAAAATATTTCAACCATTTATTTATTTGTTTTTCCATCAGGTCGTAGAGAGAGCGTGTAAAAAATACTAAAGCAATATCCCATTCAGGATTTTGTAAGTGCATATAAGCAGCTTTTTGACATAATAAAACCGTTTTTCCCGAACCAGCAATTCCTCTAATTCGTTGGGGTCCGGGAGGAATTATTTTTGCCATTGGTTCAAGATTTTTTGATAATGTGCCTAGTTGGGAGTGCATCTCAGTAATAACACTGGAACGGGTTAAAATTTGTTGTGAGTTTGTCATAGAAAAAGAAGTTTTTCTCATACAAAATGTTTACTATTCCAAGTTAATCTGAGGTTAAGTTAATCATCAAGAGCAGATGAGGTCAGAATAAACTGAACTGAACTGACCTTGTTAATTGAGTTAAAATATGATTGGTATTTTTTTTGTATTTTTGAAGAGTCGATCTCTCCTCCCTTAAAAAGGCCAGGCTCATTTCAGTTATCAGTTATCAGTTGTCAATTTATTGTCATTAGACCTCTCCAAAAAAGATATAGATTTTTTGCAGGAGTAGGCAACAGCTCATCTGCTCCGAAAAGCAACAGGTAAGATTTTTTCACAGAAATTGGCAGGAAAAATGATTTTTTAGGGTTAATTTTTATTTCCTTAACTGCTCTAATTAAAAGGTTAATTTATTTTCTGGAGATGTCTATTAGAGAAAAATTGATGGGGGGATGGGGAGTATGGGAGTGAGGGAGAAGTCATTTCAGTTATCAGTTATCAGTTATCAGTTATCAGTACCTCTGCAATAAGGAGGCAAGAAAATGCGGAATTCTCTTTTTTTTATCCCCTTAAAAGGGGAGGCACATACCCACAATTTCTCGGTAAACATCAGAATAATTAACATTAACTTGACTCAAATATTTGGGGGTGGGGAGGGTGGGAAGTGTGGGAAGTGTGGGGAGATTGAAGGCGAGAAAGTGTGGATAGAATTATCAACATATACATATACTGTATAACCGGATTCTATATAACTGTCAAAAGTATTCCGATAAAAGGCAGGAACTATTAAAAGTATTCCTGGAAAAAAGGAGTAACTGTCAAAAATATTCCTGGAAAAAAGGAGTAACTATTAAAAGTATTCCTGGAAAAAAGGAGTAACTGTCAAAATTATTCCTGGAAAAAAGGAGTAACTGTCAAAATTATTCCTGGAAAAAGGGAGTAACTATCAAAAGTATTCCTATAAAAAGGCTCTCTGGAAAAAGGGAGGAACTATTAAAAGTCTCTCTGGAAAAAAGGAGTAACTGTCAAAATTATTCCGAGAAAAAGGCAGGAATTATTAAAAGCATTCCTGGAAGAAGGGAGTAACTGTCAAAAGTATTCCTGGAAGAAGGGAGTAACTGTCAAAAGTATTCCTGGAAGAAGGGAGTAACTGTCAAAATTATTCCGAGAAAAAGGGAGTAACTGTCAAAATTATTCCGAGAAAAAGGGAGTAACTGTCAAAATTATTCCGAGAAAAAGGGAGTAACTGTCAAAATTATTCCGAGAAAAAGGGAGTAACTATCAAAAGTATCTCTGGAAAAAGGGAGGAACTATAAAAAGTATCTCTGGAAAAAGGGAGGAACTATAAAAAGTATCTCTGGAAAAAGGGAGGAACTGTCAAAAGTATTCCTGGAAAAAGGGAGTAACTGTCAAAAGTATTCCGATAGAAAGGGAGTAACTGTCAAAAGTATTCCTGGAAAAAGAGAGTAACTGTCAAAAGTATTCCTGGAAAAAGGGAGTAACTGTCAAAAGCATTCCTGGAAAAAGGGAGTAACTATCAAAAGTATTCCTATAAAAAGTATCTCTGGAAAAAGGGAGGAACTATAAAAAGTATCTCTGGAAAAAGGGAGTAACTGTCAAAAGTATTCCGATAAAAAGGGAGGAACTATTAAAAGTATTCCGATAGAAAGGGAGTAACTGTC
>JAXHSW010000031.1:53895-55793 GCA_034190295.1 Cyanobacteriota bacterium | reverse complement strand
CAACAGGCAACAGGCAACAGGCAACAGGCAACAGGCAACAGGCAACAGGCAACAGGCAACAGGCAACAGGCAACAGGCAACAGGCAACAGGCAACAGGCAACAGGCAACAGGCAACAGGGAATAGGTAAGATTTTTTCACAGAAATTGGCAGGAAAAATGATTTTTTAGGATGAATTTTTATTTCCTTAACTGCTCTAATTAAAAGGTTAATTTATTTTCTGGAGATGTCTAATTAACAGAGGCGTATGGGACATTTTTTATAATTAGTACGCCAGTAGCATATTAATTATTCTGATGTTTACCGAACAATTAAGGTTTAAAGCCTCTCACTCGCCGTGGAGAAACAAGAAAAAAATTTCATGATTAGTCAATCCTCTTCTTTTCAAGGAGAGGTAATTCTTAATTCTTAATTCTTAATTCTTAATTCTAAATTCTTGAATTCTCCTCCACTCCCCTACTCAAGAAATCGCTAATTTTTTTTCTTCAATTATTAATATTAAAAAAAGAGTACTTATGTGCGCTTAACATATAATCATATTTTGATGATCTATCAAAAGACTGAATTAAGCTATAACAGTGGAAGCAAAGAGCGCAGATATATCAAAAGCTTAAAATTCAGACAACCCCAGATTTTTCCTTCTTCCTTCTTTCTTCTGCTATGACAAGTTTTTCCTTTCTACATTCAAAGACAAAATTTACTATCTTTTTTCTCATTCACCAGCGAACTGAGGATAAATTATCGAGCAGTCGTAGTTATTATTTATTACTTTTGACGGAGGAAGATATAGAAATTTAATATCTATAGTGTAATACGAGTAGTAAATATAAATAATTAATTAAATAGCTGAAGTCTATTAATAATTAACAATAGTTACTCGCAGGTTAAGGAAAAATTACCCAGAGAGAGAAACCGATGTTTTTTCATAAAAAAGAACTAATAGAAAAAGATGTAAAAATAGATGAAGCTAACCCTCTTTATGCTCAATTATTACTAGAGCAATTTGGCGGTGCAACTGGAGAGCTTTCTGCTGCATTACAATACTGGGTTCAATCTTTCCATATTGAAGATGCAAAGATCAAGGATATGTTACAAAATATCGCGATCGAAGAGTTTAGCCATCTAGAAATGATTGGTAAACTGATAGAAATGCATACTGATACTAATAAAAATAATCCAGCTCAAACAGAAGCTTTTAAAAGTACCCTATTTGCAGTGCGTGGTAAAGGTCCTCATTTCTTAGATTCTCAAGGTAGTGCTTGGACTGCTACTTATCTGAATGAAGGCGGTCATGTAGTGCGGGATCTGCGGTCTAATATTGCTGCTGAAGCAGGAGCGCGCCAGACTTATGAATCTTTAATTCAAATGGCACCAGATGAAGGTACAAAAAACACTCTTGTACATCTTTTGACTCGCGAAATTGCTCATACAAAAATGTTTATGAAAGCTCTTGAATCATTAGGTGAGTTGACAGAGCCTTTCTTCGGTAATATTAAACCTGATGAAACTGTGGATATTTACTACAATTTATCTACTGATGGTCAGAATGAAGATGAGTCTCGGGAAAAACCAATTTCTGATTTATTTACTGATAAAATAAAGTAAACTAGCGATCGGCATTTTCCGTACCGGAATGCTCTGTTTTCAGTAGACCATAGTAGGGGCGCCATTCGGCAGCTGGTGCGGAACGCAAATGCCATTCGCCCTGACTTCGCCCTGATATAAAATCCGGTTATATAGTGTATGTTGATAATTTTATAATTACTTCAATTTCCCCTACTCCCCCAGTCCCTGACCTATCCGTGTATCCGTGGCATAATCAGTGTGAGCCACTCCCCCAGTCCCTGACCTATCCGTGTATCCGTGGCATAATCAGTGTGAGCCACTCCCCCAGTCCCT
>JAXHSW010000031.1:10134-53795 GCA_034190295.1 Cyanobacteriota bacterium | reverse complement strand
CCCTGACCTATCCGTGTATCCGTGGCATAATCAGTGTGAGCCACTCCCCCAGTCCCTGAGCTATCCGTATATCCGTGGCATAATCAGTGTGAGCCACTCCCCCAGTCCCTGACCTATCCGTATATCCGTGGCATAATCAGTGTGAGCCACTCCCCCAGTCCCTGAGCTATCCGTATATCCGTGGCATAATCAGTGTGAGCCACTCCCCCAGTCCCTGAGCTATCCGTGTATCCGTGGCATAATCAGTGTGAGCCACTCCCCCAGTCCCTGACCTATCCGTATATCCGTGGCATAATCAGTGTGAGCCACTCCCCCAGTCCCTGACCTATCCGTATATCCGTGGCATAATCAGTGTAAGCCACTCCCCCAGTCCCTGACCTATCCGTGTATCCGTGGCATAATCAGTGTGAGCCACTCCCCCAGTCCCTGAGCTATCCGTATATCCGTGGCATAATCAGTGTGAGCCACTCCCCTACTCCCCACACACCAATACTACCAGATTTGATATCAGTAGGGGCAAACGGCCGAAAGCTTGCGCATAACTATCGTTAACGCCCCTACAATACTCATTTACATAGTCAAAGACTGAGGGTTAGTTTCAATCAACTTTGCTAAATCTTGCAAGAAAGCAGCAGCGTCAGCACCATAAATAATACGATGGTCGCAAGTAATATTCACCTGCATTTGTCGCTTAACTCCGATCGTGCCATCAGCAGTTGCTACTACCTGGGGTTGAGATGCACCGATCGCCAAAATTGAACCCTGAGCAGGTGGCAAAATAGCATCAAACTTATCAACTCCAAACATTCCTAAATTAGAAAGAGTAAACGTACCAGTGCTATATTCATCTGGTTGCAACTGCTTTGCCCGCGCCTTTTCTACTAAACCTTTCCAAGTGCGAGATAAAGAATAAATATCCATTTGGTCAGCATTTTGCAATACAGGTGTAATCAAACCACCATCAGACATTGCCACTGCCACTGCAATATTAATCCCAGAAGAATATTGAATACCCTCCTCCACATAAGCAGCATTTAATAAAGGATGTTGTTGCAAAGTTATTGCCACAGCTTTTGCTAACATCGCACTCATCGTCACACCCTTAGGCTTAATCTTTTTATACAACGCATCTAAGTTATCTGTAGCGATCGTGTAACCAACATGGAAAGTAGGCACAGATAAACTTACCATCATATTTCGCACCACTGCATTTTGCAGAGTATTCATCTTGACAACTTCTCCAGGAGTCACCGGAGTCGGAGGTACAGATGGTGGAGGTGGGGCAATATGAATAGATGGTTGAGTAGGAGTCACGGGAGTCGCAGTCTTCGCAGGTGCAGCCGCCGGAGTTGGAGTACTGCCTGTGGCCATTTCTACATCTTCTGCCACAATGCGACCATGAGGGCCAGTCCCTTTGAGAGTACTTAAATCTACCTTCAATTTTTTTGCCAACTTCCGGGCACGAGGGGAAGCAATAATCCTTCCATTACGGCGACCGTTGTTTTCTTTTGTTTCTGTTGTGACAGAAGTGGGGGCTGTAGCAACAGCGGTTGCAGCAGTAGAAGTAGCAGGAGCAGTTTCTTGCTTAGTTGTAGTCGTACCTTGCTGTTTAGCCGTTTCAATTTCTGCCTCTGTTTCAGCTAATAAAGCGATGGTAGACCCTACAGCTGCCACATCTCCAGCTTCCACAATTATAGTGGCCAGATATCCAGAGAAAAAGGATTCCACATCCATATCTGCTTTATCTGATTCAACCACTACTACTGTTTCCCCTTTTTCCACCCAATCACCAGTGGATTTTTGCCAAGAAACTATTTTACCCTCGGTCATAGTCGAACTAAGGGCAGGCATGAATACTTCGTTAATCATGTTAATTTTCCGTTGTTTTTTTGTTGATAAATTGTCAGGAAAGGCAGAAGGCAGAAGGCAGAAGGCAGAAGGCAGGAGGCAGAAGGCAGAAGGGAATTCCGATCCGTTATCAGTTATCAGTTATCAAACAGGATTGGGTCGCGCAACCCCACCTTGACTGGCGAAATATTTTTGGAGCTTTTCTCAAATCCCCTACTTCCCCTCCTGGCTCCCCTCCACGGTCGGGGGTGGGTTGGGTTAGGGCTGGGTACACTTGCTGACTTGCAGACTTGCTGACTTCTGACGCGCGTTAACAGTACCTCTGGCTTTAGCTGGAGGCTTGAAATACTGAAGTTTACTTTTTAGGTCAGGGTTGAGACCCTCTTTTTTGGTGAGTCCACTACCTACCACCTACTACCTAATACCAATTTGAAAAAAAGAATATTACGAATAGTTAAGAGCGATCGAAAGACAAATGCAGGAGATGTCCCTTTGACTAAGCGGTGCAACCCCGCGACGACGCCAGCTCCCTTGCGGAACGCGCACCAAGAGAAAAAGATAATTTACGCCCTAAAAAATGGTATTAAAGCCATTCCCATAGGGCTCGGTCCTCCTGGCTCCCCTCCTGGGAGGGGGGGGGTGGGTTGACTCCGAAGAAATACCCTAGATATTTGTAGCAAACATTTATCAATTTGGTATAAGACCTTCTTTTTTCCCTCTAAACCTCGCCTCGTACTTCTTCAATTACCCCATCGCGGAGGAGAACTTCTACTTGCATTTTTTTGATCAAATTATCTCCTACATCCGCAGTAAATACACTTTCAATTTGACCTTGACTAACTTCTTGCTCTAATTCCAAAGTTTGTACTTGTTGTAATTGTTGTAAAGCTTGATTTTTCTGCTCTACAAACTCATTTTTCTTTTGGCCGATCTGTGCTTGTATATTATTAATTTGCTGTTGTACTTGAGGGCCTGGAGGCTGTACACTTTGCTTGCTAATTTCAGCAATTGCCTTTTGCCCTTGTATTTCAAGTTGTTGTAATTGGCTATCTAAATTATTAATTTGAGCTTGTAGTTGTTGTTGGGCTTCTTCTTTCCAGCGTGGGGTAACGACTACTTTAACGTTAATCGCTCGCTTTAAAAGTAATTGTGTTTGAGAATACTCCATAAAAATTGTTCTTGTCAGTTTATTTTTGTTTGTACATAAGGACGAGAATATTGATTTTAGACTTTAAGATTACAGAAAATCTGGATGATACTCAATCCAAAATCTAAAATCCCCAAAAGTTATAGCAGGGAATAGGGAACAGGGAGAAAAACATTTCCCTGTCTGAAGTTCATCATCAGTCTATGTCCTAACCGCCAAAGCGGTTGCTATATTAACAAGCTATCAGCCATCAGCTATCAGCTATCATCTAAAATCAGCGGGTTCGGCGTCCCCCACTATATTTATTTGAAAAATTAGTGGTGTGCGTGTTCTAGGGATTTGTAGACGCGGAGTAGCAACTCTAGAGTATCCCCCATATTATCAAAATCATCAGGGTCTAAAACCCCGCCTTTTAAGGCGCAATATTTTTGAAGCGGGGCTCAAATTCCCTACTTCCCCTCCAGGGAGGGGTTAGGGGTGGGTTAACTTCTGTACGGGCGAACGGCCGAAAGCTTGCGCATAACTTTCCTATCGGAATGCTACCGCAAACGTTAACGCCCCTACTTGCTGACTTGCAGACTTGCTGACTTCGTTAAGCCTTGAGAGCTGACCGCTGACCGCTGAATGCTGACTGCTGACTGCTATTTTCAATCAAACATCTTGTTAATCATATCGCGGTAATGGTCCGTGACAATGGGACGTTTGATCTTCAGCGTTTGGGTTGTCATGCCATTTTCTACCGTAAACGGCTCCATAATCAAGCGAAATGGTCCAATGCGGTCATCAGGCCGATATCCGGGGCGATTTTTTACCTCCCGATTCAATTCCTGGCGGAACAATTCTTGAATGGTCTTACTTTCCCAATCAATCTGTGGTTGAGATTCTGAAGGATTGAGTTGAATAGCCCATTGTTCCACTGCTTCAATATTAGGCACGACTAAAGCGCCCAAAAATTTCTGGTCTTGCCCCACTAGCATAATTTGGTCAATATATTGACTGCGGACACAAGCATCTTCAATGGGCTGAGGTTCAATATTTTCCCCATTAGTCAGAACAATTGTATCTTTTGCCCGACCAGTTAATACCAAATCATTTTCTGGGGTCATCCAACCTATATCGCCCGTATTAAACCAACCCTCGGGGTCAATAACTTTCTCAGTAGCTTCGGGATTTTGATAATAACCAGCCATAACTTGTGGCCCTCGTGCCCAAACCACACCTTTATTACCAACTGTCAGAGTTTTGTTAGTTTCTGGGTCTACTATTTTAATCTCAGTAGCTGGAATTGGTTTACCAGCAGACCCCCGGAGATTTTCCCAATAGCGTCGAACAGTCAAAACTGGAGAAGTTTCGGTTAAACCATATCCTACTAATAAGCCTATATCAACTATTTCAAAGAAGTTTTCTAAGTGCATTGCTAGAGAACCACCCCCACTTATGGCAAATTTCAGGCGACCTCCAGTAGCTTGGCGGATTTTTTGATAAATGATTTTTTCTCCCAGACGATGAATAGGTAATAATGCCCAACTTTGCAAAGTAGCCAGCAACTTCTGAGACTGAGATGGTGGGTCGAGCTGCACAACTAATCCTTGACTAATGCGCCTAGCTTCAATGTAACGTTGACTTACGCCCAGGAAAAATTGAGCTAACTTTTGTTTATTGGCTGGTTGTTCTCTGAGTTGTTTTTGTACCCCTTCATAAATTAATTCCCAAACTCTGGGCACGCTGGTGACATAGTGGGGTTTATATTCTTGGAAGTCTTTTTTCAGAGAACGTTTATTAGTATAAATTTGGGTACAACCTTGGGAGAGAAAAAAGTATTCTCCTGTTTTACCAAAAGTATGCCAAGTAGGTAGGATATTTAGGGTGCATTCTCCTGGATTGGGTTGAAGAAGTACCCCTATAACATTAATTTGATAGAGCAGGTTGCCATGAGTAAGCATTACACCTTTGGGTTTGCCAGTTGTGCCAGAGGTGTAGAGCAAAGTAGCAAGAGTTTCCAGGTTTTGCTTAGTGGGTTTGAGGGGGAGGTCTTCTCCTGTAGCAATGACTTGAGAAAATTTAACTACAGGTAGACTTTCTTCAGGGTTTGGGTCTTCATCAGACAGCAGAATAATTAAATGTATGGGTAAGTCTTGCAGGCGATCGCTCAATTTTTTCAACAAGGCCAAATTTTCTACGACCAAACTCACACTGCCACTATGTTGAAGAATATAAGCCAATTCTTCGATATCTGCAGAGCCACTTCTGACCACATCTGCTCCCCCTGCAGCAATAATACCTTGGTCGGCAATCATCCACCGAGGGCTATTGTCAGCAAATAAGGCCACTCTTGGAGGAATTGACGCTTCATTTTCCGTAGGGACAACCCCCAATGATTGTAAACCAGCAGCAAATTTTTGAATCTGTTCGTTTAGTTCTGCATAGGTAAATTTGACCTCTGGTTTGGCATGAGGGTCATGGAGGGCGATGGTCTGATTATAATGTTTGGCAGCCAGTGGCCATATTTCGGAGAGAGATTGAACTGAGTTGTAGAGAGTGACTTTTTGGAGATTGGCACGTTCGCGATCGCTCATTTGCCAGGAGTCGGGAGATTGTATGTATATGGTCATTATCTGCTTCCTAAAACTATATAGTGATAAATCTAGTATCTAAGAATTTTGGACAATTTTACTAATTTTAGGGACAGTTTACCAACTTACCCCTGCTATTGATTTTCTACTATCTTGGCAGAGTATGAGGCTTTTAGAAGTCAGAAGTCAGAAGTTAGAAGTTTTTAGAAGTCAAAAATCAAAAGTTAAAAGTTAGAGGTTAGAGGTTAGGAGATATTAATTCATTTGATATATTGATATGTATACTTTCTTAATTATCAAAATTCCCGATTTTAACATTGTTAATAAAACTGTTATCTAAAACCAGAAACAATAGCTGATGGCTGACGGCTAAATGCTGACAAATTAACTTTCTTAAAAATAATGACTACCAGAATACTTAGGCATCGTTATCAAATTATCTCTGAGTTAGGAAAGGGTAGTTTTGGAACTACTTATTTAGCTACGGATCTAGAGCATCCTAATAATCGTCAATGTGTTGTTAAACAACTAACTCCTTCAGACCAGCGACCGAAAGTTTTTCAAGTGGCTAAAAAATTATTTGAAAAAGAGGCAAAAACCTTAAAAAAGCTGGGAAAAAACAATCAAATACCAACATTTTTTGACTATTTTGAAGAGGGAGGACAATTTTATTTAGTACAAGAATTTATTGAAGGAAATGACTTAGCAAAAGAGATTTATTTTCAAGGAAGATTTACAGAAAATGAGACCGTTAAACTATTAACTGAAATCTTAGAAGTTTTAAAATATATACATCAGCAAAATGTAATTCATCGTGACTTGAAACCTCAGAATATTATGCGGAGAAAATCTGATGGCAAAATTGTCTTAATAGATTTTGGGGCAGTGAAAGAAATTAAAGTATTAACAGTGACAAGTGAAGGTCATACAACTACAACAATAGCAGTGGGAACTACTGGATATATGCCCAGCGAACAAGCAGTAGGTAAACCTAAATTTTGTAGCGATATTTATGCTGTGGGAATGATCGGTATTGAAGTATTAACTGGAATACGGGTAAATCAGTTTCGTGAAGACCCATCCACTGGTGAAATTATCTGGAAAGATCGAGTTAATGTGAGTGATAATTTAGGTCTAATTCTGGATAAAATGGTGTCAGATTATTGGAAAAATCGTTACCAAACTGTTGATGAAGTGATGGGCGAATTAAGGAATATTGTTAAACCCACACTTTCTAAAAAACGTTTGCTAATTCCTTCTGGTATTGTTGCTTTTGGTATTGCTGCTTTGGGTATTGTTGCTTTTGGTATTGCTCCTTATGTTATTTTTGCTTCTATCTTCTCAAAAGGAGTCATAGAGGCGGGACAGGGGAAAGATGTGGAGGCAATGTACAATAGCTTGGACGCTTTGGCAGAAGCAGGACAATGGCAGAAGGCAGATCGACAGAATTGGCAATTAATTAATCAAATTGGCGATCGGGATGGGGATTATTCTTACATATCTGCGTCAGAAGTAGAGCAATTTTCTTGCTCAGATTTGCAGCGAATTAATCAAATTTGGACACAAAGATCGAAGGGAAAATTTGGCTACACTGCTCAACTTCAAGTAATTGATGAGAATGGGGATACCCTGGAAGCTTTTCGAGATGATGTTCGAGCTTGGCGACGGTTCGCGATCGCTGTAGGATGGAAAACAGGAACAGATAAGGATGACGATGGTTACCTTTTGGATAATGATCTGAAATTTACGATGGACGCTCCAAAGGGACATCTCAGTACCGACGATGAAAATTTTGACTTAATTCTCACTCGTGCTGCCCAATGTGAATTATGACAAAAGGAGGTTTAAAGACTTTTTCCAGTTCTTTTTTTATACATATATTCCTCTATCTTCTTCTTTCTTCCCCTCCTGGGAGGGGTGAGGGGTGGGTAGACTCCTGACTTCCCCTCCTGGGAGGGGTGAGGGGTGGGTAGACTCCTAAGTAATTAAGATTAATATCATACACGCGCTTTACCAACGCCAATTTTTATTTATGAACAAGATATTACGAGTTAAACTACGAAGACTGATACTCCTTAGTTTGATAGTCTTTATTGTCATTTCTTGTGCTGAAGATTCTCCTAAATTTAATGGTAGCAGTATTTCAGAGCGTATTACATTTGGAGAGATATCCTTAGCAAATCCAGAAGATGTTAGACCGGAAAGAGAAAGAGGAATTAATTCAATTGCTAATAGGAATTATGACCGGGCATTTAGAACTTTAACTAATTACCTGGAATCAAAACCTAACGATCCAGAAGCACAAATTTTTCTGAATAACCTAGAAGTTGAAAAGAGTAAAAAACCTTACCACGTTATTGCTGTATCTATGCCAATTAGTAGTAATCTGAATGGTTCTCTAGAAATTTTGCGTGGAGTTGCTCATGCTCAGTATGATTGGAATTTTTCTAGATTGGGTGCTGAAGGAATGTTGAAAATAGCAATTGCTGATGATGATGATAATGATCCTAATAACGGTACGAAAATTGCGGAAGAAGTTGCCACAGAGTTAGCAAAGAGAAAGGAAATTCTAGGAGTAGTTGGTCACTACTCAAGTGGCACTTCCCTAGCAACAGCCAATATTTACAAGGATTACGAGCTTGTATCTATTTCTCCTGTTAGTACCTCTGTTGAGCTAACAAATTACAGTCCTTATTTTTTTCGCACCGTACCTAGCGATCGAGCGGCTGCACAAGCATTAGCAAAATATGCTCAGGCTCAGTTAAACTCAGTAAAAGCAGTGGTGTTTTATAACTCAGATAGCAACTACAGTAGATCGCTAAGTCAAGAATTTACCTCTGAGTTAGGGAATTTGAATATTATTCTGAGAGAAGACCCAGATTGCGATCTATCTACATGGTCAAAAAATTATGAAGATTGGCGTGGGAAAGCAACTAAAGTTCTGAATAGGGCAAAAGATTCAGCAAATGTATTAATGCTAGCTCCCAGCTCAGGTTATTTAGAGCAAGCTCTGGAAATAGTTCAGGTTAATGAAGGGAATTTAACAGTATTAGGTGGGGATAGTGTTTACTCTGTAAAGACTCTTGAGAAAGGTGGAGATAGTGCCGTAGGAATGGTTGTAGCCATAGCATGGGATATTGAAGCAAATGAAACAGGTTCAGATTTTCCCAAACGCTCTCAAAAACTTTGGGGAACTTCAAGCGTGAATTGGCGAACAATTACTGCGTATGATGCAGTTCAAGCTCTGGGGAAAGCAATTGAAAATCAAGATAAACCAACTCGTGAAGGTGTTCGGGAGGAGTTATCATCAGGGTTTTCTACACCTGGAGCGTTCAAAGCAGTGAAATTTTTAGATTCTGGTGACTATGATGGTGATATTCAATTAGTGGAAGTTGTGAAGATTGGCAATGGGTATGACTTTGTACCTATTAAGCGTTAACGAAGTGGCTAGTAGGTTGGGTTAAGCGAAGCGCAACCCAACAATTATACAACCTATTCCCTATAAAGCTCAGTTACAGTAGCAACCAAACAATTATACAACCTATTCCCTATAAAGCTCAGTTACAGTAGGTTGGGTTAAGCGATCGCGCAACCAAACAATTAGGGTTTGCTGAAAAAAGCAGAGTGTGGGAATTGTGGGAATTGTGGGAAGGTGGGGAATTGTGGGTTTTAGGACTTTAGGGACAGGAGTTACGCAAATCAACCTTTTAAACGCCATATGTAGGGGCGAATGGCATTCGCCCTAACTATACTTAGTGTCCGTGCGTAAGTCCTGAGGGAGTAGGGAGTAGGGAGTAGGGAAAAAAAGATGAATCTTAAAAACCTTACCTCATTATCTTAAAAAGTGCTGTAAAATTACAGCATATTCCACTTTGATGAGGTACATCGATCGCGGGCAAGATGCCAGCACTTGCATTCATTCAATAAACATTCAATGGTTAATATTTGTACTTCATATACCAGCGAATGTACTGTATATTTTGATAATTCCATAATTACTTCAATCTCCCCGACTCCCCCACTCCCTATACGGACGCCCTGATGCAACGTCCCTACCCACTCCCTGAGCTATCCGTGTATCCGTGCCATAATCCGTGTGAGCCACACCCCGACTCCCTGAGCTATCCGTGTATCCGTGCCATAATCCGTGTGAGCCACACCCCGACTCCCTGAGCTATCCGTGTATCCGTGCCATAATCAGTGTGAGCCACACCCCGACTCCCTGAGCTATCCGTGTATCCGTGCCATAATCAGTGTGAGCCACTCTAACTCAACCTCCGCCAAATACCAACACTGCCATCACCACAACCTGCTGCCAACATCTGACCATCTACACTAAACGTTACTGCATTAACTACCGCTTCCTGACTCAATACTCCTAACTCCTCCATCGTATAAGGATTCCATAAATACATATTCCCATCTCGACATCCACTTGCTAAAATCAAACCATCGGGACTAATAGCAACAGCATTCACTCCATCGGGATGCTGCAACGTTCCCAATAAATCTCCAGTCGCTAACTGCCACAACCTAACAGTATTGTCACTACTCCCACTCGCCAATATCTGACCGTCAGGAGCGATCGCCACACTCCGCACCACATCACTATGACCATTCAAGGTCAACAACAACTTCCCTGTCCCCACATCCCACAACTTAACCGTCTTATCCCCACTCCCACTCGCTAATACCTTGCCATCGGGACTAATAGCAACCGACTCCACCCATGCAGTATGACCCTTCAAATATCCTCGCATTTTCCCACTATTGAGATACCAAACCTTCACCGTCTTGTCACCATGACCGCTTCCCAATATCTGACCATCTTGACTAATAGCGATCGCCTGCACGGGACCCCAGTCTTGACCCAACCAACCACCTAGAGTTCGCACTAATTTACCAGTACCCAAATTCCAAACTTTTACAGTGCCGTCATTACTCCCACTCGCCAAGGTCTGACCATCTGAACTAAAAGCAATCTCCTGCACCCATCCCGAATGACTAAACATCCACCCCCCCAGAGTACGGGGTTCGCTACCAGTCTTCAGAGTCCAGACTTTAATGCTATTATCCTCACCTCCACTCACCACAGTCTGACCGTCAATACTAAATGCTACTGTTCTGACTTTATCGCCGTGACTTTCTAAACTTTCATACCCTTCCCAAGAATTCTTTGTAGTCTGCATTAAATCTTTCAGCACCTCTTCTACCGAACGATAACGTTGTTGAAGCGATGGTTGTAACATCCGGTCAATAATATTATTCAAAGATGTGCTTACTGGTCTGGGTAAATGTTGCTGCCATAACCATTCTTCACCATGACGCAGGTCGAAGGGGTCGAGTAGAGTCATTAATTGAATGCAGACAATACCTAAACTATAGATATCGCTAGCAAATACTGCTTGACCAATTAACTGTTCCGGTGCAGTATATTCTGGAGAACCGATAACGGTACCACTTTTGACTGCGGGATTAGTAGAAATAGCTTTGGCGGCGCCGAAACCTACTAAATATAAATTTATTCCCCAGTCATATTCACTCTCATTAGTACCACGACGAATAATATTTTCTGGTTTAATATCCCGATGAATCACTTGATTTTTGTGGATAAACTGCAAAACTGGCAGTATTTCTCTCAGAAATTTTCTAATTTTTTGTTCGTTAAATGTTCCTTGTTCTTTTAATTCTTGAGCTAAATTTTTTCCTTCTATATATTCTTGTACAAAATATCTATAAGACGATACAACAAAATAGGCTAATAAACTAGGAATTTGTGGATGTTTTCCCAGTTTGTCTAGTTGTAATGCTTCTCGGTTAAATGAGGATGATGCTTTTTCTATTTCACTAATATTTTGTGCTGCATTTTTGCCAGGAATACCTACAGGTAAAAATTGTTTAATTACACATATTGGTTTGGAAGGGATGTCTTCATCGACTGCTAAGAATGTTCTGCTAAATGTACCTATTCCGATTGGTTTGAGGAGGCGGTAATGTTCTCTCAGGATGAGTTTTGCACCGCAACTTTGGCAAAATCTATTTTTGTCTGGGTTTTGAGGTTTTTGGCAAGTAGGATTGTAGCAATAACTCATATTTTGTATGGGTAATAACTTAACTAGCGATCGGTATTTTCCGTACTGGAATGCTCCGCAAACAGCTTTCAGTAGGTTAAAAGCTTGGGTAGAACTAGCGATCGGTATTTTCCGTACCGGGATGCTCTGCAAACAGAACTCAGCTCCCCTTTCTGTTCCGGAATGGTTTTTAATCATTCAAGTCTTGCACAAGTATACCATTATTTTTGATAAATGGTATAACATTGAAAACACTATATGTAGGGGCGAATGGCATTCACCCTTACCGATAAATTGTGGTTTAAAGCCTCCCCTTTTAAGGGGAAAAAAGAAAAAAATTTTCCTTTGAATCAATCCTATCCGCTTTCAAGGAGAGGTAATATAATTATTAATTATTAATTATTAATTATTAATTGTTGAATGACCGATTGTATGACGAACGACAGAATTATATTACTCCGAAGCCAACGGATTTGATATTACTCAATTATTTAATTTGACTATGCCAAAAATATTTATATTTTCCCAAAAAAATCATCAAATAAATTTACTGACCACTCTTTTTATTAAACAAATAGAAGCAAATCAATATGAATATTTTATAGCCAATCAAAGCGATACAAAAGCAGAATTTTTTCAAGAACTAGAAATAAAACTAAACCAATCTGATTACTTGATTTTGTTATTGACTCCTCAATCAATAATCTGTGAAATAGTAACAGAAATGGTTAGACGAGCAAAAGAATTTCAAAACATTCATCCCAATAAAAAACCTTGGATTCTACCTATTTTGATTGATACTTCTGTCGATATGGTTTGGGATTATAATCTCTATGCTTACTTGAATCAAATGCCACAATGGGAATGGCAAAGCAAAGATAATCCTCAAGACTTAGTTGCTGAAATTATGCTCTCGATCGTAAATGAATTATCTCCCTCAACTGCCGAAACAAAATCAAGATTAATATTAAATAATTCTCTGAATATAAATGAATATAATAAAAAACCTTTACCATCCTCACTACCAAAATCACCCAAAAATCAAGATAATTACCAAGATGATTTTTATATTCAGCGCTCTCCTATTGAAGAAAATTGTTATCAAGAAATTACTAAATCAGGTGCTTTGATAAGAATTAAAGCACCGAGACAGATGGGAAAAACATCTTTAATGGCAAGAGTTTTACATAAAGTTGAAAAATTAGGATATCAAACAGCAGTATTAAACTTTCAATTAGTTGAACGTCAAATTTTTGACAATTTAGATCGATTCTTGCGATGGTTTAGTGCCGAGGTAGCTTCAGAATTAAATTTAGCTACTAATTTAGATAATTATTGGAACGAAATTTTTGGTAGTAAAATATCTTGTAAATCTTATTTTGAAAGACATATTTTGAAAAGTATTGATACTCCGATAGTCTTAGTATTAGATGAAGTAGATGATATTTTTCAATATCCAGAAATTACTATAGATTTTTTCAGTTTATTACGAGCTTGGCATGAAGATGCAAAAAGTCGCGACCTTTGGAAAAATATGCGGTTAGTTGTTATACATTCAACAGAAAATTATGTACCTATAGATATTAATCAATCACCTTTTAATGTCGGTTTACCAATAGATTTACCAGAATTTAATGCAGCCCAAATTAAAGATTTAGCTAGCTATTATCAATTACAATTAAATATCTCTGAAATAGAAAAATTAATGGCAATTGTTGGTGGAAATCCTTATTTAATCAAATTAGCTCTATATGAAATTTCTCAAAACAATACTACCATTGATAAGCTATTAGAAACAGCAGCAACAGATGTAGGATGTTATGCAGATCATTTACAACGACATTGGTGGTATTTACAACAATTTCCAGAGTTAGCACAAGCAGCTAAAACAGTAATGAATTCTAATCAACCAGTACAATTAGAAACAATGCAAGGATTAAAATTACATAGTATAGGATTAGTCAATTTCCAAGAAAACCAAGCAACACCACGTTATGATTTATATCATTTATATTTTAGAAATCGTCTTTGAATTCGGCGTTGCATAAATGCGGAATGATTTTAATAGTTTTGTGGAATGGGCATCTTGCCCGTTCTTAATATTTGCCCGTTCTTAATATTTGCCCGTTCTTAATATTTGCCCGTTCCTGATATTTTCGGGACAGGCAGGATGCCTGACCCCACTTACCACTCATATTCATCCCGCTTCTCAGCAATGCCTTAAATTCAAACAACTATAGCAGTCGCTATTACAGTATCAAGACTTATCATATCAAATTTGTTGACTACGGTTCCTAAGAAATCGGAGTAATATAATTCCGTCGATTATCATACAATGCGTAAGGGCGTTAGCGGAGCTTGACGTTAGTCAATGCCATTCGCCCCTACATATGGCGTTTTCAAGGTTAATTTGCGTAATGTAAAAAATAACTAAAAAAATTTAGACTTGATTTGAACCTACTTCCAATAATTTTTCCAATCTTGCCGTTGACCAGTATTCTGTGGGATAGGCGATCGCAAAAATAGACGAAAGTCGAACCAACCATGTCACCTGCTTAAAAACATCATCCTCATCATCAAATTCATCCGGTGGAACTAAGACCATAATTTCTACAAAATCTTTAGTTACAGTAACGGGGAGACCATAATAAGTTTCCTCAGCTTCAATGCGGACTTTACTACCATTTTCCAATGCTTCTGTTAATCTTTGATAAAGAAGATTAGACTTTTTTGACTTTTGTTTTTTGGCCACAATTATTCTCCCTAAGTCTGATGTTGTAATTTAGAGCTTTTAACAGCATCCATGTACAACTTCGCCATTAACTCGTTAGCAGTCGCCGCATTTTGCAACTTACTAAAGTTAATTGTATATGGTTGAATTTTAACTTGACTAGGCAAGTTTTTAACTTCTTTGTCGCTTAACCCCATCCTAGTTGCCCGGAAATCCGTACATAGTTGTCATTGACCAGATGTGGGTCTTTGGGAATGTTTAGCCCAAAAATGACTAATGACATTAAAAATCTGTCTTTTTCCCAAATTAAAACCTATGGACTTTATTTGGATTTAGCACTTTTATATATTAACTTCCTTATAACCACTATTGGGGATTTGGCTCCTAATATTACAACAATATTTGACCACAAACTATCTGCAAAAGTTTCTACAGACAATAATATAATGATTTTTTGATTCTTGAATCAAAAGTAGTGTTTTAGGAAATGCACGCTGTACTTTTCAAGTATCCTTCCTCTTTAATACCATTTATTAAAAGTATCGTTAGGACTTAGACACCTGCAAGGTATTTTCGTCATTGCGACCCACAGGGTTTGCGCAGCAGTCCGGAACGGAAAGCAATCTCAAATCTTAGTTTTTCGTACCTCATGTGAAAGTCCCGATCGTTACAAAATTTGCTCTTAGTTTGTTACAATCTTAGTCTGAAGCATCACGCTCAAGTGATTTTTATTCGATTTTACTGACTATATAATGAATGATATAAAATCAATATAGTGACAATATTTGGATTATTTAAAGTCAAAAAAGCACATGAATTTAAAAAATAGCTTGAGCGAGGATGAACTTAATAGCTTAATAGAACGACTCTCTAAAAGAAGAGACGAGCTTGAAGGAAGAATTACTATTGACTCGCTCAAAGAGAGTCTGAAAGAATTAGGGTTATTGCATTTATTTTCAGAAAATGACATAAAGGAGGTTCGCAAGCAAGTGAGTAGAGAATTCGCTAGAAAGCAATGGAAAAGTCAATTGACTCAGGCCATAATACTAATAATTATAATTGCCCCTCTATCAGCTTTTGGGGGTTATAAACTGAGGGAATATCTTGTTAGTAATTTTCCCCAATTAATCGGTGTGACTACAGATATAAAACCATCAGCATTAGAAGATTTAGGGGAACAAGTAGAAACTGGAAATCAGGGGTTCGAGCAAAAGGTCATTTCAGTTATCAGTTATCAGTTATCAGTTATCAGTACCTCTAGCTAAAGCGAGAGGCTTGACATAAGGAATACTCTTTTTTTTATCCCCTTAAAAGGGGAGGCTTTAAACCACAATTTTTCGGTAAAAGAGTTAGAAAATACTAAAGTTCAATTAGAAGTTGAATTGAAAAATTATCAGCAGACAAATAATCTACTAGAAACTGAAAATGAGAGGTTAAAGAAAGAGCTAGAAGAAGTAAAAAATAATCCAAATCCAGGAAACATTATTCAGAGTCCACCTGCACCTGCTGGAGATTCTTTACAAAGAACCTACGAAATTGACGGTTTTGTGTTTGAACTTCAGAGTTGCAAAAGAGCTAACGTGAATGCAGATAGTCAAAGCATTGATTGTACTCTATTAATCACAAGCACAGAAAAAAATGCTTGGTTGAATTTGTATGCTGTATCGAGTAGCACCAGAAGTAGAATAGTTGAAGCAGGTAAAATATATCTGGCAACAACGGCTCAACTAGGAACATCCAGCAATCGCGGATATGCTAGAGAAAACTTGATCGAAGATGTGCCCATAAAAGCATCTATTACTTTTGATAAAGTCTCATTAGAAGTTAACAAAATACAAGTCATGGAAATTTTCTTGCATTCAGGTAATACAATTCCTCTTGAGTTTCGTGATGTTCCTCTGTCTGAATAGTAATCAGCTACAATTTGAGCTGAGATTATGCTCACAATTGATATAGTGCAGTTCAGTAAATTAACCATAATAACTCTATGACTACAGTTACACCAGAAGAAATTGCCGAATTCCGCTCTGAGTTGGCAAATTATCCAGAAAAATCATTAAAAGAGAAAGCATTAAAAGAACTTGAAGTTCTCGAAAGATGTAATGGCAACCTAGAAGGTGCGACAAGAGTCTTAGCAAGGCGGGCTCAAGAATCAGTCCTGCAAGGAGACTCTTCCGTTGAAAAAATCCGTGAATTTCTATGTCAACCAAAAATTACTGAGCAGTTGGCTAAAGCACAAAAGCCTCTGGAAGTATTTTCCCAAGTAGCAGCTTTCACACCGCCTCCTTTCCCTCAAGCAATTGCTACGTTAATGCTACTGAAAATGGGCGTAGAAAATTTTTGCAATTTAGATGAATCTAACACCTAAAATCCTGTGGCAATAAAAGCAGCCCAATCAAAAGGATGGCTAAAAGGATGTGGTTTTTGGCAAATTTGCTGACGAAACACATTTAGAGCATCCTCGAACTCAAAATCATATCCTGGTGGTAGTTCAGCAAGAACTTGATTGATTTGAGGTTGAAGACGATCGAGGAATTCCTCACAATCTTTTTCAGTCAAATTTCGCAGCCAAATTTGTGCTTGGTTGAGAGCGATCGCTACATCCCCTGCTTCTAGTTGGGGATACTTTTTTAAGTTTTCATAGAATTTAATCATCAAAAATGCAGTTGCAAGTTCATTTACTTTCCATAAACTGCTAACAATGCTAGGGCTACCAGCAAACAGGAAAGCACTTGGTAAACCTGTGTATTCATCGCTAGTACTTCTTATTATGTCCACCATACCAGTTTCGCAAGCAGAGAGGGTGACAAGACGGGATTGGGTCAGGTTAAGGCCGAAGATTTCTGGTAAAGTAAGTCTTCCATTTTCTGAAAGGTTTGAGTTTGAATCTTTGGTTTCTGCTAACTTTAAGGCAGATTCTAAAGGTGAAGTCAAGTTAAATTCTGCATGACAGGAGAAGTGAGTGCAATGAGCAAGGGATAATTCCGGATGAGTTTTAATATCCGCTTCTCGAGCATATTCTCTCTTCAAAACTGTTGTTGATGAGAAGAAGTCGCGGACGGTTTCTACTACTAGATTAGTAAAAACTAAATCTTCTGTGGGGTCTTGGATGGCAAACAGATGATTGAAATTAGGACGTTTTTGAGTTTGAGTTAGCTGTAATAATTGGCTACTGGGAGCATAGTTAACGCCTCTTTCAAACCTTTCTAGAAGCAAATCGCCGTTTGCTAGGGTCATAGCATGGAGAGGAAAAAGGTGTAAATAGCGATAGGGAATTAGAATAAGTCGGTTGCACTTCACTCCTTGCTTGTCGAAAATATCATTAATTTGGGCAACAATAGAATTAATGTTTAGTATCTCAGAGAGATTCTTCAGATTAGAAACTAAATTATTTTTCCACGACGAGTTATAGTCTTTTTGATAAGTTGTGACATACTGATTCATCCAACCCTTGAAAGTTTCTAAATCTTCAGCAGAGGATTTTTGAACGACAGGATGAGAGCTATTAGCAGTGACAATAAAGGTAAGAATTTTATCCTCCAGAATATACCACTCAATAATTGCAGTATGTTCATCAATGAGGTTCTGAATGTCCTTGAAAGAGATGGGTTCTACTTTCTGAGTCAGAATAAAATTGGGGTCTATGGGTTTAATTTGTTTCAGCAGTTCGTCTCGCTCCTGTCGCGACTGCTGTAATTTTTCCTGTAATTCTTTCCGTGACACCTCTAATGATAACTCTTTGTTATCCCTATTTCCTAATAGTTGGTTGTTAACTACTTCTAACTGTCTTGACAATGATGGAATATCTCGTCGTACTCGGTCTAACTGCTCAATCATATTTTTGGGAACGCCTTGAGGATAGATGTCGCGGTTTGCCAGAAGCTCGACTAGGTTGCGAGCTTTACTCTGTTCAACGTATTCCAGAGCTTCTTTGTCACGACCTAATTTCAGGCAAACTTGCACCATTTTTTGATAGAGTTGATTCCATACTTCTGCCAACTTTTGCTTATCGACTTCTAGTTCTGAACCATAAAGTATTTCACCCCGCAAGAATCCTACAGTTTTAATAGCATCATCAAAAGCATTGTATGCTTTATGCAAATCTTCATTTTCTTGATAGACATCACCAAGGTAGAATTGAGCAGTTAAATACGCTTGGGGAAATGCTGCGGGAGTAAATTCCTGCAAAGCATCTAAAAAACTAGCGATCGCTTTTTCAGCATTTTGCTCGTTTGTGGAAGTAATACGGCTAAGACGAGAATAGGCAAGACCTTGAACAATTTTAGTCCTTACCCATTTTTCAGGAAAAGCATCACGGGTAAATACTTCTAGAGCAGATGCAGAATAGTTAATTGATGTTTTCAAATTTTCTATCTCTGCTCCCTGGAGACGGTTAAGATAAGCCAAACTCAGAAGTTTTTGATTTTTAGCCCATGTTTCTGCTTCTGTTTTTCTATCTACTTCCTGGGAAATTTCTAACGCACATTTGATAGCCTTTTCCCTATTTTCTTCCTTTTCTTTCTGAATGTAAATGTATGCCAGACTCAAGTTTGTTTTAGCTTCTATCCACTCAGAGCGGAAATTCTTAGCATCAAGTTTCTCTAAAGCTGCTGATAGGTGACTAATTGCTATTTCTAAATTTTCTGTAT
This sequence comes from Cyanobacteriota bacterium, assembly GCA_034190295.1. Classification (GTDB taxonomy): domain Bacteria; phylum Cyanobacteriota; class Cyanobacteriia; order Cyanobacteriales; family Microcoleaceae; genus Okeania. The sequence continues at coordinate 34,776 of JAXHSW010000031.1, read as the reverse complement.
TATTCTCGCGAAAGCGATTAATATAGGCAGCACCCATGTTAACTTGAATTTTTGCCCAAACTTCAGTATTTGTTTCGCGGGTATGTACTTCTAAAGCGTTTTGGAAAAAATGGATAGCCTTTTCTATATTTTCCCCTTTTTCTCCCTGGATACGGAAAAGATATGATATTCCTAAATCGTTGTTGCAGTTAGCCCAGTATTCAGGAAAAGATTGACGAGTAAATCGTGTCAAAGCTATTTCTTGACATTGAATAGCAATTTCTATATTAGTAGCTCGTTTTGCTTTGGGAAAGTTGTTAATTAAGTTGCCTAAATTCAAAAACAATGCTGCCATTGCCTCTCCTTGCTCTGCAGCAAGTGGGATAGTCTGTTGAAATTTTTTAGTAGCTCGGTTTGCTTTGGGAAAGTCGTTAATTAGGTTACCTAAATTCCTAAACAATGCTCCCATTGCCTCTCCTTGCTCTGGAATAGGAGCAGCGGCCAAAGCATTTGGTAGTTTCCTAACTGACGGATGCTTTAATAGTGGCAGTAAGGATGTTTCTAATTTTTTTAAGTTAGCTTCAAGTAAAAAATCAACTTTTTGTTTGCTAGCACGACTTTTATCAGTTGCATACAGTAAAAACAATAAAAAGAAAAAATCTTTCTGCCAGATACAACTATATATTGTTTCCATTGAATCTAGGTAAACTTCTTTGTCAGGGTGATTTTCATCAGCGTTGTAAAATAAGCGCAATGCTGTATTTATGATGTAGTCTGGCAATTTCTGGGGTTGTTTAAGCATAAATTTTACTCTCGCTAAAAGTATTGTCCGATAAATCAAGTTATTGTTGCTCAATTATATCATCTGTTTTATTCTGCTTCCGGAGAAATACAACTGAGAATAGGGACACTCCGTGGAACATCCCTACTATAACTATTTATCATCACGAACTGGCAGCGAAGTCTCCATAATTTCCATCAACAACTCCAGTCGCGATCGCCGAGACAACATTGGCACCAAGTTAGGCAACGAATAGTAGTCACCTTTAAAAGTAAAAGTTTCCACTGGTGCTTGCTTCTGCTTCAGTTGACTTTCCACATAATTAGAAGCATAGTTACCCAAACGCACAATAACTACATTTGGCATTACCGCCAATTCACGACAATAAGCAGTATAAGCATCAGCAAAATAGGGTGCAGTATTTTCCCCTTCATCTGTCACCAGAATAAACTGTTCGACAACTTGCTTTTTGCGTCTCATTGCTTCCACAGCACAACCGCAACTTGTACCTCCACCTGCGCGGATATGTTGGAAACCACGTTCCCAGTCACTCAATTCTGTACCTTGAGCAGTCACAGGATAAGGAATAGTATCAAAAGCGTAGACAAATAATTCAGCTTCAGTAATACCAGAAACTAAAGCAGCTAAACGCTTACCAACTTCGATCGCCTTTTCCATTGAACCAGACTTATCCACAAGTAAAGCAGTAGACAAAGAAATTTTACCGCGCTTTTTCACTTGTTCGTTAGTCACTTGCTCCAGTTTCGCAACAGTTTCCGCATCTACTTGAGCAGCATCAGCAGCAACCTTAGCTTTATAAGCAGACACGCGATCGCTCTTTTGGGCCTCAGTCAGTTTCTCATCAACTAATGCTTTGACTTCTGGGTGTTCCATCGCACCACGAGATGTGAGAGACTTCAGGTTATTGATAATTTCCTGGGGAGACATGGAGTTTATCAGTGCCACTAACACAGTAGGTGTCAACTGTTGCACTGCTCCCACTGCCACAGTATAGGGAATTTTATGTTCCACTATTAACGCTGCTTGTTCTGCTGGAGTTTCTACTTTTGCCAACTGCTTCAACATGAAAGCTAAACTATCCTCTGGAGGTCTTTCCTTAAACAAGATAGCATCAGCACGAGAGTTAGGTTTAATATGCAAAGTCGCATATAAGTGCTTCATTGCCTTGCGGTTACGCAGAGCAGCACGGTCAAAAAATTCTGGCTTTTGTTCGCGCTTCCGTAGATAACGAGTCACAGCAGTACGCGCGGAACGTGGCATTTTATTTTGTTGCTGTTTCATAAAGTCTACAATGCGTGACACCTGGTATGGTGGGAAATTTTGTAGCATGATGAAACCAGCATCTCGGTGTTCTGTGAGGTTGCTTGTTAACAAGTTTCCCAGGAACACTTCTTTATGGTCGCGCACATCACCGTTGTTTTGATACCATACTGCTAAATGACCGTAAAAAATTGGGTCTAACTCAACAATTAATTGATGAATTTCTGCTACTTTTTCTAATTGACGGTGTGGTGTTGTGAGCAGACTATTGAGCATTTCTAAACGTAAGTCGCGCTCATCGTTATTCATTTTAATTTTAGACATTTTTCCTACCTCCTTATTTACAAAAAAACAATTTTTAGGAGGCAGTTATCGTCGGCAGTTTATAGCTATTAATAATCAACTTTCAGGTTGAAGAAAATATTATTACCTGTAAAGTTTCATCATTTAGTAGCGATGCTAAATTTTCTGATTAAATATACCGCGCAAGTTGAGATAGTTTTACTAAGCCATAGGTATTTGTATGTAAACTATCTTAGTTGGGGCGCGACGATAACTGCATATTTTATAACCTTCATTAGTAGAGAACTAGCCCTATTGTGTTCGTAGTTGGGCTTTAGCCCATAACAGCCCGAAAACGCAACGACTAACCCCTATTGTGTTCGTAGTTGGGCTTTAGCCCATAACAGCCCGAAAACGCAACGACTAACCCCTATTGTGTTCGTAGTTGGGCTTTAGCCCATAACAGCCCGAAAACGCAACAACTAACCCCTATTGTGTTCGTAGTTGGGCTTTAGCCCATAACAGCCCGAAAACGCAACAACTAACCCCTATTGTGTTCGTAGTTGGGCTTTAGCCCATAACAGCCCGAAAACGCAACGACTAACCCCTATTGTGTTCGTAGTTGGGCTTTAGCCCATAATATATCTAGCAGCGCTAAAGCGCAACTACTAGCCTAATTATCAGTTTTTTACAAAAGTTTTAAATCTGGCTTTACCCAATTTTTTCGAGCTAACTCAGACATCAGATATTCTCTACTGTAATATTCAAAAGGTAAAGCTGAATTTTCGTAAAATTTTACTAAATTATTAGCCTTTTCTACAAAAGAGTTACTTGCTGAATTTGTAGTCAAATACTTCTGAATGATTTTCACCCAAAACAGCGTAATTGTTTCGTGATAACCGCTATCTTTAGTATTTTTAGTACCTACTGCAACGTTATATTTTTTGATGCGATCGCAAAGATTATTTATTGCCTCTAACTCTGAATAATGAGTCAAATACCACAGAGCAACAATCAAATGTGCAGCATGATTCCAATTGCTTTTTGGTAAGGTACAATTATTAAATTCACTAACAATATTTTCTAACTCATTACTGGTGAAATAGATAGTTTTATTGCACATACTAAATTTTTTTGAAAGAAACTATTGCTCCTACTTCCTCGAATTTTTGCTTAATCTGTTCAGCTTCCTGAATATCAACCCTAGATTTAATAACTATGGGTAAATTATACACAGATTTTATTATTTCCTTTAAACTTTCTTCATTCAATATCCATATCTGCTTAATTACAGAAATCAAACTATTAGGAGAAAATTCTACTAACAAAACATCAAAAATAGCTTTTGGTTCCGGAATATCAATCTTTTCCTTATCTACAGTTGGCATAGATTTTAACATAAGATTAGAGGTGAAACTTACTTGAAAATAATCTTCTATTTGCCTCACTAATTCTGTAGCTTCCCACATTGTTATGGATTTTAGTTTTTCCAAAATTTTATCGGTTTTTGTAGACACGATCGCCTTCTATATCATCGTTTTATGCAGTTTTTAAATCATCTCGCACAAGTTAAAAAAGCTGTTTGTTCATACACAGGATTTTACCCTGCATTCTCTTGAATCAAAATCAAGTGCCGTTTGGCTAGTATGTAAGCTTTTTATGTTAGGGTGCGAGATGACAATTTAATTTTTAGTAATTTCTATAAATTAGTAAATTTCAGATTTTTTTACTCTTTCTTGACTCTCATACATAATAATTTTTAATCATCTCGCGCAAGTCAAGAAAGCTGTTTGTTTATACACAGGAATTGTTACCTGTATTAGCTTTCGCTAGCTTGATTATGAGTCAAGTGCCTTTACTATTTGGCTAGTATGTAAGCTTTCCTAGTTAGGGCGCGAGATGAAACTTTTTCTATTGATAAATCTTATTGTTCTGTATTTTTAAAATCGTAGTTAAAATCACTCCGCACAAGTCAAAAAAGCTGTTTGTTTATACACAGGAATTGTTCGCCAGAGGCGTTCCCGGAGGGTACCTGCTACAATCGATTAATAGTCGAATGCTCTACCAAATTGAGTATGTAAGCTTTTTCAGTTAGGGCGCGAAGTGAATTTTTCAAATCTTTATCTACTCTAAAATTAGCAATTAAATATTTGGTTTTCTAGGTTCAGTAATTTGGCTTATGTTTCTCTTTTTTACTTTCTATATTTTTTGATGTTACGCACATATAGCGGTTTTCACAAGGTGTGAGGTACATCAACGATCCCCCTAATATCATGTCCGGTTAAATACTTATTATTAAGATAGTAGGGGAGCGGGGGAGTAGGGGAGTAGGGGAGCGGGGGAGTAGGAGAAATAGAAAGATTTACTGTTTAAGCAAGAGGATAAGTTTTTTTCATCACTAATTATCCGGACATGATATAAATCCCTCTTAAAAAGGGGGACTTCCGGTTTCCCCCCTTGTCAAGGGGGGTTAGGGGGGATCTCCAGAGGATGGGAAAAAAATTTTTAAAGAATACAAAAACCAGAAATATTCATAACTTAAAATTCTTTGACATAAACAATATCAGTATTAACTTTACGGAAACCCACAGACTCATAAAATTGATTTACTTCCGACGGGTTTTCAGCATCAACACCAACCAACACCTTATCCATACCAACATCTCGTAACCGTTGCATTCCAGAAAGTAACATCGCTTTTTCTAACCCATGCTGGCGAAAACCACTACGAGTACCGAAATTACCGATGCAACCTTCTTTCGTTCCTTTGTGTTGGTTTTTCTCTGAGTTAATAAAGCAGGAACAAAAGGCAGCAAATGTACTATCATTAGCATCGATCGCAACTAAATCCAAATCTTGTCTGTAGTAGGGGTGACTTATTTCATGTTCCAACTCCTCAACTGTCAACTCATGGGAGTTCCAACGATCGATAAACGTTTGGTTGAACATCTCCACCCATTTTTCCAGGAAACGTCGCTGCCCCATTTCACCAGAAAACTGCGGAGATAGAGGAGACTCCAATGTAAAATCTGTCGGTAACTCTGGTTGAGGAAAGGGTTCAACGAGCGATCGCTCCATCCGCAAAAAGTAACCATTAGAAGTCAAACCACAACTTTCTAATAATGCGATGCGTTCGGTTTGAGTGTCGCGAGTACCCGATCGTAATTTGACAGATACGCCATTCTCCTTAGCAACTTCCTCCATTCGTGCTTCACCCCACCTGATGATTTCTTGTTCCATACCTTCACCTCTAACAGTAGGATGAACTTTGCAACAGAGATAACGATCGACTGATTCTTGTATTAATAATTGTCCAAAACCAATCAGTTTACCCTTTCCATCTTTCCAAAGACGAATGTCGCGCTCTTTGTCTAAATATCGATCGTCAAACCTTGGTCGGATATCAGAAATAGATACCCAGTTATCTAGGCGATCGACCATTTCGCAAGCTTGGAAAAGTTCGGCGATGGCTTTTAAATCATTTTCACCTTGATAGGAGCGAGTTACTAATGTTTTCATAAATACCTAAAATTCTTTGCTATAAACAATATTAGTATAAATTTTACAGAAACCCACAGACTCATAAAGTCGAGTTGCTCCCGACGGGTTTTCTGCATCAACACCAAGTAGTGCTTTCTCCATACCAACATCTCGTAACCGTTGCATTCCCGAAAGTAACATAGCTTTTCCTAACCCACGGTGACGAAAACCACGGCGAGTCCCTAGAGCAGCTATCCAACCATCCTTGCTTCCCTTCTTTTCATTCTCTTCTGGGTGAATAAAACAAACACAAAAAGCTGCAAATGTACCATCAGCAGTCAGCGCGACTAAATCCAAATCTTGCCTGTAGTCGGGGTAACTCATTTTATGTTCTAACAGCTCAACTGTCAACTCATGGAAATTCCAATGGTCGATAAATGTTTGGTTATACATTTCCACCCATGCTTCTAAAAAACATTGCTGACCCTTTTTGCCAGAAAACTTTGCAGATAGAGGAGAGTGCAACGTAAAACCTGTTGGTAACTCCGGTTTAGGAAAAGGTTCGGCGAGCGATCGCTCCATCTCAAAAAAGTAACGGTCTGGAGTGAAACCACAACTTTTTAATAATGCAATGCGTTCGGTTTGAGTGTCGCGACTACCCGATCGTAAGTGTACTGATACACCCTTCTCTCTAGCGACTTCTTTCATTCGTGCTTCACCCCACCTAATGATTTCTTGCTCTATACCTTCACCTCTAACAGTGGGATGAACTCTCCAAGAGAGATAACCATCAACTGATTCTTGTATTGATACCTTGCCAAAACCAATAAGTTTACCCTCTCCATTTTCCCAAAGACGAATGTCACGCTCTTTATCTACATCTGGAGCGTTAAATGCTTGTCGTAGATCCGAAACAGATACCAATTCATCTAGGCGATCTACTGTTTCGCAAACTTGGAAAAATTCAGCGATCGCTTCTAGGTCCGTTTCACCTTGATAGGAGCGAGTTACTAACGTTTTCATAAAAATTTATAATAGTAAAAATTAAATTTTTTTTTATTTCTTTATTCAAATAGTTAAAAATTACTTCGCACAATCTGTAGGGGCGAATGGTATTCGCCCTCGCTATATGTAAAGTCTCTGCATAAGTCTTGAATCAGTTAAAAAATAACTTTGTACAAGTCAAAAAAGCAGCTTATACTGTCATTTCGGTTACCCGAATTTTGACCCGGAACAGGGGTAATGTATGTATGCTTTATTTGTTAGGGTACAAAGTTAACATTCTATTTTCAAGAGATTATACTTATTTCAAAAAATTGATATTTTTTTCTGGCGACTTCTATATAATTATCTGTACATCTATATATTCAGGACTTACGCATAACCGCTATATCTAGTAGGGGTTAACGGCCGCCCGCCCCTACAATTAGTGTATAATTCTACCTTTTGCGTAAGTCCTGATATTAAAAAAAACTTGTCATTGTTGGTTTATTCAAGTAGTTAAAAATCACCTCGTGCAAGTCAAAAAAGCTGTTGATTCATACGCAGGAATTGTTCGCCAGAGGCGTTCCCGGAGGGTACCTGCTACACTTTGTTCTCTAGACAAATGCTCTACCAATGAGCTAGTATGTAAGCTTTTTAAGTTAGGGCACGAGATAAAACTTTTAACTACTATTATTATGCTCCGCACAAGTCAATAAAGCGTTTGACATAAACGCTCTATCCATTGAGCTACACCCTCCATGAATAAAAAGGGAGGATGATAGGACTCGAACCTATAACCTTTGGTTTAGTAGACCAAAATGTATGTACGCTTTACCAGTTAGGGTGCGGAACATTCAATAATTAATTTAAAGAAGCAGTCAGCGGTCAGCAATTAGCAATCAGCAGATTTTTTTTGAGACGCCCTCGTTTGCGGAGCATTCTGTCAGGAAAGGAAATTTTTATCCCTAGCTCTAAAAGCTGATAGCTGATAGGTAAAAGCTGATAGCTAGTTAACCGTAAACTGCTTCAGGACGAACAATTAAATCCCCACTAGGACGATGGTCTAAAACGTAGGAATTAAAGCGTTCTTTACCCACATCAAAATATTGAGCTAGGCGTTCTTTAATAGTATTTTCAGTCATATTTTCTCTGATGCCTAATTGACTTTCTGTAACATCATAAGAACGTCCTTCAAATCTAATATGAACCATATCACCACCTCCTAATTTTTGTAATATTATTTTTTACAACATGAATCGTCTTTCTAGATGATATTCTTCTTGAACTTTACTAATTTCTGTTGTTATTTGATTTGAGAAAGCAGAATATTTTTCCGATTGATTTTCTGCTTCTTTTTGGTCAGTCAAACATTGATAATATTGAAAATTACCAGATTTAAACCAACCTAAAATTCCACGAGTGTAAAGTAATAGCTTATGCAACTCAGGTTTCGTGTAATACCTGATGGATGTTAATTGAAATTCCGATTAATTATTTAGTTTTCAAGGTGCAGATATGGCCTTTTGATTACATCAATTGTTTACTGCCATATTTATATGTTACATTAATAATACATAAAGTGTCAAGGGGATGAAAAAAAAATTTTTAGAACGTTGAGAGCCATGATAAATTAAAGTCAAATATCTAGACAACTGAGGAATAGTAGCAGAAAAATACAATATCCTCGAAGACGCTAACTACTCAACTGAAAAGCGCTGGAAGCCAAACATCCACCAGAGAGGTACTGCCCCTCCTGTCGTCGCGTTATCAGCACGATGCCTCACTTTTCGGCCTCTGGTGGAAACAGGAAGATAGAGGAATTGAACCCCTACGACATCAATGCCGTACCCTGATTTTCAAGACCAGTTGCATTCCATTATGCGGTATCTTCCACAGGGTGTCTGACGAGACTTGAACTCGCTTTCTCCGGTGTCACAAACCGACGTTTCGACCACTTCAACCTCAGACACCAAATGGAAACTAGGGGATTTGAACCCCTGCCACGACTGTGCAAGAGTCGTATGCTCCCATTACACTAAGTCCCCTTTTATGAAGTTGATAATTTTTTAATTTGAGTTGCGATCGCGTAATTTTTCTCGAACCGCCATTAAAATCAGTCCTAATTTATTTTTGCCCGTCCCATCTTTACCGCAACCCCAATAACGATCGCTAGGTGAATTCTCCACAATCAACTCATCACCTGTAGACATCAGAATTTCCCGAATGTCAGCATGAGTTTCAAATTTCTTTAATACACCCTCTTCCATGATTGCATCCTTGACTTTTTCCCAATCTAGTCGTAGAGGATATTTTCTACTGCGCCCCATTTTTGCTGCATCTTTTGGGGTTTTGACTTCCCGAATTTTGTCAAACCACAGACGATCTGTAGTAGCAAACTTTTGGGCTTGAAAATAATGTTCGTTCGTCGGCCACCAACACCCATCTAATTCAAAACCATGTCGAGAAAAATTAGAAAAGCAACCATAAGTTTTTGTACGAACACCGTAAAAATAAATAGGCATAATTAAAAATTAGGGTAGTGGTGCATTGTAATGGTATAGCCAGTGGGAGCATCTTGCTCCCATTCTCATAATTTTGGTCATGGTATAGCCAGTGGGAGCATCTTGCTCCCGTTTAACTGTTGCTTGTCTCCACTTACCATTGCGACTGTAGGACTACCAAAATTAGTTCGTTATATTGCAAATTGTCCAGCGTGCAAGTTATGAGAGCGTTTTCTGCGCTTTCTCAGTTACTAGGGGAACTCCGCCGATGAGTTTTCTGAACACACTCTTTAAAGGATTGCTACTTCTAAAGCCCACCTCTCGGGTTCTTCGTACTCCCCGTTCTCACGCGCCCACTGTGCTTGACAATGTTACTATTCCTCTCGTACTAAGTATGTAAGCTCTAAATGTTAGGTCACGCTATGGACAATTGCACGGGTTGGTTTTCAATCAAGATAATGAAAGCGACCTCCTTTTTTAGTTGTAAATTTTGAACATTAATATATTCAACACTTCCACCAGGACTTGAACCTGGAACCTTCACTTTAGAAGAGTGTTGCTCTATCCATTGAGCTATGGAAGCATAATACTCCTGGCGAGACTTGAACTCACGATCGCTTGCTTGTAAGGCAAATGCTCTACCCTTGAGCTACAGGAATATAAAAACGAGTGGTGAGATTTGAACTCACCCACTGAGCGTGGCGCACTCAAATGCTACCGACTACATCACACTCGCATACTTCAGAGCGGATAATGGGAATCGAACCCATACCTGGAGTTTGGAAGACTCTGATGCTGCCTATTACACTACATCCGCTTATTTGATGGGCTGTGTAGGACTTGAACCTACCCACTTTCGCTTAAGAGGCGACTGCTCTACCAACTGAGCTAACAACCCAGGTTTGATATAGAATCCGGTTATATATATGTTGATAATTCTACAATTACTTCAAGCCTTCAATCTCCTCTACTCCCCCACTCCCTTACTCCCCTACTCTCAACTATATAATTCAACCGAATTTTATCAAAATCATAAGGGTCTAAAACCCCGCCTTTTAAGGCGCAATATTTTTAGAGCCTTGCTCAAATCCCCGTTACAAAAATCACTTCTGACTTCTGACTTCTGACTTCTGACTTCGTTAAATGAGTGGGTCGCCAGAGATTTGAACTCTGAACCTTCCGCTTAAAAGGCGGCTACTCTAACCATTGAGTTAGCGACCCAATGTTTTTCACAGTTGAAAGGGAGATGTAGGTGATAGGGAGTGTTAAAATTTTCTGTTTCCTACATTCTCCCCTATCAAAGCCTCGACGGGATTTGCACCCGCTTCTCCCTGGGTGAAAACCAGAGCGACTTATCTGTTTGCCCACGAGGCTATCAGCGAGGGTGACGGGAGTCGAACCCGCGACTTTCTGTTCGACAGACAGGCGCTCTAGACCAACTGAGCTACACCCTCATGCTTTTTACTGTCCAGTAAGAATTACTAATTAGTATTGAACAATGTAATTGTTACTTTTATACTACAAAATATTTAGTTTTCAAGGTTCTTAGTTTGTCTTAAAAACAATTTTTTTCCTGTTTTTATTCCTTTTATATTTTATACTACACAAATACTACATAAATGTCAAGGGTTTAGGAAAATTTTTTTTCTGCTTGACTGTAGGGAAAAAAAAGGAAATAAATCATTATCAAATAATCGCGAAACCATTGAGATATCGCAAGCAGGTGGTGAGATTTGCACTCACAAGAAGACTTTACAAGAATCTCATGTTGCTAGTTACATCACACCTGCGTTTGGTGGCGGAGGTGAGAGTTGCACTCACTGATTTTTAGGGTATGAACCTAATAAGCCACTCTTGCTTCATCTCCGCGTGTCACCAATACCCCTGACTGGAATCGAACCAGCAACATCTAGATTCTAAGTCTAGCGCCTCTTCCTGTTGGGCTACAGGGGTTAGGATGTGCAGAACGATTATTATTATTTTGGCTAATTTTATTTATCTCTACTGACGTAAGCATTTCCTCCGGAATGCTGCGCAAACAGCCGTCAGCTATCAGCTATCAGCTATGAGTTATTAGCCCATTATCAGCTCAAAAGCTGAATGCTTACCTACTGACAAATGCTACTACCAATTATTGAAGTTATTTTCCCGATCGCTAATAATAAAAATTCTTACCTTTGACGGTGTACTTGTATCCTTTTATTTGAGTTTTGCTTGCTTACCCACAACAAAAAATTTTGCATTTTTGGTTCATTTTTCAGTTGTTCAACAGTGTTTAACTCTTTTGCTAAACGCTTGTTATCAAAGAAGGCATGAATTTGCCGATGACAGGCCGAACAAATATCAATAGTGGGACCTGGGTTAACTTTTTTGCGTTTGGTGTTTTGTTTGGGAATTAGGTGATGGACTGTTAATTTTTCCATTTCCCTTTCACACAGTTCGCATTGCATAGAGGTATGTTCTAATCTTTTAAATTTCTCTTTTTATCTAACATTTACTCCTCCTTTCTCTACAGAAAATTTGTAATATGGGACTACGCGATCGCCTATTTGCCCAAAATCATCACTACCTTATACTACAATACAAAGTTTGATTTTCCAGATTTATAGACATTCTTATGATTGGCATAACTACATACTACGCGACATATTACATTTTTGTCAAGGAGGTAGAGAAAAATTTTTGGTAGTTCTGTATCGCAATAGTAAATAACGACTGAAATATGGACTATACCCTTGTTGAATCAAGTTGAAATGACTAACTGTTTCGCTATACTGCAAAAAAAATTACATACTCTCAGGACTTACGCACGAGGCACGAAAAAGTAGCGTTTGACATTGCTTCCCTATCACTCGCAATGACAGAAAAATGTTCTACTGCATAAGTCCTAACTCTAATATTTCTTGAAGAAAGTGAATGAGACCACCTTTTACCGAAAAATTGTGGGTATGCGCCTCCCCTTTTAATATAGAATCCGGTTATACAGTATATGTATATGTTGATAATTCTATCCACACTTTCTCGCCTTCAATCTCTCAACCTCTCCACACTCCCCTCCACCGGAGGGGTTAGGGGTGGGTTCCCACACTCCCCACCCCCAAACATAAGATAAGTATTCAACCGGATTTGATATAAGGGGATAAAAAAAAATAGAATATTCCATATTTCAAACCTCCTTATTGTAGGGGTACTGATAACCGATAACTGATAACTGATAACTGAAATTACCTAAACTGCCTTAATATAAGCTATCTGAGTATTAACCCTCCAGAAACCAACCGACTCATAAAGTCTCGTCGCACCCGAAAGATTATCTGCATCAACATACAACATCGCCATTTCCATCCCTTCTGCTTTCAACAATTTCAGCACCGACAACAAAATACCACGACCTAATCCCCGCTTCCTGAAACCACGTCGGGTGCCAAGGAGAGTAACTAAACCATCTTTGCGTTTATTCAACTCATTATTTTCTGGATGAATCTGACAATCACAAAAAGCAGCAAAAGTACCATCAGGGGCAACTGCAACTAAACTTAATTCCGATTGATATTTAGGGTCATTGAGTTTATCCTTCACAGACTTAACAGTAATATCTTGATGATTCCAATGGTCAATAAAAGTTTGATTAAACATTTCCGCCCAAACTGCTGCATCTGCTTCATTTTCTATATGTTTTAGGGTAAAACCTTCTGGAAACTCAGCTTCTGGAATAGGGTCGGTTAGCGATCGCTCCATCGTCAGAAAATACCGCTCAATTTCAAAACCACAACTTTCTAATAAACTAATACGTTGGCTATTATCGCCATGAGCGCCACACAGCACTTTAACTTTAACATTCCTTTTCCTACCCACTTCCCCCATCCGTTTCTCTCCCCATTCCAGAATTTGAGCTTCTAAATTATCGCCTTTAGTCTGAGGATCGACTCGAAACCACAAAATACCAGCAATATCTTCTCCTATTTCTGGAATTATCAATCCCGCAATAGCCATAACTTGACTTTTGCTATCTTCCCATAAACAAATATCGCGCTGCTTGTCTACAGACGGAGTTTCCAATTGCATGAGCATTTCTGCCGGAGAAGGCCATTCATGGAATTGACGAGCTGACTCACTACTATTTAGCAATTGAGCGATCGCCTCTAAATCTGTTTCACCTCTGTAGCGGCGGGGTGTTAATATTTTGATACTCATAATTACCTAATTGATTTAATTGCCAGTTCAAACAATAATTTATTTATAGCGCAATTCACTCTAATCAACGTGCAAGATATGATATCATATGCCTAATCCAGTATATTCTCTTACATAAGCAGGTTGTAACCCTAAAACAATATCTTGTGGGGGGACTCCTTCGGCAATTAACCGATCGCTAATTGGTAAATCAGTTTGATTTCTTTGAATCCAAATTTTTTCATTTTTTATCTCTAAATGAATTACACAATTATAAATTCGTTGGTGCTTTCGCCAACCTAAATCAATTAATAAATAACGTTCCCTTTCTCGATCAAAAACTATTTCTGTTTCTATGTCTTCATCTAAAGAGTTTCCTTGAGCCTGCTCCGTTAAAAACTTTTTAATAATAGTACGATACTTATTTAATTTATCCATTGTATAATCTCCTGATTAATTGAGTCATAAACTAATAATTTAACTTGATATTTTTTCAGGAACGCTTGAGGTAAATCTCTATAAAAAAATGATATATATGCAGCAATAGGCACTGCAAAATAGAGAACTCTTTCAGGTTCTACCTCTTCTAATACTAAACGATAATTTAAGAATTGTCCTCAAGCTAAATGAAAATCAAAAATAGCTGAGTCATTGAGGAAACTTTTAATGTAAGCATTCAGCAGTCAGCTATCAGCTATTCCGTTTGTCATGCGGAGCTAACAGCAATATTTACCTTTAAAGGAGAAAAAAGCAATTTTATCAAAGCTTCAGAGTACAAATCTCTGGTTGAGAATGTAGTAGAAATTAAATGAATGCTTGCTTTATTCATTAGACATCTCCAATAATAAAAAATCAAATCAATTATCCCACAGCAATTATCAATTCTTCCCCTCCACGGTCGGGGCCCGCGGGTGGGTTCCCTACTCCCTACCCCCTACTCCCTCATTTGGAGGAGATGTCTATTAAAAAGCTGATAGCTGACCGCTGACCGCGAGCTAGCTGTTTGCGCAGCAGTCGGACCGAAATGCTTACCTTTTAATTTCTACCGCTATCTTATCTTTACCGAAAAATTGTGGTTTAAAGCCTCCTCTTTTAAGAGGATAAAAAGAAAAATTTTCATGATTAGTCAATCCTATCCGTTTTAAAGGAGAGGTAATTCGCGCATTCGCGCATTCGCGCATTCTTTACCCTTTATTGCTGCTAAAATTCTCTCTCTCTCTCTGCCCCTAAGTCAATGGAAATTTTATCTTCTTCACCAAATCGAATTTTCAAAGGATCATCTGTAATCTCCCGTCTTTGTTTTTCTAAACCTATTTTTACAGAATCATGAAATTTATCTCTGGCTGACATAATAACTTTTAAAAATTTAAAAATTTGTTTAATAAATGGAGTTTATTTATTAGCGAGACTTTAAATATTTTTTTGATAATATCCTTCAATTTATGTAAATATTTTTTAATATCAAGGAACAGGTAATTGTTATAGTTCAGTTAAGTTACTAATGATTAATAATTGAAAAAATGACCAATACAATTGAAGCTATGTTTGATGGTAGAGTGTTTCATCCAGATCGACCTGTTCCCTTAAAAACAAACACTCGTGTGCGAATTACGATAGAGGATTTATAAGTACCAGAGAATGAATCTATTTCATTTCTTGATACAGCAGAATCTCTCGATCTACAAGGACCTTCAGATTGGTCAGAAAATGTAGATAAATACTAGACCTCTCCAAAAAAGATATAGATTTTTTGCAGGAGTAGGCAACAGGCAACAGCTCCGGAAGGCAACAGGCAACAGGTAAGATTTTTTCACAGAAATTGGCAGGAAAAATGATTTTTTAGGGTTAATTTTTATTTGCTTAACTGCTCTAATTAATTAAAAGGTTAATTTATTTTCTGGAGATGTCTACTAAGGAAAAGATTAGATAGAGCAATAGCAAAACTCTTAACTAATAACTGATATGATAAAATAGTATGGCCAAATGATATGATAAATTCCATACTCTATGTCCTCGTCCTCTGATGATTCTATCTCAACAACTCCTGCCTCTACACCAGAAGTAAGTACCAACTTACAAGTCAGATTCAAAACAGAGGAAGGAAAATTGTTATTACTCTTGCCAGCAGAATTTAATAACGGTGAGATAGAAAATCCAACTGCTATGACCTGGACAGAAATTTGGCAACAGTTCAAGCAACGTCTCAAAGCAGGAGAAAGATTTTGGCAGCCAAAAACAGAGGTACAGCTTATTGCTTTTGACCGCTTATTAGATACTCGTCAACTGCAACAAATAGCTGAAGCTCTTTTAGAAGTAGAGCTAGAATTAACCACAGTTCAAACTTCACGTCGCCAAACTGCTGTAGCAGCAGTCACAGTAGGTTATTCTGTAGAACAAAAATCTGACATTATTACTCTCAACCAAGCTCCTACAGAAAAAGTTCAACCTATCCTTGAACCTTTGTATTTACAGATGACCGTTCGTTCCGGAGTAGAAATTCGGCACCCCGGTACGGTAGTAATTGTAGGAGATGTTAATCCTGGTGGTTCTATCATTGCCGATGGAGATATTTTAGTGTGGGGCCGTTTACGAGGAATAGTCCACGCTGGTGCTAAGGGAAATTCTCAAAGTGTAATTATGACTTTACGGATGGAGCCAACTATTATTAGAATTGCAGAGCAAGTGGCTAGAGGGCCAGAAAAACCACCAGCTCAATTTTATCCTGAAGTTGCTTATGTGATGGATCGAGGGATTCGTATTAGTAGAATGGTAGACTTTGCTAAGATACGCCGCTGAATCAGGAGTCAAGGATAATTTACCATTATCAATTATCCATTATCAATTATCAATTATTGAAAGGAGGTAGTCGGATATTTTATCCCTTGATTATTCTGCAATTATTCTGCCTTTTATCCTAACTTTTTGGTTGCTCAAACTTAAAAAGTTGCACTTACTTTTTTTCGCTGTAAAAAAGCTAAAACCTTTACCTGTAAGTACTTTATAGAGTCGATAGGGAAGCCCTAAGTATGTCATAAAAAGTAAAGTAACTCGAAAACTGATTCTCCTCTGACCGAAAAATTGTGGGTATGCACCTTCCCTTTTAAGGGGATAAAAAATAAAATATTCTTTATGTCAAGCTTCCTTATTGCAGAGGTACTGATAACTGATAACTGATAACTGAAATGGCACCCACACAATCATAACAACAATTTTTAATCTCAACCTCATCCTCTAGTGCCCGTACAAAATTAATCTTTCTTGACAAAATCACAGTTTTAATGTAATAAAAATAGGTCGCTATTTCTGAAGTTAACTTCAAATAGCAGATATTTTAGAGTTTATATAAAAAATTGGGCAATGAAATAATTATTATCCTGTTAGAAGCTCTAAACTTAATTTAAAATACTAAATAATATCAAAGTTTCGACTATATAATACAATTCTTTATTTCTTAATTTCTAATAACTTATGAGCAGAATTATTGTTGTTACTTCTGGTAAAGGTGGAGTGGGAAAAACTACTTGCACAGCAAACTTGGGCATGGCTTTAGCTCAACAAGGTCGCCGAGTAGCCCTAGTTGATGCAGATTTCGGATTAAGAAATTTGGACTTATTACTAGGTTTAGAAAACAGAATTGTCTATACAGCAGTAGAGGTTTTAGCAGGAGAATGTCGCCTCGAACAAGCAGTAGTTAGGGATAAAAGACAACCTCGGTTAGCACTTTTACCTGCTGCTCAAAATCGAATGAAAGAAGTAGTTACCCCCCAACAAATGCAAGAGTTAGTCAATATGTTAATACAAAAATATGAGTATATTCTAATTGACTCTCCTGCTGGAATTGAACAAGGTTTCCAGAACGCGATCGCCCCTGCCGAAGAAGCTATAATTGTTACAACCCCAGAAATATCTGCCGTCCGTGATGCGGACAGAGTAATTGGCCTTCTAGAAGCCAACAATGTTAAGAATATTCATCTGATAGTTAATCGGATTAGACCTCAGATGGTTCAAGCTGATGAAATGATGTCAGTACAAGACGTAGAAGAAATTCTTGCTATCCCACTGATGGGAATTATTCCAGATGATGAGAAGGTAATTGTATCTACTAACCGAGGCGAACCTTTAGTATTAGCAGAAAAAGTTTCTCTAGCAGGGTCAGAATTTGTCAATATTGCTCGTCGTTTAGATGGAGAAAAAGTAGATTTTATTGACCTAAACCCCCCAAAAGAAAATTTCTTTACTTGGTTGCGTAAATTATTATCATTTAAAATTGTTTAATGTGGAAAAATTGAAGAAGGAAGAATTCATTAATGGATAATGGATAATTATCTCTCCCTAAAAGGGAGAGGATTGACCAATAAGGAAAAAATAATTTTTTTCCCCTTTCAAGCGGAGGCTTTTAACCTAAATTGTTTAATTATTTAATTATTTAATTATTAATTATTCGGTAAGAATTGACTATTCTCCGGACTAAAGTCACGGGGATTCTAAGCATATACTACGCAACAGCGATTTATCCATGTTGCTCCGTCTATTCTTAGCTGACCAAAGATACACTCTCTGGGGACAAGTCAAAGTGCCCCTACACAGTCGGCTTAAATCTAAAACCTAAGCTTTCTGCTTACATTTGCAATTATAATAGCACAGGACAACTAAAATTGTCTAGTCTAAACGACTCGCTTATTTTCATCCCCATGGTTCAAACACGGGGTCTTCAACGTGGCTTTTCGGTAAAATAAAATACAACGGAAATAAATCCGACGAGCCGCCTTTGATCCATCGCTTAAAAGACGATGGCTTTCATGCTCCCGTGTTATTTAGGTAAAAAGTGGATGGGGATAGTCAACGACCTGTCATTTCGTATCTTATAAACCCAACCAATAGACATAGCAGTAGGCAAATAAGGCGCGGACATTTATAAATGCTTAAACGAGCGTCAGAGATAACTTTTAACTTTTAACTTTTAACTTGCACATAGCGCTATAACACCCGGTAGGCGGCGGGGTATTAAATCTCAAAAAAAAGAGCGCAATTTACTGAAGAAATCAACTATTAAATTAACAATAAGCTAATGTTAAATGAAATTATAGAAAAACTTTTTTCTAGAAATAGTTCTAGTAGTCGTAATGAAGTTAAGCGTCGTTTGAAGCTTATTATCGCCCATGACCGGGCCGATGTTAATCCAGAAATAATTGAGGCTATGAGAAAAGAAATTATGGAAGTAGTATCTCGCTATGTTGAAATAGATGACAGTGATTCAGAATTTTTGTTAGAAAATAATCAAAGAGCTACAGCATTAATAGCAAATTTGCCTATTAGACGTATTAAAGCTAAGTCAGATATTCAGAATAGTTAAATTATTTCAGTAAGTATCTTTCAATAATTAATAATTAATAATTAATAATTAATAATTAATAATGGCTTTGTTGCATGAAAGTATATAGCTGCCGCACTTGCTCCGCATATGTACAACAATAACGCGCGGAAACTGCTGTAACTATTGTCCAATAGATAAATAGTAATAATTCGCAGATCGATATAGCTGCCGCAAAGCTGCCGAATGGCGCTCAAGAGCAGAGCAATAACTATTGTCCAATAGTAACAATTGCAGTCGCAGGGCGATATAGTTGTCGCAAAGCTGCCGAATGGCGCTCAAGAGCAGAGCATTAACGCGCGTCAGAAGTCTGCAAGTCTGCAAGTCAGCAAGTGTAGCCACCCCTAACCCCTCCCAGGAGGGGAAGTAGGGGATTTGAGAAAAGCTCCAAAAACCCGATCGCCTTAAAAGGCGGGGTTCGCGACCCATGTTATTTTGATAACTATTGTCCAATAGTAATAATTGCAGTCGCACAGCGATCGCTCAAGAGCAGAGCAATAACTATTGTCCAATAGTAACAATTGCAGTCGCACAGCGATCGCTCAAGAGCAGAGCAATAACTATTGTCCAATAGTAACAATTGCAGTCGCAGGGTGATATAGTTGCCGCAAAGCTGCCGAATGGCACTCAAGAGCAGAGCAATAACTATTGTCCAATAGTAACAATTGCAGTCGCAGGGCGATATAGTTGCCGCAAAGCTGCCGAATGGCGCTCAAGAGCAGAGCAATAACTATTGTCCAATAGTAACAATTGCAGTCCCAGGGCGATATAACTGCCGAATGGATGTTAAACGAAGAGAAGGAAGACCGAAGTTGGAAGAAGGCTGGAATTGGGATGGGGATTTAAACCCCAACCCAATTCTTTCACCGTATGACGGTAGGGAATTCAACCCATATTTAGAAGTTAAGAACGCTACTTTCATGCAACAAAGCCATTAATAATTAATAATTACGGTTTGTTGATTAAATATCAAAGCATTGACTGATATTGGTTGTAGCATTTTTTGGTCTAAAAAAGTGTCAGCTTTTCGGTGGAAAGAGCTGCAAAAAGCTAGTGTTTTGGGACGATTATGGCAGAAAAATCACGATCGACAATTTTTCCGACTACCTCCTAATTAGGGCTTTTTGATTAATTCTCAAAGTATCGAACCCACATTTCGCACCACAAAATGTAGCAACCGAAGAAGGAGTCAGGAGTCAGCAATTCTGGAGAAAATCATAGCTGCCGCGATCGAGTCAAGAATCAAGCAAGTATTTATGCTTAATTGTTTTCTCGGAATTTATTGCCTTTTGCCTACGCGAAGCGCTATAGATGCGTTTTTTGAAAATTGACAATAATGACACAAAGTGATATTAACGACAAAGTCTAATACAAAAAAGTCCTCAGCAAAATAATAGACCTCTTGCAAAAGCAAAAGTGTTAATTAAATCAATTCAAGATATGAAATCAATAATTTTATCAAAATAACATGGGTCGCGCAACCCCGCCTTTTAAGGCGCAATATTTTTGGAGCGGGGCTCAAATCCCCTACTTCCCCTCCTGGGAAGGGTTAGGGGGGAGGGGTGGTTTGACTTCTGACTTCTAACTTATGACTTCTGACTTCGTTAACTCCCTATTCTCTATTCCCTATTCATTCCCTATCCCCTATTCTCTAGCTTCTATAAGAAGTCTAAATTAATATCACCTTTGATGAACCTTTCAGTGATACTCTAAAAAATGACAGTGCAACTTGTTCAGTCGAAAGGCCAAAGTCAAAAGCCCGGATGATTGATGTAGAACATCGGTAGGGACATCCCTGCATAAGACTAACTGTTGCCAGAGCATAGCTCGTTAAAAACATTCAAGAAATATTTTGGCTGCTGGGCTAGCAGTGTCAGTCTGTGGAGCGACTCTAAGACCCGAAGGGAGTAAATCTTCAAAGGCGGTTGCGATGAAACAGAAAGCCCCTATTAGTGATATTAGGGAATCCCGCGTTGTCTCATAGAGCAGCGTCGGGAGGATGTCAAAGAGCAAAATTAATCGCACAAGAAACCCACACTAAAAGCAACAGCAAACTTTCTGCCATAGCAGTGTCAGTGTCGGGTATATTAATTTGGATAGCTAAATAAGCATATAGAATAGATAGAATGGTAAGCACCGCAGAAAAAACAAACGTAGGACAAATTACTCAAATTATCGGTCCAGTTGTAGATGCTAAATTCCCTAGTGGAGAACTTCCAGAAATCTACAATGCCCTAACAATTACAGGCCAAAATGAAGCTGGACAAGATGTTTCAGTAACCTGTGAAGTACAACAACTTCTAGGCGACAACCAAGTAAGAGCTGTGTCCATGAGTACCACAGATGGCCTTGTTCGTGGTATGGAAGTAGTAGACACTGGGGCTGCAATTAGTGTACCTGTAGGTACTGCTACTCTGGGTAGAATATTTAACGTGATTGGGGAACCAGTAGACGAACTTGGCCCAGTAGGAACTGATGAGAAATCCGTCATTCACCGTCCAGCTCCTAAATTTGTAGAGCTAGAAACTAAGCCTTCCGTTTTTGAAACAGGTATTAAAGTTGTAGACCTACTAGCTCCCTATCGTCGTGGTGGAAAAATTGGGTTATTTGGTGGTGCGGGTGTAGGTAAAACCGTTATCATCATGGAATTAATCAATAACATCGCTAAAGCTCACGGTGGAGTATCCGTTTTTGGTGGTGTGGGAGAACGGACTCGTGAAGGTAATGACCTTTACAACGAAATGATTGAGTCTGGAGTAATTAACCCAGACAACCTCCCTGAATCTAAAGTGGCCTTGGTTTACGGTCAGATGAACGAACCACCAGGAGCAAGAATGCGTGTCGGTCTATCTGCTCTAACAATGGCAGAATATTTCCGGGATATTAGTAAGCAAGACGTGCTACTTTTCATTGACAACATCTTCCGGTTTGTACAAGCAGGTTCTGAAGTATCTGCACTTCTGGGAAGAATGCCATCTGCTGTGGGATATCAACCTACCCTCGGTACAGAAATGGGTGAATTGCAAGAAAGAATTACATCCACAAAAGAAGGTTCTATTACTTCTATTCAAGCAGTATATGTACCTGCGGATGACTTGACAGACCCGGCACCTGCTACAACTTTCGCTCACCTAGACGCAACTACAGTATTGTCAAGGGGACTTGCTTCTAAGGGTATTTATCCAGCAGTTGACCCCTTAAACTCTACATCTACTATGTTGCAACCAAGTGTAGTAGGCGACGATCATTATGCTGTAGCTCGTTCCGTACAATCTACCCTACAAAGGTACAAAGAACTTCAGGATATTATCGCTATCTTAGGTTTGGACGAATTATCTGAAGATGACCGTCTCATAGTAGCTCGCGCTCGTAAGATAGAGCGTTTCCTATCGCAACCTTTCTTTGTAGCTGAAGTATTTACAGGTTCTCCTGGTCAATATGTGAAGCTCGAAGATACCATGAAAGGCTTCAAAATGATTTTATCTGGCGAACTTGATGAGTTACCAGAACAAGCTTTCTACATGGTGGGAGGTATTGACCAAGTAATCGCTAAAGCTGAAAAAATGAAGGCAGAAGCATAGTCTTAGTGGCTATGTTGGTCGTTAGTTAGCGAAAAAATGTAGACAGTTGGCTTGTTGGTTATTGATGCTGAGACCGACAGTCAACTGACAACTCAAGTAACAATTGAAAAAGGCAGAAGGCAGAAGGGGCAAGTCAAAAGGTATTCATACCCCTCCTGACTTGGAGCTACTGAACTTTCGTTCAGTGGGGGTATTAACTAGCTATCAGCTTGGACGTTCCGGAATGCTCCGCAAATAGCATTTAGCTGGAGCGCTAAAAAATTCAAGAGTTCGGTGTCCCACACTATCTATAATTAATTTATTTGAAAAATTAGTGGTGCGCCTTTTATGGTGGATTAAGACCCCCATTATACACCTCGATCGGCTGATTACCGTTAACGCAGTTCCTCCGGAGGAGGCTCGCCGATTGCTGAGTGCTACTTCAAACCCTTGTTTCCTTTGGTCGCAGCATAGGGTAGACAACAGAAACCTTCAGCATAACTGCCCTCTGCTTTCCCCCGATAAAAATAAACAAAAAATTATTGACAAATGACATTAACTGTGCGTGTAATATCTCCCGACAAAACAGTTTGGGACTCAGAAGCTCAAGAAGTAATCTTACCAAGTACAACAGGTCAATTAGGAATTTTAAGTGGACACGCTCCCATGTTAACTGCTCTTGATGCAGGAGTAATGCGAGTTCGTCCTCAAAAAGATTGGGTAGCGATCGCCCTGATGGGTGGTTTCGCTCAAGTAGAAGCAAATGAAGTGACGATACTTGTTAATGGTGCGGAGAAAGGAGACACTATTGACAAAGAAGCAGCTCGTATAGCTTACAATGAGGCTGAATCTAGTCTGGAAAAAGCTGAAAACGACGACCTGCAAGCAAAAATCAAGGCCAAACAAGCCTTAAAGCGAGCTAGAGCGCGTCTACAAGCTGCTGGTGGGGGAATTTAATATAATTAGGGTTTGCTCTCAAAAGTCTTTTTCAGGAGTAGGGGACCCACCCGCGGACCCCGACCGTGGAGGGGAAAAGGGGAGCAGGGGAGTAGTTAGGGGAAACGAGGAGTTAATTAGGAGATAGTTGGATATATTTGTCCCTTAATTTTTATCATTTCCCTTATGGGTTTAATACCCCACCGTCACCCGCGGCGATCAAAATTGTTTGGGGGAGCGAATCCATAAGCAATTTTCTCTCCTGACTCGGTCCGACTGAGGACTGACTCCTTCTTCAAGCTATCCCCCCTGCCTTTTATGCTAAGTTTTTAAGGATTTTCAACCTAAACTACTAAACTCCTACTTCTACGAGCAGGGACTGCATCTGCTCCCTAGTCAGTCCCTGTTTAATATAGGTAGGTGATTCTGGATTGTAGGGACTAGCAAGCAAATCAATACTCAGAATTTTAGCTGTTTCTGGTAATACAGGTATATCTGGGTCGAAAGCTGTAGGTCTCATTAGGGAACTAGAGAAACCTTTAAAGATAGCTATTTCATCTGGTTCTCCATCAATTTCAACTTTAACTATTAATACTTCATTCGGTTTTTTAATTGTGTATTGTTCCAAACGATGAGAAATGCTATTCATTTCATTCAAATAATTTTCAAAAAAATCTAAGTTT
Source organism: Cyanobacteriota bacterium (assembly GCA_034190295.1). Taxonomy (GTDB): domain Bacteria; phylum Cyanobacteriota; class Cyanobacteriia; order Cyanobacteriales; family Microcoleaceae; genus Okeania. The sequence goes on along the minus strand of JAXHSW010000031.1, from coordinate 10,765 downwards.
TTACCTATCTATATAGAATCTTAGTGTTTAGGCAATAAAACTAGACTGAGATTTAATCTCATATCATGTCTTATTAAATAACTATATAAACAATCTTTACCTAATAATTAATAATTAATAATTAAAGAATTTTGGTTTAAAGCTTCCCCTTTTAAGGGGAAAAAAGAAATAATATTTCCTGATATTCAATTCCGTAACGGTTAAAACCCGAGGTAATTATCAATTATCAATTAATGAACTAACCTACTAGGTATGAGATTGAGATATAGCACTCAAAAGAAAGGTTAGAACACATCAAAAGCTTAAAATTCAGACAACGCAATATTTTCCCTTCTTCCTTCTTCCTTCTTACTTTTGACTTTTGAATTATAACTTCCTTCTGACTTTTGACTTTTGACTTTTGACTTTTGACTTCTAATTATTCCTTCTTACTTTTGACTTTTGAATTATAACTTCCTTCTGACTTTTGACTTTTGACTTTTGACTTTTGACTTCTAATTATTCCTTCTGACTTTTGACTTTTGAATTATAACTTCCTTCTGACTTTTGACTTTTGACTTTTGACTTTTGACTTCTAATTATTCCTTCTGACTTTTGACTTTTGAATTATAACTTCCTTCTGACTTTTGAC
>JAXHSW010000031.1:0-10034 GCA_034190295.1 Cyanobacteriota bacterium | reverse complement strand
TTTTGAATTATAACTTCCTTCTGACTTTTGACTTTTGACTTTTGACTTTTGACTTCTAATTATTCCTTCTGACTTTTGACTTTTGAATTATAACTTCCTTCTGACTTTTGACTTTTGACTTCTAATTATTCCTTCTGACTTTTGACTTTTGAATTATAACTTCCTTCTGACTTTTGACTTTTGACTTTTGACTTTTGACTTCTAATTACCTGTTGCCGATCGCCCTTGTTTCTGTAACTTAACCAAAACAAAATAACAGAGAAAAATTGTATAGAGAATTAATCCGGCAAACCCTAAGAAACCAATAAATTCTTGAGGCCAATCTGGATGGAAAATTTGTTTAAATAACCATGGAGGATCTAGCCAAACATTACAAAATGGATCTTCTAGTAAATCATTGCGGGACTTAAAAGCGCAGGTCAAAAAAGGAATTTGGAATAATGCTCCGATTAAATTATAAAATGTAGTAGCCCAACGCCAAGAAGTCAAACTAGCCTTCAGAGGAGAATTTCGTAATTCTCGAATTTCCTCATTCAAGTCTACCCAAAACCACAAAGATATAGGAATTAAAATTCGAGCCATTAATGATGTTAAAAAACTGATAGGTACTGCTGCAATCATTAAGTAAACAGTAATTGCCAATAAACTAGAAACTCGCCAATAAGTAATCAACAAACGTTGAATAGCTTCAGATTTTTTGACAAAAGCCCAAATCAAGATAATTAGGGGTAGTACCACAGTAAATAATACCGCTAACCGATAGTCCATCCAGACCAAAGTCTCGAATCCAGATGTGATGGCTATGGGTAAAAAATTTAACATAATTAGTAACTTATAAAAATTTGAAATAGCACCTCAGCACCTCAGCACCTCAGCCAACAGCTCTCAAGGCATAAAATGGGGGATACTCAAGAAAAGCCATTCCGCGTCTTATGACCCCCAGAACACGCACACCACGCGCTTTTTCAAATAAATAAGCGTGGGGGACGCTCCCACCCGCCGATTTTAGCTGATAGCTGATAGCTGATAGCTAGTTAACTATAATCTTAATTCGCTTTAAAAAGTTATTTATTGTATATTTTTTTCAATGATAAGCAACTGAATTAACAAATTAAACATTTCAGTTGCTTACCATAGTAAACATTATCTATATTAATTTAATAAACTACGATCGAATAGCTTATTAAATCAATTAATTGGCTCTAGTTGTCGTATACTCGACACTCAACAGCGTCAGGATTATCATCGCAATAATTTTCCAAGGAACTAGGAGACTTCTTTTCCTTTTGATGAGCAGCCTCAGCTTGAAGCTCTTCTACCGAATCCCAAGCTGCTGCACATTCCTTGGAATTAGCACCAGAAGCATCACAAGTAGCACGAGCTTCTTCGCGCTCTTGCTCAATTTTTTCCTCAATGTTGTTATTAGTCATAGTTTTTTTATTCTTAACTTAACTTAACTTACTACCTACGATTTTTGGGACACAATTCCTCAAGTAAAATCAAGGGTTAGAAATTGAAAAACAGGTCAAGTAAAGAGACAAATCTTTTAATTTTACCTCTTTATCATTTATATATGCTACGAGAGATTCCCAACCAAATGATCTTGATATTTTAAGATTCATTGACCAAAAAATCAATCTTTCAAGCTTTCTAAATGTCCAGCTTGCTAAACAATACTTAATATAGTAACATAACAGAAACGATAACCTGTTTGATAAGTAACATTTATGAAATTAAATTAAAAATATTATGATAATAATTTAAGTAGTGTCATACCAATTAGATTATAGCGAGTAATTGTAGAAAAATTTGATTGTTAGAAATAGGGAAAATAAAGAATAATACAAGTACTGGATTTTGACTTTGATAAAGGTTTTAATACGATCGATAGTCTATTGGCAGCACAGATTTAGCAGATTTGTATAAAACTCCCTAATAATTATCTGGCAAGGTTAAATGAATTGAAGAAAAAATTTTCTCTAACAAATAATAATATTAAATGTACTAAAAATAATTGATTATTCTCAAATTATGCGATCGCAAAAATCATATTAATTACTGTCTTTTCCACGGAGCGATAAAATCAATTTTTGCCATCAACTAGAGTTAGAAAAAGTTAATTGATGAGTGAAGTCCGCAGTTCCTCCAGAGAAGGCTAATTGGTAACACAATAGTGGGGGTCAATTGTCATCCTGTTAAAAATCTTAACAGTTAACTGATGACTAATACCTGATGAGCGATCGTTCCAACTTATTCGGCAAGGGGTCTCCCATTATAATCTCCGATTTAACGGGAGAGAACTTCACCTATACTGAAATATTAACAGTGACGTCCTCCTACATCATAATCTTTGATTTGATGTAGGCTTCCCTTCGGAGCGGACGCGGGCTTTCTGTTTTGCTGGCGCAACGCTACGCGAACACAGGGAGTGCAACCACTTAACCCTCCGCAGACACCAGACTCGGAGACCCACCGCCTTTTTGTACTAAACAATTCTGTACTCTGATACGTTCCCTCAAGAGTTTTACCTTTTCATGAGTTGAGGGCGAACTTAGCCAGTTGAACCCCATACTCGCTATTTGTTTTCATGGTTCTCTCAGGTGCGTACTACCGCTACTCCTGATATAATCTTAATAACACAAAAAAGCACACAATGCAAGCTCTTACGTGGACGCTACGCGGTTTTTTTGTTGGTCGGCAATTCCCCTTCCGTTAACTTATGTATAACGGGAGCCCCCTTGCCGACGTCAAAGTTGGAAATATCACAAGGAGCCTCAATATAGATGCAGTGGTCAAACTCTCTATCAACCCGTCCCTCATTAGAAGCAGCAGTTAAAGAAGTAGCAGAAAAAAGTTTAGAATCATTAGGAACTACAGCAGATTTAGGACTGGTATTTATCTCCTCAGCATTTACCAGTGAATATGCACGACTCATGCCTCTACTAAAAGAGTATTTACCAGAAACAGTCATTGTAGGTTGTGGTGGTGGTGGTATAGTTGGTATGAATGATGATGGAAAACCACAAGAACTAGAACATCAACCAGCCATTAGCCTCAGTTTGGCACATTTACCAGAAGTCACAGTCACACCTTTTCACATCTGTGCAGAACAACTACCAGACTTGGACAGTTCTCCCGATGACTGGTGTAATCTCATCGGAGTACCGACTGTAGACAATCCTCAATTTATTATACTGGCTGACCCATTTTCTGCCAAAATCAATGACCTGCTTCAAGGGCTAGATTATGCTTATCCTAATTCAGCTAAAGTAGGAGGATTAGCTAGTAGTGGCCCAAATGGTAATAATGCAGGACTTTTTTGTCAAGACCGCCTTTGCGAAGAAGGTGCTGTAGGAGTCTCTCTATCTGGCAAGATTATTTTAGAAACAATAGTAGCGCAAGGCTGTCGGCCTATTGGTAAACCGTATCGTGTTACAGAAGGAGAACGTAATATAGTTTTAGAACTTGAAGAAGTCGTTAGTTCTGACCAAATAGTGGGTGGTATTAAACAATCTCCGCTAGAAGCATTACAAGGTTTAGTACAAAATCTCAACGAAAAAGACAGAAAGTTAGCAGAAAATTCTCTCTTTGTCGGTATAGTAAGAGACGAATTTCAGCAAAACTTAAAACAGGGAGATTTTCTCATCCGTAATTTAATTGGAGTTGACCCTAAAGCAGGAGCGATCGCTATTGGCGATAAGGTAAGGGCGGGCCAACGAATTCAATTTCATTTACGAGATGCTAATACCTCAGCAGAAGATTTAGAAATTTTACTAGAGCGCTATCAAAGGGATGTTTCTTTTGAGACTAAATCTACAAATAATGCTACGGCTTTAATGTTTGCTTGTTTGGGACGAGGAGAAGGATTATATGGTAAGCCTAACTTTGATTCTAGATTATTTAGTAGTTATTTGAATATTCCTATCAGTGGTTTTTTCTGTAATGGTGAAATTGGCCCTGTGGGTGGTAATACATTTTTACATGGTTATACCTCTGTATTTGGTATTTGTCGTCAACCTTTTTGAAGAAGGAAGAAGGAAGAAGTGGATGGAGACTCAAACTTCAACCAAAGGGTCGGAAGGGTGGGAAGTGTCGGGAGTGTGGGGAGTGTGGGAAGTCAGAGCTTACGCAAATTTACTTTTCAACCACCATCTGTAGGGGCGAATGGTATTCGCCCTATTTTTCAAGTTAGTATTAAACCCAAAAAAAAAAGATAATTAGTCAAAAGTCAAAAGCAAAAAAAATAGTATAGCAAAGAACGAGTTGTTGAGGACAATGTGGGCGAATGGCCATTTACTAACACAGAGCTGCCGAATGGCGTCCCTATAATATAGACTCTTATCTTTAAACACTGAATAATACCGATACTACCGGATTTGATATGACTTGACTACCTTTAATGACTTATAAAGATAAAGTTATGATTTTTTTAGGAGTTATTGCAACAGTAACGTAGCATTATTATCAATACTTTTAGTGGTGCTAAAACTTTCAAAATATTGTCTGGCGTGAGGCGGAAATTCAGGAAAGTCAAACACAGCATCACCACCAGCAATATCTGCCCAAAAATAACGCAGACTAGGGGCAAGTTTTTCTGCTTTTTCTGGTGATAAATTGACAGGAGGATTAGTCAAAAGTTTAAACATAAAACGAAAGGAGCGATCGCCAAGCCAGTTTCTAGACATATCACTAAGAGTTGGAAAGTCAGGCAAAGAATTAACTCGATGACTTTCAATTTTTAAAGACTGCTGACCACTAGAGTCGGTAGTAACATCAATGATGCGATAAGGATGAGGATAAGTAACTAAAGAACCAGTTGTAATTTCATAAATTCCTTGATATTCAGCAACATCTTGAACGTGAAGATGACCCGTAAATATCAGCTTAACTCCAGCAGATTGAAGAATATCTAACAATGCCAACCTATTTTCTAACATATAACGACGACCAAGGGAATTATGGGATTGATCTGGTAAATGTTCAATTACATTATGATGTATCATCACCATCACTAATTCCTCTTTTGTAGTAGTTAAAACTTGTTTTAACCAATCTAATTGTTCTGTTTCTAAACCACCGGTATATTCTTGTTTACCCGAACTATCAAACTGATTAGAATTAAGCCCAATTATTCGGACTCCAGGCAAAATTTGTTTAGTGTAATATAATTGTTCTTGGTAATCAAATCCACAATGGTGATAATAACTAGGAAAATCTGCTAAACCAATAGAATAGTCATTGGTGAATTTCGTTGGTACATCGTGATTACCAGGCACTACATAAACTGGATAGGGAAGTGTAGCTAATTTTTTACTTAACCAGGTATGATTTTCCAGTTCACCATCTTGAGTTAAGTCTCCAGGTAATAGTAAAAAATCAATATCTAACTTACTTAAATTTTCTAATACTACTTCAAAAGCAGGGATACTCACTTCTACTAAATGAAAACGATGCGCTTGTTCAGCAATAGTATTAGGAACTGCAATATGTAAATCACTAGCAATAGCAAATCTAAAATTCAAAGCCATCGAAAAAGTCCTCTGAGAATTAGGCTAAATTAATAATTAATTATTTCTCTAGATTTTCATTATATTTCACAATTAGCGATCGATAATAAAGATGGCCTTGAATTAAAAGTCAGAAGTTAGAAGTCAGAAGTCAAAAGTTAGGAGCGGGGATTATACTCCCGCAATTATCGCAATGTGCGCTGGCTTATGTACAAATTGCAGGAATTGTCCAATAGCTAAAAGTCTTATATTATCAGATTTTTATTCCCCTGTTGCCTTCGGGAGCTGTTGCCTGCGCGCAGCGCTATATATAGCACTCGAAGCAAAGAACGCGGACATATCACTCATCTTAAAACTCAGACAATGGCAGATTTTCCTACTTCGGTTCTTCCTTCTGCTGTAGATAACTAAACGCCTTATTCCTTATCCTGTAAAAACTACATCCCCTAGTCCTACAGAATTTGAGAAGTAAATTCAAAAAACTGCCGTAAGATAGGAAGTTGAATTTTTATCTATATTAATAAAATGTCTAATAGACATAGGCGCGATCGTAAAAAATAAAATCAACTATCCCACAGAAATTATCAATTTTTTTCCCTACTCTCTACTCTCTCTTTTCTGGAGATTTCTAATGAATTTTGTTATAGATACTTAAATACTTAACCGAATGATTATCTACCCTTAAATAAAAGGTATTTTTTTGCTAACTGTTTTACTCGTCGTATTACTCATATATATAATCAACAATATAAACAAATTAAGATGGTTGACGGATAGATATGATAACATTAATATAATAATCAAAAGGCAATCTGTAAATCCTAGGTGAAAGCAATGCCAGAAGCGGAACTTCCTGGAAACCAAAATTTACCAGAAACAAATAATCCAGTAAGTAATCAAAAACTGGGCCATGAAGATAATGTAGACCAAATTAAACCAGCTCTCGAATCAGAAATACAAACATCTGTTCCAGAGGATGATGAGTGGGAAGTAGTAGATTTTCCTGGTGTCATTAGTATCGATTCAATTCCAGTAGTAGGAACAGCTTCAGCAGAAGCCAAAAATTTAGTACCAACCAATCAAAATCAACCTCCAAAAAAGTCCCAGGAAATTTCAGATATTAAAGTAGGCCCGACAAAAGATGCCATCGAAGAGCTAGAATCTACAAATCTCATGGAAGCTCTACATGATTGTAACCGCGAACTGGTAAATCGAGTTACAGACCTAGAAACAGCCTTAGAAGAATGTCAAGAAACTCTGGAAAATCAAGAAAAGTTGCTAGAGGAAAGAACTAAAGAATTAGCAGCAACTCAACAACAGGTAACTCGACTATTCTACAAATTAGAGTTATGCAATCAAATTATTCAACGTCAGGAAGTTTTAGTAGAGTCTCTGACAGATAAGTGGGATGTGAGTCAGCAACAACAGGCGCAAATGGAACGAGAATGTGCCTTAACTAAACAATCTTATAGCCAACAAGTTTATCATCTCAAAGAATTAGAAAATAGTTGTAAAGAATTGCGGGCAAGATTATACCGTCAGCAGCAGCAAACTCTACAGTTTAAAGCAGCATTAGAAAGATGTTTAGAAATGCCAGGGAAAATGGATACAGTAGATATACCAACAGAAATATCTACAACAGAAGCATCTCCAGTAATAGCATCTCAGGAGAGTTCTGTATCTGAACCTCAAAAACAAGAAAATCCCTTTGTCAACCTTAACGTTAAAAAAGTACCCTCAATACACTCCGAACCAGTTAAACCTTGGTCTCCACAACCCAAAAATCAACAGCAAAAAGAAGCTATTTCTAGCAAGAAAGAAAAAAGTATTGCCAAAATTAACCTTGGCAAGAAAATAGATTTACCAAAAGCTTCAGCGCAACCCGAACAAGTAGAATTATCAGACCAAAATATTCCTCAAATTATTCCTCAAAATGAGTTGCCTCAAAATATTCCTCAAAATGAGTTGCCTCAAGAGGTCAGTGCAAGTCAATCAAATCCTAGTTTACCCTCATTTAGTAGAATAAGTGAAGATCCAAGTTATGAATTGATAGATGAAGCATCACCAACAATGGAATTAGAAGAGATGGAGTCAGAAGAGTATGTAGTTATGGAGGAAAACTTTTTAGATGAAGATCAAAATCAATCTCAGGAAGTAGAAAAATTAGAAGAAAATAATGTAATAGTAGAGGAATATATAGAAGAAGATGATAATGATACTTCTGAATATGAAGCAATAACGACAGTTAAAAGCGAACGTATATCGTGGAATATAGCTACAGGAAAGTGGAATGTTAGTGAGTATGAGTATACAGAAGAGCCAGAAAAAGAAAAAGAGATAGATGTAGAAGACTTTCCTGAAGTAGCAGAGGATGTGGAGCAATATCAAGAACAGACACCTCCACCACCTAGTAAGCTACATCTACCAACTTGGGAACCACTTGTATTTGAACCTGAACCTGAACCTGAAGTTGTTGAAGTTGAAGAAGAAGATGTGGTATCAGAAGTACCACAAAAACAAACCCTGTCATTAGCAGCAATAGATTTACCCAGTTTTCCTAGAATTCCTATTGACGACCAACCATCGGCAGTTAATGGGTAATGTCAAATCAGGTGGAATACTGATTATATGGTGGGGAGATGGGGAGAAGAAAGAACGGGCAAGATGCTCATTCCACTATTTATTTTCTGGAGATATCTAATATAATTTTTCAGAAGCAAATAATAAACTAGAAAATATTGGCGTTGCTCAAATGTCATGGTAAGTAGCTGAAGGTAAAATTGAAAAACTTATGTTTAGCTATGTTTAGCATTGATATTAATTTAAAAATCATTAGCACTCAGCAACGCCAAATATCTACCTACATTACAACCGCATCTGGATCGTCCGTGAGACCTGTTCCCCGCACCTCAGTATCGCCTGCCCATTCAGAACCATCAAAAACATTGTACCAAAGCCAGCCACTATCTCCCCGGCCTTGATGAAATACATAGATTTGGTCATTGTATACTACTGCTGATGGACTCGAAGTGATACCAGTTTTCCCTGCTTCGGTATCGCCTGCCCATTCAGAACCATCAAAAACATTGTACCAAAGCCAGCCACTATCTCCCCGGCCTTGATGAAATACATAGATTTGGTCATTGTATACTGCTGCTGATGGACCCGCAGTAATTCCTGTTCTCTTGACCTCGGTATCACCTGCCCATTCAGAGCCATCAAAAACATTGTACCAAAGCCAGCCACTATCTCCTCGACCTTGGTGAAATACATAGATTTGGTCATTGTATACTACTGCTGATGGATCGGCAGTAATTCCTGTTCTCTTGACCTCGGTATCGCCTGCCCATTCAGAGCCGTCAAAAACATTATACCAAAGCCAGCCACTATCTCCTCTGCCTTGGTGAAATACATAGATTTGGTCATTGTATACTACTGCTGATGGACCTTCGCTGATGCCTGTGTCGGGTACTTTTTGGTCGCCTGCCCATTCAGAACCATCAAAAACATTGTACCAAAGCCAGCCACTATCTTCCATGCCTTGGTGAAACACATAGATTTGGTCATTGTATACTACTGCTGATGGACCCGCAGTAATGCCTGTATTGGGTAGCTTTTGGTCGCCTGCCCATTCAGAGCCATCAAAGGCATTAGACCAAAGCCATCCATTGTCTCCTCTGCCTTCGTGGAACACATAAATATTACTCATGGGATTATTGTCACTAATTAAATAATTATCCAAGTATAATAAACATTGTACATAAATATAGTCATATATATAGTCATATATCTTCGTGATTTTGTACTCAAGGGCTACTAAATATTTGACAAAATTTAATAACTCTCGACCTGATATTTAATGCTACAATTAAATTGGCTAATAATTCCAGACTAAATAATAATAAAACATCCTAAATTATCGAATATTAATATAATCTAACCCCTTGATTTATGAAATTAGTTGAGAGGTAAGGATTCAAAAAAATTATCGGTTTTATCCGGAAATTGACAGACTATGTTTCTTTTTTAAAAATCTCTTAAATTCATGTTAATTATTTAGTTCGTCAATTTTTATTTGATTTTTTAAAATACTTATATTCACTATTATGACCTACAAAAAACACTCTCTACTCAATCAGATTATCAAGCAATGCCAGTTAAAGTATTTCAACAAATATTGATTATCCTAGATATAAACTGGATTTTTTTTTAGCAGCGAACGAAGTTTATCGACAGAATCCATCAAAGTTTAATGGTCGTCCTCGTCTTCCTAGATATAAACATAAAATAAGGGGAAGAAATATTGTAGTTTATACAACACAAGCCATCAGCAAGAGGCAATTAAAGCAAGGAATTATTAATCCTAGTAAAACAGGAATTTATCTAAAAACATTAGTACCTACTTCGTAAGCATTCAGCAGTCAGCATTCAGCAGTCAGCTTTATAGAATTAAAAGTATGGGTTAAAAGTCCATCACTTAATCTTAGAGCAAACAGCTATTAGCTGTCAGCTTTTCGGTGCGGACTG
>JAXHSW010000309.1:0-7225 GCA_034190295.1 Cyanobacteriota bacterium | reverse complement strand
TACGGGCAGCAGAAGACCCAGAGTTTGAAACATTTTATACCAAAAACATTTTGTTGAACGAGGGTATCCGAGCATGGATGGCACCTCAAGATCAACCACATCAAAACTTTATATTCCCTGAGGAGGTTCTACCACGTGGTAACGCTCTCTAATTCTTCCATGATGGGAGGGGGTCGCGATATCGAGTCCACCGGTTTTGCCTGGTGGTCTGGAAATGCCCGTCTCATCAATTTATCCGGTAAACTGCTAGGCGCTCACGTTGCTCACGCAGGTCTCATCGTATTCTGGGCAGGAGCAATGACTTTATTTGAAGTTGCTCACTTTGTACCAGAAAAGCCAATGTACGAACAAGGCTTGATCCTAATGCCTCACGTTGCTACTTTAGGCTGGGGTATAGGTCCTGGTGGCGAGGTAACTGACATATTTCCATACTTTGTAGTAGGTGTTTTGCACCTAATTTCATCTGCTGTTCTTGGTTTAGGCGGTATTTATCATGCCGTTCGTGGTCCAGAAACACTCGAAGAATATTCTTCTTTCTTTGGATATGACTGGAAAGATAAGAACCAGATGACTAACATCATCGGTTACCACTTAATCCTATTAGGTTGTGGTGCGCTGTTGTTGGTATTCAAGGCCATGTTCTTCGGTGGTGTCTATGATACTTGGGCGCCAGGTGGCGGTGATGTCAGGGTAATTACTAACCCTACTCTCGATCCTGCTGTAATTTTCGGTTATCTGCTCAAAGCACCTTTTGGTGGTGAAGGCTGGATCATCGGTGTTAACAACATGGAAGATATCATCGGCGGTCATATCTGGATCGGTCTGATTTGTATCTTCGGTGGTGTTTGGCACATTCTAACTAAGCCTTTTGGTTGGGCACGTCGTGCTTTCATCTGGTCTGGAGAGGCTTATCTTTCCTACAGTTTAGGCGCTCTATCCTTAATGGGTTTGATTGCTGCGTGTTTCGTATGGTTTAACAACACAGCTTATCCTAGCGAATTCTACGGCCCAACTAACGCTGAAGCTTCTCAAGCTCAGTCTTTTGTATTCTTAGTCCGCGACCAAAAGTTAGGTGCTAATATTGGTTCTGCTCAAGGTCCAACTGGTCTTGGTAAGTACCTGATGCGTTCTCCTACTGGTGAAATCATCTTCGGTGGTGAAACAATGCGTTTTTGGGACTTCCGTGGTCCTTGGTTAGAGCCTCTTCGTGGTCCTAACGGTCTCGACTTGAGTAAATTAAAGAACGATATTCAGCCTTGGCAAGTACGTCGTGCTGCTGAGTACATGACTCATGCTCCTAACGGTTCTATCAACTCCGTAGGTGGCATTATCACTGATATTAACGGGTTCAACTATGTTAACCCTCGTGCTTGGTTAGCTGCTGCTCACTTCATTCTTGGCTTTTTCTTCTTAATTGGTCACTTATGGCACGCGGGACGCGCTCGTGCTGCTGAAGGTGGTTTTGAGAAAGGTCTCGACCGTGAAACAGAGCCAGTACTATCTATGCCTAACCTAGACTAATATCTGGTTACTATAGCTCACTGATAGCTAAATTCATTTAAGATCCTCGCCGAATATTCGGTGAGGTTCTTTTTTTCTTTACTATTAGACATCTCCAAAAATCAAAAATAAAATCAATTATCAAACATAAATTATCAATTCTTTCTCCCTACTGCCTACTGCCTACTCCCTCATTTGGAGGAGATGTCTATTTACTATGCTGACCGCTGAACTGCTGTTTGCGCAGCATTCCACCAGGAAACGCTTACCTAATAATTAAGGTTTAAAGCCTCTCCTTTAAAGGATAAAAAAAAATTTTGCTTTGAATCAATTCTCTTCTTTTCAAGGAGAGGTAATAATTAATAATTAATAATTAATAATTAACTAGCTATTAGCTTTTCGGTCCGGAATGCTGCGCAAACAGCATTTAGCTATCAGCTAAAAATCCGAGGGTTTAAGTCCCCCACGCTAAGCGTGAAAAAATTAGTGGTGCACCTTTTATGGGGGGAAAGAATCCCCCATTATACACGCCAGATAAGCTGATTGCTGACTGCTGACTGCTGACTGCTGCTTCAATTGTTGAACAATCTACCTTTTAGCGGATACAAGGACTTGAAATTGGATTTAGACTTATATCATGTCCGTTTAAGTAGCGATCGAAAAAATCATCTTCCTAAATTCAACAGCAAACCCGATAGCTAAATCCAAAATTGAGGAGAATTCCAATGAAAGGTTTAAAATCAAAAAATGTTTTAGTCACAGGTGCAACTTCCGGTATTGGTCAAGCGATCGCTGTCCGGATGGCAGCTGAGGGAGCAAATGTAGCTCTTAACTATCGTAACGATATCGAAAAAGTTGCTGAAACTCAGGAAATGATTGACGATCTCTGCAATCAGATTAAAGGTTGTGGCGGTCGAGATTTTCCTGTAGAGGGAGATGTATCTGAAGAAGAAGATGTCGTCAGAATGGTGGGAGAAGTTGTTAAAGAATTTGGCAGTATTGATATCTTGATTAACAATGCAGGTATTCAAATTGCTGAAGATTCTGAGAGTGTCTCTACTGATGATTTTGATAAAGTTATTAGTGTGAATTTACGCGGTGCTTATCTCTGCGCGCGGGAAGCAATTAAGTATTTTTTACAACAAGGGAATGGTGGAATAATTATTAATGTTTCTAGCGTCCATGAAATTATTCCTCGTCCTCAATATATTAGTTATTCTATGAGTAAAGGCGCTATGGAAAATATGACAAAAACTCTTGCTTTAGAATATGCAGACCGAGGAATTAGGATCAATGCTATTGGGCCTGGAGCTACTGCTACAGATATTAATAAAAGTTGGGTAGAAGACCCAGAAAAACGAAAAAAAATTGCGAGTAATATTCCCATGGGAAGGGTAGGAACTTCAGAAGAAATGGCAGCAGTTACAGCTTTTTTAACTTCTGATGAAGCGTCTTATATTACTGGGCAAACTTTATTTATTGATGGTGGTTTGACTCTTTATCCTAAGTTTCAAACACCTTGGTCAGCAGGGGAGTAGTGGCTCACACGGATTATGGCACGGATACACGGATAGGTCAGGGAGTGGGGGAGTGGGGGAGTGGCTCACACGGATTATGGCACGGATACACGGATAGGTCAGGGAGTGGGGGAGATGGGGGTTCAGTAGGACACACCAGAGGGGGAGACACACCAGACGCGATTACGAGGGTGTCACCGTGTCACCGCGTCCCCGTGTCTGGTGTTTCCTCTTATGGAGTAGGGGAGTGGGGGAAATTGTACCTGTATCTTTCTTTGCTTGTATGCCCAAACTCCTAACTTTTTGCTCACTCAATGAGTTCCTGACGCTGAATTTTGCCGATCGCTGTTTTTGGAATCGTTTCTTGGGAAACCGGAATTAGGAAATCTCGATTTACCCCAATCTTTTCGACAACGTTGTTCTGAATTTATCGATCGCTACCACCTTTTAATTGATAGAATCAGGGATATAAATAAGCTGACTACTGATAGCTGGGTGCCAATTTATTATGAAACCATACCAGAAAATTAAAATCCAAGAATGTCACGAACCACTTATCCCAATTCCCTTAGAAAAATTTGCCACTGAGTCACCCCATCCCTATCAAAAATTAGGCGCACCTTATCATTTATCTCCAGCAAATTCACCTTATTTTTTACGTCAAAAAGTATTAGATAGTTTGATGGCAGCTCAAACAAAACTACAACAAAAATATCCCAGTTGGCACATCCAAATATTTGATGCTTATCGCCCCATTGCTGTACAACAATTTATGGTAGATTACACTTTTGTAGAAGCAGTAAAAGCTGAAGGTTTAACGTTAGATAGTCCGGAGCTGACAGAAGCAAAACGTCAAAAAATTTTAGAGTTAGTTTATCAGTTTTGGGCTGCTCCTAGTCTAGACCCCGCTACCCCACCACCTCATAGTACGGGTGCTGCTGTGGATGTAACTTTAGTAGATGCTAATGACAAAACTGTTGATATGGGTTCTCCTATTGATGAGTTGTCTCCCCGCTCTTATCCCAATCATTTTTTGGAGAGTAAAAATGAGGAAGTTCAGAAATATCATCAACATCGACAGTTATTGGCAGAAGTAATGTTATCGGTGGGGTTTCAGCAGCATCAACAGGAATGGTGGCATTTTTCTCTGGGCGACCAAATGTGGGCTTGGTTGACAAGTCAGGAGAATGGTGGAAGTGAGGTTTTGGCAAGGTATGGACGGGTATAGCAGAAGAAAGAAGGAAGAAGGAAGAAGGAAAATCTTGCGTTGTCTAACTCTGACCTCACGTCACAAACAAAACTCTGTAGGGGCGTACTTCGGCAGCTTTGCTTTAGCCAATGGCCATTTTACCGAATAATTGTGGTTTAAAGCCTCCTCTTTTAAGGAGATAATAAATAAAAATTTTTATGATTAGTGAATTTTCTCCTTGAAAAGAAGAGGTAATTGTTAATTATTAATTATTCATTATTCATTATTCATTATTCATTGTTGAACCTACTTTTCTGGTGAATTAAATAAAATCTAAAATCATAAGAAGCTGTAACATTTTGAGAGTTAAAAGTTACAGCTTATATAAAATTATATTCAGAAAAATAACTTGTTTATGAGTGTTGAAAATCAACTATTATCTCCGCTTCGATGGAATAAATTATCGACCCAGTTCACTCCACAAAGAAGTTGGATGGGGAATAACATTAGAAGATTTAACTTGAGGGGTTTGTTCAGATGATTGAGTTAGATAAACACGGGTGGCACTATAACTAACAATGAACATAGAAAATGCTACCAAGAATGTTACTACAACTCGATCTAAACCAGATATATTATCTAAGTGCTGAGAGTATTGAGATTTCATAGCTCTAAGTCTCCTCAATTGCTTACTCTTTCAGTATCTCAGATATTTATACATGAACAGATACTTTTAATAAAAATTTATCTTTGTGGTTCTGGGAACTGACCAATTTGTAGTGGCAATGAAACTTGCTTGGTCAAAGATACTGGAAGGTCAGCTTTATGGGAAATGATTCCGTGACCAACTCCAGTTATTAGTCCTAAGATGGCTGGCAATACAAAAGAAGCGAAGTTGTTCATTGATGATTAGTTGCACAATTACAATTATATCATCTCAATATCACTATGTTTAATTCTGTAACAAAGTTTACATTTAGTTAAATTTTGTTAAACAATCTAGTACAATTTTCCAATTACAGCGCTACAGTGGTGCGGGATGATTTTCAGGACTTACGCATAAATACTATATCTAGTATAACGAACGGGTGTTACCCCCTACAGATGGTGTATAATTTGATGTTTTGCGTAAGTCCTGATTTTAATAGTTTTGTGGAATGGGCATCTTGCCCGTTTATATTTTCCCGTTCCTGATATTTTCACCCACTTATATTCATCCCGCTCCTCAGCAATGCCAAACAGTGAGTATTGGGGCGTGAATTTCCTTTGTGAGTCAAACAAGCGTTCGATCGCGAAGGTATCAGTATTGGTTTATGGTGGCGATCGCTATCTGTGAAAAATTCATCTGAATCTTTACTAAATAAATAGTCAAACGGGTTCTATATAAAAACTCAGCTATCAGCTTTCTTATTTTTTTGTTGTTCTGTTGACGTTTCTATCAGACTCCAATGTATAGCAGTCTCCACTATAGTTAGAACATCGGGTAATTATGATGATTCATAACACGAGCAAGATGCTGGCAATAACTGTCAAAAACCAACCTAGCGGTTGCCATACCTTATGGAGTAAGTATTCTGCCAATATTTTAAGATAAATGCTATGTCTTAACAGTTTTTTCAACACATAGAATTGATTATAATTACTTTAATATCAATAAAATTTTGGAGTAGAAACTGCAATGAAAAGACTCAAAGTAATCTTTTTGGGAATTTCTATTTGGGTAGGGATACTGCTGATGCAACCTTATTTAAAGGCTAATTCTACCTCGCCAGAAAATTTTTCTACCTTTAGAGAATGGTGTTTAAATCAAACAAATATTTCTTCCTCTTCTCAATATACAGTTAAAATTCTATTGCAAAAAGTCAGAACGAATGACTGTATTGAAGCAGACAAAAAACTTTCTAGTCTTTCTGCCATCTCCTTGAATAATAATGATATTATAAATATTGCTCCTATATCCAGCCTGAAAAATCTTACAAAACTATCCTTAAATGCTAATCAAATTAAAGAATTATCCCCTCTATCTAATCTTCAGAATTTAACTCATTTATTTCTCAAGAGTAATAAAATTGAAGATATTACTGAATTGTCTAAATTAACTAATTTAACTAATCTAGAACTTGACGATAATAGAATAAGAAATATATCTCCCCTATCTAATCTAACTAAATTAACTCATCTGAGCCTAATTTTTAATCAAATTGAAAATGTATCTTCTCTATCCAACTTAACAACATTAACTGAACTAAATCTCGGAGTTAATCGCGTTATAAATCTCAAACCCCTAGTAAATTTAACCAATTTAACTCACTTATATCTTAACGATAATCAGCTCAGGAAAATTGCGCCCTTATCTAACTTAACTAACCTCACTAATTTGTATTTATATCGCAATCAAATTAGTGACATTTCCGATATTTCTAACCTCACTAATCTAACTTATCTGAATCTGAGCGATAATTACATTGCTGAAGTTTCCAACCTTTCTCGTTTAAGGAATCTGAAAATCCTGATTCTGGTTTTCAATCAAATTAAAAAAATTGATTCTTTATCAACTTTGACAAATCTTAGTTTTCTAGATTTAAGTCGTAACAGAATTACAGATATTAATTCTCTTTCTACTTTAATTAAATTAGATGTACTGAATTTACGAAATAATCCAGTTTCCAGAATTTGCCCGCTCCAACCTGAATCAATTTGTCGTTTCTAAAAGAAAAGAAGGAAGAGGGAAGAGGGAAGAGAGAAGAGGGAAAAATCTGGCGTTATTTAAGTCGTAACAGAATTACAGATATTAATTCTCTTTCTACTTTAATTAAATTAGATGTAATGAATTTACGAAATAACCCAGTTTCCAGAATTTGCCCGCTCTAACCACAATCAATTTGTCGTTTCTAAAAGAAAAGAAGGAAGAGGGAAGAAGGAAGAGGGAATAGGGAAAAATATTGCGTTATTTAAGTCGTAACAGAATTACAGATATTAATTCTCTTTCTACTTTAATTAAATTAGATGTAATGAATTT
>JAXHSW010000308.1:0-7232 GCA_034190295.1 Cyanobacteriota bacterium | reverse complement strand
GGCTGCCCGACCACGCACAATAAAATTCTCATTCTGAAGTAGAGGTAGTAGGCAGTTAACAACTGTTTCGGAACTGTTTCTGTCAAACTGCCCTAAAAAATTCTCAATGCGTCTGACCACATCATAACGTTTGCCTTCTTCTGCTATTTCATCTAAACCATCCAACAATATTAATGCTCTGCCATCTTCTAACCAATGTTCAAAAAATCCTGTAGGTAAAGTTTTAACCGCCATAGTTTTCTCGGCAAATATACGAGCATATTCGAGAATACTTTTGTCTGGATGTCGTACCAAGTCTCGTATTCTAATTAAAATTGGGAGGTAGTCGGTGTTGGGGTCTAAACCTAATATTGTTGCACCTTGATTTTTCGATCCCCCCTGGCCCCCCTTAGAAAGGGGGGAAGAAGATTCCCTGGAGCGATCGCTCTTTTGAACCAAAGTATTTTCCTGACTATAGCCCCCCTTACCAAGGGGGGTTGGGGGGATCGACTGAGCCAATATCACGGCAAAATAACTCATCAATGTTGTTTTTCCAGACCCAGGATCACCTAATATTACAAATTTCCGTGACTGACTTTTAGTCAACAATTCTGAGGCTAAAAATTTTCTGCCAGTAGTATTTACAAAAAGCTCTCTTTCCAATTTTCCCCCAGTTTCTGCTAATAAAAAATCTCGCTCAAAACCAGCACTTTTTGAAATATCTTCTACCACATCAGGCATAACAAAAATATAGGCTAATTTCTCAGACTTTTCTACTTCTTGCCCAGGCACAGAAATTCCAGCAAATTTCACATCATCAAACCAATTTGCTAACTGTTCAAAATAATTTTGTTTAGCAACCTGAAATTTAAGATAAGTATTAGTATGCTGAAAATAAGCATTAATAAAAATCTCTAACCATGACTGTAAACTTGATTGATTTAGTGGAATATTTTTAGCTTCAGCTTCCTGTTGAAATACGGTAATTAAAATATTAATATCTGGCTTGCCTAGATTAATTAATGGCTTTTCTAATTCCGTCAAAACAGCAGAATGTTCAAAATATTGACTCAGAAATTTGTTAACTCCGTTCCAACCATCCGGTTTAACAGAATAAAACAAAAGCTGTTGAGGCGAGAGTTGATTTTCCCATACCTTCACAGCTTTTTCTCCAGCTTCAATAGCCTTATTTATATCTGTTTTATTTAGGGTTTGGTTGAGGCGATCGCCTGCTTTTTTCAAAAGATAACCCCCTACTTTTGGTATTACCCAACTCACTAAATCTAGCCCCATAAATTACCTCTAATTAGATTCACCTCTATTTTAATATTGCTATCCCAAAATAGGTGTCCTAATATAAGTGATTCATTCGAGAAAAGTATGGATAAATATAGCTAATTAATGTCTGAAAAGTTTTTGTTTGTAGTTGGGCTTTAGCCCTAATCCGTAAGTATTCCGCAGGAAATGCTTACCGTAATCCTACGCCGTGGGCAACTTTTTCCAAAGAATGAGATTTAGAGAGTTTTGAGAGCTAAATAAACCGCAAAAGACCCTGAAAAACTGCCTGGGTAATACTCAGTATTGTCAGGGCTAAAGCCCTACTACTAGCCTGGGTAATACTCAGTATTGTCAGGGCTAAAGCCCTACTACTAGCCTGGGTAATACTCAGTATTGTCAGGGCTAAAGCCCTACTACTAGCTTTATTATTACTGTTCTACTTCCTTTCTTTTTTATCAAAAGTTAAAGCTTAAATAAACCCTCTTTTTGATAAATCCATAGGAGTATTAATCAAAATGCCAGTAATACTACGGAAAGGTTCGTGAATGTGCATTCCTTCTCCATCAATAGAGAATTTACGAATATCTTTTTCATGGTGAGAAGCACGCATTTTCATTACAGCTATTCCCCGTAGAATTTTACCCTCAATTTCTACATATCTTAGCCAAATAATCGAATCACTGACAGTAGAAATTAACTCTTCTGTAATCGAAGCACCCCCACTTATAGTAGCAGTATTAGAAGTAAACATTGCCGCAATTCCTTGTAATTTAATTACAGAAGTAACAGCAATAATTAATTCTCTAAATCCTTTAATAGTAGAAATTCTTTCTAGAGAAGATAAACTATCTACTACCACCAGCTCTGGTTGAAAATATTCAATCATTTCTTTGATTTTGAGGAAATGATTTTCTAAAGTATTAAGCTCTGGTTTTAGACAAATAATTTTGAGATTTTTTTCCCATTCCATCGTGGTAAAATCTTTGCCCCAACCTCTAGCATTTCGATAAATTTGTTCCTCAGTTTCATCAAAGGCAAATAATAAACATCGTTTTCCTTCGGCAACTCCGGCAACGAGAAAACTTGTCGCAATTAAAGTTTTACCCGTGCCAGTTGCCCCAGATATTAAAATAATAGAATTACGGAAAAAGCCACCACCACACATTCTATCTACTTCCTTATTTCCAGAAGTAATTCTACTATCAACCTTCTCGTTATTTGTCCGTATTTCTTGAGTAGGTGAAGGTGGAATAATCACAATACCTCTTTGAGAAAGAATAGTAAAAGGAAACTCTCCATATTGATGATTTACCCCTCTATATTTAAGGATTTCTATAGTCCGATGGCGCTTTTCTTCTACTAATACATTACGCATAATTACAACATCATCAGCAACAAATCCTTCTATACCATAACGACTAATATCACCGTATTCTGAGTTACGTTCGGCAGTAATAATTGTGGTGACATTTAATTCTCTTAAAGTATGAGAAATAGTATACAAATTACTACGGATTTGAAGACTATTTCCAAGTTGATTAAAAATCGTACTTAGAGAATCCATTACTACCCGTTTACCCTGGTATTTTTTAATAGCATATTCAATCCTGGCTAACAATACTTCTATGTCATATTCACCATTAATAATTTGTTGTCCAGGTTCAGGAGAAACATCCACAAAAGCCCATTTATTTTGCTCCTCCCATAACTTAATATTCCAACCGAAACCCCACATATTTTTTCTAATAGCTTTAGGAGAGTCTTCAAAAGTAATAAAAATTCCTGGTTCTCCTCGTTTAACCCCTTCTGCAAGAAACTGACAAGCGAAAACTGTCTTACCGCTCCCCGCAGTGCCAGAAACTAAAGTTACTCGATTTTCGGGAATTCCCCCTAGAGAAATTACATCAAATCCAGGAATGCCTGTTTCTAATTTTTGCAAAATATCTTGTTCGTTTTCTTCACTCATTATTTTATCTAAGACTTATTGATAGTTTTATTAGTAAATATTGGCAGAGTAGCTCCTAATTTTTTTTGTATAATACCAATTCCCACGCATTAACGCTATACTTGAGGACAACTTCAGTTATTAAGTAATTAACACAGCTCGAATAACTTTTTTACTAATTAGCAGCTCAGTTTAATGTTAATTATTCTTATTTTTACTTCTCCCTGTACGGACGCCCTTATGCAACCTCCCTACCTACTCCCCTACTCAATAAAATGCCGTAGTATTTTGTTGGGAAACCTGTAGTAATTCTTCCCAGTTAGGAAGAGATTTTTGCTGAGATGTCTCTGTGTTCATGGCTAGTTTTATTCGTTATATAGATGTATCTGATAATTTTATCATAAAGCGTAAGTCCTATAAATATCAAATCATATAGGGTGTGTTAGTCTTACCGAATAATTAATAATTAATAATTAAATAATTCGCGCCTTGAAGCCTCCCTTTACCAATAAATAATTGACAATTGATAATTGATAATTAAAGAGGAGCGAAAGTTAGAAAATTAGATAGGAGCGAGAATTCTTTCATTATCCACTATCCATTAATACTATTTCCTTATATTCAATTCCGTAACGGTTTGAAACAGAGGTAATTATCAATTATCCATTAATAAATTCTTCCTTCTTCCTTCTTTCTACTTCCACAAATTGCAGCTAAAAGTAACCATCCTATTGTATTAACTCGTAAATCAAACAAACTCACATCAAACATATTAAATATAGTACAAGCAGCAAAAGCTACTAAATAACTAAAAAATATGAAACGGTCTCCTCTGGAATAAATTGATGACCAATTCATTAATAACAATACTGCCTTTGCCAATATCCAACCAACCCAACCAAACAAAAACAAAGCAGCAGGAATTCCAGTTTCTGCCGTTAGCATCAAGAATAAATTGTGAGGATGACCAAGCCACATTTGCATCTGTGCTTCATACAAAGGAGTAAAATTCCGCAAACCCCAACCACTCCAAGGCTTTTCTAAAGTCATATTCCAAGCAAACCTCCATTGGGTGCTGCGTAGAATGGCAACAGGTCTGTCAAAATCTCGATCCGTCAGTCGTGCCCAAAAGTATTCCGGAACAATTTTTCGTAACCATTGCTGCAAAGGTGCAGGAGCAAAAGCAGCTCCAAATACAGTTGCCACTGCTGTCATTACTAACCACACTAACCAATGCCAACCTAGATAAATAGCATAAGCAAGACCAGCAAATACCACTAACCCCCAAGCATTGCGGGAGTTTGTCAAGACCAAAGCAATGCCATTACTAATTATTGCCACTGTCAAAAAAACAAATTCTTGAGGCGACTCTCCATGAAAAATATTGAAGCGACCCATTTTCTGTTTTGAGTGTGCGCTCTCTGTCGTCACCCTGTTTCCAAATAAAAATTTCCATTTTTCAATCCACAACCCCAACCCTAGAATAAATACAACCGTCAAATAAAATGCGAGAATATTAGCATACATAAATACTGAAGCCATTCTCCCCGGAGGGTTGCCTTGTGGTGCAAGAACCCAACCTAAAATAATTTGTAAACTCAAGGGGCCAGACAAACCCAAAAATAATTGTCCGAAACCTAAAATGACTACAGGTACTGAAGAGAATACCATTACCCAAGAAAGTCGTCGCAGTTGGGATGGAGTTTGAATAAGATTACTAAAAGCAGCAAATACTCCAAAAAATGGTAATAAATTAGCCAAACCTAAAAATGCTTCCTGACGGTCTAATGCAAAAAATGTAGCGATCGCTAACCAGACAGCAAGACCAGCTAAAGCTATATTGTGGGGACGATGAATAATGCTGCGCCATTTTTGTTGCCAAGTACTAATGACTGCAAAAATTAGAGTTAATGCACCTATAGTTGGTAATATAGGAAACAGTAATAGTCCTACTTGAGTGCATTTCCACTCTTTTTGTAAATAACGATGAGAATTATGATTCAATTTTTTTAGGTATTATTTTGATAGAATATTTTAGTAATATAGCAATAGTAATTCCCAAAAAGCATGAGGTACAAAATTCTAGGTTTTATATCAAGTCTCATTAAGAACGCCATAATAAAAATATTCTTCTTTTGAGAGAGAATATTCTTCAAATTTCTCCTTGTTCCCTACTCCCTACTCCCTACTCCCTACTCCCTAAATTTTTCCGAAGTGGTTATTTAAAGAGACATGATATTAGGGAACAGGAAAACGCAAATGATATAAACTTATCATATAGTAGGTTGGGTTAAGCGCCAGCAAACCCAACAGATAGGTGCCTAATTTTTTTCCCATGTTTACCAAAAAATGAGGTCCACGCGCCTCCCCTTTTAAGGGGATGAAAAAATATTCAGTGAGCGTATTTTCGCGCGCCTCCAGCTTTAGTCGGAGGTACTGATAACTGATAACTGAAATGACCACTCCCCTCTTCCCCTCCTGGGAGGGGTTAGGGGTGGGTCTCAACTCCCCTACTCAAGAAAACATATCTTGGTCTGAGCACATGAAATTAGCAACAGTTAAACAGTTATTTATTCACCCAATCAAAGGGTTAACACCTAAAAATTGCCAGGATTTTTTCCTCACTTCAGGATATGGCGTTAAAGGCGATCGCTCTTTTGCTTTGATGTTTCTCGACTCCGATCGCCCTACAAGACCAGAAATTATACCTTGGATGAGTAAAAAGCATTTTGCAGTACAAAATGACTGGCCTGGGTTAGCTGCTTTGAATTGTGAGTTTGACTCAGAAACTGGATTTTTGACTGTGCGACGTCAGGGGGTTGAGTTGCTGAAGGCAAATATAGGTTTATCTGAGGAACGCGATCGCATTAGTGCTTTTTTCACAGATTATTTGAACACTCTCACACCGAATAAAGGAGCGCGTCATCCTCAAAAAGCTCCCGTGCAGTTAGTGGGAAATGGCAAGACAACTCGTTATCCCGACCGCGAAATTGTACATATTTCTATTATTAGTCAGGCAACAATAGATGATTTAGGAGAAAAAGCAGGCAAGATATTAGATATACGGAGGTTTCGCCCTAATCTGGTAGTGGATGGAATGGATGCTTGGTCAGAGTTTGACTTAGTAGGAAAACAGTTGCGCTTGGGTAATGCTCAAATTACTGTTACTGCTAAAATTGGGCGGTGTATGAATATTGAAGTTGACCCAGAAACAGGCGATCGCGATATTCCTTTATTATCGGTATTGAAAGAAAAATTCGGTCACGCTCACACAGGTGTTTTGGCAACTGTTGATAGTGATGGGGGTGTAGCGGTTGGCAATATTTTGCAAGTTTTGAGTGATTAATTAGCTATCAGCATTTCAGCATTCAGCATTCAGCATTCAGCATTCAGCACGCTAAAAGCTTTGGTTTAACTAGCTATTAGCTTTTCGCGATCGTCATGCTGCGCAAGAAGCATTTAGCTATCAGCTAAAAATCCCAGGGTTCGACGTCCCCCACAAGAGGAGCGAAAAAACGCGTGGTGCGCCTTTTCTGGTGGACTATAACCCCAATTATACACGCCAGAGAAGCTGATAGCTGACCGCTGAGGTGCTGACTGCTATTTCAGTTTTGGGAGAGAATATTGAGAGTGTGAGCTTTTTAATTAATTTTTAGATTTTTTACCAATAAATAATTATGATAATCTAAGTCAAAATTAATAGGAAGTTAAATTATGGAAAGTCAATTATCTGGAAGTTGGCAAGACTGGGTAGGAGTGGCAGGTTATGTTTTATTTGCAGGTTTTATTGTCTGGCGCGTACTTACAATGCCATCAAAATGAGTTATAGCGCTATGTGTTGGGTAGTAGCTTGCTAGAACGAGAGAATTGGCCATTCAAATATTATATTATTATATTATTATATTATTATATTATCATTTCCCTTATGGGTTTAATACCCCACCGTCACCCGCGGTGCTCAAAATTGTTTGGGGGAGCGTAGACGCGGAGCGGCAGGTCGTTGACTATCCATAAGCAATTTTCTCTCCTG
>JAXHSW010000307.1:0-7506 GCA_034190295.1 Cyanobacteriota bacterium | reverse complement strand
ATAGTGATTGTTCTTTTTGTAGACCAATTCCTGCGTCATACTTACCCAGAGTTTTGTGAGACTTAAAATATAGTTGTCTGGCATAATATATTCCCATGTTAGTTAGCTTGTGAGACTGTTCGCACAAGAATGTTAAGATAGCAATTAATTCAGGATTTTTACCTACTAAAACTTGATGACAAGAGTACATTGGAAACGGGCAGACCGAAAAGTTATTGTCGATCATAGTAACAGAGGGCAACTAAAGTTGTCTAGTCGAAACAACTCCCTTGTTTTCATTTCCCGGTTCAAACACGGGGGACCTTCAAGTTAGCTTTTTGGTAAAAAAAAATACTTCGGATTAAAATCCGACTCCTCGCCTTTCATCCATCGCTTAAAAGACGATGGCTTTCATGCTCCCGTGTTATTTAGGTAATACTATGCTTAGGTAGCGCTTCAGTTATTAAGTAATTAACACAGGTAGAATAATTTTTGGGCTAATTTGAGCCAAGTTAATCTTAATGGTTCTTGTGTTTACTTCTCCCCCGCTCCCCCACTCCCCCTCTCCCCCTCTCCCCCTCTCCGTGTCCTACTGAACCCGCTCCCCTACTCAAAAATTCAGTCCTTCCTTCTTCCTTCTTCAAACAAATATTTGCAACATTTGATTACCTCCTTTCTGAAATTCATAAACTACTTGTTTAATTTCCGCTTTATATCCTTGAGTTGTTAATTTTTCAATTATTAACGTTAATAATGGTGAGATTTCTCCAGAAAGTTTAACCAAAGGAAAAATTCGTACTTGTTTGGCAACTCGACACATTTCTAAAATCGATTCTAGATGAAATTCTGCTGAGAGACGATCGGAATATAAAAATAGAAAATGGCTGCATAAAGCCAAATCAAATCTGTGATGATCAAAAGGCAGTTTCGGCAATTCAGCAGTTAAATAACGTTTTTGCCGACAACCATCAGAAAAGTCTAATAAAAATTTTTCCATTGTTGCCATTCTAACTTTTAGTAGATTTTCTGGCGACTGTAGATTTTGCCAAACAAAAGTATCATAATTTGCCTTTACTTGGTCAATAATATTTTGAGAAGTTGCCTGAATACGTTGAGAAATTTCATCAGCATTAAACTGATATATTGGGTCGCAGGAAATGACGTTATATCTTTGAAAAGTCATTTCATAATTAAAACTTGAAGGTCCTGCTGCACAGTCAATAATTTTTAATTTCTTCTCTTCTGAAGTAAGGTCGAACATAGAAATATATTCGTCAAGATTTCGACCCCAAGGAACTATTTTTTCTAGTTTAATTGTCATAGTTTGATAAGAGAGATAGTTGTCAGCAATACGTAAGCATTTCCTCCGGACTGCTGCGCAAACAGCCGTCAGCTATTAGCTATCAGCTATTAATTTTGGGGAAGGTAATTTCAGTTATCAGTTATCATAAGCATTCAGCTATTAGCAGGAAATGCTTACCTAATTTAGCAACCCGGTCTCTAGGAGAAACCGGGTGTTTTAGACATTGATTATTTAGGGTAAATATTTAGAGAAAAACAGTTCATCAAAAAAGACAGCCAATTTTAATTTTTTGGAGTCACAATATATTTAGATGAAACCTCCTCTACCCTTCCCAATCTTACTAAAGCCTGATAAAACATAGCCGTAACTTCAGCACGAGTAGCAGGTTTATTTGGATTCAAAATTGTTACATCTGGATGATTTACTACCAATCCAGTAGCAGTAGCTGCTGCAACTTTTTTCTTAGCCCAATCAGGTATTTTTTCTTTGTCTTTATAAATACTTAAAACCTTATCGGGATTTGATGGAATTTCCAGATTTAAACCACTAGCTAAAGCAACTAATACCTGTAATCTTGGTACTTCTTGTTCTGGACGAAAAATATTTCCTGGATACCCACTCAAAAAACCAGATTTAGTAGCTGTTTGAATTTCTTTTTGAGCTGGTGAATCTGCTGGTACATCCTCATAGTTAACAGAACTTTCTGTTGATTTTTCCTCAAATACTTTAGGAATTTGAGTAGCAAATTCAGCTCGCGTTACAGGTTTATCTGGCTCGAATTTATCGTTATCAACCTTAGCAATAACGTCACGTTCTCTCAAAGGTTGAATGAAATTACTGGCCCAAAAATTATCTGGAACATCAGAAAATTTAATTTTGTCAGTAAGAGATGTTTCAGGAGATGGTGCTGCTGTACCCACTAACGGAATCTCAGAAGTGGCCTGCTCTGGAGAAGGAGAAGTTGCGGTGGGTGAGTCAGTATTTTCTACCTCTGGAGAAGAAGAAGTTGCTATTTCACTTACCCCTGGCGACTCAGAAGTGGCCTCTGGAGAAGGAGAAGTTGCCGTTTCACCTACCCCTGGTGACTCAAAAGTTACCTCCTCTGGAGAAGGAGAAGTTGCCGTGGGTGACTCTGTTGTTAAACTAGAAATAGGGGGAGCCAAAGGTAAAGATGGAGTTGCCATTGGAGATCCAGATAACATACTTCCAATACCTAATGTGGCCAAACCCTTTCCAACTTGTGGAGCTTTTGGAGATTTAGCTAATTCTAGTGTTGTCTCAGCCTCAGTATTGGCTCGATCCAAACCTTTAACACTTGTCTCTAACTGCTCAAAAGTATCAGTAATAGGAGTCAGAGTAGCCAAACTTGTTTCTAACTCTTCAGAAGAAGAAAGTGCTTGACCAAAATTTGATGCTGGTTTGCCAGTCAGGGTATTAAGTTGTGGTGTGCCTAAGCTAAAGATTGACTTCTCTGTATTAGTATCTGGACTATCAACTGCTTCAGATTCAGGTGAAGAAAGAATAGGTTTAGAGAATAGATTAAACCCATTATTTCCTTGAGTCGTTGTCCAGAAAAATACACTGCCAAGAGTCGCTAAGGCTACAAATATTGCAATCCACTCATCACGTTCCACTGGTCTTGACCGTGAAGGTGGCTTCGGAGGTATATTTGTCATTGTTATAGCTATATAGTGACAGCTCTAGATTAGACTACGATTAGGGGTAAAAGGAAGAAGTCAAAAGTCAAAAGTCAAAAGTTAGAAGTCAAAAGTTAAAAGTTAAAAGTGATATTTTAGCTACATCGTCGAGAAGCTTCGCGCCATAATCTCTGATTTGGCGGATGAATCGGCGGTAAATTAATGGGGTTCAATGTCCCATTAATTGACAAATATTGCTTTTTGCTCAAGAGGAGAAAGTTGATGTTATCATAACAACGATCGAACCTTGTGTTTATAGTAATGCGGACGGCTTATCAGTACAAATTAAAGCCAAATAAAGAACAAGTATCTACCATAGAACTATGGCTGGACTTGTTGCGTCGGCAGTACAACTATCGGTTGGGTGAGCGGTTTTCGTGGTGGTCAGAAAATCGCTGTCCGGTTAATGCTTGCCCTTTAATAATGCCAATTCCTCAACTAAGAAATAACCCGGATTATTACTCTCAAAAAAAAGATTTGGTCAATACTAAAGATAAATTTCGGGAGTACAAGCTAATTCATTCTCAAGTATTGCAAGATTGTATTAAACGGGTCATTTCAGTTATCAGTTATCAGTTATCAGTTATCAGTACCGACAACTATTGCCTCTGGCTTGAAATATTGAACTGAATATTTTTTCATCCCCTTAAAAGGGGAGGCGCGTGGACCTCATTTTTTGGTAAAACTAGCTTTTGAAAGATGCTTGAAAGCAGATAAAAATGGGCTTCAATAATTAATAATTAATAATTAATAATTAATAATTATTGAAAACGGATAGGATTGACTCAAAGGAATTTTTTTATTTATTATTCCCGATCGAGGGGAGGTTTTCAACCACAATTTTTCGATTAGGCAAACCAAGATTTAAAGGAAAGGGTCGTTATCGTAGTTTTACTTATCCTCAAATCAAACAAAATTTTATTGAAGGAAATAAGATTAATTTACCGAAAATTGGTAAAGTCAAGGTAAGCATTCAGCTAGCTCACAGTCAGCTTTTAGCTGTTTCATAAATAATTAATATACATTGCTAAGGTCAAGGTTAGTTTTTTTCCAATACTTTGAATTATATTTAAATTTATCAATACTAATTCCTGCTATAAAGGCAATGAATTAATAGCTGATAGCTGATAGCTGACCGCTGTTTGCGCAGCAGTCGGGAGGAAATGCTTACTAATTACTTAATAACTGAAGTTTTACCTAAGCATAAAATTAATGCATGAGAATTGGTATTAGACATCTCCAATAATTAAAAAGAAAAGCAATTAATTATTATCTATAAATTGTCAATTATTTATCCCAGCTCCGGTGTTCCCTGTTTTGGTGGAAATATCTAATAAAAATTAGCGATCGCTGAGAACCTCACCATAAGAAAAACCTGGTGCTGCCAGAACAAATACCGTACTAGGAAGATTAGCAGTTTTGGACTGTAAATCCTCATAATACTCAGTAAAATTCTCCCCTGGAGTCCGAATACCCAGAAAAATCAAGTCAGCATTTTCAGAAGACTCATGCAAGATGTCATAGAAAGGACGACCATTAGAAACCAAAACTTGAGATACAACGCGAATCCGTAAATTTCGAATCACACGATCGACATTAGCTTGAGTTGGTTGAACAGCTCCTTGTTCGGGTACTACCAGTTTCAAATAAATTTCAGCATTACGCCAACCAATATCTGTGCGTAACAAATATGCAAGAAGTAACATTAAGCCACCATTATTTTGTAAACCCCCCCACCAGACATCAATTCGACGATATTCACCAAAACCACGCTCGCTGTCTTCTTGAAAAATCACTACATTTTTCTTAGCCTTATGAATATGACTAATCAACTGACAGTAGCGATCGCGCCTTGAAGGTTCCTGACTATCTCCAAGTACAACAGTATTTGGCGTAAGTGGCCCAATGCCATAAGTTTCCACTAAAAGTTTAGCGCCATCAAAAAAATCTGTAGCAGTGACTACCCGCACCAGAGCTTGTACCCCTCGTTTGTCCAAATACTCGCGAATCGTATCCTGCATATCACTTTGCTGAGACACATCACGAGACGCACTAGGCAAAACACTACAAATAGTAATCATACCTCGGTTATGAGTCAGGTCATCTGCAAACTGAATCAACAACCAGCGTTTTTTCGCTATCCCAGACAAAACTAAAATATGTGGCCGCCAATTCTTAGTATCCTCCTCACCTAATTGCAGAATTCCTTCCCGCACCAACGCCATCCATATTCCCCGTCTAGCATCTCCCCAAGTTGTCTCTAACTCCCGTCGCTGTAGCCAGATAAATATTGCCAGCACTATCAAAGCTGCAATAACCGTAGCCACAGCATTAATCAAAAACATCACTGCCAGACAACCAAGCGCTCCCAACATTGATAATGACCAATGGACTTTAAATGTAGGACGGAAAGAGGGGCTTTGTAAAAAGCCTTCTATACCTGCTGAAACATTTAAAACCATATAGGTTGTCAAAAAAAACATTGTCAGCACTGGGGCAATAATATTCAGGTCGCCAATACAAACCGTAGCAGTAGCGACAAATAAAGTTACTGCTGTACCAATCCTGGGTTCATCATTTGGCCCATTACCATTACCTAGAAAAGACAACCAACTAGGTAAAACTCCATCCCTTGCTAAAGCTTGTAAAACCCTTGGCGCTCCCAGAATACTACCAATAGCGCTTGAAAGAGTAGCCCCCCAAACTCCCAACAAAATTGCTGGCCCCCAAAGAGCCATTTCTTTCATCACCAGAGGTTCTTCCATTAAAGTAGTAGCATCCGCCCGCATAGCCAGGATAATTGGTAGTACCATATATACTAAATACCCCGTACCAACAGCAGCCAAAGTACCCACAGGAATAGAACGGCTAGGTTCTCGCAAGTCTCCAGACATACTCACCCCGGCCATAATACCCGTTACGGCTGGAAAAAACACCGCAAAAACTGTCCAAAATGGTTCTGATAGTCTATCCGAAGCTCCCCACAATTCTATGTTTGTTGCCTCAAGGGGCTGTCCAAATGCAAATGAGACTAGAGATAGAACTATTGCAGCCATAATAAAATACTGGGCCTTAATAGCAATTTCTGCCGAAGTTATGGCTAAGACTGCCACTGCTATAGTTGTAATCAGAGCTACATATAGTTGGTTAAGGCCACCAAAAGCATCTACTAAGCTTTCTGCAAAACCAATAGTATAAAGAGCTACTGATAGAGCTTGGGCAAAGTATAGGGGTATTCCTACTGCACCACCTGTTTCAATACCTAAAGACCGACTAATCATATAGTAGGCACCTCCTCCTTTGACTATTCGATCTGTAGCGATCGCGCTGACTGACAAAGAAGTGAGAAGGGTAATTCCTGTGGACAAAGTGACGATGGCCAGAGTCCCCAATAAACCAACATTACCTACTACCCACCCAAAGCGGAGGTACATAATTACACCCAAAATTGTCAAAATTGAGGGGGTATAGACACCACCAAAAGTTCCTAAACCTGTTTCATTACTATTGTCAGAAATAGTTTTTGGAGTTGATTGTGTTTCTTCTGATGGTTTTTTAAATAGCTTCATACATACAAAATTTTAATATTTAAACTTCTGTTTCCTGTTATCTATACATTTAATTAAATACCTATCTTTAGCTTTATCAAACAGGATTGGGTCGCGCAACCCTGCCAGGAAATGGCGATCGGGTTTTTGGAGGGGGGTTGAAGCAGCAGTCAGCAGTCAGCAGTCAGCAATCAGCTTTTCAAGGTGTATAATGGGGGATTCTTTCCCTCCATAAAAGGTGCACCACTAATTTTTTCAAATATAGTGGGGGACTTAAACCCTCGGATTTTTAGCTGAAGTCCGCAGTTCCTCTGTAAGAGGCTAGCTAAATGCTGTTTGCGCAGCATTCCGGACCGAAAAGCTAATAGCTAGTTTAAATCCCCATTACAAAAACAACTTCTGACTTTTGACTTCGTTAAGTCCTAGCTTTCAAGTTTTAGATTTTAGATAGTGTCTCAACTCAAAATATTGCATACCAGTAAATAATAGGGATTTTTAAAGCCGATGTTCTTTTTTCTTGATTAATTTAATTTCTAGAGCAAAAAAAACTCCTGACCATTAGCTTGTAAAGCAAAGATATTTTATACCAATTTTATAAATATTTGCTATAAATAGCTAGGTTATTTGTTAGGAGTCAGTAGTCAGAATCAATAGCTTCAATATCATTTATTAGGTCATAAGTTATATTTTTAGTCAAAGGGAGATCTCCTGTAAAATCTTTTAATTTCCCCTATTATTTGTAACATTCTTTTTTCAAAATGGTATTAAATATATAAGCCATAGTGCTTAGGAAATAGACTGATGATGAATCGAATACAGTCCACTTTTTTTCACTATTAGCTATTGTCCGCTATATGACTGTGGGAGGTGTGGGAAGTGTGGGAAGTGTGGGAAGTGTGGTAAGTCTGGGAGGTGTGGGAGGTGTGGGAAGTGTGGGAAGTGTGGTAAGTCTGGGAGGTGTGGGAGGTGTGGGAAGTGT
>JAXHSW010000306.1:0-7523 GCA_034190295.1 Cyanobacteriota bacterium | reverse complement strand
CTGAATTTTAAGTTGAAGAAGAAAGAAGGAAGAAGGAAAAGGGAAAAATATTGCTTTGTCTAAATTTTAAGCTGAAGAAGAAAGAAGGAAGAGGGAAGAAGGAAGAGGGAAAAATATTGCTTTGCCTAAATTTTAAGCTGAAGAAAGAAGAAGGAAGAGGGAAAAATATTGCTTTGTCTAAATTTTAAGCTGAAGAAAGAAAAAGGAAGAAAGAAAAAGGAAGAAGGAAGAGGAAAAAATATTGCTTTGTCTGAGTTTTACTTTGTCATCAGAGAATATTTACAACTCTATATTTTTGCTTAACTAATTCTAGCAAGATGTACGAAATTTCAAAGGATACAATTTTTCTAAGCGTGACAATAAATTTCCCCCACTCCCTTACCGAATAATTAAGGTTTAAAGCCTCTCCTTTAAAGGAGAAACAAGAAAAAATTTTCATGATTAGTCAATCCTCTCCTTGAAAAGAAGAGGTAATTATTAATTATTAATTATTAATTATTAATTGTTAAACACTCTCCTATTTCCTATTTTCTTGATAATATTTTTGTGCAGTTTGCATCCAAGCTTTAATTTGAGATTCTAGCCATTTTTTTTCATCATTTAACCGATCAATTTTCATTTCTAAAACCGAATTTTTTTTCTCAATATTTTTCACCCATTCCTTATATTCATCTACCTCAAACTTTAGGCGAGAATTTGCTTGTAAAATTTTTTGTATTCTAGTGCCTAACTCCTGCACAGAAATACTTAATTTTCCCGATTTGCTCCGCCAATTTTCCAGTAACTCGCATAACTTAAATGCCTCATTAAAATTTCCCTTTTCCAAATAATGATAAATTCGATAATAACTCACCCATTTAACAGTTCGAGCTAACACTTCACTTTCCCAATCATTTAATTCTGGGTCAGATAAATTTAAACTATCAATTAAATCGCTAGAAATTTGTAAATGTTCTTTCACCTGATAAAAATCATCAAAACTATGAGTTTTATTTCCTTCATGCCATCGATAATATCCCAATATTTCTTTGACAAAATATAAGTCAGCAACCAAAGCAATTCTTAACCATAATTCTAAATCCGCAGCATAAGCATAATTCTCATTAAATTTCCCACCAACTTTCTCTAAAACCTGTCTTCTCATTAATACAAATGGGCAACAAATAGGATTAGCTTCTCCCAAAATATTCCTCACCCATTCCTTACCATTTACAAATTTATCCTCAGCATAATTTGCCCAGTTCCAATTGAGATAATTATTATTAGCGTCAACCACCATAACAGATGAGGTAACTAAACCTATATTTTGGTATTTATCCAAAATTTTTACCTTTTGCTCTAAATTTTTTGGCAACATTACATCATCCTGAGCAAAGATAGTAATATATTCACCATTAGCACTTTCTAAGCATTGATTCCAATTAGTAAACAGTCCTAAATTTTTTGAATTTCTCAAGTATCTAATTCTGTTATCTTTCTGGAGATAACTTCTAATAATTTCTGGAGTATTATCGGTAGAACAATCATCAGAAATAATTAACTCAAAATCTGTAAATGTCTGTTGAAGAACACTATCTATTGCTTGAGTTAGAAATTCTCCAGAGTTATAAGTAGGTAAACAAACGGTAACTTGAGGACAATGATTGATGAGCATTTAATCTAATATTAATTTTGAAGTAATACTAATACCGTTTCACGGAATTCAAAAGTCAAAAGTCATGCATTAAGATTTTATAGAAGCTCAAAACTTTGATGCTATAGTAATTTCAGGAAATTATTTAACATTTAAAGTTTGAAACTATTTGTGACATTTTTAAAGTGAATTATAAGTTCGGTTTATATAGCGCTACGCGCTAGGGAATAAGGAATAGGGAACAGGAAATAGTGAACTGTACAAGGTTTTTTCCTGCAGAAACGCTATTTCAAGCCTCTGACTTTAATAGGAGGTACTGATAACTGATAACTGAAATGACCGTGGGGTATTAAACCCACTACAGAAAAGATAATCAAAGTGATTCAAAAACCTTATTTTGATGTCTGTAAAACTCAAAATAAAGCCTTATATTTGTCACTAATAAATTAAAATAGTTACCAATATAGAAAAAATAGATAATAAACATTTCAAATTAATTTGATGAAACCATG
Source organism: Cyanobacteriota bacterium (assembly GCA_034190295.1). Taxonomy (GTDB): domain Bacteria; phylum Cyanobacteriota; class Cyanobacteriia; order Cyanobacteriales; family Microcoleaceae; genus Okeania. The sequence goes on along the minus strand of JAXHSW010000306.1, from coordinate 5,378 downwards.
TCTTCTAATTCCTAAATCAAGTACTTAAGCAAAATTAATCATGCACTAACTTCTCACTCTGTCAGACTTAGAGATGAAATTATATACAAATAATTTGGCATCAGTACTTATTATTATTCCTGAATTATAAATTATCACAATTTAGAGCAAACTTTTTTCAATTGCCATGAAATATTTTGAGTTAGGGCAAATGGGAGTGTAACTAAGTTATTTTAATTATTCCTGTTCTTGCTGATAAGCGGAAACGTAAACTTAAAAATATAGCAACTGTCATTAAGTAAGCACACAAAATTAATTTTATATTTTTGTCATCAAATATATCTTTAGATAAAAGCAAGCAAAATGCTGATTTAGATGAGATTCATGTTGATAATTAAATACGGAGACGAAAAAACTTTTAAAAAGAATAAGTTTGCAAAGTAAATTTCCTCAAGTGAGAGACAGCAGCTCTATGTATGATGTGAAAATCAACTAAATTCCGAAATACATCAGGGAGTAATTGAAAGTAAAATTGTCATAAATTTTGAAATAAGTTTAGTCAATATCTAGCTAAACTCTTGCTCTGTAGTTATGGATAGATATTCCATCTATACGAGGGATAAAATGAGCGAAAAATTATCAGAATGGAAAGAAAAAATTTAGATATATTTTGGTGTCTAACTTACTCACTCAAGCACAACTTAATCGAAATTATTTGGAAATTTATTAAGTATGAGTGGATTAAAGTTGATGAAACTCGAAAACTGTCCAAGCTTTCTTAACTATCTCAAAAAAGTGCTGGACAAAAATTGTCAAGAATATGTAATTAATTTTGTGTAGGAGCTTACTACTTTTGAGTTATGGAATATCTTTTTATGTAACTTCGTAGGAGAAACAACGGAATATGAATAATTAACCTTTTTCCTTTTTCTCCTAGATAACTAAATGCATTTTTACCGATAATTTGTGGTCTAAAACCTCCTCTTTTAAGAGGGTAAAAAAAGATAATATTCCTTATGTCAAGCCTCCTTATTGCAGAGGTACTGATAACTGAAATGACTTCTGCTATAAAAGCAATACTGTTGATTAAATTTAACTGTGTAGGAACTTAAGTAGATGAACATAAATAAACACAATATTAGAAGGCGGATTTTTAGAACTCTATAGCGCTGAAGTCAAAGCTTTCAGTTAAACCTGCCCCGACAATTTTTTTAACGTTTAATTAGACCTATCTAATTAGGGCTTACCGATCTAATCTAAAAGGATTGAAATATAAAGATTTTAGCCTTTTTAGGGTCAAAAAAAGTGCGCCTGTTTCAGTCATTAACGCTCAAAAAGGAGCGTATTTTAGGCGCATAGTTGGGCAGAACAATCTTGGGACAATTCTTACTCCTAGCTCCTCGCTCATTCCCATTTCTCCTGTCTCCTGTCTCCTATCTCCTACCCCTGCTAAAAGACTTTTTCAGCAGACCCTAATTAGCAGTTTAAATTTGATTACCTCAACTAATTTAGTAAATAAATTTCCGGGTTAGTAGAATAAACTCTTGTAATAAGCAAGTAGACTCTATAGTTAACTTAGGTAGTCAATTTTTCTCCTCTACAGAAATAAAACACTGCACCTGTACTTAAATGGAATAGGAGAAACAACGGAATATCAATCATTAACTTTTTTTCTTCTCTCCTAGATAACTAAGGGTATTTTTCCTTTTTACTTATGCAATAAAAGCAATACAGTTTATTAAATTTAACTGCGTAGTAGCTTACCAGTTGAAATTTGATGACTTTAACTAATTTTATGTACTGAATTCTGGGTAAATAAATTTCCGGGTTAGTAGAATAAACTCTTGTAATAAGCAAGTAGACTCTATGGTTAACTCAGGTAGTCAATTTTTCTCCTCTACAGAAATCAAAAACTGCACCTGTACTTAAATGGAATAGTATAAACAACGGAATATGAATAATTAACCTTCTTCCTTCTCTGTTAGATAACTAATATCATATCCGAATAATTAGTGAGAAAAAAAACTTTCTCTTTTTCCTCCTATTTATTTTTTATTCTTCTTTCTTGCTTTTTTATTCTTGCTTCTTTCTTCCCTCCTGAGGACTGAGGACTGACTCCTCCATCATTTATTTATAAGTATTCAACCGGACATGGTATAAATGTCTTTTTCCTTTTTACTTATGCAATAAAAGCAATACTGTTTATTAAATTTAACTGCGTAGGAGCTTACCAGTTGAAATTTGATGACTTTAACTAATTTTATGTACTGAATTCTGGGTAAATAAATTTCCGGGTTAGTAGAATAAACTCTTGTAATAAGCAAGTAGACTCTATGGTTAACTCAGGTAGTCAATTTTTCTCCTCTACAGAAATCAAAAACTGCACCTGTACTTAAATGGAATAGTATAAACAACGGAATATGAATAATTAACCTTCTTCCTTCTCTGTTAGATAACTAATATCATATCCGAATAATTAGTGAGAAAAAAAACTTTCTCTTTTTCCTCCTATTTATTTTTTATTCTTCTTTCTTGCTTTTTGATTCTTGCTTCTTTCTTCCCTTCTGACTCTTGACGCCTCCATCATTTATTTATCAGTATTCAACCGGACATGATAGAAATGCTTTTTTCCTTTTTACTTCTGCGATAAAAGCAATACAGTTTATTAAATTTAACTGCGTAGGAGCTTACCAGTTGAAAATTGATTACTTCCAGTAATTTTGATAAACTTAACTGATTTTATGTACTGAATTCTAGGTAAATAAATTTCCGGGTTAGTACAATAAACTCTTGTAATAGGCAAGTAGACTCTATCGTTAACTCAGGTAGTCAATTTTTCTCCTCCACAGAAATAAAAAACTGCACCTGTACTTAAATAGAATCTGTTCCAATAAAAACTAATATATATAGATAAATAGGCAAAATATGCGTATTTCTAAAACAGCAGTCTTAACCCTTGCTGCTCTCAGTTCCCAAAATTTAACTGCTGAAGCAAAAGCTAATCCTGATATTAATTCCTACCCTCAGATAAACGCACAAGAAAATAGCAATTTTACTGACTCTACTAATATTAGTAGTTTGCCATCTACTCAATTAATTAGTCGTCCAGAAATTTTACTTAGTCAAACTCCTAACACTCCTAAAATTATAGCTGCTTTATCGACTCCAAATATAGCTCAAATTAGAGAGGTCTTAAATGAGAGTTGGCTGGGAAAAATAGTGGAATTTACTGCTAAAAAGAGTTCTCAATTCCCACAGATTACTTCCCAAATTGCTTTACAAACAGATGCAGAAAATGAAGCTAGTCTCAACCTCAATCCTACTATCACTATATTGAATACTTTATTATTAGTTGCAACTTTATTTCCTCCTGTAACTATTGGCTTTTTTTGGTTAGTCAGAAGGTTGATAATTAAAGAATTGATTGGTGAAGTTAATCAGCGGTTAAAAAAAATCGGTGAATTAGAATTAAATTTGAATCAATCTCAAACATTAGTTACAGAATTAGAAAGTCATATAGTCGCTGCAAAAAAATCTATTGAGTTCATTAGTCAAGAAGCGAAAAATTCAAAATCTTCCGTTGAACAAATAGAAACTTTGAAGTCTCAGTTTTTGATGCAGCTACAAATGATTATTTCTGAGACTCAAGAAGCAAAGCATCAAGCAATTAAAGAAATTAATTATTCTGTCAATTCAGAAACTAAATCTATTGAAAATACCCAAAAATCAAAATATTCTGATCGACAAACTACTACGGTCGCTGATGATTATTTGAAACAAGGGGAAAAACTATTTTCTGAGGGTAAGTACGATCGAGCTTTAGCCATTTTTGAAAAAGCTATTTCTCTGAATTCTGATTTAAGTGAAGCTTGGTTTAATCGTGGTAATGTCTTTGTAAAATTACAGCGCTATGCTGAAGCATTGACTTCTTACGATAAAGCTCTTTCTCTTGATTCTGATAAATTTGAATATTGGTTTAATCGTGGCAATGTTTTGGTGAGAATGCAAAGTTATACTGAGGCATTAACTTCTTACGATAAAGCTCTTTCTTTTCAGCCAGATAATGTAACTATTTGGCTAAATAAAGGTATTTTGCTCAGAAAGTTACAACAATATAATGAAGCAATTATTGCTTATGAACAAGCTCTTTTAATTCAGCCTAAAAATGTTGATGTTTTACATAGCTTAGGCGCTCTACTTGTAAAAATAGAGCGTTATGAAGAGGCACTCTCTGCTTTTGATAAGGTATTACAAATTCAGCCAAATAAATATGAAGCTTGGTATAATCGAGGTAATTTGTTAGGAAAATTACAATCTTTTGCTGAAGCAATTGATTCTTATAATCGAGCATTAGAAATTCAGCCGGAAAAATATGAAATTTGGTACAACAAGGGGGCTTTATTATGGCAATTAGAAAGATATGAGGAAGCGGTTAATTCCTACGATAGAGCTATTAAGTTGATGCCAGATGATTATGAAGTTTGGCATAATCAAGGGATGGCTTTAAATTCTTTAGAAAGATATGAAGAAGCAGTTACTTCATTTGAACAAGCAATTAAAATTCAACCCCAATGTTATCAAGCATTTATGGGTAAAGCAGAAGCATTATTGAAGTTGGAAAAGTATGAGGAAGTTCTTAGTTGTTGTGATTATGCTATTTCTATTAAAAATAATAGTTCTGAAGCTTGGGAAAAAAAAGGTATTGTTTTAGAAAAACTCAAACGTTATAAAGAAGCTTTGGTTTGTTACGAGGACGCTCTTGCTATTAATCCAGATGACTCGGAATTTCAACGTAAACGCAATATATTAATGTCAGAATTACAAGGGGAAAAAGTTTTCATTGGAAAAAATCAACCATTATCACAAGGCAATTTAGATTTAAGTAGTCATCAAGATAAAAAACTTAGTAATAGCAAGAAAGTTCATCCTCTTGCTCTACTAAATGGCAAAAAAGTTAAGACTGATAACTAGATTATTATTTTATAGCAGAAGGAAGAATGGCGTTGCTGAGTGGTAATGATTTTTAGATTAAGTATCAACGCAATACATAAGTTTTTCAATTTTACCGAAAAATTGTGGTCTAAAGCTTCCCTTTTTAAGGGGATAAAAAAAGAAAATATTCCAGATTTAAAGCTTCCTTATTGCAGAGGTACTGATAACTGATAACTGATAACTGAAATTACCTTCAGCTATTTACCATTACATTTGAGCAACTGCCAGACAAGGATTTGGCCACGGATACACGGATGATTAATCTGCATTCTGTGAAGTCGTTGCTAGACAAGGATTTGGCCACGGATACACGGATGATTAATCTGCATTCTGTGAAGTCGTTGCTAGACAAGGATTTGGCCACGGATACACGGATGATTAATCTGCATTCTGTGAAGTCGTTGCTA
>JAXHSW010000305.1:0-7554 GCA_034190295.1 Cyanobacteriota bacterium | reverse complement strand
CTCCCCGACTCCCCTACTCCCCGACTCCCTTACTCCCTTACTCCCCTACTTCCTCTAGCATTAGGCGATCGCCACTACCAGATTTTTTTAAAATTAAAAACCCCGCCCATATCTAGTAGATGGGTGGGGTTAGTCTTTAATACCGATATACTCTTGTCTTTATTGAGAAACATCGGTTAAATTTTGCCCTTCATCCAGTTTTTAAACAAATTCTCCTTAACCATAGTCTGTCGCAACACTTCCACTAAATATTCTTGAGCTTCTTCCCGACTTAAACCTTTCACTTGCTCCCGTAGAACTTGTAATTTGAACTGTTGCTCCATAGTTAAGCTATTAGACATTTCCATAGTTTACTCCTTGCTTATCTAGATAATAGATATCGGCCAATATATTAAGGCCACAGTTAAATTGATGTATTTACTCTTATGTAAATTATCGTAACATTTACTTGACATACTGTCCATAATGTACATTTTAAAATTAATTTATTCGACAAAAGTTAACATCAAATTAATAAAAGCCAGAAGTATTATGATGATTAGGCTAGAAGTAATATCCTAAAAATTCAAAGATGGAGAAGGGCAAATGGATGCAATAGAATTTTTTCAAAAGAGTGCTGGTAAATGGCGATCGCAACGAACAACCCATCACCTAGCCTTCAGACAAGCAGAAATGGGCAGTTCAGATATTCAAGTAATCAGCTTGGATGCTGGAGATCCGAAAGTAGTAGAAATCTGTAAAATGCACGAAATTGACCCAAGTTTGGCTACTGGAGGCGCTTTTGTGACTTGGAATGGTTCTATGGCCTGGGATAAAGATGATGAAAATCACAAAGGGTCCACTGTATTTGCGATTGTTCCAGATCCAGAAAATCCTAGAAAAGGCAGAATGTTGCGAGAACGAGGCTATGCAGAAATTGTGCCAGTTGTGGGACGCTTTGAGATGGACGATGAAGATGGACTAAATCTGATTACGGAATATGAAACTATGAGTTCTATTGAAAGATTCTGGTTTGCTAACCCTAATATCAGGATGAGGACTAGCGCAGTGAAGCGGTTTGGAGGATTTAATACTTCTACATTTTGTACAGAAGTTCGATTAGAGGAAAGCAACTCAGATTCTGAAGCAGAAATCTCACAGAATACTAAACAATTTTATTCCGCTTTTGGCTGGTAGACAGATAAAATTATCAAACAGGATTGGGTCGCGCCACCCCTAATTTGCTCAAATCCCCGTTACAAAAATAACTTCTGTACGGGCGCCATTCGATAGTTATGCGCAAGCTTTTGGCCGTTCGCCCCTACTGATAACTTCTGACTTCGTTAAGCCCAAAGTTCAGCAAATAGTTATCATAAATGTTACAGATTGTTGCGTAAGTTAATAAAAGTGAGACTTGGATTGCCTCAATCCCTTAATCTAAAGGTTGGCTATCAAATTGGGAATTTCCCGTCAAATCAAAGATTATAACGGGAGAGGATGGCAATGATGCAATTTTTTGAATCGCAGCAAGGTTTAGTGTGCTCTGGCCACACTTGATAAATCAAATTTAATAATTTAAGGAGATTCTCAGATGGTGATTCCATTATTAGAATATAAACCGATTAGTCAAAACTCACGAGTTGCGGGTTATGAGGTCCCTGGTGATGACCAACCAATGATTTATTCAGCCGAATCTTTGCCCTCTGGGTCAGGGTGGGATGAGTTAATTTGGGCAGCTTATCGCCAAATTTATAGCGAACATCAGATTCTCAAGAGCGATCGTCAAATCTTCCTAGAATCTCAACTCAAAAATGGTCAAGTTACAGTTCGAGATTTTATTCGTGGTTTGGTAATTTCCGATCCATTCCGTCGTAACAACTACGAGACAAATAGCAACTATCGCTTTGTTGAGTTATGTGTTCAACGGGTTTTAGGTCGTGATGTTTACAGCGAAAGAGAAAAGATTGCTTGGTCTATCGTTGTAGCCACCAAAGGTATCGAAGGTTTCATTGATGAGTTGCTTAATAGCGAGGAATACCTGGACAACTTTGGCTTTGAGACTGTACCTTACCAGCGTCGTCGGGTTATACCCCAGCGGAATGAAGGAGAAACTCCTTTTAACCTAAAGACACCTCGTTATGGTTTCTACTATCGGAGTATTCTTGGTTTCCCTCAAGTAGTTTACCAAAATCAATTACGTCGCTTTACTCCCCAAGAAAAGAAAGCTAAAACAGGCGATCCTTCTCTTTATTTAGATTTAGCACGGAGTCTTAATGCTCAAGGTACATCAACACGAGTTAATCTAGGTAATATCAATCTTAGTATGGTACCTTATCGTAAGGTATAACTTATATTATTACCCTAGCATCTCTGTTGGGTAGGATTAAATTTTGTAGGGGTGGGATATTCGTGCAGAGTATTTGGTTAACTTGCCAAAACTAGGAACATGAGTATTCTATCCCTACAAATTTTTACTGAAAAGAGGGAGTAGGGAGTAGGGAGTAGGGAGTAGGGAGTAGGGGAGAAATAATTGATGTATAGCAATGTGCGCTGGCATATTTACAAATTACAGGAGGTGTCCAATAGCTAAAAGTCTTATATTATCAGTCTTTTATCAAAATAACATGGGTCGCGCAACCCCGCCTTTTAAGGCGATAGGGTTTTTGGAGCGGGGCTTAAATCCCCTACTTCCCCTCCTGGGAGGGGCCCGCGGGTGGGTTAACTTCTGTACGGGCAAACGGCCGTTTGCCCCTACGACTTGCTGAGTTCTGACGCGCGTTAATCCCCCTGTTGCCTTCCGGAGCTGTTGCCTTTCGGAGCTGCGCACAGCGCTATATATAGTGCGATAATTGATTTTATTTTTGATTTTTACGCCTATGTCTAATAATGTTTTTAGCAATTATTTGTATGAAGCAAAGATATCTTATTCATTATTTACCTACTCTGTAGGAGCGTTGCATCCAAGAACCCTACTACTCCCTGCTTTCAATCAGCTATAGCAATACTTTTGAGAATTGGTATAACTTGAACTTTATCTCCATACTTCAAATTAAGCTGAGATTGAGCGCTACTAGCATTAGCAGCGATTTCGACAAAATCGTGAGAACCAACAATTGCAATTAGTTCCCCTGGTTGACAGTCACTATAAGTATTGCCACTGACTATAGTTTTATCGGATGAAAGATTGTCATTTTTTTGAATTACAACTGACCAGGTTTTACCCTCAACATTACTTCTGGGAATATTAGTAATTATATTGCCAAAATAGTCGATATATTGAACTGAACCTTCAATACCTGACTCTGTGAGAGTAATTTTATTTAACGGTAATTTTATTAAACTTTCTGGGTCAATTTTTTCTCCCAAATTTTCTAATGAAACCCCACTAGCAATATGAGCGCCAACAGGAGCAAATATATCTCGACCGTGGAAAGTTGTACTAGGTGCATTTGTGCGCCAATAGTTAGAATTAGTCAGTTCGACAACTGTTATTTCTTGTGTCTCTACGTTTTCCAGCACACCACTAAAAATACCGTTATCGGGTCCGACAAAAAAACCTGTTGATAATTGAATAGCGATCGCTCTTCTGACACTTCCTACCCCTGGATCGACAACAGCTACATGAACTGTTCCTGGGGGAAAATAGGGAGAAGCATTTTTCAAACAAAATCTGGCTGCAAATAAATTTTGAGCAGGAATTTCATGGGTGAGGTCTATTAGGGTTAGTGTCGGATTAATTTGGTAAATTAGACCTTTCATCACACCGACATAAACATCTTTTAATCCAAAATCAGTTAAAAGTGTAACTATTTTTCTATCAGACATTATTATTTTTGATATTTATAACAGGGAACAATTAATAATGAATAATGAACAATTAATAATTAATAATTAACAATTACCTCTCGTTGAAAACGGATAGGATTGACTAATCATGAAAATTTTTCTTTATTATCCTCTTAAAAGGGGAGGCGCATACTCACAATTTTTCGGTAACAGGCAATAGGCAATAGGTAATAGTAGGAAAATTTCCCTGTCTTAGAGTTCATAATCATTCTATCAAAAATGTTGAAAGAGATCGAGCCGTTATAATCGCAAAGTGAATGCAAGTGCGGGCATCTTGCCCGCGACTGGTGTACCTTACTAATATGAAATATGCTGTAATATCATGTCCGGTTGAACAGTTATAAATAAACAACGACTGAGGAGTCAGGAGTCAGGAGTAAACCCACCCCTAACCCATCCTGGGAGGGGAATAAAGAAGGAAGAAGGAAGAAGGAAGAAGGAAGAAGGAGAAAGTTTTTTGGTCGCGTAAGCGGAAGGTCGTTCTATCGCGCGATTATCCGGACATGATATAATTGCACGATAATAAAGTTTTTAGGTGGTAGATCGTAGGTGTAAATTCAAGTGAGAAAACTGGAAAGCGATCGCAAATTTGGGATATTTCTTCCACATTGCTTCATAGTAAAATGTTCGGATGATTAGTTATAATAAAATTCTTGTTTGTAGTTGGGTCTGTTGAGCAATCATACAAATATTGTAAGGGCTAAAGCCCAACTACGAGCCTAATTATAACTGTTCTACCGAACATAATATAACTCAGGAAATTCAGAAATAGAATAGGGGAAAAAGCTTGAAACTTGCTCCCCCACTCCCCTACTCCCTCACTCCCTCACTCCCTCACTCCCCCACTCCCCATCTAATTCAATTGGTCAATTTGATATTGGGAATCTCTATAACCTCCTGTTCGACCTTGCTCTAAATAAAGTTTGGCAGCTTTTTCAAAATCACTAATTGCTCCTTTTGTATCCCCAAGATTAACTCTAACCAATCCTCTACTATAGTAAGCATCAGCATATTCAGAATTAAGTCGAATTGCTTGAACATAGTCAGCGATCGCTTGCTCATAATTTTCTTGTTCAGAATAAACACTAGCACGATTTGCATAAGCTTCTGCATTATTCGGACTCAGAGCTATTGCTTTAGTATAATCTTCTATTGCCTTTTCCATCTGATTTGCCGCAGCATAAGCTAATCCTCTATTTGTATAAGCTGAGGGACTTTTAGGAGAAATTTCAATTGTTTTTGTACAATCAGATATAGATTTTTCATACTCTTGAATATTGAAGTAAGCAATACATCGATTATTATAAGCAACTTCATTTTCAGAGTTAATTTCAATTGCTTGAGTGCAATCAGATATAGCTTTTTCATAAGTTGCTAAATTCAAATATGTGCTGCAACGATTAGCATAACCTTCTTCATTTTCAGGGTCTATTTCAATAACTTTGTTGTAATCATCCAAAGATCCTTGATAATCTCCCAGAAAAAAGCGCGCTCTACCTCTACTGTAATAACCATCTATCTTTTCAGGTTCAAGTCTAACCATCTCAGTATAATCTGCTATTGCTCCTTGTAAATTATTATTGGCAGCACGAGCTAATCCTCGACCATGATAAGCATCTATATTATTGGGTTGCAGTCGAATAGCTTGAGTATGATCTTGAATAGCAGCAGGATAGTTTTGAGAGCTGTAGTGAACTAATCCTCTTTTATAAAAAGCCTCCGGGTCTTGAGGTTTGAGACGCAATACTTGAGTGAAATCATTAAGTGCTCCAGCATAATCTTGGATATCATAACGAGCTGTCCCTCTATTAAAATGGGCATTAACATGGCTAGGATTCAAATTAATTACTTTGCTGTAGTCAACAATAGCTTTTTGGTAATTTTCTAAGTTATAATAAGCGTTGCCACGTTTATAGTAATATTCTTCTTCATTGGGGTTTAGTTGAATTGCTTCGTAATAAGCGGCAATTGCTGCTTGTAGATTACCAGAGTTCGCACTTTCTACCCCTTTCTCAAATATTCTCTGTGCTTTGACCGGGTTCGGGCGATTCAAGAAATGCACTAACCCAATCAACACTGCAATAACCCCCACACTGGCAAAACCAAATAAAACAAACCATAAAGGATGAGATTTCACTCTCAGTGAGCTTGTTTTAGTTTGAGAATTTCGATTGTTTTTAGTTTTGGGTGGTGGTTCTGTCGATGTTTGAGGGCGGCTGCTAATTTTATTTAGCGCTTTCACAACTTCCTCTACAGATTGGTAACGTTTTGTATAATGGTAATGTACCATTCGATCGATGATATCAGCTAGATTTGAAGAACATTGGGTTCGATTTCGCCAGAGAATACCACTAGGGTTTGATGGACTAAGGTCTTGTAGTTTTGGGAGATCGGTACTGGGAATACCTGTTAGAGCTTGAATGGCAATCATGCCTACTGCATACAGATCGCTATTAAATTGAGGAATGCCTTGAAATTGTTCTATTGGCATATAAGAAGGAGTACCTGTAGCTATTGTTCGTTGTACTTCTCCATTTTCTGTTGCAATTCTATGACTAACTTCTTTAACAGAACCAAAATCAATTAAAACTAATTTTTCATCTGGTTGACGTCTAATTAAATTAGATGGGTTAATATCCCGATGAATTACATTATTTTCATGTACAAATACTAAAATTTCTAAGATTTCTAACAAGAGTTTGATTACTTGTTTTTCTTGCCAAGGTTGGCCTGGTATAATTTCTTTATTTAATGGTCTTCCAGGAATGAATTCTTCAACTAAATAAAATTGGTTATTTTCTTCAAAATAAGCTAATAGTAAAGGAATCTGCTGGTGTCTACCTAATTTTTCTAATATTTCTGCTTCTTGTTTGAATAAGCGGTGAGCAGTTCTAACTATTGTATGACTATTGCCAGGAGCGCGTAGTTGTTTAACCACACATTGAGGATGTCCAGGGCGACGAGTATCCGCTGCCAAATAGGTTTGTCCAAATGCACCAGCACTCAGGATTTGAACGACGCGGTAACGTCCATCTAAAAGTTGACCAATCATTTTCGTTTTATTCATAAGGTGGTAGGGGGTAGGGGGTAGGAGTTAGGTTTTAGGTGGTAGGTTCTTAGGTGGTAGGTTCTTAGGTGGTAGGTTCTTAGGTGGTAGGTTCTTAGGTGTTATACTAATTTTAAAAAAGAATTTTATGAATAATCAAGGGGATTAAAAGATTTTGCAAATGTCTAATATATGTTTATAATTCTATAATTACTTCAATATTGGCGTTCCATAAATAAATGCGGGTTAACGCGCGTCAGAAGTCAGAAGTCAGAAGTCAGAAGTTAACCCACCCCTAACCCAACCCACCCCCGCCCCTCCCAGGAGGGGAGCCAGCAGGGGAAGGGGATTTGAGAAAAGCTCCACAAATTTTCACTGCAGGCAGGATGCCTGGCTCCACAAATTTTCACTGCAGGCAGGATGCCTGGCTCCACCTGGCTCCACAAATTTTCACTGCAGGCAGGATGCCTGGCTCCACAAATTTTCACTGCAGGCAGGATGCCTGGCTCCGCCTGGCTCCACAAATTTTCACTGCAGGCAGGATGCCTGGCTCCACAAATTTTCACTGCAGGCAAGATGCCTGGCTCCACAAATTTTCACTGCAGGCAAGATGCCTGGCTCCACAAATTTTCACTGCAGGCAGGATGCCTGGCTCCACAAATTTTCACTGCAGGCAAGATCGG
>JAXHSW010000304.1:0-7566 GCA_034190295.1 Cyanobacteriota bacterium | reverse complement strand
TGATGTTCCCACTGTTGTCTACTGTGTAGGTTCCTTCTCCTGGTTGTGTGAAGCTGGTTTGTCGGCCTGCTGTGCTTGGGTCTAGGTCTACTGTTGAGGGGTTTAATGTGCCGTCTGTGTCACTGTCGTTGGCTGTGATGCTGAAGGTGACTGGTTCTCCTTTGTTGGTGCTTGTGCTGTCGTTTTGGGCTACTGGGGGGTTGTTGACTGTGACTGTGATGTTGGCGCTATTTGATTCTGCTCCGTCGTTGTCTTCTACTGTGTAGCTGATGGGGGTGGTTGTTCCTGCATAGTCTGGTTCTGGGGTGAAGGTGATGTTCCCACTGTTGTCTACTGTGTAGGTTCCTTCTCCTGGTTGTGTGAAGCTGGTTTGTCGGCCTGCTGTGCTTGGGTCTAGGTCTACTGTTGAGGGGTTTAATGTGCCGTCTGTGTCTGTGTCGTTGGCTGTGATGCTGAAGGTGACTGGTTCTCCTTTGTTTGTGCTTGTGCTGTCGTCTACTGCTGTTGGGGGGTCATTATCACTAATATTAACAACGATCGTACCCATATCCATTCGTAGACCATCGCGACCCTGATCCGCATCATCTGTATTTGGAAGGTCATCTTCTGTGTTACCATCATCAATAGTGTATTTAATAGTTACTGAATCAGGCTCTCTCAAAGCCTCAGCTTTACTATAGGCAATATTCTGTAATGCTTTATCGACTCGATCGCCAGTAGCACTATCATTGAATGTTAGTAGCAATGTGCCATTAGTATTAGTAGTAACTGTACCAATAGGAACACCATCTACTGTTAGAGAGTCACCCTCTGTTAAAGCTCCTAATACCCCTAGATCGCCACTGCTAAATTTATCGTCAGGATCTGCTCCTCCTTCTCTTGCCAAGGTTAGGGTAGCACCACCGTAGTTGTCTCTGTCATCTAGTTCTATATCTGTAATTGTGGCATCACCGTCCAGAATAACTGCATCGCCGCTTACAGTAAAAAAAGTAGGATTATTATCCAGGTTTTGAAAAGCAGGAGGATCGTTAACAGGAATAACGTTAATCGTAGTTGTCGCGGTATTACCCAAATTGCCTTCTGTACCATCTGTGTCTCTTAACTGAATATCTACTTCCCTTGGAGTTCTATCTGGAGTATCACTGGTATTCCTAAATTGAATAGCTTTGAGAGCTGTTTCAAAATCATCTGGGGTAGCTCCTACACTGGTATCATCTGCTGTCAAGGTAATAGTAGTAATAGTACTTGCACTACCATCACTAACATTAATGATATTCCCATCCTGGTCTCTAGCAGTTATGCCAGCAGGTAAAGCTGAAGCTAAGAACAACGTATCGTCTGCTTGAGGATTAGTCAGCTCAATAGTTGCCTCCTTGAGATTTTCAGTAACACTTCCCCCTGCATCAAAATCTCGGAGTTCTAAAGGATTACCACCATCCTCACCATTATCAACTATACCAACACCAGTACCATTCTCAATAAATTCTTGCTCATAAGTGAAAGCATCAGTATCAGGATCGGGATCGATAAATGGAACATCAAACGGCGATGGTTGTCTTGGATCTGACATTCCATCGTTATTACTTGTATCTTCAGCATCAGAAACGAAAGTAGCTATGGGAGAACCTGTCTCATAACCATCAATACGATAAAATTCTCCTACATTGTTACGACTAACATATAGATCGCCATCACGATCTATCCATGCAGCACCAAATTCCTCTCCAGTAGGCAAAGCAGATACTGTTGTTCTAGTAATAGTGTTATCTTGTAAATTGATTGTAAATAGACCACCATTACGACCTGTTCCGTAGAAGAATTTGTTGCCAGAAGCATCTTTTCTATATACTATATCTACAACTCTCTCTAAGCTATCTCCAGTAAGATCAATAATGTCCTGAGTACCATCAGTCAGATTAATTTTTTTAAGTTGTGTATTACCTGTCCGTACCCAAAGATTACCATCATCGTCTACATCCCCTGAATTTAACTTTTGAGTTCCAGTTACTTCTAAAAAACCTAAATCTTCAACTGTGCCATCAGAATTAATCCTAATAACATTTCCTGCTGTCCCCCCACTCACAGTATTGTCTGTAATTTGAATTCCATAAAGAAAGTTATCTTGTATATTATACCCAGTAGCATTATATACAGGAGCTACAGCGACTCCTAGCTCTTCATAGTCACCTGTGAGAGGATTGTATATTCTTAACTGACCAGAAATAACCTGATAAAAATACGGTTGTTCCTCAAAAGCTTCCAGAATATGCTCCCACTGATGTTGAATTCGATCGCTGAATGCCAGACCAACCTCAATCTCACCTCTAGTAACCTCTAACTCCCAGTCACCACCCAAAGCAGCACTACCTGTTGGTCTAGCAGAAGCAGCAATATTTGCCCCTGTTAGCTGATGCAGCTTTTCCAAAAATTCTCTACCTGCATCAGAGGCCGCGACACTACAACCATAAAGCAATATATTAGTAACCGACCAAGTTTCTAACTCTTCAGCATAACTATTATTAATACTTTCAATATTTAATTGGCTATTACCCAATTCTAAACAGCCTGGATAACCATGAGAAACTATATGTATGGATGATATCTGAGGATATTTTTTGATAACTTTGGTAATCTGCTCAATACCATTGTTATTTGGATGAAGAATAACTACTTTTATACCTGACAAAACTTCTGTAGCTAAACCCTGATAATCCTCGACATGAGAGTCTATAAAGACTATTTCTTGCTCTGTTTTGGGTTCTGTCGAAAAATTAAAGAATTCGATAGATTTTTTGGTAGATAAGGATTGATAGATGTTGATTGTAGACATGAGAATTTGTTCCTGAAAAATGGATAGTAGATAGATAGATGTTGATTTATTAACCTTGTCTATTATATAGACAATTTTTTTAAGTTGGTGTTTTTCTGATGAAATACTAAGCCAAATATATTAGAAAGTAGAGTACTAGCTTCTTCTTAATTATCTATAATTTTAATTCGATCGGAGAGAGCAACTCGGACCCTTCCTACAAGTGGGCTATACAAATCCGATGACTATACACCACATATATTATTTTTGATAAAAGCTTGATATATATGGATTTTAGTTGATTTTATTTGTGGTGTAGCTAAAGTGAATTTAATATGATAATCATATTTATACCATTGGATTCTTTACAAATATTAAAGTTTGTTCTGTTTCTATTTCGTTTGCCAAAACTAATTTTCAGAGTAAATGATACAAAACTTAATAATGCACGCCATAAATTTTTCTCCAGCAAAAATAGAGTGGAGAATTAAGACAAATATACTAATTTTTTTTGTTATATAAAGTTTAGCTAACCGTCAGATCGTATCTGGTTAAGTACTGAATAAATAATTGCTTAAAAGTCAGACTAAGTAACATTATCTTTAGCAACCTATAGGAGTTATAAATAATTGCTTAAAAGTCAGACTAAGTAACATTATCTTTAGCAACCTATAGGAGTTATACATCTATATTATATTCGATTTAATATTTAATAACCAATCAAGAAATGGAGAAGATTGAGCAACAGTTATAGCGCTGTGCGCAGGCAACAGCTCCGGAAGGAGGAATAAATTGCCGATCGTATAAGACTTTTAGCTATTGGACAGTTCCTGTAATTTGTACATAAGCCAGCGCACATTGCTATAAGTAAAAGGGAGAGTTCACCAAATATAGAGAGAAGGAGGGGAATGGGGGTGTGGGGGTGTAGGGGTGTAGGGGTGTGGGTGAGATGGGAAAATTTTGCTACCTTTTTCCCCTATTCTATATTCTGAATTTCCTGACTTGACCAAGACTGAGAAATGAGGAGTGAGAACGGCTGCCAAAAGCATATACTGCCTACAAGAATACCATAAGGGTTCTATAGTAGGTGTAGGGGTGTAGGGGTGTAGGGGTGTAGGGGTGTGGGGGAGATGGGAAAATTTTGCTACCTTTTTCC
Organism: Cyanobacteriota bacterium; assembly: GCA_034190295.1. Classification (GTDB taxonomy): domain Bacteria; phylum Cyanobacteriota; class Cyanobacteriia; order Cyanobacteriales; family Microcoleaceae; genus Okeania. Next base: position 3,601 of record JAXHSW010000304.1, on the reverse strand, counting down.
CCTATTCTATATTCTGAATTTCCTGACTGGACCAAGACTATTGTGGAGCGCGCCTTTAGAGCGGAAAAAGGTAAGGGTGTTGGAAGCAGGTGTGTTAGAAGCAGAAAGCCCTAAGGCCCCGATTGTTAGGAATTCCGTTGTCGTAGGGCGTAACGTCGGGAGGATGTCAAATTTGCTAATACTTTATGAACTACCCCGCCGTACAGACGGGCGGGGTTTCTATAACCTCACCCACAATATCTGCACTTTGAGATTTCGATCGTTTCATCTGCCCCAGTTGCTTTCCTTCGGAATGCTGCGCAAACATCGATCCCGTATGTTTACGGGTCGAATCAGTAGAGCTTGAGCATCGACGATTAACGAGGCCAGTTCCTAACCCCGGTTGCCGATCTGCAGCAACATTCCACATCACTATGACCGAACCTTGGTCTCTTGGTATCTCAAACCCACAATCATCACAAATATGGTAACGATTACTCAATTGCGCCCATTTTTGATGAACAGTTCCACATCTTGGGCAACGTTGAGATGGCTTGACTTTTTTGGTATCTATGGTTATGTGCAAACCACCTTTAGCTAGGATTTTATATAGCGCCATTTGGTTTAACGCTCCAAAACCCACATCTAACAAGGCACGGTTTAAACCTGCTTTCTGCTTTTTGCGTTTTCCTTTTTTAGCCTTGCGAGTCATACCTCTAACATTTAACTTTTCGGTCACAACGATGTCATAACAACTAGCAATTTCTGTTGTGACTTTGTGCTGCCAATCTTGTCTTACGGCTGACTGTTTGGTCTTGAGTTTAGAGATTTTTCTCTTCGCTTTTTTCCATCTACTTGATGCTTTTTGCTTACCTTTAATTGGTCGCTGCTTTCTTTTGAGTTGACGTGAAGCTTGCTTGATTTTTGGGGCAAACTCTCTATCAAATCTAGGATTACTGATTGAGTCGAACCCATACCCGTCATAGCAGGTCAATGCTGTTTCACATCCTAAATCAAAAGCCACCATTGATTCATAATCCAGTGGAGACTTACTACCAAACAATGGCTCAGGTTCGGAAGTCTTGATACTAAATGAAGCATACCACTCATCGCAGTGAGGACGATAAACAATCGTACAAGTAGTAGGTTTTCCCCAATATTTAAATCTACCCCGCATCCTGAGTCTCATACTCAAGTCATTAAGTGTCACCCATCCACAGTTGACTGCATATTTTTGGCTACATTCAATCTGCACTTTAAAACCTTGCCTACCATCTGGGTAAGTCCAACCAGAGTAATTTTTGATTGACTTAAACTTTGGGCGTTTCCTAATTCCTTTGAAAAAAGCGTTATAAGCTAAGTCAACACGCTTGACTGTTGCCTGTAGCGCAGTCAGATTGAGTTGCTGGTAATCTGGCCACTGCTGCCTAAAACCAGGCAATGCGTTTTGTTGAGTAAAGTAATCTACACTTATTCGCGTTTTTCTCCACTCAAAACGTCTATGAGCGACACAAGCGTTATACAAAAGTTGGTGTAGCTTTCTGGCTAAAAATAGTTTTTCTTTCTGTACTTTTGTCGGGTACAGTCGAAAAGTCAATCTTCTATTGGCCATATAACTATCACCTCTAGATAACGTTTGAGTCGATATAATTATCTTAACACCAAAAAAATCAAAATGAATAGAGATTGTGGAAAAAGAATTAAACCGTGGTTCTCATGTAGTCTTAGACATTCATCTGCATATATGTTTCGTGACTAAATATAGAAAAAAAGTATTGACTACAAACATGATTAAAGATATGAGGGAAATCATAGAAAAAGTTTTAACTGCTAGACGTTGCAAACTAGAAGAGTTTGAGGGTGAATCAGACCATGTACACCTATTAATTCAGTTACATCCAGACAATAATATTTCTCAGTTTATATCATCTCTCAAGTCTGCTACCAGCAGAATTATTAGACGAAAATATACTCAAGAAATCAAAAGTTTCTATTGGGGCAAGGCTAAACTTTGGCACGACTCAAAATGTATCGTTTCCTGTGGAGGCGCACCTTTGGAAATAATCAAAGATTACATCAAAAACCAGTCTGGAGGCAGGCCAAACCAAGAAGGCAGCGGTTAAACATTTATTTATGTAAGGGGATGATTTCCGCCCCACCCTGTGGAGGAGTGGGGAAACCATCACCCCCTTACCAACCCCCTTATGGTTGTAAAGAAATTCCATTCTTGAGCCGATCGTTGGGGCCTGTGGCCCCTTATCTAAATGTTGGCATTTATACCCGCGCTCTCCTCGTCGGGAGCGGAGGGATGGGAATGCCAATCAATGTTGCGGTACACGGAATATGTTAAAATATCAGCATAGGATAAGCAAGTAGTAAATGGTTGAGAAAGCTTACAAGTTTAGGTTCTATCCTACTCCAGAACAGGAAAACCTGTTGAGGAGGACTTTAGGCTGTGTTCGGCTGATATACAACAGAGCTTTAGCCACTAGAACTCAAGCTTGGTATGAAAACAAGGAAAGAGTAAGCTACAAGCAAACTTCAGCTATGCTGACTCACTGGAAAAAGCAGGAAGATTTAGATTTCCTCACAGAAGTCAGTAGCGTCCCATTACAATAAGGTTTGAGACACCTACAAACTGCCTTCACTAACTTTTTCAGTGGACGTGCAAAATATCCCAACTTTAAGAAAAAGCGCGCCGGGTGGTAGTGCAGAATTTACAAAGTCCGCATTTAAGTGGAAAGATGGTCAAGTATATCTAGCCAAATGTCTTGAACCATTATCAATTAGATGGAGCAGGCAACTACCACTTGGTTGTGTACCAACTACAATTACAGTTAAACTTGACTCTAGTGGCAGATGGTCTATATCTTTGAGAGTTAACGACACTAGAACTTTAAAGCTCAAGCCAGTCAACAAGCAAATAGGTATTGACGCGCGGAATTACCAGTTTAGTTACTACCAGTGATGGAGAAAAAATTTCTAACCCAAAGAATCTCAACAAATTACACAAAAAACTGAGATTGGCAGGGAAGTCTCTATCTAGAAAAACCAAGGGGTCTAATAATTATCAAAAGGCTAGGCTGAAAGTAGCCAGGATACACGCAAAAATTAAAGATTCAAGATTAGATTACACCCATAAGCGTGCCCACTCAACTAATCAGAGAAAATCAAACTGTTGTAGTTGAGGACTTGGCAGTAAAAAACATGGTCAAAAACCATAAATTAGCCAGAGCAATAAGTGATGCCAACTGGTCCTTTGTTAGTCAGGCAATTAGAATACAAAGCTGATTGGTATGGTCGTCAATTAATTAAAATTGACAGATATTTCCCTAGTTCGCGCGCGTTGCTCTAATTGTGGTCATGTAGTGGAGAAATTACCTCTAAATATTAGAGAGTGGGAATGCCCAGAATGTGCGGCTCACCATGACCGTGATATTAACGCTGCAATAAATATTTTGGCTGCGGGACTCGCAGTGTCAGTCTGTGGAGCGCGCCTTTATATCATGTTCGGATGATCACTTATAATAAAGCCAGAATCATTACAGTAGAGCTCTTCAGATGTTATGGCCAAACGAATTGCGATCGCAAACTACCTAAGTGCTCAAGAGTTGCTGGTTAA
>JAXHSW010000303.1:0-7594 GCA_034190295.1 Cyanobacteriota bacterium | reverse complement strand
GTTTTCAAGTTCAAAAAGGAAATGTGTTGAGAAATTTATCTCGGTTTGATGAAGCTGAGGCAGTTTTTCAAAGATTAAAGGAAAAGTTTCCTAATCAACTTCAAGGTTATGAGGGTTATGCCAGAATTGCTAATAGTTTAGGGAATTGGGAATTGGCTTTGTCGCGTTGGGAAAATGCTCTTGAAAAGTTTCCCGAACATATCGGTTTTCAAGTTCAAAAAGGAAATGTGTTGAGAAATTTATCTCGATTTGATGAAGCTGAGGCAGTTTTTCAAAGATTAAAGGAAAAGTTTCCTAATCAACTTCAAGGTTATGAGGGTTATGCGAGAATTGCTAATAGTTTAGGGAATTGGGAATTGGCTTTGTCGCGTTGGGAAAATGCTCTTGAAAAGTTTCCCGAACATATTGGTTTTCAAGTTCAAAAAGGAAATGTGTTGAGAAATTTATCTCGGTTTGATGAAGCTGAGGCAGTTTTTCAAAGATTAAAGGAAAAGTTTCCTAATCAACTTCAAGGTTATGAAGGTTATGCGAGATTAACTCATAGTTTGGCAGATTGGAATTTAGCTTTGTCGCGTTGGAAATTTGATTAACTTATTTAGGTACCAAGAAGCTGAAAGTTTGTTTGACAAACTTATCTCAAAATATCCTCATCAACCTCAAGGTTATGATGGTTTAGCCAGAGTATCAATGCACGCGCAAAAATGGGAATTAGCTTTAACTCGCTGGCAAATAGCTATAGATAAATTTCCCAATAATCTTGCGTTTTTAGTTGCTAAAGCTCATGCTTATATAGAATTACATGAATTTGATTCTGCTCAAGATTTGGCAGATAGAATATTTCGTCAGTACCCTAACCATTATCAGCAAATATATGCTCTCCAAAAAAATATTGTACTGCGTTGGTATCCACTTAAAATATTAGGCAAAGTCGAAGATTATTTTAAATCTTTATTGTCTGAATCAGAGTTTTCTCCTATTACTCATCCTTGTCATCAAATACTGCTAGAAGCCATAAATAGTTTTGCTGAAACTAGAATTAATTCTACTACGCCTGGTATTATTGGCATAGCTGTTAAAAGATTATTGGATGATTACTTTTTAGAGGTATCCCCTGGAGAGATATTAGCTTGTACATTTAAAAAGTTAATCGCTCAAAAATTAGGGAATGAAAATTTAGACTTACAGCAGGCAGAAATATTATGTACTGAAGCAAATTTTCGTGCTGCTCTAGATATTTATCTTAATCTAGGAAACGAGATTGTAGAAAGATTTATTCCTGACTATCCAGAACATATTGATAGACTTTTTTCTGAAACAATAAAGCATAATGTAACAGCAGCTTTACCAGAAAAATATGGCAGTTTAGAATTAGCAAGGGAAGCGCTAGAAACAGATTTAGTTAATGAAGATTTTGATGGCGATAATATTTATAGTCAGGATGCCTATATTAAATTGGGTTATGCTTTATTCAAGCTAGGAAAAAAAGAGTCGGCATTTGCTAACTATAAGCAAGCGGTTAAATTAAATTTAGCTTTTGCTTTATTAGGTGCAACTTTAAGAGAATGGGTTAGCTCTAAGTATCAGCAATTTATTAATAGTGGCTGTAAAAAACTGTCAGTTTATCAACAATTTTCAAGTTTATTGGTTAAACAAGGTTTGTCAAAAGAAGCTCTGGAAGTTGCTAATAAAGTGAAGAGTAAATTTGGTGATGGATACCACAGTAAAAAAGTTTTGATATCTATTTTAGTTGCCCAAGGAAATAAGCAACAAGCGTTAGAATATCATCAGCAGGTGTTGAAAGAAAATCCCAAATCTGCCGATAAAAATATGGGTGTTTTGAGAACTTGTAAATCTCTAGAAAAGTTTGAGAATCAAACTATGTTATGGGCAACACTGTGCAATAGATTTAAAATTGCCTATGCTATTATTCCTAAATGTGGTTGTACCACAGTCAGAACTACTATGCGATGGTTAGAAAACGGACAATATGATGACTCTAAAATAATTAGTATGCCTAAATATCAATCTCATAAAACATACTGGGTTAAAATAGAAAATCTGGCAGTTAATTATTTTAAATTTGTCGTAGTGAGAGAACCAATTAAGCGTTTTTTATCTGCTTTTTCCAATAAAATATTACGCTCTAGAAGATCATTAGAAAAAACCCAATTAACTGCCAGTCAATATCTCTCAATTGCTAAGTTAGGAGTTAATCCCGAAATCAACTGGATGATTGAAAACTTAGAGTTATATTCAGAAATGTCTTATGATTGGTACTTTCATATAAAACCACAACATACCTTCATGGGCAATCAAATAAAAGGATTCGATCGCGTATTTCAAGTAGAGCGTTTAGGGGAATTAGGGGAAAAGTTATCAGAAATAACTGGGTTTGAAATTAACTTACCCAGACTTAATACTGGAGGCAGAAAAATATCATTAGCAGAGTTGTCAGAGAAATCTATGAAAAAATTAATTGACTTTTATGCCAGAGATTATGAGTTACTAAAAGATTATTATTCTCCAGACAAGATTTGGGATGAATATCAAGCATTGAAAAATAAATAGTAATAAATATAGGAATTGATGCAATTCAATAATTTAGAATTTCCTACGGAATGCTCCTTCAATAATTAATAATTAATAATTACCTAAAAGGAAGAGGATTGACGATTAAGGAAAATTTTTTTTTGTTTCTCCTTTAAAGGAGAGGCTTTAAACCTTAATTATTCGGTAAACAGAATTTAGAATTACCTCTTCTTATAAATAAGAGGATTGGAGCAAAGGATTTTTTTTCTTCTCTTGGTCGATTGGATATGGTTAGGTAACCCATCCATCCCATCCTACGGAATGCTGCGCAAACGACCGCTTTTTTCTCCATGAATGGAGAGGCTTTATACCTGAATTTTTAGGTAAAAATTTTCATCTGAATCATTGTGGAAAGAAGCAATCATAAAAAATTAGATATTGCTGCCATTTTTCCCAAATACCAACTGTTTAAGTATACTCTATCTAACCACATTAAAAAAGTTAAAAATTCTTCTTTATTCTCACTAGGAAGATTAACTATTTTTTGAACTAATGACAAAGGCAAATCTAGAGATTCAGCAATTACCTCTAAGCTCAGTTCTAATTTGAGAATTCGGGGAATAGCTTCCAACTTAGCTCTTTGTTCACCAACTCAATAATGTTCCGTTGTCTAACTACATCTGTTAATTGAACTTTGGCTTTTTCAACTAACGACTGAGTCAGATCGACTGCTGTTTCTTCTGGTTCTACTACCAGCTTAACAATTTCTACTCCTAATGAATCTGACTCTTCTGCCAACTCATCTAAATAGATTTGTTCAACTCTTTCTAAAGTAAACATATCTCCAAATTGATGAATTTGTTCCCTCTCAATACTACGAGTTGGATAGATAACTACTACCCGCCTTATCAGTTATCAGTTATCAGTTATCAGTTATTAGTTATTAGTTGTTAGTTATTAGTTATTAGTTATTAGTTGTTAGTTATCAGTTATCAGTTATTAGTTGTTAGTTATTAGTTATTGGTTATTAGTTGTTAGTTATTAGTTATTGGTTATTAGTTGTTAGTTATTATACCAATTCCCAAAAGTAATGCTATACTTGAGTAACACTTCAGTTATTAAGTAATTAATACAAATCGAATAACTTTTTTGCTAATCTTAGCTAAGTTAATGTTAATTATTCTTGTCTTTACTTCTCCCTCACTCCCCTACTCCCCCATTTCCCCTCCTGGGAGGGGTTAGGGGTGGGTCCCCTACTCAATAAAATGTAGAAAAGTTTTTGAGAAATGGTATTAGTTATCAGCACCTCAAACTGAACCAGAGGTAATTATTCATTATCCATTATCCATTAATAAATAATCCATCCAAACGAAATGCTAATTGTTTAACTTCACGAGAAGTAAATTCATAATTGTTTTCTTCCAGTTCAGAAATACCAATTAATTAAAAAAAACTCGGTGGAAACCTGAGAAATAATTGATAGAAAATGCTGTCTGTTTTCATAGATTTTTAGATTAGTATAATTAGAAATAAACATAACTTTAAATTGCTCAAAAATTTTCTGTCTTTGTGCAAATTAAATCTTTTAAATTTTCCAGTAATTAATAATTATTATGTAGTAAAATTAATATTAAAAAATCAAAAATTCGTCTTTTGCGTAAGTCCTGTAGATAAAAATGTAGGAATGTTCCATAGAAAGAATGTCCCTAATAATGGTTTGAGAAAAGGATAATATTATAGGAAATCTCAAAGGATACAATTTTTCTGTGAACCAAGAATTCTGATTTCAGGAGAATCTCCATACCTGAATGCCCGAGAATATGTCAACTTTATTTCCCAAGTGCTACTTTTAAGAAAAAAAGACTAGCGCCGCTACCCGGAAGTCAAAAGTCAAAATTAAAAAGTCAAAAGTATTGATTAGTAAAGCTTTTAGGATTTTGCAACTGCTTAGTTATTTCTGCCATCCTGCACTAGCTACTTTCGGCCTCTTCATCCTCACTTCATCCTCACTTAATTTTAGGTTACGGCTCTCCTCACTAGGCACTCCTACTTTTACAACGCTAAATTAGTTACAGTAAACAAAAATTTACATTAGTTTATATTTATGGCCTAATTGTGGTTTGAAACTAGGTATAGCAAGGAAAGAGTTCGTTAGGACTTATGCTAATCATAAACCTTAGGCAAGGAAATGTTTTTCCTACTATTCCCTCTTCCCTGTTCCCTATTCCCTGCTATAACAATTAAACTATATAAGGGACATATCCCCTGTAACTATCATAAGTAAGGAAAAGTAACCATGTTTGAACGTTTTACAGAGCAATCAATCAAAGTCATCATGTTGGCCCAGGAAGAAGCCCGTCGCCTTGGACATAACTTTGTCGGCACAGAACAAATCCTTCTGGGTTTAATTAGTGAAGGTACAGGTATTGCGGCTAAAGTTCTCAAAGAATATGATGTAAATCTCAAAGATGCTCGGAACGAAGTAGAACAAATAATTGGCCGTGGTTCTGGATTTACTCCGGCAGAAATTCCTTTTACTCCCAGGGTAAAACGGATGTTGGAAGTATCCTTAGAAGAAGCAAGAAAACTAGACCATAACTATATCGGAACAGAACATTTGCTACTCGCATTGCTGCAAGATTCTGAAGGAGTCGCTGCTAAAGTATTGGACAATTTGGGAGTTGATAGAAGCAAAATTCGGACTCAGATAATTCGCTCCCTTGGAGAAGTTGCTGCAGTTTCTCCTGGAAGCTCTAATTCTGGAAATAAGAAAGCTGTAACTCTAGAAGAATTTGGTACAGACCTGACAAAATTAGCGGCAGAGGGTAAAATCGACCCAGTTGTGGGCCGGGAACGAGAAATTGAACGGATGATTCAAATCTTGGGCCGGAGGACAAAAAATAATCCCGTCCTCATTGGCGAACCTGGTGTGGGAAAAACAGCGATCGCTGAGGGATTAGCTCAACGTATCATTAACCAAGATGTTCCGGATCTTCTGGAAAATAAACAGGTGGTGAGCCTGAATATCGGTTCCTTAATTGCTGGTACTAGGTTCAGAGGAGAATTTGAGGAGCGACTGAAAAAGATTATGGAAGAAGTCCGCTCTAATGGCAATATTATCCTAGTAATTGATGAAATTCATACCGTTGTGGGTGCTGGTGCCATAGAAGGTAGTATGGATGCTGCTAATATTCTCAAACCTGCTTTGGCCAGGGGCGAAGTACAATGTATTGGAGCGACTACTCTGGATGAATATCGCAAGCATATCGAACGAGATGCTGCTCTCGAACGTCGTTTCCAACCTGTAAAAGTGGGCGAACCTAGTGTGGAGGAAACAATTGAAATTCTCTATGGGGTACGCTCTGCTTACGAACAACACCACAAGTTGATAATTTCTGATGAAGCTTTGACCGCAGCAGCTCAACTATCAGACCAATATATTAGCGATCGCTTCTTACCAGACAAAGCAATTGATTTGATAGACGAAGCAGGGTCTCGCGTTAGAGTCCAAAACTCAATGCTTTCACCGCAGTTGAAGGATATGAGGCGAGAAATATCAAAAGTGACAAAAGATAAAGAAGAAGCTGTTCGCGTACAAGACTTTGAGCAAGCTAGTGAATTGCGCGATCGCGAACTGGAAATTCAAGCACAAATTGAACAGAGCGATACCGATAGACAAGAAGAAAAAACTAAAGTTACTCCTGTGGTGACAGAAGACGATATTGCTCATATCGTGGCATCTTGGACGGGAGTACCTGTGAGTAAGTTGACAGAATCTGAATCTGAGAAACTGCTACACATGGAAGACACTCTGCACCAACGTCTCATTGGTCAAGAAGATGCAGTTAAAGCAGTATCTCGTGCTTTGCGTCGTGCTCGTGTTGGTCTGAAAAACCCTAACCGACCCATTGCTAGTTTCATCTTCTCCGGTCCAACTGGTGTTGGTAAGACAGAACTAACAAAAGCCTTAGCTGCTTATTTCTTCGGTTCTGAGGAAGCCATGATTCGACTAGATATGTCAGAATACATGGAACGTCATACAGTTTCTAAACTAATTGGTTCGCCCCCAGGATTTGTTGGTTATGATGAAGGTGGCCAACTTACTGAAGCAGTACGCCGTCGCCCCTATACTGTCATATTGTTTGATGAGATTGAAAAAGCTCATCCAGATGTATTTAATATCTTGTTACAAGTCTTGGAGGATGGTCGTCTCACTGATGCTAAAGGACGGGTAGTCAGCTTCAAAAATACCTTAATCATTATGACCTCTAATATTGGTTCTAAGGTCATTGAGAAAGGTGGCGGTGGTTTAGGTTTTGAGTTTGCTGAGGATAAAGAAGAAGCTCAGTATAACCGTATCCGCAATTTAGTTAATGAGGAACTCAAGCAGTATTTCCGCCCAGAATTTCTCAACCGACTGGATGAAATTATTGTCTTCCGTCAGTTGAATAAGGATGAGGTGAAGGAAATTGCAGAAATTATGCTGCGGGAAGTATTCAGTCGTTTGGGCGAACGAAATATGACTCTGACACTCAGTGACAGTTTTAAGGAGCGCTTGATTAAGGACGGATTTGACCCTAGTTATGGTGCCAGACCGTTGCGTCGGGCAATTATGCGTTTGTTAGAAGATGCTTTGGCAGAAGCATTATTAGCTGGTCAAATTCAGAATGGTGAAAATGTTTATGTAGATTTAGATGAAAATGGAGAGGTAAAAGTTACATCTGCTGGAGCTGCTAACGAAGAACTTCCAGAATTTGCTTATAGCAATAGTTGAAGTAGCACTCAGCACTCAGCGAGCCTCCTCCGGAGGAACTGCGTTAACGGTAATCAGCTTTTCACGGTGTATAATGGGGGATTAAAACCCCCTTAACGCGCGTCATATAGAATCCGGTTGAATACTTATTATATGAGATGGGGAGATGGGGAGATGGGGAGATGGGGGGATGGGGAGATGGGGAGATGGGGAGATGGGGGGATGGGTAGATGGGGAGATGGGGAGATGGGGGATTTAATATTGAAGTGTGGATAGAATTATAAACATATACTGTATAACCGGATTCTATAT
>JAXHSW010000302.1:0-7604 GCA_034190295.1 Cyanobacteriota bacterium | reverse complement strand
TACTTACCAATTATTTTTTGGGCTTTAAAAAACAATTGACGACCATAATAAATACCACAATTGATTAGCTTGTGAGACTCCCAACAAATAAACTCAAGAATTGATTTTAAGTCATAATCGGCCTTGATTAGATTTTGCTGACAGCCATACAAATAAATCACCTCCTTATCCTTTATATTATGAATTATCTCCTGATTGTGTATTTGTAATGTTAAGATTGAGTGGGTACTGCGGGATAAATCCCGTCGTGTCCGTTTTCATCCCCTCTCTTAAGAGTAGGGGCTTTTAACGTCCCGCTAGTTCTTTTGTAAGTTTGTCAGCCTAGCAATTCTCAAATTAGCAATTAATAATTTGGCTTCCAGAATCCATACCTAAAAATTATGACAGATGGAATTTATACTCTCGCTAATGATGTTGTCTACGATCAACTCATTGCCTTACTAAATAGTATAGAGGTCAATCTTGGTCCTGAGTTTCCAGTTTGTGTCATCCCTTATGACGATCGCCTGGAAAGGATTATACCAGAAATTCAAGGCAGAAAAAATGTTCAATTATTAGATAATCGGGAAATATTAAATAGGTGGGAAGATTTCTCGACAAAAATCTGGGAAGGTCATCCAAATGCTTTTGCACGTTGGCAGGAAAAAGGGGTTTCTGGGGTTAACCGGATGGGAATGCACCGCAGATTTTGTTCTTTTGATTCGGAAAGTCCTTTTGAGAGTTTTATTTTTTTGGATGCTGATATATTGGTGTTAAATTCTTTCGATTATATCTTTGAAAAACTAGATCGAAATGATGCAGTTGTATATGATTTTCAATATAAAGACCCTACCCATGTTTATGATGTTAATTCACCTAAATTACTAGAAGTATTTAGTAAAGAAAGGATAGAGTCGGAAATATTTTGTGCTGGTTTGTACGCATCAAAAAAAGGTTTGTTTCCCGAAGAAAAACGGAATTGGTTATTGGAACAATTAAATTCTGGTGAGGCCGAAATTTTATATCTCAACGGTCCAGACCAGTCAATTATTAATTATATGATGATGCGATCGCAAATGCAGGTTTATAATTTTTCTCTGCATTTACCTTCTGAAGAAAAAACTGGTTGTTCGGTTACTTCTCCTCATTTTGAATATCGGGATAATCTACTTTATGATAAGGGTGTCAGATTAACTTATTTACATTATATTGGTGTTTCATCGAAAGCATTTACTAGAGTCTGTGAAGGAGAAAATTTAGACTTTCCTTATCGAGAGATATTTTTAAACTATCGTTATCTGCACGAACCGGAGAAAAAACCTAAGTTTATAGGGAAACCAAAACCTTATAATCCTCCACCAAGTTTAATGGATAAAATCTTCAAGAAAATTGGATTATCAAGTTGAGGAGAAATTACTATGAAAGGAATTTATATTGTAGCTAATGACAAGGTACTTGATAATACAATTACTCTGCTGAAAAGTATCAGGTTATATGACTCTGATACTCCAATTGTGATGATTCCTTTTGATGAAAATTATCAGCAGGTAGCAGAAATTGTTACGAGTAAATATGGTGTAGAAATTTATCCAGATTTGGAATTTGTAGATAATCTTTGCAACAATTTGTATAACATTTTTGGTCAGGGATTTTTTAATACTCCTAACAAACAAAAAAAACAAGCTTGTTGGTTCGGACCGTTCGATGAATTTCTCTATATTGATGTTGATATTGTTGTATTTGAAAAAATCGCTGATAATCTTAAATATCTGGAAGATTATGATTTTCTTTGCTGCGATTATCAATATTTAAGTGGCATAAAAAATGTATTCACATCCAAAGTTATAGAAGATAAAATCTTTACTGAAGAACAACTAAAAGATGTATTTAATAGTGGGTGGTGGGCGTCAAAGAAAAACTTATTTACAGAAAGCGAACTATATGAAACCTTTGCCGAATGTGCTGCCAATACTGAATACTTTGACTTTTCTGAAAAAACCACAGACCAACCCATTTTTAACTATATAGTATTAAAACATATTTCTCGGCGATTGAATATAGTTAGACGGCCAGAAGGCAAAGGTCCAGGAAGTTGGGCAGGTAGTCCCCATTTTCAACAGGAAGGCGATCGCTTGATTGACCCCAAAGTAGGTAAACCTTTACAATATTTACACTGGGCGGGTATTAGGATACAACCAGGGTGTGCTTATTGGGATATTTGGGAACATTATCGATATTTAGGTGAAGCAAAACCAACAAATTATCCTCAAAAAACAGAGGCTAAAAAAAGTTTTATACAGATATTAAAGAATCAGTTAAAAAAAATAGTTGGTAAAGTTTAAAGGATATAAATAACAACAAATAACTTTCTATTGCTATTAATCATTCCACTCATAAGGTTTATTTCGATCGCCGATAATAGCATAAAATTCTTGGATAGTATCTTCTCTTAATTTTTGTCGCCAATTTAAGTTAATTTTAACAGAGAAATCGTTTAAATTTTGACTGTCTTCTTTTCGATTTCGATATTTATTGGCAAGGGAATTAGTCTTAGAATTCCCTGAAATTATATGATGTTCATATTTCCAATATGGAATCATTTCCATACTATATTCTATGCCTAAAAAATTGCAAATTTCTTGAAGTTTTTCTTGAGGCATAGTTGCTAATTCTTCATATCTTAATAACATTTTATGCCCCAGAGAAAATTTTTCAAAAAATATTTCATTATTTGTCACTCTGTTGAGCCAGAAATTACTCAAATATTCAATATTCTTATTCCTTCTTTTTCTTATATATGAATTAAGAACTGCTCTCCCATCACGAACTAAATGTAATAAGTAGATATCAAATTCCTTCTGGATTTCTTTCCTTTGTAGCATCTCCGAAATCCAATATATTGTCTTAGTCGAATCGACAAGAATATTAGCTGGTGTTTTCGCAGCAATAACTGAGTACGGACGAAATATCTCATCATTAACAATTTCCCGAAAAAATTTATCGACTTTTAAAGGAATTGCAGGAGATATTCTCACATTTGCTAGTCCTCTAGAAAGTTTTTGTAACTCTTTTTGACTAAACTGACGATCCCAAAAATTACATCGATCTTCACAAATTGAACAAATTCTTTTCTTGTTTTGATATAATCTAGGTAGATTACTTAATTCTCCAACTGTAAAACATTGGGGATGACTGTCTAACATCAATGATAATAATGTAGACCCACAAGCAGGAGTTCCTAAAACAAACAATATTTTATTTTTCATAATAAACAAATCAATATTTCGCTATAAAAATCACTCTATACAGCTACTTAATAGTAGGATAACGTATAGCAATCCTATTTTATTTGTGTCTAAAATCTTACGGCTTTTTGGGAATAGGTTTGGAGGTAATGGGCAATGGGCAATAGTTTCATAGTTTATTTATAGTTTTTTGATTTGTTACAACCTATTTAGGATTTCTATATTCATCTATCCTCTGGGAAATAGGCTTTTAGCAAAATTGGTAGTGTTATTTTAAGAGAAGTAGCAATCATATTTTGTAAATTTATGTTAGTGGCATAATATAAACCATGAAATCCCATTTATTTGCTTTGTAAATCAACAAAGAATTTTGTATTTTTTGATGATTTGGGAATTGCTTGAACGCCTACAATTAGTTTTTTTTAGTCAAATTATGAATCAATTTTTGGGAACATTATTCTTGGTTGTAAAACTCCTATTTATTGATTGTTCTCAGTTCAATAAATCCAACACAAATTTAACTGTAAAGAGACTTCACCCATTCCCACTCTCTTGACAACCCTTCCGCTAGAGAAACTTGCGGTTGATAACCTAAAATTTTCTGCGCTTTAGAAACATCTGCGCTAGTATGGCGAGCATCTCCTCTAGCTTTTTCCACAAAATTTTTCTTAATAGGATGCCCGACTATTTTTTCCATCATATTAATAACTTCTGCCAATACTACCCGACTACCCCCACCAATATTAAATACCTCACCCACTGCTTCCGGTACTGTACCTGCTGCTAAGTTGGCCGCTATTGCATCACTAATAAAGGTAAAGTCCCTAGTTTGTTGACCATCTCCATAAATAGAGATTGGTTCATCTTGCAAAATCCACTTAAAAAATTTATGAAAGGCCATATCAGGTCTTTGCCGGGGACCGTAGACTGTAAAGTAGCGCAAAGACACGCAAGGTACAGCAAAATTCTGATGATATAAATTACAAAGTTGTTCTCCCACTAATTTAGTAATCCCATAAGGAGAAACTGGTTGAGGACAAATAGATTCAGGAGTGGGAAAACTTTCTGCATTACCATATATAGAGGAAGAAGAAGCATAGACCAATCTTTTCAATTTAGGAGCATCTTTAGCCGCTTCTAAAATTATTTGAGTAGCATTTATATTGCGTTCTGTATAAGCACGAAAACCTTCACCCCAACTAGCACGAACACCTGCTTGTGCAGCTTGATGATAAACTATATCTACATCAGTTAGTAGCTTTGACCAATTTAAAGATTGAATATCATTTTCTATTAGTTGGAAAGCGGAATTGTCTTGAAATTGAGAAATATTCTGACGTTTAAAAACAGGGTCATAGTAATCATTAAATTGATCGATACCTATTACTTTTTCTCCTTGATTTAAAAGAGTTTCTGCTAAATGAGACCCAATAAATCCGCCTACTCCTGTTACTATAATATTACTCATTTTTTCCTCTATTCAAGTGGCTATTTTTTGCTGAAAGCGGGAGTCAATTTATCCTGATGTTGAAAAAAATTAACTCTCCTCTGTTATGCTCCGTTCCATCTTATCTAAAATTTTAGTAAGCTGAATCCAGACAACTAATCCAGTTGCTACAGTTAAAGGCAAACAAATAGAATAGGCAACCAAGTTAGTAAATCCAAATAACTGTAAACTTGAGGATAAAAATATTAATGCACCACTAGCAATACCTATATATGGAAGCTGTAATGTTAATCCTCTCATACTAACTATATTACAAGTAGAAGGATTGGCTGACCAATCTTGAACCAGTTGCTTAATTAATTTGGCAAATACTATTCCTGAAGATAAACTCATGAATAAACCAACTGCGATTAAAAAATAGGGAGGTTGAGGGAGATTATACACAAATATTTCCTTGATTTATACTAATTAATTAATTATTTATTTAGGGATACATACTACTTAATTACAAAATTCTCGATCGAAGAAGTATTTTTTTCATATATATAATCAATCATCTAGTGCTAAAGTATTAATAAGTGTAGAAATATTCAATTTCTGGGCTTTTTGAATATACTTTTCTATTCATTATTGACAAGACGATCGACTAATCTCTTGTCTGCAACTCTAAATTTTCTCAGTTTCATCAGTTGAAGTCAAATTATTTAAAGCTTCTCAGCGTACTTCATGAGTATTTTTGTCTGAATCTTTTTTCTGAAATATATTTTCTCTAGCTTATGTATTAATAAATACGCTATATCTATTTATTGATACATAGTGCTGAATTACAGAAATACTTGTTAGAAAAGTGTTTTCTTTCCCCTCAAAATCTTACTTTACTAGAATTAAAAAATCAATTCTTAATCTGTAATTCAGCAATATTTAAGACATCAACTGATTAATTTAATTTTTGAGAATTTGTCATTGCCATTACAGAAGGTAAAATTGCCGCAGCTCTTTGTGTAGAAAACTCAGCTAGAGCACCTAGAGCAACATTAAACAAACGACCTGGTTGAAGGTCATCTTGAATTAAACTCCATAGACGACTAACCTCTTCTGTATGAATTCGGTCGTCTTCTACCATTGCTAGTATCAACTTTTTACGGATAAATTCACCCTCTTCACTCAAGAGATATTCTAAACCTAATTGGGCAGTCGGTAGTATATCGAAATTTTGGTCTGTTTGAGCTATCCCAATCAAATTTTCCAACCTTTGCCATTGTAACTTTCCATCCTTAAACAAAACCTCCATCAAACGACGACGTAATGCTGGAGATTCACCTTTTAATAACCTTCTTGCTACATAGGGATAAGCAACATCTACAATTTTAAAATCTGGATTTAGGGAAAGAGCTAAACCTTCCTCGGTAACTAAAGAACGAATAATTAAAGCAAACTTAGCCGGAACTCGGAATGGATATTCAAACATCAACTCCGAGAACTTATCTGTAATTGTCTTAAAGTTAAAATCCTTGACTCTCTCACCCAAAATATCTCCGAGGACTATTTCCAAAGCTGGTACTATTGGCTGAATATCCACATCCGGTGCCAAAAACCCAAGCTTGACAAAATCTTTAGCCAACTCCTGATAATCCTTATTAATCAAATGAATTACTGAGTCAACCAAATTTTCTTTAGTATCCTGCTCAAGTTGATCCATCATGCCAAAATCAATGTAGGCCATCCGACCATCTTTTAAGGCAAATAAGTTACCGGGATGAGGGTCTGCATGAAAAAAGCCAAACTCTAGTAATTGACGTAGACCGCTAGTAACACCTACCGTAATCAGAGTATCAGTATCAAGACCTGCTGCTTTAATTTGTTCGGTATCTAACAATTTCAGCCCATCAATCCATTCCAAGGTCAAAACATGGACAGTAGTATAACGCCAATATATTGATGGTACTTTCACACTTGGGTCATCGGCAAAATAAGTAGCAAATCTTTCTGCATTTCGTCCTTCATTGATATAGTCAATCTCTTCAAATAGCTTTGTGCCAAATTCATCTACAATCAGAGATAAATCGTGGCCAAGATTGAGAGGCAACCAGGGAGCTAACCAACTTGCTCCCCACCGCATTAAGAATAAATCGAGAGTAATAATAGGTAATAAGTTTGGTCGTTGAACTTTTACTGCTACTACTTCTCCACTCCGTAGACGTGCCTGATAAACTTGACCCAGACTAGCTGCTGCAACTGGTCTGGGAGAAATTTCGCTATATATGTTGTTGGTGTTTTGACCTAGCTCTGTTTCTATAATTGAGATGGCTTTCTCATTATCAAAAGGTGGTAACTGGTCTTGTAGTTTTGTTAGTTCTTCTAAAAAGTCTTTACGAATTAAATCTGGTCTTGTGGATAATGCTTGGCCTACTTTAATAAATGTTGGTCCTAAGCGAGTTAGGATTTTTCGTAGTTGAGTAGCTCGTTCGGGAGTATCTTCAACTTTGTGGTAACGCCATTTATCCCACAAAACTCCTAGTAGAAAACTAGCAAAGGACAAAACTATAACGAGAAATCTCCAAATTACTAACCAGGGACGGTAACGATAATATTTAGCGATCGCTTCTGGGTCGTACCGTCTTGTTGAGTTAAAGTGATTGTCATCCACTTTTAATATTTTCCTCTTAAATTTTATATTTTTTATTTATTGAGTTGAAAAAAGGAGGTGGTATTTCTCCTTGGCTTTTCTCTACCATTTCGCTATATATACTGTGGCACTATAGTTTTTTTTTGACTATATGACTATATATAGAGTTTTTGCCTAAACCATTTGAAAAAAGGAGGTGGTATTTCTCCTTGGCTTTTCTCTACCATTTCGCTATATATACTGTGGCACTATAGTTTTTTTTTGACTATATATAGAGTTTTTGCCTAAACCATTTGAAAAAAAGGAG
>JAXHSW010000301.1:0-7673 GCA_034190295.1 Cyanobacteriota bacterium | reverse complement strand
TCATCCCCCTAAAAGGGGGAGGCTTTAAACCCAATTTTTCGGTAATATAATTATTAATTATTAATTATTAATTATTAATTGTTGAAGCTATACCTTTGGGGTTAGCGTGGGAGTATGTCACAACTATTACTAAAGTATACAAGTATATTTTATTCTGGTGTTGGTTATTTGAGGTATGATATCTGTCCGGATCGGAGCGCGATAGAACTCTGTTCTGCTTACGCGACCAAAAAACTTTTTCCTTCTATTCCTCTTTCTTCTTCTTTCTTCCCTCCTTACTCCTAAGTAATCAGGATTAATTATCATACACTAATTGAGCAACACCTTTATTCCCTGTTCCCAGCTCCGGTGTTCCCTGTTCCCTACAAATCTTAAATTAATTTTTGGCACAGATACTATCATTTAATCGTTTCTTCCAGTGCTTTTTGCAAATCTTGAGTCAGTTCTGATATGGCTGCACGACGTTTAGTTTTGTAACTCTCCCAACGCTGGGAAACAGAAATTGGTTGTCCCACTGTCATATATACTTTTTGTTTTCCTAGTATCGGACGCTTGAGAGGATTACCGCCCTTAATACGATTAATCATATCCCATATTAGTAGAGCTGTATCAGCAAACCTTTCTACTGTCGGTTTTTCCGTAATATATTTGCCACTAACCGCAACAAAACTTTCGACTAATCTCATGTGCCACATTCGTAGATTAGCTTCTTGTGCAAGTCGATCTGCAAGACCTCTGTCTAGAGGAGAAAGAGTCGCCAAATTTTCAATATCTTCTCTATATATAAAATCCCAACCTGCTTGTTCTAAACGACGACAACGATCTATAAAATTACCGTTGGACTTAATTTGAAAATATTCTTCTGCCACTTCCAAAGCAACATTGAGAAGAGCATCGAGACGAGTGGCGATCGCTTCATTCATTTGGTCATCTGTTAAAGATTGTTGGGAAGAACTTTCTTGAGCTGACTTGGGTAGCTCTCGGTGGTAAAACTTTCTATAAAATTCTTCCATTTTTTCTAATAAATGACCTCCTAATCTCAAAAGTCGTTGGTATAGTGCAGAAGGTGCTAGTTTTTGCCGATCGGGAAGATTTTCTGAACCTGAAAACAAACCACTATCTTTTTCCAGCTTAGTTAAAAGTTTCTCTACATTTTCCCATGGTTCGCCCAAGTACTTGTATTGAATACCTACTGGCACGATTAAAACTTCTTCAGAACGAGTGGCTTTATATATATCCTCAACACACCAAAATCCCATCTGGGCAATACCAGGCTCTAAGGGACTAACTCTTTCATTATGGCCATTAGTACTTCCTTCTGGAGCAGCCATCATAGGTAAACTGCCATTAGCAAATAATTCACGAGCTGATTTGAGTCCCTGACGGTCTATTTTTCCTCGGTGAATTGAACTTCCCCCCAAATATGAATACCATTTACCTACAAAATTACCAGCCCATAAAGGAATACCTCGGTCAAAGATAAAATGATAGTGGAGAAGAGATGGAAGAGTAATTCCTTGTTGTTTAGCAAATTTGGGCAATAGATACCAGATCATATATCCCAGACAGTAAGGGTCATTAGCATTAGGATGACGAAATGCTATCAGAAAGCGGTTTTTACCTTGATGGAAGTTTTGATATAGTTTGGCTAGGGTTTCTAGGTTATCTGCTTGTATGTCGGCGACAGATACTTGGTACTTCAGCCACCAAGGTAACATTAGTTTTGTACCTGTTCGTACCAGCGGCTTAAAGTTGGGTGGAATAAATTTTAGGGGTGGTTGAACGTGGATGGTTGAGTGGGACATTAAAATTTACCAGTTACTTATAGCTTAAATATAGATTGTCCTGCGAGCTATTTACCTATTCCCTATTTTCTAATGCTTCTACCCTTTTTCTAGTAATAGTATTCATTGAATTGGGGTTGAATTTCTTTATCCTCTAAATATTCTGCTAAGGCACACCACTACTTCTGTTTGAGACATCTTAGAATATCTTAAATCATTAAAAAAGTCTGTTTTTAACAGATATCCAAATGCACATTAATTAAATATTTGTTATATTAAATCCGGTTACTTGTACATAGAATCCGATTATATATATATCTGTTTATAATTTATTAAATTACTTAAATATTTACAGGACTTACGCACCAGACTCTACTTATGGCGAGAAAGAATACTATTTACCCCTACAGATGGTGGTTGAAAAGTCAATTTGTGTAAGTCCTGATTTAATCTCCCCTACTCCCCTACTGTAAGCATTCAGCCGTCAGCATTTCCTACGGAATGCTCCGCAAACAGCTATCAGCTATTGCTTTTAGTTTACGATCAAAGCAATATAAAATTTAAGCAAGAATAATCTGGCTAAAACTCAGCTCCAAAGTCTATATTCATTTAAACCTCGTCCTTAAGCACAAGGTCTTATTGCTGTTAACGGAGTTCCTCCGCAGGAGGCTAGCTGATGGCTAATAGCTGTTTGCGCAGCATTCCGGAGGAAATGCTTACCCCCTACTCCCCTACTCCCTTACCGAATAATTAATAATTAATAATTAATAATTAAATAATTCGCGCCTTGAAGCCTCCCTTTACCAATGGATAATTGACAATTGATAATTGATAATTAAAGAGGAGCGAAAGGAGCGAAAGTTAGGGAGTTAGAGAGGAGCGAGAATTCTTTCATTATCCATTATCCACTATCCATTATCCATTAATACCCTAGCCCTTATATTCAATTCCGTAACGGTTAAAACCCGAGGTAATTATCAATTATCCATTATCCATTATCAATTAATGAATCCCCCACTCCCCTACTCCTAACTATAGAACCCATTTGGGATCTATAGTTCAAATTTCACCGACACTAGCGATCGCCTGTCAAGCTCTAGCTAAAGTATTATGAGTTCTTCCTTCTTTTCCCATTCAGCTATTTTTACATCACACTCCAGACAATGAGAGTTTTCTATTTTTAACTGTTTGATTTCGTCAAACAAACCTGCATATAATTCCTGATTAGTTGTTAAAAACAATGACGTAGCTAGTGCAATAATTTTACCTATCTTCATTAGATTTATTGGGCTAAATCAAAACTGCTTATCTTCTGTTATGACCCTTAATACTTAAATACATGCTATTTCTTTATGGTTAATTTAGTTTTTTTTTAAATATCTTAACTTTAAACAATAAGATCAATTTTATTTAATGAGAGAATTACAGCAATTTTCAGGATAGACTAATTATTAACCGTAAGACAGAGAAATACTTTTCCCGCTGTTGCCTGTTCCTTGCTATAATTACCGAATAATTAAGGTTTAAAGCCTCTCCTTTAAAGGATAAAAAAGAAAAAAATTTCCTTATACCAAATTGAAATGAAGCTGTATAGAATAATATTTCAAGCATAATTGACCGATAAATTGTAGTCTAAACCCTACCATTTTAAGGGGATAAAAAAAAGATAATTCCGTATTTTCTTGCCTCCTTATTGCAGAGGTACTGTTAGCGTAGCTCCTCCGGAGGAGGCGTGACTGATAACTGAAATGACAGTTGATGCAGGAATAGTAGTCCATACCTAGATAGAGTCAGTACATTTGTCACCATTCCATAAAGCAATAAATGTGTGCAAAAAAAGTAACAATTACTACTCCCGGCAATTTACAAAATATTATTTAATTAGGGAATGCTCCTAAAAGTATTATGAGTGAGGGTAGGAGACAGGAGACAGGAGAAATGGGAATTATAGAGGAGGTAGTCGGAAAAATTGAGGGACAATTTTTCTGCCATAATCATCCCAAAATACTAGCTTTATGCAGCTCTTGCCACCGAAAAGCTGGTACTTTTTTCAACCCAAAAACGCTAAAGCCAATATTATCAGTAAATACTTTGATAATTGATCGGTAGAGCAATAATTAAAACTTATTAATAATGATATTATTTCCATTAGTATCATTTGTGTAAAAACTTGGAAAATATCTACTTCTTCCTTCTTGCTTACCTTTTGGTATTATTGTTACAGTTGATGCAGGAATAGTAGTCCATACCTAGATAGAGTCAGTACATTTGTCACCATTCCATAAAGCAATAAATGTGTGCAAAAAAAGTCACAATTACTACTCCCGGCAATTGACAAAATATTATTTAATTAAAACTTATTAATAATGATATTATTTATATTAGTATCATTTGTGTAAAAACTCGGAAAATATCTACTTCTTCCTTCTTTCCTCTTCCTTCTTCCTTCTTCCTTCTTTCCTCTTCCTTCTTCCTTAGCTTATTTTTGATTTGGTTCATAAATAACCACACAATTACGTCCTGTTTTCTTCCCCTGATATAAAGCTTCATCCGCTCGTTGAATAATCTCTTGTCCTGTAGTTCCATGTAAAGGAAAACAAGCAATTCCGAGAGAAACAGTGATAGATCGTAGAGCTTCTCCCTGCTGATTTTGTAATGGTAATTTCCTCACTCCCGAACAAATCATTTCTCCTCTTTGTTGAGCAATCTCTAGAGTAGTATTAGTTAAGATAACAGTCATTTCTTCTCCTCCGTAACGACAAACAATATCATATTTTCTCACTTGTTTCTGTAAAAAATGCGCTACTTTTTGGAGTACCATATCTCCTACCTTGTGACCATAAGTATCGTTAAACTGTTTAAAGCGATCGATATCTATCATGATAATACTTAAGGGTTGTTGAAAACGTTTGGCTTTGATAATTTCTTGGTTGAGAGATTCATCTAAATAGCGTCTATTAAATAAACCTGTTAAAGAATCACGAATACAGTCGTTTCTTAATTTTTCTCTAAGTTTGAGGTTGTAGAGTGCTAAAGACATTTGTTCGGCGACAGTACGAGCTAACTGTTGTTGATAATGACTAATTCCTTCAGGTCGTTCACTTCGTAGATAAAATATCCCCCAAGCTGTACCTTGAACCAACAGAGGAATACAAGTAGTCGCAGTAGGTTGAGACTCCCGTTCGACATGACAACAACATAATTCTGGTCGATCGTTGCTAGCAATATGAATTTGTTGATGCTGCAACGCCGAACAATGATTCAATTCAGCCAATATTTCACTATTCCCTAGATTGCCATAATGACTAACACTTTCAAATTTACTGTTATATTCATCTCTCAATAACACATTGCCAGAAAAGTCTGGAAACAATTTTTTGATAAATTCTGCTAGCAATTTTTTTGCATCTTCAATTGTTTCGCAAGCTTGTAAAAAATCTATCATTTGGTTAATAGTTGCCATTTCTTGGTTGCGTTGCTCCAGTCTATTTACTGATTCTTGCAAATGCTCTACCTTTTGCTCTAGATGATTATTATTACGATTCAATAGTTCAATCTTTTCAGTTTGTAGGCGATCGACTTCCTGTTGCAATATCTGAATCATCCCATACATATCCACAGGATTCAAATTTTCCAACAAGCTAGTTTGTGTAACGATACCTAGTAATTTGCCATCACTACCACATACTACTAATCGTTGTACTAGCAACCTTTGCATTTGTTGATGAGCTTTCCATAAGCTATCAAACGGAGTCAAACTCTGTAAAGGAGTACTCATAACTTCTGAAGCTCTGAATTGTTTGATATTCATCCCCAGTGCTTGAAATTGCACAATATCTCTTTCTGTGACAATTCCAATGGGATATAATATCTGTTGTGGATCTATGCGAACTATTACTATACAACTAACTCGATACTTTACCATTTTTTCTGCCAAAGTAAATATAGATAGATCGGGCGATCCATGAATAACATCAGTAGTCATCACTTCTTTCACCTGTCGATGTTTGAGTAAATCGACTGATTTTAAAGAATTGCGGAGACTTGCGACTGTAATCAAACCTACTAATTCCCCTGTATTAGATAATACTGGTAGATGACGAATTTTATGCTGCCGAAAACAATTGACAACTTTAAAAATATCTTCGATCTCTGAATCAACTATTGTAATCAACTTCTGAGTCATCACATCATTTACTTTCAAATTTTCCAGAGAAATTTCTTGGGTAATTAAGCGTACTATATCCCGCTCGGTTAGTATTCCTAATAGTTGATGATTTTCTACTACTAATAAACAACTCGATCGCTTGCTTGATTCTATACATTGATTTGATTTTGTAACTGCATCAACCCCCTCATCTTTGTTTCTGGGTTGACTTAGATGATATATTGCTTCAGTCAGTAACATATCTGAAGTAACTATTAGGGGATTTCGCTCAATTGCTGTCTCAATCTGTGAGTTTAAAAATTGACCTTTGTTAGTAGACATGGATCGTAAGTATAAAATTACAAATATAGAAAAATTTTAGCTTCAATCTTATTGAGCATTCAACCCCCTAATACCAAATCCGGTTGAATACTTATTATATAGTTGGGAGAGATAGGGAGTAGGGGAGTAGGGAAGTAGGGGAGATTAAATATTGAAGTGTGGATAGAATTGTAAACATATACTGTATAACCATATTCTATATAATACTAAAGGCCGCGCATTTTTGCTGGATTTTTTTGAGAACAGGGAGTAGATAGCAGGGTTCTGAGAGAAAGGAAATTAAGAATAAGATGTATTCACTTCATGTCTATAATATTTAAAAATATTGTTGAACCTTACTTTTTATTTCATAACTGAAGTGTATAATAATTATAGCATTATTTTTGGAAATTGTTATAACACTTTATGAAGTTGCGCTTCATATAAAGATGATAATTATCAGCAGAATAAGGTCGGAGCAAAAATTATTCAGTAAATCGTTACAAAGAAATGGTATTGTATCAAGTCCGGATAACAGCGATTTGAAAAAAACGGCGTTGGTAAATTAGGGTATGATATTAATCTTAATTACTTAGGAGTCAGGAGTCAGGAGGGAAGAAAGAATAAGAAAGAATAAGAAATAAGGAATAGAAGGAGAGGCGTTGATAATTGATGGGATGATTTATACAGCAGTTTTCTAGTTGATGAGGTACAAAGTTTTATTGCTTTAGGCAACAGGCAACAGGCAACAGGCAACAGGCAACAGCTCTGGAAAGGAATATAGGAATAAATAGTCTGATAGCTGTACCTGACTATCCTCAAAAGTGCTGTAATACTACTGTACCTCATTTACCTGCAACCTGCTGTATTTTCGGGCAGCGCTCCCGTACCTACCCCAGTTAATTATTGGGGGATTGCCCCTACAAATTTCATCCTGTGATTTACCAACCCCAAAAAAACCTATCCTCTTATACCAATTTGAAAAAAGAATGTTACCGTCACAACACAGGGAACAACGGCGCGACCCCCTGGGGTGCAACAGACGCATCTGGTAGCGCACTCCTGCTAGGAAACACGGGTTCTGGGAGCAGGCAAAGAAAAACACGATTTATGGTCAGGACTTACGCAAGATATTAAGTCATATCAAATCCGTTTAATTCGGCACTTCAATAATTGATAATGGATAATTGATAATGGATAATTGATAATTACCTCTCCCTAAAACGGATAGGATTGAATAAAAGGAAAATTTTTCTTTATTATCCCCTTAAAAGGGGAGGCTTTAAACCACAATTTTCGGTAAAAAATGTTCCATCTTCAACCATTACCAAATATTTCCCCATCCCTCCATCCCCCCATTTCCCCATCCCTCCATCTCCCCATCCCCCCATCTCCCTCACTCCCCTACTCCCCATCCCCCC
>JAXHSW010000300.1:0-7696 GCA_034190295.1 Cyanobacteriota bacterium | reverse complement strand
ATTTTTGGATAATCTGCACAACTGTCTGAGAGCTTTAAACTCTTGAGTGGACAAGTTTCTAATTTTGTTCTTTTGAGTCAGATACATTTCAACTATTATCGCCATATTAGTATAGGTATAGGGAAAAGAGTTATGAAAGGGAATACTTATTGCTCTACCGATCTAATCTAAAAGTATTGACTGATATTGGTTTCAGCCTTTTTTTTGTCGAATTGCAGTGCCTGGTTTTCAGCTCTTCACCCTCATGCATGGAGCGTATTTTAGGCGCATAGTTGGGCAGAAAAATCCCAAATTGACAATTCTTACCGAATAATTAAGGTTTAAAGCCTCTCCTTTTAAGGAGAAACAAGAAAAATTTTTCATGATTAGCCAATCCTCTTCTTTTCAAGGAGAGGTAATTCTAAATTCTAAATTCGCGCATTCTAAATTCTTGAATCCTACCTCCTCGCTCATTCCCCTCCTGGGAGGGGTTAGGGGTGGGTTGTCTCCTGTCTCCTGTCTTCAGTATAGCTGTCTCCTGTCTCCTACCTTCACCCATAAGACTCAGTGAAGCGCAAACCCTACTTAGACGACAGCTTAAAACCTGTCAGTTAGTTTTCATCCAGGTGTTAAAACGCCCTGGTTTCCCACATCCCTAAATTTTTACGATGAAATTAACCAAATTTTTTTTTCTAATTTGATTCCCAATCTTAAAAGTTTGTGATACTCTATTCCAGTCTCTTAATAATACTTAAACATCGAAGAGTTTGAGTTATCCGGAATAGTAATGGCTGGACCATACCCAGATAAATTCAACTCAACGAGTGCTGCTTAAAAAAAATAGGTTTATGAAGCACAAAATTTGGACTGGCCTTACTTCTTTCTTGATATTTTCTAGTGTCGGTGTAGCTTGCTCTTATGCAGATACTCTTCAAGAAGATAAAATTTATCAAAAGAACGAACCAATAGATAGAAGCTTAGAAACAAGCGATCGCTTACAGAAAACTGTTGCCAATAGGCAAGCAGATGTACTGAAAGTTGGAGAGTACCAGTTAAATAGACAACAGGGAGAAGATACTGTTACTGAAATTCTTGCCCATGAACTAACTGGTCGTCAAGCCGCAACTCTCTATGTTCGTAATATTCCAGTTCTTACTTTTCTTGACTCTCAGGGTAAGAAGGCAAATAATATTAGTCCAGAGTCTAACTCAGACTCTTCGATGAAAGTAGGTACTATTCAATCTTCTAATTCAAACCCACAAAAAGATCCTGTGTGGCGAGCATCAATAGTTGCCTCCAAACTAAATCAATTGATGCAGGAAAGTCCCGATATGGAGATTATAGCTAAGTGGGATACATATACAGAAAGCTACATGATTCTGGTCAATGACCAAAAGTTAGTAAAAATAGATGGACAAACTATTCTGCCAGATACTACTAACGATTTAGCCACAGATACCCTACAAGCAACTAACCGTCTCAGACGACAAGTTAATAATGCTCCTCCTTTAAAAGAAATAGCGGGTAAACCAAAGCCAAAACCACAGCCAGAACCACAAAAAATAGCTGTTGGACCTATTACTTTCCAATATCAAGGTTGGGCTTCTTGGTATGGCCCTGGATTTCATGGTAACTTAAGTGCTAGTGGCGAACGTTACAATCAATATGCTATGACAGCAGCCCATAAAACTCTGCCTTTTGGAACAAAGGTACGAGTAACTAATCTGAATAATGGTAGTTCAGTAATTGTCAGGATTAACGATCGTGGTCCATTTATTCGAGGCAGAGTTATTGATTTATCTGCTGCGGCGGCTCGTATTTTAGGTATGATTCAGAGTGGAGTTGCTCCTGTAAAAGTTGAAGTTATTGATTCTCGTGGGTCTTAATTTTGGCATTTATCTCGTCTGATTAAGGAATGTTTCACTCTACATCATTACAGGAGTTGTTACTCTGAATAGTTTCGTGAGAGTATCTATATAAATGGTTCGGGGGAAAAGATAGACTTTTCCTCCTTTTTTTTCTATTACTTAAGTATCTATGCAAAATTAATTTATACAGAAGGAAGAAGGAAGAGGGAAGAAGGAAGAAGGAAGAAGGAAGAGGGAAGAGGGAATAAAATATACTTATACCATTTTGAAAAAAGAATGTTACGAATAATAAGCGCCATTATCAAGATTTTATATGAAATGTCTATTTGACGAAAAAGATAATTTACCGAATAATTAAGGTTTAAAGCCTCTCCTTTAAAGAAGAAAAAAGAAAAATTTTTCCTTTGAGTCAATCCTCTTCTTTTCAAGGAGAGGTAATTATTAATTATTAATTATTAATTGTTGAAGAAATCTATAAAAATGGTATTAAACCTATTCATTCTGAGTCCTGACTCAGCCCCCCTGACTTCTAAGAAATACCCTAGCTATTTGTAGCAAACATTTACCAAATTGGTATTATGTGTTTGAGCTTTTTTTGACAAACAGTCTCTAAGCTGACAATCAAATATACAATTGATTTTCTTTGACTACTTATGAGGTAATTAGTAATAGATAATGGGAGGAAAATTTATATTAATTTATACAGAAAAACTTGAGTAGCGCAATAGCGCAATGCTTTTAGAAGCTCTAGTTATATGCAGCTTAGTCAAGATTTAGTATGAGTTGAATGTTGTTACTGCTAAATCATAATAGCGTTATTATTTTATCTTCTAAATAAAGAATCTTTCTGTTCCCATTACCAATTTCCAACAATCAATATTATTTTTATAAAAAAATGCGTCTATTTACTACTATTGCAGGTTTGCAATGCTACTTAAATTTATTGAAAAACGATCGACAAAAATATCCACATACTATTGGTTTAGTACCAACAATGGGAGCTTTACACAAAGGACATTTAAGCTTAATTAAACGTGCTAGGGAAGAGAATAAAATTACTGTTGTGACGATTTTTGTTAATCCTTTACAGTTTTCTCCTACTGAAGATTTCCAACAATACCCTCGGCAGTTAGAAGTAGATAAAAAACTATGCGAACAAGAAGGAGTAGATATTATTTTTGCTCCCACTCCTGAAACGATGGGCATGGAAAATGAGTTATCTACTAATGCTCAAAATCAGACAACTACAGTTATTCCTCCATCTAGCATGACATCAATTATGTGTAGTCTTTCTAGACCTGATTTTTTTCAAGGAATTGCCACTATTGTAACTAAATTATTGAGTTTAGTTCAGCCAAATAATGCTTATTTTGGGCAAAAAGATGCTCAACAATTAGCAATTATTCAAAGGTTAGTCAAAGACCTCAGTTTGTCAGTTAATATTATTTCTTGTCCAATAATTCGTGAACCTTCAGGATTAGCTATTAGTTCTCGCAATCAATATTTAACTGTCGAACAAAAACAGCAAGCTGCCATATTATATGCTTCTCTTTGTCATGGTAGAAAAGTATTTTTAGAAAATCTAAATGCAGCAAATATTGTCGAAAAAATTAAAAATGCCGTGCAGGAAAAATTGGCAACTTTACCAGTCGTGAAACTAGAGTATGTAGAAATAGTCGATCCAGAGAATTTACAACCTTTAGAAAATATTCAGGATATAGGTTTATTAGCGATCGCTGCTCATATTGGATCTTGTCGTTTAATAGATAATATACTTTTGAGAAACCGCAAACCAATAATTGCCATTGATGGTCCTGCTGGAGCTGGCAAATCAACAGTAACCAAATTAGTAGCCCAAAAATTAGGACTTTTGTACTTGGACACCGGGGCAATGTATCGAGCCGTAACATGGATGGTTTTACAAGCTAATATCCCAGTAGAAGATGAACCTCAAGTAGCAGAATTAGTCAGTCAATGCCAGATTAGCTTTAACGGTCCTGAAAATAACCATGTAATTATTAATGGCCAGGATGTTACAGAAGCAATTCGGAGCAGAGAAGTTACGAATAATGTTTCAGCTATTGCAGCTCAGGTAACTGTCAGGTATTTTATGGTAGAACAACAACAAAAATTTGGAACGAAAGGAGGAATAGTAGCAGAAGGACGAGATATTGGTACTCATGTATTTCCCAATGCTGAACTAAAGATTTTTTTAACAGCTTCTGCTGAAGAGCGATCGCGACGACGACTACTAGAGTTACAACAAAAAGGTCAAACTAATATCAGTTTAGAACAGGTAAAAAAAGATATTATTCAACGAGACCAAAAAGATGCTAACCGGAAAATTTCTCCCTTACGAAAAGCTCCAGATGCTATAGAAATTAGTACCGATGGTTTAAGCATAGCTGAAGTTACTCAGAAAATTGTAGATTTTTACACACAAAAAAATTCACAAATATAGTTCATTTAATCCGGAAAATACTTAGTAGATTAAGATTAGTGAGATGAAACTCAGGAGGAGAATCAAGTATATTATTTTTCTCAATAAAAATATTTTTAAGAATAGCTATTATTCCAGAATAACAATAATAGTTAGACCGCCTAAAAACTCATTTTTTTTAACTTGACAAAATTACTGAATAATTTCAGAAAATCACAAAGGTGTGTAGGAGAAATATGACAAACTTAGGTTCACTATCCAGACAAGGAAAATCTTTAGCAACAGTGATAGCTGCTAGTGGAAGTTTCTTAATCGGGATGTTATTGCCCATGGAAATCTGGACAAATCAACAAACAACCACAAAAGCAACTACAGTAAAAACAGCAACAAATACAAATACAGTAAAAACAGCAACAAATACAAAGCAAATAAATCAGTCAGCAAATAACAAAGACACTCCATTAGAAGTAATTAAAATTAGTTCTGTTGTTGCTAAAAAAATTAATAATACTAAACAAAAACTGAGGGAATTAGAATTAAAAACCTTTAATTTTAGTGTCCCCAAAAGATTCCAAAGTCAAACAGTTAAAAATGTTACTCTCAATAGCAAACAAAAAGTTATTTCCTTAACCTTTGACGACGGTCCGTGGAACAATACTACAGAACAAATATTAGATATTCTCAAAAAACATAATATTCGAGCAACTTTTTTCGTAGTCGGCCAACATTTAAATGTACGTCAAGAAATAGGCAAAAAAATTGTAGAAGAAGGTCACGTTATTGCTAACCACACATGGAACCACCCTTCTAAAAGTAGTAAAATGAGTTCAGACCAGATAAAAAGCGAAATTGGACGTACAGCAGACCTCATATATAAAATCACAGGTAGGACTACCAACCTATTTCGTCCTCCTGGAGGTGTCCTAGTTAATGGTTTAGCAGACTACGCCAAAGAACGGAAACACACCGTAGTCTTATGGTCTGCTGATTCTGTAGACTGGTATTACAGGTCAGCCCAAAAAATTACGAAAAAAGTTTTGACTAAAGCTAGCAATGGTGGAATTGTCTTACTACATGATGGAGGTGGCCCAAGAGGTCACGTTGTTGAAGCTCTACCCAATATTATTGCTGGGTTGAAAAAACAAGGTTATGAATTTGTTACTATACCAGAATTACTAACAATTAAAGATAGAGAGCTACATCAAGCAGAATTAGCAAAAAAAAGAGAAATTGAAAAGCAAGAAACAAAGGCAGAACCGAATAATTAATAATTAATAATTAATAATGAATAATTAAAGAATTAAGGTTAAAAGGCTCCCCTTTCAATGGCAAAAAATTTCTTTTTTTCCTTGACCTTCAATCTTCTTCCTAAAAGGGAGAAGTAATTATTAATTGTTAATTGCTGAAAGCAGATTTCAGGTAAATTAGGTACAAATTATGAATGTTGAAGTGTTTGTAGTGCGGGCATCTTGCCCGCGACTTATGTACTAATATGAAATACGCTGTAAATTCAACGACGAAAGAGAAAGATTTGATTTTTGATTTCCTACTCACGACTTCTCTCCACTGAAAGGTAGATCGAAATACTTTTACTCTATTTACCGAAAAATTGTGGTTTAAAGCCCCCCCTTTTAAGGGGATAATAAATAAAAATTTTCATGATTAGTCAATCCTACCCGCTTTTAAGGAGAGTTCATTAATGGATAATGGATAATGGATAATTACCTCTGGTTAAAACCGTTACGGAATTGAATATAAGGAAATATTATTTCTTCACAGGAGTCGATTAGATATGGCGAGGAGACCTTGCCATCTCTCGACCGCTTTTTTCCCCTTAAAAGGGGAGGCTTTAAACCAGAATTATTTAATTATTAATTATTAATGATTCGGTAATTGTTAATTATTAATTATTCATTATTAACTATTAATTGTTGAATTATAGGTTTTGTATAAAACTTTAGAGCAGAGCAGATTGATATTGTTATATTGTTGATCAACCCATCTATATAGTACCTTTGACCAAAACAAAATGGCTTCCATAGCTCGCAAAAATTTATTAGAAGATATTCCTCGGTTTATAGTAGCCCAAGCAGGAATATTATTTGCAGTCAGCTTAGTGACAATTCAAACAGGTATATTAAATGGGTTTGCTCGTTCCACAACCCTACTAATAGATAAATCCAATGCAGATATTTGGATCGCCTCTAATGAAATGGTCAACTTCGAGCTGACAGACCCCCTAATTTACGGTCAATTGAATCAAGCTAAAAATATAGAAGGCGTCCAACAAGCAGAAGCTTTAATTTTAGGGTCAGTCAGATGGCGGCCTCAGAATGGAGAAATGAGTCCATTAATGGTGGTGGGATTTAACCCAGATGGACAACTGTTTAACCCAGGAAATGTCATTGAGGGTAACGTCAGGGACCTGAAACAACCATTCGCAGTGATGGCCGACCAAAGTAGATTATCCAGTATGCTTGCAGAAGGAGTAGGAACAACGGCGATCGCAGGTTCCCTACCAGCAAAATTAGTCGCAGTTACCAAAGGTACTCAGTCAATTGTATCAAGTACCTTATTATTTACATCTCTAGAAAACGCTAACACATATATTAGTGCAGGTATTAACGCCGAAGTTAACTGCAAAGTTGTAGGAGCAGGAAATCTCCAATGTACAAAAGTAGTAGAAAAAAAAGACCCCACTCAAAAGTTGGAAGAAACACCACCACCAAAAGAATTAGAAGTAGCAGACCCGATCGCTTATATATTAGTTAAAGCTAAACCAGGTGAAGATTTACAAGTATTAAAACAAAGAATAGAAGAGGCGATGCCAGATACCAATGCTTACACTAAAAATGAATTATCTCAAAAAACCAGATTTTTTTGGTTGGCACGAACAAATATTGGTTTAGTTTTGGGAATGGGTGCAGTAGTGGGTGTAATTGTAGGTATAGTAGTGGTCGCCCAGATTTTGTATTCATCTGTGTCTGACCACCTGAAAGAATTTGGTACTCTCAAAGCAATGGGTGCATCTGATAAAGAGTTGTATGCAGTAATTGTGGAGCAGGCAGTTTGGATGGCAGTTTTAGGTTATCTCCCTGGGATGTTGGTATGTTTAGGGTTGAGTGGTTGGGTAGCAGGTAAAGGAATTATTATTTTGATTACACCGTTGTCTGCATTTGGGGTGTTAGGTGTAACTGTTTTTATGTGTGTCGGGTCAGCTTTCTTTGCCATTCAAAAAGTAACTCGTATCGATCCTGCAATTGTATTTAAAGCTTAGAGATAATTTCAATTGTTGGTCGCAAGTTGGTTTGAGGAAGCTTGTAGGTAGTAGCTTTTAGGTTTGGTAGTTCTGCATAGCAATGGTATATGGGGGGAGATGGGGAGATGGGGAGATGGGGGGATGGGAGAC
>JAXHSW010000030.1:44185-56801 GCA_034190295.1 Cyanobacteriota bacterium | reverse complement strand
ATCAGTTTTCACACAGATGCCAAAATACTATCCAAAGTAAATGGAAAAATCCGACAAAAACACTATATCTAGTAAATAAAAACTATAACGTCTTATATATGTAGCGTTGACAACTCAAAAATCTATCTGTGTCGATCGCTGATACCAACATATTACCCAAAGTAAATGGAAAAATCCGACAAAAACACTATATCTAGTAAATAAAAACTATAACGTCTTATATATGTAGCGTTGAGAACTCAAAAAACCATCAGTTTTCACACAGATGCCAAAATATTACCCAAAATAAATTGAAAAATCAGGGAAAAACACCATATCTAGTAAATAAAAACTATAACGTCTTATATATGTAGCGTTGACAACTCAAAAATCCATCAGTTTTAAGAACTGATGCCAAAATATTACCCAAAAGAAATTGAAAAATCAGGGAAAAACACTATATCTAGTAAATAAAAACTATAACGTCTTATATATGTAGCGTTGACAACTCAAAAAACCATCAGTTTTCACACTGATGCCAAAATATTACCCAAAAGAAATTGAAAAATCAGGGAAAAACACCATATCTAGTAAATAAAAACTATAACGTCTTATATATGTAGCGTTGAGAACTCAAAAAACCATCAGTTTTCACACAGATGCCAAAATATTACCCAAAAGAAATTGAAAAATCAGGGAAAAACACCATATCTAGTAAATAAAAACTATAACGTCTTATATATGTAGCGTTGAGAACTCAAAAAACCATCAGTTTTCACACAGATGCCAAAATATTAATTTCGATCCAGAGTAATATAAATGAAATAGCCTCCTATAGCGTTATGTGCAAGTCAAAAGTTAAAAGTCAAAAGTCAGAAGTAATCCCTGACTAACTTCGATCGCTTATAAATGTCCGCGCCCTATTTGCGTAGTGCAAGAGCAGCTATTCAACAAGCACTTTAGCAGCAAGATATCTGTAGGCCAATAGCTACCTAAATATTTGAATTAAACCTAATAGCAAAGGAGCCAATAATATAGTGTTCAAAATTTTTCCCATATCAAATTACTTTATAACAGCAACTCAAGGAGGCTTAGGAACAGTATTAAATCCCTTCCAGTTTTACACTTTACCCTTAGACGAATGGGTTAACGATGCTGTTAATTTTCTAGTTGACAACTTTCGTCCCCTATTTCAAGCCATCAGCTTACCCATAAAAAATACTCTGGAAATAATTAAATCTGGTTTTCTAGCTGTTCCTCCCTTGATTTTTCTCATCATTATTGCCCTGGTAGTCTGGCAATTAGCAGGAAGAAAACTAGCCATCTACAGCATCATCGCTCTTTGTATAATTGGTTTTTGTGGAGCTTGGGAAGCAGCAATGGTTTCCCTGGCCCTGGTTCTAACAGCCGTAATATTTTGTATGTTGGTGGGTATTCCTTTAGGTATTCTTAGTGCCATTAGCGATCGCTTCAACAAAATATTACGTCCCCTCCTAGATGCGATGCAAACTCTTCCGAGTTTCGTCTACCTAGTACCCGTAGTAATGTTATTTGGAATTGGAGAAGTTTCCGGCATTATTGCCACATTTGTTTTTGCAGTTCCCCCTCTAATTCGCCTAACAAATCTGGGTATTAGACAAGTATCTCCAGAAGCAGTAGAAGCAGCTTTAGCTTTTGGCTCAACTCCTAAACAAGTTTTATTAGAAGTACAAATTCCTTTGGCTTTGCCTACTATTTTGGCTGGCACAAATCAAGCGATTTTGTTGGCCTTATCAATGTCAGTTGTCACCTCAATGATTGGGGTAGAGGGATTAGGGCAAATGGTATTGCAAGGTCTGGGTCGTTTAAATGTCGGACTAGCTGCTGTAGGTGGTTTGGGTATTGTTTTAATTGCGGTGATGCTCGACCGTATCACTCAAGCTATTAGTCAGGGAAAAGTTAATTCTTGGCAAGAGCGGGGTTTAATTGGATGGTGGCGGTCTCGTGGCTTTTCCAAACAGAAAAGCACAACTCTAGGGATAAGTATTTTGGTTGCTTTGCTGGTTGGTGTTAGTGGCTGGCAATTAATGTCCCAAACTACTATAAACTCAAAAAATGAAGCATTGCCAGGGAATGGAATAGTTGTCCGGTCTACTTCTGGTCTGGAAACATCCGGTATATTTATTACGGAGATTGTGAATATTGGGCTGGAGAAATTAGGCTATCAGGTGAAAGGACCAAAACAGTTGAATGTTCCGGCAATGCACATTGCTGTTAGTAATGATGATGTGGATTTTACTGGTGTCCATTGGCAAGTTGCGCACAAGGAATTTTTTGATAAGAATGGTGGAGAAGATAAATTAGAACGGATTGGTACGCTGATTTCTGATTGTCAAGCGGGGTATCAGATAGATAAACAAACGGCTGAGAAGTATAATATTACCGATCTATCACAACTCAAAGATCCAAAAATTGCTAAACTTTTTGATTCAGATGGTGATGGTAAAGCAAATTTAATTGGTTGTACTGCTGGTTGGGTGTGTGAAAGAGTAATAAATCATCATTTACAGGTTTACGGACTTGAAGATACTGTTGAGCAGATTGAAGGAGATTATTCTTCTTTAATGGTAGATGCTTTGACCCGTTATCGAGAAGGTCAACCTATTCTCTATTTTACTTGGACTCCTCATTGGTTAGCTTCAATTTTGAAAGTTGATGAGGATGTGGAATGGTTGGGAGTTCCTTTTACATCTTTATTAGAAACTCAGGGAAATTTCACCGCAGAAGATACTTCAGTTAATGGAAAAAATCTTGGTATTCCAGTCGATCGAGTCCGGATATTAGCAAATAAGAATTTTTTGCAGGATAATCCAGTTGTTCAAAGTTTATTTGAACAGATTAAAATTCCTCTAGAAGATGTTAATATTCAACAGGAAAAAGTTAAAAATGGGGAGAATAAACCTGTAGATATTCACCGTCATGCTGAAGAATGGGTTGCCAGTCATCAAGGGTTATTTGATAGTTGGTTAGAAGTAGCTTTAAACTACCAGGCATCAAATTAAACATTTTATGCTTCCTATTCATTTGGGAGGGAACCCTAAATGTACTGTCTGAACAAGACTTAACCGTTTATATCCTTTCACGAGATAATAATTTGCACAAGTTGTTAACTACCGCACACTATTAATTCCAACCGATGCTGAATCGAATTCCTATCGAGTATCAGGAGAAGAGTTGCCAGAATTTATTAAAGATGATTTTAGCAATTTTTATCAATCCCTGTTTCAGAAAGAATATGAGCGATCGGGTAAAAATGCAGCATTTTTGGAATATGCTGGTCTACTACCAACTCTGCGTAATCAGAAATGCGACCCGCGTCCTGTTGTCTTAGGCAAAATTTTCGAGTTACAAGAAATTTTTATATTAAAAGTAGTATGGAAATCTCTATTTTGGTAAGCATTTATACTGGATAAATTATCTTCATTGACCTTTCTCAAGAGTCAAATTTTTAGGAAAATATTCAGTATAAATACTCAATTATTAGCACTATTATTTTCTCCTTAATTCTGAGTTCTATACATCGCCAATTCGACATCTCCTACCTGGCTCCTGATTTTTTGTGCTACCTATATTTTGAAGCGGGAAATAACAAATTTTAGTATATTGAATAATTGACCAAAAGTAAATATTGATAAATTAAATATTATTTTTAAGACTAATTTTGTTAAATCTTCTAAAAAAAAATTTATAGATCGCCACTGTTTTATAGCGTTTTTTGATTATATTAGTATGAGTTACTATAATTATAGATAGAATTAGTTAATATGATTATATAATTTTTTATTGCTTTATATAGAATTTAGAAGTATTCAAGAAACTTAGATTAGATGTAGATATTTTAAGAGTCATTAAGATTTACTAAAAATGTTAGTTTATCCTTGGTGTTTTTGTGTGCTTAAGATTACACTTGTCTGTAGAGAGAGTTACTTAATTATAAAGTTTTTTTCACAAATAACTAACATAGCTAACTCTAAATGGGTGATGAATAACATCTCCCTTATTCGCATTTTTTTGAAAAGTATCTAAATCTAAGGATTCAACGATGAGTTTACCTAATTTCTTACAAAAGCTCGCTCCCTTTGGGGTGGCAGCTATCGGCGCGATCGCTCTAACTGGCATTGGTACTGCTCCTGCTCAAGCTGATCCAAATCTTCCATCTACCCTAGGATGGAATGATGGAGCAACTAACTTCAATCAGGAAATGAAAGATGTTTTTGATGCTAGTATGGGTAGTTTTGATGTGATCTTCAGTCCCGAATTCTTGGGAGGAAAAGCAGCTAGTTTTATCGCTACCAATCACTTTGAACCCTTCTTCAATACTCCTGAATTCTTTGATATCATACCAGTTAATTCTGCGATGGGAAATTTTGAACTGGTATCTGCTGTTGATATTAATACAGCTCCTGGTATTGTTCGTGCGGGACACTTTGAACTTACAAACGATCTGAAATTCACCTTTGATAACGATATGGACGGTGTCGTTAGCGATGGTGATGTAATGGCAACCATGAAAGCAGGAGCATCATTCTTAGGTGAAGAGCTAAGTACTGGTGCTGTTGAAGTAGGACTTACTAAAGGAGACTGGTGGTTCTACATACCTGAATTAGGTGACAAACCTGCCAAGACGCTCAAATCCCACGACAGTGTATTTTTGTTTGGAGATACTATTGGTGATGCTGGAGGAAACTTTACTGCTCAAGGTGAAGTGAAAAAAGCACCTGAACCTGCTTCGATGTTGGGTATTCTCGCCTTTGGTGGCTTGGGTTTGTCCATGGTTAAGCGCAAGCAAGAAAAAAAATAGTTACCAGGGTCTTCCAAACACCGATAACTGGATATAGTTTGATTTAGTAATTTTAGTTAAGGTTAAGATTGTAATGTTCAAAAAATCTTAACCTTACTGTTTTAAATATACCACGACGATCAATAAATTTGAGATAGGCTGGATTATTTAAGCATATTTACTTACATTTTTCGCAACATTCTTCTCAATCATTTCTTCTAACTGTTTGCGAGTTAAACAACGACGCTCAGAGGAATAACTCATTAAATTAACACCATTCATCATCCGTACTGTACTCACACGGACTCGAAAATCATCCGTCAAAAACCAACAACGTTCTTGTCCTTGATTCCTTTCATATTCTGTATCAATTGTCAAGACCCCATCTGTGGCAAAATGATATCTACCCACTACAGGAATACCTTCGACATAACCACGATTACGCAAAAATTTTCCAGTTAAGCCTGTTTCCGAATCGGGAATATCTACTAAAATAGCAGCATAATTTGGATTAGGTTCATCATTATCTAAATTATCTTGCCAATTAAAACTTGCACCACCCGTTGCTAAAGCTGGATTGACATTTTGTTGTTCACAAACTTCCAAAATTTTAGGGTCATCTTTTGTTAAAACTTTGACGATAAAATTAGATTTACCCGACTCATCTGGAGCAGAATCAAAATGATGGACAGTACGTTGAGAAAACCATGTTCCCTCACTTTTGAGAAAAAAATCCATCATTGTCATTGGTGGTGTGAATTTCATTTTTTTTGCCTCTAAAGTTTTATTAATATCTAAGATATTTTTAGTTAAGAAAAATCAATAAAAATCTAATTTAGAATCATAAAATTATAGGATAAATCAAATATATACTTTATAAATATATAGCAGGGAATAGGGAATAGGCAAAAGTGGGAAAAGTGGGAAAAGTGGGAAAAGTGGGAAAGGTGGGAAAAGTGGGAAAAATATTTCTCTGTCTTACTGTTCATCATCAATCTATGTCTAAAGCAACTCCTTCCTTGCTATACAATTAACTAAAATCTTTATACAAAATGCAGTTTCAATCAGCTACAGAAATTATTCAAGCTTATCAGCAAGGCAAAAATCTTACAGGTAGTAACCTACAAAATATAGATATCAGTCAAATTGAACTATATCAAGTCAATCTGAGTCAAAGCAATTTACAACAGGCCAATCTAAATAATACAATCCTCATTGGAGCTAACTTGAGTGAAGCAAACTTAAGTGGAGCAAATCTCAAAGGTGCCGATCTACGAGGGGCAAATCTTCAGGGAGCAAATTTGAGTGGAGTAGATTTAACCGATGCATATCTCAATAGAGCTGAATTACAAAAAGCTAATTTGACTAATGCTAATTTGACAGGAGCTAAACTACAAGTAGCTTACTATAATAATGAAACAATTTGGCCTGAAGGATTTGCTTATAAAAAATCAGGAGCAGTTGGACCAGGAGCTGATTTAAGTGGAGCTTTTTTAAATACAGCTTACCTCCGGGGAGCTGACCTTCAAGGGGCAAATCTGCGGGGTGCTTATCTGAGTGGTACTGATTTGACAGGTGCTAATTTGCAGGGTGCAGCTCTTAGTGGTTCTAATATGAAGGGAGTTTTTTTAGTAGGTGCTAATTTGCGTGATGCTCGACTCAACGGGGTAGAGTTAGAGGGGGCCGATATGCGTGCTGCTGATTTGACGGGGGCGAGTTTAGATAATATTCCTAGTATTGCTGGAGTTGATTTTACTTTGGTGCAGGGATTGAGTGACTCTGCTAGAGCTATGTTATGTGGATATTCTGGCAAAGATTTGGGAACTTGGAATTCTTTTACTCGTAATAATACTAAGAGTAGTTTGTTCTGTGACATACTCCCACACTAAGCTGACGCTATAGTGTGGGCTTCTCGTTTCGTAGCCCCGGTATCCCGTCGGGCAAGCGCGTGCTTTAAGGACGGGATGCCCCGCCGCCCTATTTTTTATATTTATTGCCGCATTTAAGTCGCGGTCTATTACTATACCGCAGTGTGGGCAAGAATGAGTTCGTATGTTTAATTCTTTCGGGACTTTTTCACCGCAATTCGAGCAATCTTGGCTGGTATTTTGAGGATTCACAGCTATAGTTTTCTGTCCAGCATTTCCGGCTTTGACAGCAAGAATAGACAGGAATTGTCCCCCAAATCGCATCGTTAATTGATTTACTCAAACGGGTCAATGCTTGCCCTTTAATATTTAAGTTTTCATGGGCGATAACTTCTGCCTTTGATAACAATTCATTGGCTGTTTTGAAATGAAAATCTTTACGTTTATCGGCTATTTTTTTATGTTGTTTAGCTACAGCTTTAACAGCTTTTAACCATCTTTTGCTGCCTTTCTTTTTACGAGATAAACGTTTCTGTAGAGTCTTTAATCGCTTCACAGATGAGCGATAATATTGAGGAATTGGAACCGATTCTCCTTCACTTGTTACCAAGAAGTTTTTCAGCCCCATATCGATTCCCAGAGTATTTTCTGTTGTCGGTTCGACATCAGGGAAATAGGGAACCGATTTATCTTCTAAGGAGAGCGTGACATAATAGCCATCAGCTTTACGGCTAATCGTAACGGTTTTAATTTGAAAACCTGACGGCAATGGTCGATGTTGAATCAACTTTACTTTACCAATTTTCGGTAAATTAATCTTATTTCCCTCAAGACATTCAAGCTTGATTTGAGGGTAAGTAAAGCTACGATAACGGCCTTTTCCTTTAAACCTTGGTTTGCCTAGTCTCTGCCCATTTTTATCTGCTTTCAACCATCTCTCAAAAGCAAGTTTTACCCTTTTAATACAGTCTTGTAATACCTGAGAATGGATTAACTTGTATTCAGAAAACTTGTCTTTAGTATTAACCAAATCTCGTTTCTGAGAATAATAATCCGGGTTATTTCTTAGTTTAGGAATTGGCATTATTAAAGGGCAAGCATTAACCGGACAGCGATTTTCTGACCACCACGAAAACCGCTCACCCAATCGATAGTTGTACTGCCGACGCAACAAGTCTAGCCATAGTTCTATGGTAGACACTTGTTCTTTATTAGGCTTTAATTTGTACTGATAAGTCGTCCGCATTACTATCAACATTAGTTCGCTCATTGTTATGATAACATCAACTTTTGAATCTTGAGCAAAAAGCAATATTTGTAAATTAATGGGACATTGAACCCCATTAATTTACCGCCGATTCATCCGCCAAATCAGAGATTATGGCGCGAGGCTTCTCGACGATTTAGCTAAAAAAATCCTTTTTTTTACAGTATGCTGATTCATTGATTTTATATTAAAAAAAATTAGTTATTCTCAAAATTATACAATGGAAAATTTTTGAATTTTATAGAAGTTGAAAGAAAGGTTAGAACATATCAAAAGCTTAAAACTTAGACAAAGCAATATTTTTCCTTCTTCCTTCCTACTTCTTCCTTTCTTTAGTTCTTTGGCACAACAAATCTCATTCCTCCCTTCACCCGTGAACTATCTTCCTGATACCGAGGAATGACATGAATATTTGTGTGCATCATTTTTTGTCCTCCGGCACGATTAACATTTATCCCTACATTAAACCCATCTGGATTATACTTTTCCTGTAAAATTTTTTGCACTTGATTTACCATTAACCAACATTCTAATTGTTCATCTACAGGTAACTCAAAATAATTTGCTAGATGACGCTTCGGTATAACTAAAGTATGCCCTTTTGTAACTGGATAACCATCAAGTATTGCATAAGTTTTTGCTGACTCTGTAATTAACTGTAAATTTTTACGCGGGTTACAAAATAAGCAATTGTTTATCGAATTTTTTTGCTGATTATAATGAATATACTCATAAATTTCACACAACTCATCTGTGTGGATAGATTTAAAAGGTAAATTAACTAAACACTGATAAGTTGGTTTCTTGTGTATATAATGTTCTCGAAAACCCTCGCGCTTCAAACCTCTTCTAACAGCATAATAAGCTTTACCTCCAGGTTTTAACAATTGTGAAATTTCCATCAAAACCTGAGTTTGTGGTTGTTCAAATAAAACATTTAAGACATAAAAACAGAGAATAGTATCAAATTTTTCCTGGGGATATTGTGGAAAATAATAAGGGTCATAACCAGTGACTGGAAAGTTTTTTTGTTGTAGTAGTTTAACGTCATTTCCCAACCCACAGCCAAAATCGAGAATTTTACCAACTAACAGATTTTTATCTAGCAATAATTGAGCTGGAAATGAAATAAATCTACGTTCTTTAGCAGTAAGGTGGCTATATTGATTTGGTTGTTTATTGGTAAACAAGGATACTTTTGTGATGGAGTAATGCAGAATACAATAATTGTAATTGGTAATGGGTAATTGGGAAAGCGCTAAAACAACTTCGACCTTTATTGAATGGCAGCGAATGTAAAACTTCTCAATAAAATCTGACTACTGAATCCAGGTCATAACTGATTATTTAGAATCAATTATCGCAATTCGGAATGATTTATGAGAATTCTATTACTTCGGTATTCCCTATTCCTTAAAAATCTAGAATATTTCACAATTTAAATCAGATTGCTATAGATTTTTGAGAATCATTAGATTGTCAATAAAGGAACAGAAAATGGCGGATAGTTGAAAAAAATGTGATTAAAAATGACAATAAACTTTGAAAAACTTATCTATAAATAGTAGAAATAGTATTTATAGCTTTTTAAAAGTAGATGAGCGATCGAATTATAGGTTTTTAATTCAACAGCTTCACAAAGAAAAAAAATTACATTTTACCGCTTTGGTATTTACAAATTACTAAAAGCTTTATTTCGTCAACTTTTTCCCTAGTATACCTTATTCCCTTTTACGAATCACAATATATTTGAAGGTTAAGCCAATGGACGACCGCAGAAAAAGCTGGTTCCATATAATTTTTGACTTTAAAAGTTCAGTCATTCCCAATATTTGGCTCAGAGTATTAGTAATTATGATATTTGCTCTTGTTATTACTATAGCTCATGGTAATAATTTGCCAATGAATCAGCCAATTTTAGGTAGTATTATCCCTGGAATAGTCCTTGGTTTATTGCTAGTTTTTAGAACTAATACTGCTTACGATCG
Source organism: Cyanobacteriota bacterium (assembly GCA_034190295.1). GTDB lineage: Bacteria > Cyanobacteriota > Cyanobacteriia > Cyanobacteriales > Microcoleaceae > Okeania. Next base: position 46,880 of record JAXHSW010000030.1, on the reverse strand, counting down.
CTATTGGGAAGGTCGGAAATTAATCGGATTTATTTCTAAAAATTGCTGCATTATGGCAAAAGACATAATAGTGTTTGTCCCAGAGAATAATAGTGAAGATTATGCTCAGAAAATCTCTTGCATCAAACTATTAATTGCTCTTTTTATTGCAGTAAAGCTTCAAGTCAGACAAGAAAAAGTCAACGAAGAAATTAAAAAATATATCTCTGACATTCAGTGTTTAGAATTGAATAGAAGTAAGAATATGCCTCTACAAATCACCAAATGGTTAACAATATACTTTGATAGACTTTCTAAAAATAGTTCTATCAATGAATTGACTTTAATAAATTGGAATCAAAAAATCGAAGAAATTTTTATCGCTTTTGCAGGTTGTCAAAGGATTGCTACAACCCCTATTCCGAAAGCTTATTCTATTCACTTAAAGCATTTATTACTAATCTATTGCTTTGCTATTCCTTTTCAATTTGTTGCTGAATTAAGTTGGTGGACTATTCCCGTGGCAGGTATTATTAGTTTTGCTTTATTAGGAATAGAAGCCATCGGTCTAGAAATAGAAAATCCTTTCGGTTATGACAATAACGATCTTCCTATAGATAATATTGGCACGAAAATGACAGAAGATATTTTAGAACTAATCAACTCTGGTTCCTTCAATAATTCAGAATTATGGGAAGGTTGGGTAAGTTTACAGGAAATAAGTTAGATTATTTGTTTGTAGAGAACAAGGAAGAAGATTTAATTTTTACTTTTGGATAATAGCTAAAAATTATCATCATAATATCATAGAAAATGATGTAGCAATGACTACTAAAAACATCATAAATAAAATTAACATAAATCGGAAACATGAGGATTTTAGGCTGGAGATAGTGAAGTAAAATATAAGTAATAGCTCCCATACCAACTTAATTTGTAATTGGTTTTAGGGGTCAGTCAAAACACAAGTATTTCTTGTAATTATATATTAATCAGAGGTTAAGCCATGACTAGCATCGTAAAATCTGACCTAAACAAAGAACAAACTACTACCTGGTTAAGAGGACTAATGACCGTTGCTTATGCTGATGGAGAATTAGATGCGACAGAGAAAGATTTATTTGACCATTTTAGTCACGAAGAGTTTGCTTCTAAAATTGAAATCTCAGAATTACAACCTATTAATCCAGATGATTTAGCCAATGTACTCGGAGAAAATCCTACCATAGCAGAAAATTTTATGAGAACTGCTGTGATGGTAGCTTTGGCAGATGGAATTTATTCTATTACTGAAGATGACATACTTCATAGATATTGTGATGCTTTAGGACTAAAGGTTAAAGCTTTAGATGCACTGAGAAAAAATCTGGAAAAAGCCAAACAACAAGCAGGAGAAGATGATTTAGACAGTTGGATTGAAGAAACAGAACATACTGGTAATTTCATTATTCCCCATGACCCCGAACACCATCAAACTGTACTTGCTCCCATCAAAGACTGGTTGGATGGATGGGATATCCATGACCCAAAAGTGGCTCACATGGTATGTAAAATGATTCCCCCTCAATGTCCATTTGAGCGAGATATTGTGATTTTTGGTAAGAAAGTAGCCCACATTCCGGCTATGTGTAAACTTAACCCACTGTACGATCAATTAGTTGGTATACGTTTTCGTGCTTTATCTTATTTGGCAGATGAATGTCAGGAGGATGTGTCTAAGTATTGTTGAAGACTTGACATACTCCCGGCGCTGAATTAAAAATTACAGCGCTGGATTTTCACGCATCTGTGATTCTTGATTTGCGTTCCGCAAGGCTACGCTAACAGCGACACCACTTACTATTTCAGGTTGCTCATCTACAGCACTTTATCTACTTGGAATCTGCTGTATGAAGCGATCGCTCAACTGACAAATCCTCTCCCCAAAATCTCATTGTGTGAAGCTCTAGAAAAGTCGGTGGAATTTTGCCTTGCATCCCCAAAAAAATCCCGATCGTATGTAATCATTGGGAGTCCTTCGCCCCTACGCATGACTTTTTATTCAACTAAAAATTAGCAGCATTAATCTATAGAGATTATAGAAGCGATCGCTCAACTGACTAAATCTCCAAATCTCATTGTGTGAAGCTCTAGAAAAGTCGGTGGAATATTGTGTTGCATCCCCAAAAAAATCCTGATAGTATGTAATTATTGGGAGTCGTTCGCCCATAAGCATGACTTTTTATTCAACTAAAAATCAGCAGCATTTCCGATAAATGGTTCATAGAGATATAGAAGCGATCGCTCAACTGACTAAATCTCCAAATCTCATTGTGTGAAGCTCAAAAAAAATCGGTGGAATATTGTGTTGCATCCTCAAAAAAATCCTGATAGTATGTAATTATTGGGAGTCGTTCGCCCATAAGCATGACTTTTTATTCAACTAAAAATCAGCAGCATTTCCGATAAATGGTTCATAGAGATATAGAAGCGATCGCTCAACTGACTAAATCTCCAAATCTCATTGTGTGAAGCTCAAAAAAAATCGGTGGAATATTGTGTTGCATCCTCAAAAAAATCCTGATAGTATGTAATTATTGGGAGTCGTTCGCCCATAAACATGACTTTTTATTCAACGCCAAAACAGCATTTGCGATAAATGATTATATAGCGATCGCTCAACTGACAAATCCCCTCCCCAAAATGTCATTGTGTGAAGCTCTAGAAAAGTCGGTGG
>JAXHSW010000030.1:28165-44085 GCA_034190295.1 Cyanobacteriota bacterium | reverse complement strand
AAACATGACTTTTTATTCAACGCCAAAACAGCATTTGCGATAAATGATTATATAGCGATCGCTCAACTGACAAATCCCCTCCCCAAAATGTCATTGTGTGAAGCTCTAGAAAAGTCGGTGGAATTTTGCCTTGCATCCCCAAAAAAATCCCGATCGTATGTAATCATTGGGGGTCCTTCGCCCCTACGCATGACTTTTTATTCAACGCCAAAACAGCATTTGTGATAAATGATTATATATATGAAGCGATCGCTCAACTGACAAATCCCCTCCCCAAAATGTCATTGTGTGAAGCTCTAGAAAAGTCGGTGGGATTTTGTGTTGCATCCCCAAAAAAATCCTGATAGTATGTAATCATTGGGAGTCGTTCGCCCCTACGCATGACTTTTTATTCAACTAAAAATTAGCATTTGCGATAAATGATTATATAGCGATCGCTCAACCGACAAATCCCCTCCCCAAAATCTCATTGTGTGAAGCTCAAAAAAAATCGGTGGAATATTGTGTTGCATCCGCAAAAAAATCCTGATAGTATGTAATCATTGGGAGTCGTTCGCCCCTACGCATGACTTTTTATTCAACTAAAAATTAGCAGCATTTCCGATAAATATGCAATTCATCGACCAAGCAGAAATTCAAGTAGAAGCTGGTAAAGGTGGCGACGGTATGGTTGCCTTTCGCCGAGAAAAATATGTGCCTGCCGGAGGCCCATCTGGTGGTAATGGTGGCCGTGGTGGCTCCGTGATTTTAGTGGCCGTTGAAAATCTTCAAACTTTGCTCGATTTTAGATTTCAGCGTATTTTTAAAGCAGAAAATGGTAAGCGTGGCGGTCCAAAAAATATGACAGGTGCTTCAGGGAGCGATCGCTTAATTGAAGTGCCCCCTGGTACGATGATTTATGATGGGGAAACTGAGGAATTATTGGGAGATTTAGTTACACCCGGACAAAGTTTTTGTGTGGCAAAAGGTGGCAAAGGTGGATTAGGAAATAAACATTTTCTCAGCAATAGTAACCGCGCTCCAGAATATGCTTTGCCTGGATTGGAGGGTGAAACTCGAATGTTAAGATTGGAATTAAAACTATTAGCTGAAGTGGGAATTATTGGGTTACCAAATGCCGGAAAATCTACATTAATTGCTGCACTTTCTGCTGCCCGTCCGAAAATTGCTGATTATCCTTTTACGACTTTAGTTCCAAATTTAGGAGTTGTGAGAAAACCTACAGGAGATGGTACTGTTTTTGCTGATATTCCAGGATTAATTGAGGGTGCTTCTGCTGGTTTGGGTTTGGGGCACGAATTTTTAAGACATATTGAACGGACTAAATTATTGTTGCACTTGGTCGATATTACAGATATTAATCCAGTAGAGAATTATCAGACTATTCAAAATGAGTTAAAAGTTTATGGGCGAAACTTGGAAGATAAAAATCAAGTTTTAGCTTTCAATAAGGTTGATGCTGTAGATTTAGAAAGCTCAGAAATGCAGGAGTTGGTGAGTAGGTTTAGGGAGATTAGTGGGGGAAAAGTTTTCTTGATTTCTGCTGTTGCGGGTATTGGTTTGAAGGAGTTGATGGAAGAAGTTTGGCAGGTTTTGGAATTGGAGGAAAGTGTTATTCAATAATTAATAATTAACAATTAATAATTAATAATTACTGGAGTTGACTAAAATGATTTTTTCCTTTTTTTCCTTCAAAGAAGAGGTTTTATACGTTAATCCTTTGGTAATGTAGGTTGGGTAGAACGGTAGTGTTAGCGAAGCTTATCCGTTAGGATAAACCCAATACCATAATTGAGGGTATTCTATTGTTACTTGTATAACGTTTCTTTAAATACCCATAAATAAAAGTTGTTAGGGAGTAGGAAGTAGGGCAAAATTAGATAATGTTGCGTTTACCCGTCGGGTAAGCTGCGCTAACGTTTCTCTCAACCCAACCTACAAATTTTAACAAAAAATAGCGAGAAGTCCCGCGTTCTCCTCGTCGGAAACGTCGTATGGGAAAGCGACCATGTTATAATAGAAGAACACAGGGGGAGGGCATCACCTCTGTATAAACTGTAACTCCTTTGCGGGTTGAAGAATCCCCCGTTGTCGCGAATATAGCAACGTCGGGAGTATGTCAATAACAGTATTTTTCACCCTTGGGTTTTGCTTGGTCTTTTGCAGTTCGCATCGCCCCCAAAAGAGTCGAAATAAATACACAACGTTTTGCTTTGTCTCCACTGCGAAGAGATAAAGTTATACGCCTTAAACCGTTAGGATGACCTTTGTAGTTAAATTTTATTCTCCAAATTTTAGTTGAAGAGTCTTGACGCATGGTTGTTTCATTGTCTATTTTCACACCTGACTCTAGGTTTTGCCAATTGGCTTTTTGAGCATCAAGACTTTCTGGGTGAACTGCCCATTGAACTATTCCGTCTTGTTGTCGAAAGCTTGCTTGCCAAGTAATTTTATCTCGCATAGCGTTACTTCGTGCAGTTTTCATTCCTTGATATATCCTATCGTTGGAGGTGCGGAGACGTTGGTTATTGATGAATGCTAGCCATCCGGGAGTAGCGATCGCTGCTAGAATACCAATAATCAAAACGACAAATATTAATTCTGTGAGGCTAAACCCTTTTTCTTTTTGCTGAATTGATTTTTCTAATTGATTTTTTAGAAGACTTTTTATAATAGTTGGTTTTACAAACAATAATTTATCTTCATTCATTGCCACCCCGATCTACTGTTATTTGATATATTTTTTTTTATTTTAGCGATCGAATTTGTAATGTCAAGATAACAGGATGAGATTTTTGGCCATGAAAAAATTTGCCCTGTCGTTAACCAGGGGTTGGTTTGACAGGGCAGTTATTTTGTGGTAAGCATAGACTTAAATTAGACTACGGGCATCCTGTTCCTGTTGATGCATCGAATTCTCCTTCTGCTGTTCTCATTCCACCTAAGAGGGTTTCAACAATTACGCATCGTTTGAGTCCATCGTCTGGTGTAGAAGTTGTGACAGCAAAAGGAATTTCTTGCGTTGGATCATCTATTGCTACTGCACCTAGGTAGTTAAATTTAATTAGGTTATCTGTATCGTCTTTATAAGATGTACAGTTATCATCAGCGTCTTTGGTTTCACATTCTTGTACAACTAATTTAACCATTTCTGGTTTAATTTCACTGTTTGCTCCTAAAGATTGCCAGAGTGGGTTGTTATTAGGAGGATTAGTATCACTGGGAGGAGAAGAATCATCATAGGTGCTAATAATAAACCTTGGTGGATCGTTATAAGGTTTACCCGTGCTAGGATTTATGTCAGGATTAATGGTAAAGTCCCGGAACTGAACTACTCTATCTGCCTTTTTCAACTTAGCCTCACTTTGTCCTTTCTGTAAAGCCTGCAATACTAAACTATTTACAGTACGAGTACGCTGTCTTGTGACAAAAGCATCCCAGGCAGGAGCAGCGATCGCTGATAATATTCCGATAATTAAAACTACAACTACTAGCTCTATCAGACTAAAGCCAGCATCAACCTTATTATTGTGCTTAGATATTCTTGGAGAAATATGCTGTAACAGCTTTGACAATATTGTTATTTTCATCTTACTTTCATATTTTTTATTATATTCGATTGAATTATACTGAATTTTCTTTACTATCATTCTTCAAAGCCTAGACTACTGATGCTTCCCACTTGAGCAGTTACAGTTGGGCAATAGGGTGATGTTAGATCCGTTTCACAATCACTATCTTTAAATTGGCCTGGTATACGACTTTTGCTGTTGCCTAAAATGGTTACCTTAGCCAGTTTATTTTGAGCTGATATTGTACTAGGTGGGTCAACCTCAAATTTTTGTATATGATTTACTAATACATTTCTTGGGGGAAAACCATCTGCAAGATCGCCTCGGATTAAGTTTTCTGGATTTTGTATATTTCCTAAATTATCTTTAGAAAAACCATTACCGGGTTCTTCATCTGGAGCTTTATCGTCACGTTCAACGTAACTACCATCTAAGTATTTAGGGTCATCACTTATTTCTACCCTAGCTATGCGTGATGATGGGCAAGGATCTTGTTCACACCAAACAGGATTAAACTCATTTATTTGATAATAAGCAACTAAAGAAAACACAAAGGTGTCATTACATTGAGTGGGGTTAGTTTCACAATTGACTGAATCATCATTATTCAGAGGCACTGCATCTTCTATATACTTACGTTTCCAGAATACAATTTTAGGAGTACCCTCATCTGTAGGTATTGCTGGGGTTGCTGCGCTGGATATTTGAGCAATCTGAGCTGGAGTGTATATGTAAACAGCCTGACTCATATCTTGGGCAATATAGTCAATAGCCGCTTGAATCTCCTGCTCAGTATTTACCTTTGCTTGTTCCTTCACATCTCGGTTGAGTATATCTACAACAAAACTCAATAGGGGAATAGTGATTAAAAAAGCAATAATTGTTCCTACTAATAGCTCGATCATTGTGAAGCCACCAGTAGATTTAGGGAAAGAATATCGCCTTTGCTGGTGCTGTATTTTTAGGAGGGAGTGGAGTAAAGTTTTCATATTCTCTCATCTTGGTTTTTATACTTCCGGTACGTTATACGTTAGGAGTTTCTCAGCTTTTACTTTAAGCGATCGCGATACTGTTGAAATGAGTTCTTTCCACTAGGGGCAATTTCTGTCTTAGTTGTAAACAGGGGTTTTTCTGTATTACCACTTCTAGTAGCCAACCCTGTGTTACTAACAGAAGTTGATATAGTTTCATTTGATAAAGTTACCCCTTCTACACCACTACCTCTGTAAACTCGCACAAATAATTCGTAGCCATCAGCAGCGTCTATTGAATCTCCATGAAATCCTGCGCCATATACAACCATATCTGTCAATCCAGTACAGTCACCTCCGTCTCCTCCATCAACACAATATAGGCGAACATTAATACCGTCAGCACTTACAGTTGTGGTACAGTATTCATTTGGGTTTGGTGGATCTGGACATTCTAGGTTAGCTGGACCATCTATATTTCCTATTGAATTGTTGGCAACTATTTCTGGAGCAGGTATACTCCCCGCTCGCACACCATCTATATAACTTCTAGCCGCCTGAGCTGCCAACTCTATTCGTCGTGCCTGAACGCGAGTTCCTACTGATATAGCAATCACAGGCGCGATCGCACTCATCAGTGTAGCGACCATAATCATAGCTACTAAACCTTCCATGATGGTATAGCCTGATTCTGATGATTGGGGTTTGGGCATTTTTATAGACTTAATCATTGTCATCCTCCAGTTTTACTGTCACAAAATTCTTCTGGGCGTATTCCTTCACCTGCTACATCAGCATTGCCATCTTCTGTCTTAGAACATAACAATGTTTGTACCCATGGATCGTCAAGACCAACTTCCCGATAATATTGCTTTGTTTGGTCAGGGTCTAGACTGCTTAATTTGGCAGCAAACAGGTCGGGAGATTGAGATAAGAAACCTACGTCATAGCTCCACTGTCTTGTGGGTGGAGTAGAAGCGGGGGCTGTACCGTCTGTTTCTCCAGCGTTGTACTTGCCGTAAGTATTACCGAAAATTTCAGCAGGGTCATTTTGTAGGATATGTTGGTAAGGACCTGTGGAATAAGCACTCCGTCTGAGCTGCACAAATGCGCCATAGATAGTGGAAGTTCTATCTTTCCAGTTTTCGGTAAATCTTGGTAAGTTTGGTAAACCTCCATTTGTTTCACCAACATCATTTGCTATCACCCTGGGAGGTGTATCGCCTGTTGCCATCATTACGTTAACTGTGGTGTCTGCTGTAGCTGGCATTTGCCATCTGGTTCTCTCTTCTACTTGCCGACCTGTTGGAAAAGCACCTCCTGGATTTGCTGTTGTAGCATGAATCTGCAATGCTGGTACTAATTGTGGTTGGAGGATTGTTCCAGGTGTTAGTTGAGCTGCGTTTTGGTAAAATAAAGGTTGGTTTCTGTTCCAATTGTTGTTTCCTGTCTTAAACCATAAAGCGTTGTCTGTGTTTTGGGCGTTTGCTGCTGTACCATTAGGTGCTTCTGCCACACTACCACCAATAATACCTAAAGGAATTGCTCTGTCTCCTACAGGATAATCAAGTTCAAAAGAAGGTAAACGCTTAAAAGCTATACGGCGTGGGTAACGTTGATATTCTGGTTTTGGAGCTAAAGCTGTTGTACCTGAACCAGCAACATCATCAGGATATGTGATTGTTCCAATTATGTCTGAAGCTTTGTTTTGAGCATCATTATCATCAATAACCACCCAATCTTGGGGCTGACAAGCTGAAACTGGCAACTTCAAACAAATTTCCATCAGATACTCGTTGAAATTAGCCCGTCGCTGAACAGGAGTAATAAAATTATTGAAGTAGGAACTATTAACAGGAGCTGCTCCTGTGTTTACCCTGTATTCTGCATCTGTATAATTTTGAGCATTTGTGTCATCTATTTCCTCTATCATAAAATCAGCCTCACTACTCAGACCATTAACAGCAAAGTCGTTAGCATAGAAACCATTAATTAAACGAGCTGCTTTTGTTGTTATATCCGTTTCTGCAACTGCGGTATCAGTATCAACTCCATTGCCATTAAGATCAATGCCATAAGTAATCTCTGAAAACGTTGTACCATCAATAGTGCCACTCCCATCTAAATCATAACCACCAATAACCACATTACCCGCATTATTTCTCAGGTCAAAATCTCCCTCATTGCGGAAACCAAAACGGAAACCATCAGAAAGTATAGTCAAAGAATCCGACATAATCTCCACCGGACGCCATTTATCTCCACCACCACAGTTACCAGGTATCCTGGGGTCTCCACCACGACAAGCAAATTCTGTATTTAGAGCCTTACTTGGATTGTAATAAACGGAAAAATTCCAATTAATACCACCCCCCACAAATTCATAGTGGTCGTGAAGGTTAAAATCACCCTTGATATAAGTCGGTACATTACTTACCAATATCAATCCTTTTTCTTTCACCACATCTTCAACTGTACTCACACTGTTGTTGCCACCCCGGTTTAACTCTTCACCCTCGACCAACATAATGCCATTGGGGCGACGAGTAGGGTCTAACTTATAATCTGTGGGACTCAATAACTTACTACTTTCCTCATCAATGCCATTTGTACCATCTGGAGTCCGATTGCTCCTATCTGGCAGTGCATCATCTCGGCTAGCATAAACCAGACCACTATATGGCAGTAAATATTCTGGGCTTAATGCAGGAATATCTGTTCCTACTTCTGTGTTAGGAATTGTTGTCATCCGCAGAACATTCATATCTATCTGAGTTGCCCGAATTTCCAGGGGTTGTCTTTCTTCTAGGGGTAATTTATATTCTCCTGTCAGATTAGCTGGTGTTGCTAGAGTGCTACTCAAGGTGAATGTTTCATCATTAGGGGTATCTGGATCGTCTTGGTCGATCGCCTTAATTTCCCGTGGATTCAAAAATGCTACTTCTTTTATGGCACCGTGAGGGATGAATGTGTTATTAGGCTTAAGTGTTCCATCTAAAATTTCAAAAGCACATTGAGTAGAATCTATGGCTGCTTGGTCTGCGATGCTTAGTGAATTGCCCTCTGCTACTTTAATTAGTGCATCCCGTAAAGGTTTATTAGCAAACCGACCATCAGGGAAAACCATATTTGCCTGCTCTACCAATTCAGTTGGCGTACCAGAAAGCTGTTTAGTTGCAGAATCAAGTGCTACTGAAATACCACCCGCCCTAATAATTGTCGGTTTACCATAAACTATACCGTTATTTGATTTTCCTATTGGGTCACTTGGAATTGCAGCGCCATAGTAGTCTGTGAGAGCTGCCAAATCTTCTCCAGCATAAAAAGATCTATTTTTGCTAGATGTTTCATCGCTAGGATCGTAGTAACTACTAACACAAGCGATCGGCTCTTGATCCAAATCGTCACCTGTTGCATCTTCATCAACACCGCTCTGAGCGTAGTGGTAAACTACTGTTGCCCGCATCCGCAGGTCGCCCTTAGCATACTGTTCTGTATAGGGGTCTATACCAGTCGTCAATGCTGATGTACGGTCTGCAAATAAATTAACCCAATCAAAAGAAGTAGAATTTACAAAAACATTTGCGCCACTGTTGTCATAAACTTCTGTTGAATCCGGTATTGGTGACATTGGCATTGTATCTGGCCAAACTATAGGAAACGTTTCTACATCAGGAGTAGTTGCTGGATCGTCATAGGTAATAACTGCACGACTAGAATCTAAACCAGGCGGTGGTAAAAAAGAATTTAGCCGCTCATAAACCCCTGCACCTGTAATTACCCTTAAACCACCATATCCTTCAGTAGCACTCTGTGGTTTTCGTGCTGCTGCTATTTCCCAGAAACTATTTCTATCCACATTACCCACATCAGCAAAAGCAGTTATTTGAGTTTCGCGCCAACGACATTCATTGTCTGCATCTTCATTATCTTCACATTGACCAGTTGCTTCAGGGTTACTCCAAGCAGTATTACCTATATACTGCTTTGCATCACCCCCTGCAAATGGTTCATCCTCATCTTCTAATGATTCGTCATATCTCAAAGCGGGCAAATTATTTCCTACCTTGATGCGATCGCCCAACCTTTCTTCTATACCCAACTCTCCTAAGTCTGATGGCCTTGTAGCAGCAGGTTGGTCTTCATTTAGAGATAAACCAGTTGTTGTTGCTGTTGTAGCTATTTGAGCATCTCCTCCAGTAGGTAGCATCCAATCATCTTGTGGTCTGAGGTCATTTCCACTACCTCTTATTACTCCAGTCTCTGTAACATCTTCACCCAGTGCTACTTCTGCAAATGGAACTTTTCTTGTACGGTCTTTCAAATAATTCTCTAATGCTTCCCGACGAGCTTTTGTTTCTTCTTCTCCTTCTATAACTCTATCTGCAACTATATCTACAACTGTATCTGGATCTGCTTGGCCTGAATCTATATGCTCCCTTACCATAAGATCTATGCGTTGAGCATAAGCATTATCATTAAAAACTACATCTAGAGAGTCATCGCTTACTGATTCAGCATCTCCATTTATTTTAACTGTCGTTGGACTTGCACCTTGTCCCTTAAATAAATGAACCTCAGCTTCTAATCCCACTGAGTTTTTACGACTACGGCCGTATATCAGCTCGCCACCTACTAAAATTTTGCTATTACCAGCTTCATAAAAACACGAACTCCTACCACTGACCTGATAAATTTTCAGTGGAGTATTAAAGGAAGTGACCATCATGTTACCATTTGCCACTATCCTTCCATTGATATTAAACTCAAAACCAGGTGCAGCTTCTAGGTCATTTTCATAGAAAACCGCACTGTTTGTGATCGAATTCTGGCTATAATCTCGTTGATATTCTAATGCAGATAGAGCAGGGGTACCTTTATATCTTTCAAAATTAGTTGTATCTTCTGGTTCGCTAGTAATAGGTACATTAACGGTATAAACAAAAATACTTTTCTTAAGTTTGGTTCCTGACTTATACCAACCTATACTACTTATCAAATTAGAGCTGGTGTTTATCGCTTCACACAACGGTTCTGTACTTGTCAGACTTTCAACGACTGGTTGGGGAGGTGTTCTTGCCTCTAGAGGTTGATATTCTCTACCAGCTTGGGGAGTACGGAGAAATATCCCATAAATACTGTAGCTATCAAATTTACCATTATTGTCAGTATCTACCGGATATCTCCAAGCGGTAGTTATTTGTTCGTTGTCTTGTATATCACCATCTGCACCTAATTCTGTTGCACCCGAAGCTCCGAATTCTTGAATGCTACCATTACCATCCAAGTCATACTTGACCTTCAGTACCTCCTCATCTCCAAAAGTATACTCATTGAGTCGTTCTTCCAGGGTTCTGTAAATCAAGTCTTCTGCTGGAGTTCCAGGTGGCAGGGTTGGGTCCCCTCCGTTAGCAGCTCCATTTAACAAATAATCAATTTTTGCACTTGCCCTTTCCAAAGCAGGAGCACCAGCACTCAACACCTGCTGATTTACCTTAACATTCCTTGCCATTTCAGCCCTGTCAAAAGACCTGAGCAAAATAGCAATACTCAACAAAACTACCACCAACAAGACCATAGTCACAGTCGGCAAAACAAACCCTGCCCGGGAGTACCTATTTCTACGATTAAATATGCCCCAGAGCGATCGCCTCAACTTTCTCTCCATGACTCGATACCCACTCCGGATTGTACGAAAAATATTTGAAATATGATTGAGAAATTTATTCTTTGACATAATCGCCTTCCTGCCCCTAATTTCAAATGGTTTAGTTGGCAAACCCTAAGTTTATATAAATTATTTATATTGAGTAACTTAAATTTAGTCTCTACCTCTACTTGTAGCACAATGCCTAATTTAACCGCACCCCCAAAAATACCGAATTTTGGTCAGCACAGCCAAGAGTTAAGCACACAAAGTGCCTATCCTAATTATTCCCAAAATCAATTGTCAATCTATCAACTTGTCAACGAAATGATACTTTTCTTCACCTTCTGCCTCACACCCGGCGGTCCTGGGTTCGGCAGACTCTCTTCCCAAACCCAGTTACTATCAACATCAAACTGAGACCCATCTAAATCAAACACCGTTACTTTTGCCAAAGTCTCAATCCACACTGTAGCGCCACAGTTATGAGGTTTGTTTGGCCGATATACAATCCGACAAGGTCCGTGAATATCCACTTCATGGCCGACAGCGAGATTAGTAGAGTTCCGCTTGGCTGAAACTACGGTCAAATCAGTATTTTGATTTTTCTGATTTCTCCCCAAGTTTTGGCGGTTGATATGTACTGTATTTCTTGCACAGTGGCGAGTATGTTTCCACTTAGGTTTTGGTCCTCTTTTTCCTTTAGATATTCGTGGCATTCCTTGATATAGGGGAATCACCCAAGTTTTGCCATTAATTTTTCTAGCCCCTTGAATTCTACCTTGCTTGAGTAAGACTCTCACTCTCTGGGTAGTAATGTTTAAAAGTGTTGCTGCTTCAGTTGTACCAATGAACATAGGCTAAACTATTGCGTATGAAAAAATGGTTATTTTTACTCATTATAACTGTGCGATCGCGAATTTAAAATATAAAATAAAACGGCGACGCAACTTTTTGATTTTGGTTTTTAAAAAGAACTTTAAATTAATTCTACTTCTGGCCTGCTTCTGTCAATTTCCTTAATATATATTCTTGCTGAGACTTATCAAATACTCGATCAAACTTTTGGGACTTAGTATTTACTGTACTCTGACTAACAACTCTCCCTGACTGTTTTCTCACCAAAGATTTAGCAACCTTTTGATAATCTTGAAACATTTTTTCATCAAATTCTATACGGATAAACTCACATAATTCTTGTAATACCTTGGGCGTATCATCTACCAATTGTTCATACTTCACCAGAATATGATTATCCTTATGTAAATGTTGACGAGTAATATTTACAGCCTCAATCCATCGATCGATACAATGGTCTATATCAAATCCACCATACCAAAATTTAGGATATTTATTCGACACTTCATAAAGTGAAGCAACTACATCTATTCCATTTCTTTGAATATGAATAAATTTAGCCAGAGGAACATTTTTTTCTATGTAGTCGATATGGCGTATATGCTCAGGAGTTTTTTCTAACCAAATACTTTTACCTTGTTCCTCAGCTAGCAAGTTCATAATTTTAATAAATCTGCGAGTATATTGCCCGATCGATAAAATATTTATAGGTAAATATTCCAGTAAATCTGGACGGTTCATTTCATCTTTAAATAAAGTTACTAACTTAGGCTTTAACCGTCGCGAAGCCATACCAAATATTTGTCTTTTAGGTTCATTATCTGGTAATAAATAGTGAAAAAATTTTGTTTCTGGCAAAGAAATAATCTCTGGATGAGCTGCTAATAAACTTTGTAAATATGTCGTACCAGAACGGGGACAACCAAAAATAAATAATGGTAATTTTAATTTATTGTGCATTTCAATATTAGCTAAATTTAAAGGTAAGCATTTCGGTCTGAATGCGGAGCTAACAGCCGTCAGCCATCAGTTATCAGCTATTGCTTTTAGTTTAGGATCAAAGCTTTATTAATTGTCTTACTACAAAAGTTAGTTTCCTGGCCTTTAAAGTCTATTTTAATTTAAACACTGTCCCATAAGATAGAGTCTTGTTGCTGATAGCTGACAGCTAATAGCTGTTTGTTTACATTTAAAGTAAATCCATAAATAACTGTTTAGCAGTTTTTCCTACTACATTCCAATTTAATCGTTGTTGATATTCATTAAATGATGACATTGCTAATTGTTGATATCCTGGATAATCACTCATTCGGGAAATTATATAATCACAATATGCTTTAATTTCTGCATCAAAAGCAAAAGTTTTACCATTAATATCTTCTTTTATCACAGTAGGAATACCTGCGATAGCTGTAGTTAAACAAGGCACTCCAAAGGCATTAGCTTCTATCAAAACATTAGGAGAACAATCTTCTCTAGTTGGCAAAATCATAAAATGAGAACCCGCTACTAATTGTCTCATTTTTGACTCTCCTTCTGGTTTTGATTTATCAATATATCCCACTATCTTAATAAAATCTGGTAAAGGTTTAATCTGAGGTTGACAGCCAATAATTATCAGTTCAGTATTAAAACCCATTTCATTCAACTGTTTGACAACTGCAACTGCAATATCCCCACCTTTTCTATCCCAAGCTATACCAGAAAATATTAATTTACAAGGTTTTTCTGTTCTTGATTTAACAATATTTTCTACCTCTTCAACAGTTCTTCCAGGCTTAAGTTCGATATTAGCGCCTCTAGGAATTACATGAATTTTTGATTCATTAACTTTGTAATGTTTAACAGCATTTTCGGCTGCCCAGTCTGAAGTAAATATCAAAAGTTTACATTTATCAATTGCTGCTTTTTCATAAGTATAAATATTTTTTCTAGTTTCTTGAGGAATATTTTTTAAATAAGGATAAAAATCAATTAATTCTGCGACTACAGTATCTACCCACAGAACTATTGGCTGTTTACATTTTAAATAAGCAATAGGATTTGCTCCTTCCACTGCCAAGACAATATCTGAATTTAACTTAGACAATTTTTGAGATATTTGACGGGCATATTCTTTACATACTATCAAGCTAGCCCAACTATAATAATCTTTCTTAAATAAGTAACGATATAACAGCCATTTACTCTTAGTTAACCAACCATACTTTTTTTCCAGCGGGCCTAAATAATCTAAAGTTATTCCTTGACTTTCTAAGGTTTTTGCTATATAGCTATTAGACCCATAATTCCCACGTTTATGTTTAGACCAGCTAGCAGGGTTTTTTGGGTCATAAGTAGTAACATAAGCAATTTTCATATATTAACCTTGCCGTATTTTTATGAGTTACAAATATTTTCAAAGTATTCAATAGTCTGCTGACTTAACCTAGACCATTCTAACTGTTCTAAATTTGCTTGTGGCGATCGCCCTTCTTCGACCGCCCACTCTAATCCAGATTCTAAAATATTTTTGGTTAATTCTCCTGGATACAGTTTTACCCAATTTTGTCCCACCTGTTCCTGCAGCTCTGACATTGCTCCCTTCTCAGGCACTAATATAGGACAATCAAAAGAGAGCGCTAATAAGGCACTCCCTGAATTTAAAATTTCTTGAAACGGTAGTATTACTAAATCCGCAGTCTGAAAATATTCTTGTAACTTTTCATCGGATACAAACCTAAGCTGTAACTTCACCTGAGTATCATTTACCGCTGCCTGAGATATCTGCTCCTCAAGTTCGGGGACTTCTACTTTACCTGCCACTAATAATATCCAATCAGCAGGAGCTAATTCTCGAAAAACTTGGACTAAACGAGGTACATTTTTGTAGTAGTCGATATAACCTAAAAATAAAAGTACATGGGAGTCAGAAGGAATATCTAAATTTGCTTTAGCTACCTCACTACTTATGTTATTGGGGTAGAATTCTCGATAATGGCCATGAGGGATAACTGCATGGGGGCGATCGCTCAACAAAGTTGACTCTGCTAACTCTTTACTTACTCGACAATGACTAATGCACCCATCCACCCGCTTGATGAACTCCGAGTGAAACCAGGTGGCCAACTGAGGATGCAATACATTATGGGGATATCTATCGTGAATTGTCCAAATTACCTTTGTTCCTCTTGCTCTTACCCAGTCTATACAAAGGAGCATAGTCACAGCTCGTAAACTTGCTACAACTGGGTTTGGATGACGGACAACAGTTTCTGTCGGCCAGTGAAGGTGAAAAATATCATAGTATTGGCGCAGCAGTTTGCCAAAAGAAAATTCTGTAACTTTTAGCCCTTGCTGCACCATCTGAGAATATAGTAGCCAATTATAGGGGTTTTTATACTTAGTTTTAAATGCTGGCCAAGCAATAATGTTCATCAAATTCATAAGCTGCTGCTACCCAATTTTCTGCAGGGATATTATCATCATCTAAGAAACCAATTCACGGAGAATTTGCTACTTTTACTGCTTTTTTTCTGGCGAATCCTGCACCTTGTTGTGATTCACTACGGTATGTTAATGGTATGTTCTCTGGTCACTCAGAGCGAAAACTATTGACTACTTGAGTAATAATTAATAATTAATAATTATAATTAATAATTAATTGTTGAACCTACCCTGTGATTCATCTAGCTGAAAACCGCTATAAATTAAATTCACCAAATGCACCAAAAAACAAAGGCTCCCTCGTATCGTTGAGAGAACCTTTGTTTATATTTAACCTGGCATCGCGCTATTTTACCGGGCGGCTACCCACCGAGTATCTTCGCCACCATAGTGTTTAACTTCCGAGTTCGGGATGGATCGGAGTGGGTCCACTACGTCATAGACACCAGGAAAAGCTAATAACTATATAGATTGATTATTTCTACCTTCAACCGTTTAAGGTGTTAGGTGCTTTCTTTTCCTTACATTTGCTACTATAAATATCTTTTTCAGAAATGTCAACCCCCTAAGCAAATTTTTTTTGTCTCTGAATTTTCGGCCAAGGGGAGTAGGGGAGTAGGTCATTTCAGTTATCAGTTATCAGTTATCAGTTATCAGTACCGACAACTATTGCCTGCAGCTTACGAAAATACGCTCACTGAATATTTTTTCATCCCCTTAAAAGGGGAGGCGCGTAGATCTCATTTTTTGGTAAGATTTGACACACCAGACGCGGTGACACGGGGAGGCGGAGATTGGATAATTGAGTAATTAATTCAATCTACTCGGTTTTAACCAGAGGTAATTATCCATTATCCATTATCCATTAATGAATACCCTCTTTTTCATACCACTTAACCACCTGTTGGACTGTCAAATCTTGAAGGGGTAAGCCAAATTCTTGAGAAACCTCCTTTAAAGGACGTAACGAGGAGATGACCAATCTAGTAAAAAAGCTCTCAAAGTTAGCATCTACATCTAAATGTTCCTTAATATTCTCGTCCTTTTGAATCCAAGTAGTTATTTGCTCTGAGGGTATTTCTTCTGGAGCTAAACCCGTTTCCTCTGCTATTTGCTTCAGACACCTCAATGAATAAATGGCCAGTCGCGTTGAAAACTTGTCTTTGGAAGTTAAGAGCGCCCCATCAACTTGAGCAGATTCCTCCGCTGTTAAAAATTCCAGAGATTGTTGCATATTAATTTTTGATTTTATATTTAAGGATAAAAGGGGAGTGGCTCACACTGATTATGCCACGGAT
The DNA here is from genome assembly GCA_034190295.1 of Cyanobacteriota bacterium. Lineage (GTDB taxonomy): Bacteria > Cyanobacteriota > Cyanobacteriia > Cyanobacteriales > Microcoleaceae > Okeania. The sequence continues at coordinate 28,313 of JAXHSW010000030.1, read as the reverse complement.
ACACGGATAGGTCAGGGACTGGGGGAATGGCTCACACTGATTATGCCACGGATACACGGATAGGTCAGGGACTGGGGGAATGGCTCACACTGATTATGCCACGGATATACGGATAGGTCAGGGAGTGGGGGAGTGGCTCACACTGATT
>JAXHSW010000030.1:0-28065 GCA_034190295.1 Cyanobacteriota bacterium | reverse complement strand
TGGCTCACACTGATTATGCCACGGATACACGGATAGGTCAGGGACTGGGGGAATGGCTCACACTGATTATGCCACGGATATACGGATAGGTCAGGGAGTGGGGGAGTGGCTCACACTGATTATGCCACGGATATACGGATAGGTCAGGGAGTGGGGGAGTGGCTCACACTGATTATGCCACGGATACACGGATAGGTCAGGGACTGGGGGAGTGGCTCACACTGATTATGCCACGGATACACGGATAGGTCAGGGAGTGGGCAGGAGATTGAAGTAATTATAGAATTGTCAACACATATCATAATTTATATAACCGGATTCTATATCAGAATTAGACACTCATTTTTATAGCAAGGAACAAGAACAAGTTGTTTAGGACAGAGACTGACGATCGACCTCAGACAGGGAAATGTTTTTCTCCCTGTTGCCTGTTGCCTGTTGCCTGTTGCCTGTTGCCTGTTTCCTCTTCCCTGATATAACTTTTTTCTTTCCTAGTTATTAAATAACCACAACGATGTTCTCCATTAACAATCCAATGAGTTCTCTCCACAGTACAATCAGGCAGTACAGCACCAAACATCTCTAATTCATGGCCACAAACACTGGGGAAAGATTCGGCCACGCTGGAGATGGCACAGTTGTGCTCCATAAATATGTAGCTTTCAACGGGCAACTGTGGTTCTCCTATTTCTGCTGAGGAAGCTGAATCACTTTTGACTTTTGAGTTCTGAATTTTGAGCGATCGCTCGTCCACTTCCTGAGATTCTACAGGATACCACTCTGCCATGAAACCCTCTGCTTTGCGGAGTTCTACTAAATGGGCTACGCGTTCCTGCACTTTTCCTGTCCCTAATAGTTGGCGATAGTGCATTGCTTTACGCTGCCATTGTTTGTGGAATACTTGACTGAGTTGGTCCTGGCCAATAGTTTCGGCTAAGGTGTCGAGGAAGGAAACAGCAAATTCATCATAATTATGGGGAAAGCGATCGCGTCCTTGAGTTGTCAATTCATAAATATGTTGTGGCCTTCCCATTCCTATTTGTACCGACTTATATATAATAAGTCCTTCTGTTTCTAAGTCTTTTAAATGGCGACGTATAGCTTGGGGGCTAATTTCTAAAGATTCTGCTAACTCTAAAGCGGTGGCTTGAGTTCGCTTCATTAAATGTTGTAGGATTTCTTGTTTGGTCGAATTTTGTTGGGTAATTTCCATCATTTCAGTTATCAGTTATCAGTTATCAGTGCCTCTAGCTGTATTCAGAGACTTGAAATACTGGAGTTGATTTTTTTCATTCCCTTGAAAGGGGCAGGACACCTTATTTTTTGGTCAAAAAAAATACTTAAATTGGACTTTGACAATATTACTGTTGTTAATGTAACCTAAAATAGACTTAAGCAACAAATAAGTTGTTTAAGTGGCCACTAAAGGCCATTTGAAAAAGGCAGAAGGCAGCTATGCTGAAGGCAGAAGGGAAGATTGCTTATGGATAGTCAACGACCTGCCACTTTGTGTCTACAAATCCCAAACAATTTTAAGCACCCGTTGATGATGGGGTATTAAACCCATCACAGAAAAGATTGAATTACTAAAGAAGTAAATATAACTAGGAAATAAATACAATGACTGCTAAAGTAACAAACTTAGTCAATCAACCTTATAAATATGGCTTCGTTACCAATATTGAATCAGAAACTATTCCTCGTGGACTGAGCGAAGATGTAGTTCGTCTGATATCTGCTAAAAAAAATGAGCCTGAGTTTATGCTCAACTTTCGTCTGAAAGCATATCGAAAGTGGCTGCAAATGAAGGAACCAGTTTGGGCGCACGTTGACTATCCACAAATAGATTATCAGAATATTATTTACTATTCTGCACCAAAAGTTCAAGATAAGAAGAAAAGTCTGGATGAAGTAGACCCTACTTTGTTAGATACTTTTGAGAAACTTGGCATTCCTCTTTCAGAGCAGAAGCGTTTGAGTAATGTTGCGGTTGATGCTGTATTTGATAGTGTTTCTGTTGCGACTACTTTTAAGGAGAAACTTGCTGAAGAGGGTGTTATTTTCTGTTCTATTTCTGAAGCAGTAAACGAACATCCAGAGTTGGTGGAAAAATATCTTGGTAGTGTTGTACCTGTGGGGGATAATTTTTTTGCTGCTCTTAATTCTGCTGTATTTAGTGATGGCTCTTTTGTGTTTATTCCTAAAGGTGTAAAATGTCCGATGGATCTTTCTACTTACTTCAGAATTAATAATGGAGATGCTGGTCAGTTTGAGCGGACTTTAATTGTTGCTGAGGAAGGTAGTTCGGTAACATATTTGGAGGGTTGCACTGCTCCAATGTTTGATACTAACCAACTTCACGCTGCTGTGGTTGAACTTGTTACTCTCGATAATGCTGAGATTAAATATTCGACGGTGCAAAACTGGTTTGCTGGTGATGAAAATGGTAAGGGTGGTATTTATAATTTTGTGACTAAGCGTGGTTTGTGCAAGGGAGTAAATTCTAAAATTTCTTGGACGCAGGTAGAAACTGGTTCTGCTATTACTTGGAAATATCCTAGTTGTGTTTTGGTGGGAGACAACTCTGTGGGAGAATTTTATTCTGTTGCTCTGACTAATAATAAGCAGCAAGCAGATACAGGTACGAAAATGGTACATATTGGCAAAAATACTCGCAGTACAATTATTTCTAAAGGTATTTCTGCTGGAAAATCTGCTAATAGTTATCGTGGTTTGGTGAAAATGGGGTCTGGTGCCAAGGGGTCGCGGAATTATTCTCAATGTGACTCAATGTTAATTGGCGATCGCGCTCAAGCAAATACTTTTCCTTACATTCAAGTAGATAATAATACTGCTAAGGTTGAGCATGAAGCTTCTACTTCTAAAATTGGCGAAGACCAACTTTTCTATTTTACTCAACGGGGTATTTCTGCTGAAGATGCAGTTTCTATGATTATTAGTGGTTTCTGTAAGGATGTTTTTAGTGAGTTGCCTATGGAATTTGCTGTTGAAGCTGACAAATTATTAAGTTTGAAGTTAGAAGGAACAGTTGGATAATGGATAATTGATAATGGATAATTGATAATTAAGAGCTGATTTGTAAACTGAATTGAAACTCATTTATACTATGGGTTTGCAGAAAATTATGTCCTGGGAGATAGTGTCGAACTCTTACACTGTAAAGCATTTATCCTCTTAATATTTACTTTGTAAATCAGCTCTAATATTTATTAATGGATAATTGGTAATTATGAAAAATAATGTAGTAAAAGAAAAATCATTTGCTTGTTAAACTGTCAAAACATTTTAATCAAGAGAAACAGGAGTATGTTCGATCGAAGCAGTTATACCAATTAACTTTAGAGATGTCACAAATAGTTTCAAATCTAAGATGTGAAATAATTTCCTGAAATTGCTGTAGTGTAAAAGTTTTGAGCCAGTAAAATCTAACTTTTAACTTTTGACTTTTGACTTTTGAATTTATTTTGCATTGGCACTAGGAATTGTTAAACTGTCAAAACATCTTAATCAAGAGAAACAGGAGTATGTTTGCTCGAAGCAGTTATACAAATTAACTTTAGAGATGTCACAAATAGTTTCAAATCTAAGATGTGAAATAATTTCCTGAAATTGCTGTAGTGTAAAAGTTTTGAGCCAGTAAAATCTAACTTTTAACTTTTGACTTTTGACTTTTGAATTTATTTTGCATTGGCACTAGGAATTGTTAAACTGTCAAAACATCTTAATCAAGAGAAACAGGAGTATGTTCGATCGAAGCAGTTATACAAATTAACTTTAGAGATGTCACAAATAGTTTCAAATCTAAGATGTGAAATAATTTCCTGAAATTGCTGTAGTGTAAAAGTTTTGAGCCAGTAAAATCTTAATGCATGAGTTTTGACTTTTGAATTTATTTGGTTAGAGCTATTACCTATACGCAAATTACATTGATGTCATAGGATTTAACTCAATTAATCAAGACTGTATAGAACTCTTAAAACTCCTGACAGCTATTGTCAAATCTGCCAAATCAAATAATAATAATTAATAATTAATAATTAATTATCCATTTCATAAATGTTCAGAGGTGTAAATTATGATTAAAGAAAATAGCGAAGTTATTTTATCTGTTAAAAATTTAACAGCTAATGTAGAAGGAAAAGAGATTCTTAAAGGTTTGAATCTAGAAATAAAAGCTGGAGAAATTCATGCCATTATGGGACCAAATGGTTCCGGAAAAAGTACCTTTTCTAAAGTATTAGCAGGTCATCCTGTTTACGAAGTTACGGGGGGAGAAATTACATTTTTAGGCAAAAATTTATTAGAAATGGAGCCTGAAGAACGTTCATTAAATGGTATTTTTTTGGCATTTCAATATCCCCTAGAAATTCCTGGAGTTAGTAATTTAGACTTTTTGCGAGTTGCTTATAATACTAAACGTAAACATCAGGGATTAGAAGAATTAGACGCTTTTGATTTTGACGATTTAGTGCAGGATAAATTAGATATTGTCAAGATGAAACCAGAATTTTTAGACCGGAGTGTAAATGAAGGTTTTTCTGGTGGAGAAAAAAAGCGAAATGAAATCTTACAAATGGCATTGTTAGATCCAAAATTAGCAATTTTAGATGAGACTGACTCAGGGTTAGATATTGATGCTTTGAGAATAGTAGCAAATGGAGTAAATCAATTAGCAAATGAATCAAATTCTCTGTTAGTAATTACTCACTACCAACGTTTATTAAACTATATTGTGCCAGACTTTGTTCATGTGACAGAAGGCGGTAGAATTATTAAGACTGGTACAAAAGAACTAGCATTAGAATTAGAAGAAAAAGGCTACGATGATGTGGTTGAAGAAGCAAAAGCTTATATAATTAATAATTAATAATTAATAATTAACTATTACCTCTTCTTGAAAAGAAGAAGCTTTAACTAGCTATTAGCTTGGACGTTCCGGAATGTTCCGCAAACAGCATTTAGCTAGCCTCTTACAGAGGAACTGCGTTATCAGCGCTCAGACCCGAGGGTTTAAGTCCCCCACGCTTATTTGCTTATTTGAAAAATTAGTGGTGCGCCTTTTATGGGGGTTTAATTCCCCATTATACACGCCAGAAAAGCTGATAGCTGATAGCTGAGTGCTGAGTGCTACTTCAAACCTTAATTATTCGGTAAAAAATATGCAAGTTTCTTTAAAAGCAGAGATATCTTATTTAGACAAATTGTTGAAAGAGTGTTGTAAAGGAGTATCTCCAACTGTACCGCCAGAATTTCCTCTAGATGGAAATATGGCAAGTTGGTTACAGCAAGTACGCGATCGCGCAGCTACCTGGGTGCGTGAATTGGCATTTCCGACAAAGCAAGATGAAGAATGGCGGTTTGCGGACTTATCTACAATGATGAAGTTAGATTTTCAGGCACCTGCACCAGTAAATTTGGATGCTTTGAATATTGCTCCTTTTATTTTGCCGGAAGTAACAGACAGTCGGTTGGTATTTGTGAATGGGGTATTTGCACCAAAGTTATCGTCGGTGACAGGTTTGACAGATGGAGTGTTTGTCGGAAATTTGGGGCAGTTACCTCCTGAATATCAAGACCGGATCGGAAATTATTTGGGGCAACAACAGGGGAGCAAGGAAGTATTTACATCCCTAAATACTGCGGGTTTAACTGATGCAGCAGTGGTATGGTTGCCAAAAAATCAAGTGGTAGAAAAACCAATACATCTATTATTTATTGCGACTCAGACAGAAATTCCGATTTTGACTCAGCGTCGTTGTTTAGTAGTAGCGGAGCGTAGTAGTAGTGCGACAATAATTGAGCATTGTGTTACAGCAGAAGTTATTTGTCCAGAAGCACCCAGTTCTCGTCCTTATCTGACAAATACAGTTACAGAAATATGGGTAGAGGAAAATGCGGAAATTAATCATACCCGGGTGCAACGAGATGCAGGAGCAGCATTTCATATCGGCAAAACAGCGATCGCTCAAGCTAAGAATAGTCGTTATACTTGCAATGCTATCCATTTAGGAGCAAGGTTATCTCGTCATAATTTGGAAGTTTCTCAAATGGGAGAGGGTACAGAAACTAATCTTTACGGTTTGGCATTTATTGGTAATGAGCAAGAAGCGGATACTCACAGTGCTATTATTTTGAATCATCCCAATGGTGTGACTGACCAAGTTTATAAATCTATTGTTGATGACAAAGCACATTCTATATTTAATGGCAAAGTCTATGTTTCTCAAACTGCACAATTGACTAATGCAGCTCAGTTAAATCGTAATTTGTTACTTTCTTCTGGTGGGAGAGTTGATACAAAACCGCAATTAGAAATTATTGCAGATAATGTTCAATGTTCTCATGGTGCAACTGTTAGTCAGTTGGATGATGATGAAGTTTTTTATTTGCAAAGTCGAGGTTTGAATGAAGAAGCAAGTCGTAATTTATTAATTGATGCTTTTGCGGCAGAAATTATTAACAAGTTACCCCTACCTTCTTTGCAAAATATTTTAAAACAATGTGTTTCTTGTAAAGTGTAAAAGAAGGAAGAAGGTAGGAGGAAGAAGGTAGGAGGAAGAAGGTTGGTTTACAGATCTTTTGAGGATAGTGACTTATAGTTTAATACTAATCTCTATTCCTTACTCCCTATTCCCTAAATTTGAAAATTTACAGGAGTATTTTTATTCAAAATCTAGAAAATCTAGTAAAAGAAGGAGTCAGGAGTCAGGAGTCAGAATATTATCAAATTGAATAGTTACACTTTGGAAGAAGGAAGGAGGAAGAAGGTTGGTTTACAGAACTTTTTGAGAATTTCCCCTTTTTGTCTTTTGCCAGATTGGAAAATTGCCAGGAATATTTTGAGTCAACATCTACATCTAATAGATGAGAAACCAAGGAAAGTAGACCTTCGATTTTTCAATTCGGCAAAATATCTAAATATCTAATATATAGATGAGAAACATCAGCAAAAGTAGACCTTTGATTTTTCAACTGCGCAAAGTATCTAAAGTATTTGAGAATTTTCCCTTTTTGTCTTTTGCCAGATTTGAAAATTAGGAGGAATATTTTGAGTCAACATCTATCTAATAGATGAGAAACATCAGCAAAAGTAGACCTTTGATTTTTCAACAGGGCAAATTATCTAAATATCTATCTAATGTATAGATGGGAAACATTAGGAAAAGTAGACCTTTGATTTTTAAATTCGGCAAAATATCTAAAGCATTTGAGAATTTTCCCTTTTTGTCTTTTGCCAGATTGGAAAATTGCCAGGAATATTTTGAGTCAACATCTACATCTAATAGATGAGAAACCAAGGAAAGTAGACCTTCGATTTTTCAATTCGGCAAAATATCTAAATATCTAATATATAGATGAGAAACATCAGGAAAAGTAGACCTTTGATTTTTAAATTCGGCAAAATATCTAAAGCATTTGAGAATTTTCCCTTTTTGTCTTTTGCCAGATTGGAAAATTGACAGGAATATTTTGAGTCAACATCTACATCTAATAGATGAGAAACCAAGGAAAGTAGACCATTGATTTTTCAATTATTCCTACTTCAAGTCAACCGACTTAAAATTAGTTAAAATCAAATCTTACTTAAAAGAAAAATGACTATTATTCAAGAAAAAACATTAGGTGAAAAAGTACGGGAAGATTTTCCGATTTTAAATCAGGAAATAAATGGTAAACCACTGGTTTATTTAGATAATGCTGCGACATCCCAAAAACCCCTAGCAGTTATTAATGCTTGGCAAGAATATTACCTCAAATATAACTCTAATGTGCATCGTGGTATTCACACTTTAAGCACAAAAGCAACAGATGCTTATGAAGGAACAAGAGATAAAGTAGCTGCTTTTGTAAATGCAGCATCTCGGAATGAAATTGTTTATACTCGAAATGCTAGTGAAGCAATTAATTTAGTCGCTTATTCTTGGGGTTTAAATAACCTCAAAGCAGGAGATGAAATTATTGTCTCAGTTATGGAACATCATAGTAATTTTGTTCCTTGGCAAATGATTGCTCAAAAAACTGGAGCAGTTTTAAAATTTGTAGAGCTAACCAAGACCGGAGAATTTAATTTTGAACAATATAAAACTCTAGTTTCAGACAAAACAAAATTAGTAGCAGTTGCCCATATTTCTAATGTTTTAGGCTGTCAAAACCCAGTGCAAGAAATATGCGCGACCGCTCATCAAAATGGAGCAAAAGTATTAATAGATGCTTGCCAAAGTGTACCTCATATCAGAGTAGATGTACGGGAAATAGATTGTGATTGGTTAGTAGCTTCCGGTCATAAAATGTGCGCTCCTACTGGTATCGGTTTTCTCTATGGAAAATTAGAATTATTAGAGGAAATGCCTCCATTTTTAGGAGGTGGCGAAATGATTTCCGAAGTATTTTTTGACCATTCCACCTATGCAGAATTACCCCATAAATTTGAAGCAGGAACACCAGCTATTGGAGAAGCGATCGCTCTTGGTGCAGCAGTAGATTATCTGACAAATATAGGTATGGAAAAAATCCATAATTATGAAGCAGAATTAACTACTTATTTATTTGAAAAATTGAACCAAATTCCTGAAGTTACTATTTATGGACCTCAACCAAATGCGAATGGTGAAAGTAGGGCAGCATTAGCATCTTTTACCGTAGAAAAACTTCACCCCAACGATTTATCAACAATGTTAGATGAAGCAGGTATAGCAATTCGTTCCGGTCATCATTGTGCCCAACCTTTACATCAATATTTGAATATTTCATCCACCGCTAGAGCAAGTTTATCTTTTTATAATACTCGTGATGATATTGATGCTTTTATTGTTGCTTTGAAAGAAACAATAGAGTTTTTTGGTAATATTATGGGATAAGGGAGTCCTCAGGAGTCAACCCACCCCTAACCCCTCCCAGGAGGGGAAGGACCGAGTCAGGAGGGAAGAAGAGGGGGTTTTAAGGTATAAGGAGAAGAAAGTTTTTTTGTCACGCTCTTATCGGGACATGATATAATTCGGTATAAAAAAATGTGCAGTCCTGCAACTGTAATGGTATTGATTGAACTGAGGAGAAATTACCTCAGCTCCAATTAAAAGAACGAGGATGTATTTTTGTTTCTTTCGTACTCACAGTTTTTTCCACTCCCCCACTCCCCTACTCCCTTACTCCCCTACTCCCCTACTCCTTCTTCCTTCTTCCTTCTTCAACTCAGAGAAATCATTATGAGAGACTTGAATCTAAATAAACTTATAGTTATTAACTTAATTGTTTTGAACATTGCGATTATTTTTCTAGCGGTGGCGTTAATTTTTTCACCTAATAAAACTTTGGCAACTTCCATTGCTGAAACTCCACCTAAAATAGAACAAAAAATTGAGGCGATCGAGTCAGAAAGGTTAAGTCAAGGTAGAGGTAGAAAATATGAGTATAAGGTTGAATATCAATTTGGTTTTCCTCAAAGTAATGAAGAAAGAGACCGCTATATAGAAGCTTTAAATGATGCGGGTAAAGATGGATGGGAATTAAGTCAAACTGACGTTGTTTTTAATCCTTCTAGTGGGAGAGGGTTATATATTCTGATATTTAAAAAAGATAAATAGTTGAAGAAGGAAGAAGGAATAAGGAAGAAGGAAGAAGGAAGGAAGAAGGAAGAAGGAAGAAGGAAGGAAGGAAGAAAAAATAGATGGGGAGTCAAACCCCAACCAATTGTAAATACTCCCGTTGACCGAAAAATTATGGTCTAAATCCTCCCCTTTTAAGGGGGTAAAAAAAAGAGCATATTCCGTATTTCAAGCCTCTTGCTTGACCTTTGTCATGCTGCGCAAACAGCTAGGAGTACTGATAACTGATAACTGATAACTGATAACTGAAATGACGGTGGGGTATTAAACCCAAAATAAAAAGATAATCAAGATGATTATTTATAAGTTATATCAAGTCCGGATAATTAGTGATAAAAAAACTTTCTCCTTCTTTTCCTGTTCTTCTTCTTCCTTCTTCCTTCTTCTTTCTTTTCCTGTTCTTCTTCTTCCTTCTTCTTTCTTCCCCTCCTGGGAGGGGTTAGGGGTGGGTTGACTCCTGACTCCTGACTCCTGACTCCTCCGTCGTTATTTATTTATAACTGTTCAACCGGACATGATATTATATCAAGTCTCATTAATTAGCCATAATAAAAATCTTTTCTCCGATCAATTTCTCCCTGTTCCCTGTTCCTTATTCCCTGTTCCGTAAAGCAATAAAACTTTGTACTTCATCAACTCGATAACTGCTGTAATTAATCCTATTTTTGGGGTGCATCTCATAGCAAGCAAAAATACTTTTTTCCTATATATTCCCTATTCCCTGTTTTCTGTTGCCTGTTGCCTGTTGCCTAAAAGCGATAAATTTTTGGCTTTATTTAAAATTGAAATCCACCCTATTTTTGGGCTGTCACTTCAATAATTTCTGTATCCATAATCATCTTACTGTTACTGACTAAATCTTCGTGTTTATTCGTATTTAGAGTAACAGTTATTTTATTGCTGCCTGGGTCTAAATTTCCTAGATAATACCAATTGCTATAAATTCTAGTTATTTTCTTGTCATTGATATATAAATGAGCATGACCTTCATTAGGATTACTACTTTGATTTACTGTTTCTGGGGCAAACTTAAAATTAGTTAGCTTTAACTCTAAATTCCATCCTTTCATAGTATCCTTATAAGCAACTAAATCAACTTCAGGAACTGGTTTATCTGCTGGAATTTCTATTTTTTTATGACTATGGTTCATACCTCCATGAGACTCATCAGCAATTAGATAGTTACTAGAAGAATGAACTGTCTTAGCAATTCCTAATCCTGCAGTTACAATTAATATGATTGATGTGAGTTTTAATAGTTTTTTCATCCTTGTTTTTCCTTCATTTTATGATTTTTAATTTATTTATGATGGGTAAGGGTAGTTAAAATGTCAAAAGACAAGCCGTCATACTTGAAAATTTAGAACGTAGGAAATAGTTTCAACACAAATTATATTATGTCCATCTTGATAGTTAGTTAGATTGAAAGTTTGAGATAGCGATCGCTATTTCATTAAAAGGAGAATATAAATTGAATAATATTAACAAACTCAAAGCCATAGAATTATTTTCTGGAATTGGTGGATTTTGTTTAGGAATGAAAGCTGCAAATATTGAAACCATTTGGGCTAATGATATTAACGAACTTTGTTGCCAGGTTTATCAAAGTAATTTTGGTAGCGACTCAATAGTATTAGGCGATATTAATAAAATTCAGATATCAAAAATTCCCGAACACGATATTTTAACTGCTGGTTTTCCCTGTCAACCATTTAGTCAAGCTGGTAAAAAAATGGGAATTAGAGATAAAGTTAGAGGAACACTTTTTGAGCGTATTATTGAAATTATCCAAGCAAAAAAACCCCAATATTTTTTATTAGAAAATGTCAAAAGAATATTGACAATGGAAAAGGGGTATCATTTCCGAATAATTTTAAATGCTCTAGCTGCATTAGATTATTTTATTGAATGGCGAATTATTAATCCAATTAATTTTGGTATCCCCCAAAATAGAGACAGAATTTTTATTTTTGGCGCTAGAGTAAAATCAACACAAAAAATACTCGATCTAGAAAAATTTTCTGTATTTTTAACAGATAACGATATTGATAGTTTACCTTGGAATAAAAGTAGTGAGATAGAAACATCTATGCAGCCTATTCTTCATGGTAGTAGCAAAAATCATAACTGGGGTATTGCGTATAAAAATAAATTTTATAGTCAATCTTTACCTTTAATGCCTGACATAAAATCCAGAAAAAAACTCAAAGATATTCTGCAACATGAGTCAGAAATAAATACACAATTTGATTTTACTTTTGAAACTCTTGAAAGAATCAAACAGAGCAAAATTGTCAATAGATATTGCAACGGTGTTGAAATATTATATAACCAGGGTGGAGGAGCGCGTCTTGGCTATACTATCTTCGGTATTAATGGGGTTACTTCCACATTAACTGCCTCTACTTCTAGACATTATGAAAGATATCAAGTTGGTGATAAATTTCGTCGCTTAACTAATGTAGAATATGCTCGTCTAATGGGATTTCCCGATCATTGGTGTCGAGTTGCTAAAATTTATCACCAATATGCTTTATATGGTAATTCAGTTGTGCCAGATTGTGTACAATGGATCTGTGAAAGAATTGGCAAACAAAACTTTAAATTTAACCATCGAACTTGGCAACAATTAACATTATTTAGTTAATTCAATATTAATCAATATATGAAAGAACTGACACTATCATTATTTAAAACTGAGGCAGCAACTTTTGTTAGAGAGTTAACTGTTAGACCAATTTTTGATTTGTACGGTATTACCGATGGTAAAGCAATAGGAACTTATGTAGAACAAGCATTCAATCAATATTTAATATCCAAATATTTATATACTCCAGGAAGTGCATCTAGTGGGATAGATTTTCCAGAATTAGAAGTAGATTTGAAGGTGACATCTATTCGACAACCACAATCATCTTGCCCGTTTCGAGATGCTAGTCAAAAGGTTTATGGATTAGGCTATCATCTACTTGTATTTGTGTATGAAAAAATAGATAATCAAGAATTACAAGCAGCAAGTTTAAATTTTAAAAGTGCGATATTTGTAGCCAAAGAAAAAACAGGAGATTATCAAACGACACGGGGTTTACTAGAAATTATCAATCGTAATGGTAATCAAGATGATTTAATAGGGTTTTTAGAAGACCGTAACCTTCCTTTAGATGAAATAGGACGGGAAATTTTGGCTGAAAGAATAATAAAAGAACCTCCACAACAGGGTTATATTACTATCTCTAATGCTTTGCAATGGAGATTACAATATAGAAGAATTATTGAACAAGCAGAAATTGGAAATATAGCTGGAGTGGAAAATATTCTGGTTTAAAATATCTATCAAATATAGCAGAAGGAAGAATAAAAAATATGGCGTTGTCTGAGTTTTAGCCTTTTAATATGTCCTAACCTTTCCTTTAGCTGAATGCTTACCTCAAAATTGTCAATTTGTAAATGTCTATAAAGGTGTAAAAATAAAAAAAATAGGATTTACTGAATTTTTCCAAACAACTCATAAACAGAGAAAAATATCCACAAAATTTATTAAATTTTTGCTAACCAAAACGCAAGAAAATACAAAAACTTGCCAAACAAAAAGAGTTGTGCATTAATAACTAAGATATCCCGAATAAATAAATGACTTATGCTAGAAATTACCGACTTATTCGATGAAAACCTTTATCTAAATTTTAACCCTGAAATTGCAGAAGCAGTAAATAATGGTATCGTAAAAAGCGGCTTCGACCACTTTATTCGCTTCGGTCAATTTGAAGGACGAGACCCCAGTATTTTTTTTGATACTAACTTTTATTTAACCAATAATCCAGATGTTGCTGCCTTAGTACAACAAAATTCAATTACTCCAATTCAACATTTTATTCAAGTCGGTCAATTTGAAAATCGCGACCCTAATTCTCAATTTAATACCGATATTTATCTCCAAACAAATCCAGGTGTTGCTGATGCAGTTCAACAAAACTTATTAACTTCCATCGAACATTTCGTTAATTTTGGTATTGCTGAAAATAGATTATTTTCCCAAAATTTTATCGGCACAATATTTGATGTAGTTGTCACCAGCGCAGCTAATAATGGTAACGATGCAGCCATTCGTTTTGATGGTTTAACTGGTCGATTAATTGGTGAATTTCCTAATGGTGGAGAATTAACTGACCCCAGGGATATTGTACAAGAAATTGATGGGTCTAATACTGTCTTAATTAATGGTGGAAATGACAATGTTTTACGCTTCGATGCTACTACAGGAAACTTCATTGAAACATTTATAGAATTTCCCGAATTAAATGGTGGTGGTGCCGTTTTTGGACCAGATAATAATTATTATGTAGGGGCGCGATCGCTAGGTTCAATTGTACGCTTCAACGGTCAAACTGGAGATTTTATTGATGAATTTATTCCCTCAGAATTAGTAGATTTTCCCAGAGGTTTTGTATTTGGTTCCGATGGCAATTTTTACTTAGGAAATGGTGCCGATCCAGCAACAGGTGGTGGCGGTGGTACAGTCATTCAATATGATGGTCTCACGGGTCAAGTATTGAATCCTAATTTTGTCAATGACCCCGAATTAAGTCCCCTAGATGTGATTAATGGTTTGGATGGCAATATCTATGTCAGCAGTGAATTTCCTTTTGGTCAGGATGACTCGGTAGCTACTGTCCGCGTGTATGATGTTGATACAGGAGCATTGTTAGATGTACTTGATGCTGGTTTAGATGCAGAAGGAGTGCCAATATTGGATGCACCAAGGGGTTTAGGTTTTGGACCTGATGGTAATCTCTATGCTAGTAGCACCGGTACTGGTAGTGTGGTTCGTTTTGATGGTGCAACGGGTGATTTGATTGATGTGTTTATTGATTTTCCTCAGTTGAATGGTCAAGCATTAAATTTCGTTCCTGCCGAAAATTAAGCCCAATTAATTAGTTATGATACAGTAGGTTGGGTTAAGCGGGAGCGCAACCCAACAAAATAGAGGAAGTATGGGAGGTGTGGGAAGGGTGGGGAGTGTGGGAGGTGTGAGGAGAGAAGGAAGTTTTGAGCCATATTAATCATGCAAGACCCACATCCTCCTTTGAAACTACACTCGCGCTCCATACCGTCGATGATGAAAAACCTATCCTTATTGTCTTATCTGTTGGGTTTTGTTCCTCAACCCAACCTACATTAATAATGTTAACTGTTATTTTTCACTATTAAATTTATTAAATTTATGGTTATGGATGAGGGAGTAATTAAATATCAATGTCATTGGGTTAAAGAGGAACCTGTGGCGAGCTATAGCATTACTGATTTAATGAAAAAGCGAGATTTCATGTACTCGTTAGGATTAATTGGCGTTTATGAAAATGGCATTGGTTTCGGTAATGTTAGTCAGAGAATAAATGACTCAAATCAGTTTATTATTACTGGCACTCAAACTGCCCATTTAAAAACTTTAGGAACAGAATTTTACACGGTAGTTACTGATTTTAATATTGAGGAAAATAGCCTAACTTGTTGCGGACCTGTCAAAGCTTCTTCTGAATCTTTAACTCATGCTGCTATCTATTATTATCAACCAGAAATTATGGGTATTATTCATATTCATAATTCTCAGCTTTGGCAAGAACTTATGTATAAAGTTCCTACTTCTAATCAAGAAGTACCTTATGGTACTCCACAAATGGCAAGAGAAATATTTCGTTTGTTTGATGAAGAGAAGTTAGGATTAGAAAAAATATTAGTAATGGCAGGTCACGAAGATGGAATAATTTCTTTTGGAAAAGATTTAGATGAAGCTGCTAATATTTTGTTGAATTTGTAGTATAGCAGAAGGAAGTAAGCATTTCCTGCGGAATGCTGCGCAAACAGCCATAAGCAGTCAGCTCTCAGCTTTTTAATTAATAAAACAACCATCGGCTTAACTTCATAATACATTTTCAACTAATTATTGGAAATCTCTCAATTACTTTTTCCTCCTTTAAAGGTAATAAAAAAAGCTGATAGCTGATAGCTGAATGCTGAATGCTTACAGAAGGAAGAAGGAAAAATATGGCGTTGTCGGAGTTTTAAGCTTTTGATATGTCCTCATTTTTGCTTCAACTGCTATAGTGGGAGTTATATCAAATCCGTTCTACTAAACTTACCCAAACTTACCCATACAGGATTGCATGAGCTTTGGAGCTAGCTTCCTGATTCACAGAAGATCGCTGACCGCAGTCTGTAACTTATCTTCTCCACAGGCTTAAATTCGCTTGGAACTCAAGCTACTGATGCACATAGTTTTTCAAGTTGATAGCAGCATTCAAATCTCTATCAGTTTCAAAACCGCATTGACTACACTCATAAGTTCTCAAGTGTAACGGCATTTTCTGTTGATGACCACAGTTTGAACATATTTGAGAACTTGGATAATATCTATCCGCTATGACTAATTCACTGCCGTACCATTCACATTTGTATGTAAGCTGACGCTTGAATTCATAAAACCCACAGTCTGCTATGGCACTTGCTAGTTTATGGTTTTTGAGCATTCCACTTACATTCAAGTCTTCAATTACTATGGTGCTGTGATTTTTAGCTAAGCATGAAGTGAGTTTATGTAGTGCATCTGCTCTGATATCGGCTACTTTCTTGTGGACTTTTGCTAGTTTTTTTACTGCTTTGAGCCTGTTTTTAGAACCAATAATTTTTTTACTGACTGCACGTTGATGACGAACTAATCGTTTTTTGGCTTGCCTATAGGCTTTGACGTTAGCAAATTTACTGCCATCTGAACAGGTTGCTAAAGTATTTATGCCTATGTCTACACCTATAGTTTCTCCAACTTTTTCTGTTGGATATGGTTCAAAGTCGTACTTAAAACTGATGTACCAACTATCTGCTTTTTTTGATATGGTGACATTTTTTACTGGCACAGAAGGTAAGATTTCATAAGTTTTTACTACTCCTATTCTGGGTAATTGTATGTAGTTCCCTTGAATAATCTTAATACTACCTTCTAAATAAAAACTGTCTTTTCTACCTTTTTTCTTAAATTTTGGGAATCCACGTTTCCCAATAGTTAGAAAGTTTTTAAATGCCCTCTCTAAATCTCTTAATGCTTGCTGTGGGGCACACTTAGACACCTCATAATACCAGGGATTAATTGATTTGACTTCAGCTACTAAACGTTTATGCAAGGTAATTGCACTTGGGCGTTTTTTAGTTTCTTCGTACTCTTTTATGCAAGTTGCTAACCCCCAATTATAAGCATGACGTGCAACTCCTGCGTGTTTGGCAAGTATTGTTTTTTGTTGGTTGTTAAGTTTTAACTTAGTTTTAAAGGATTTCATGATTATTGTTTTTGTTGGCACTCAAGCGCAGTTTTGCTGTTTCATATATGGTTAATAAGTTAGATATAAATCTAGTATATCACAGTAAATGTTTAATTGTGTCTCACTTTGTCTAATTATTTTAATACTGTTGATAGCCCTTTAATTGGACATAAAAAAAATCTTCAATTGCCATAACTACGCTCATCTTGTCTTATCTTTCTCCTCCTGACTTCTGTACGGGTGATTTCCGTTCCGGAATACTCCGCAAACGCGATTTGCTGGCGCAAAGCTCCGAATGGCACCCCTACTGACTCCTGATTCCTAAAGACTTATCCATACCCAGTATGTTGACGAATCTCAGGAGGATGAAAAGCAAGCACAATTCTATGCTTCGGTACTCCAGCACTAACAAGTTCATCTGTAATACCATCTTCAATACCATCGTAGTGAATCCAAATTTTATCATTGCAGATTTCAGCATGGACAATAGTACCATATACACGGCGACCATCTTCCCATCCTTCATGGACTAACAGAAAATGGTTGCGATCGCTACTAACGATAGTGTATGTTTTCACATCACCATAGCGGTAAGGAAGATTGGCGTAGTATTGCAAAATGTTTATCAGTGTGTCACGCCATTTTTCTAAGTCTAAGAGTTGATTTGTGGTTTCCATTGAATAATTTCCTCCATCTTGGCATCAAAAACAAGCAGACGAAAACCAGGTTCTTCTAATAAAAGTTGTCCAACTTCCTCCTTAAAAAAGGTTTCAAAAACATTGCGCTCGACTGCTAAATATATTTGACGTAATGGGTCTTGTTTCTTGATCTACTATATAAAAAGAATTGCCCCCATGCTTTTTCAAGTTCATTAACTAAAGAAGGACTAATAAAAGTTTTTACTTCCACAGCTATTTTGGCAGCACCTCGTTCAGCAGCAATCAACTTTTCAGCACCCAGATCGACTAAGACATTACGAGTACCAATTTTGAGAATCAGTGGATCGTCAGTAATAGTCCAACCATTTTTGAGTAAGGCAGTTTTGACAGTATCGTGATGAAAGTCTCTGGCAGCCATTAGGGAGTTTTTCTGTAGTTTGATGTTTAATTAATTGTAGGTTGGGTTAAGGGACAGCGCAACCTAACAAAAAAGTTATATCTGTTGTGGGATTTCATCTCAGTCAGATATTAGCGGGCAAGACGCCCGCACTACAATTTCTAACTACGACATTTGTATCTCAATAAAGCGATCGCTACTAAACCTAACATTCCCATTGTGCTTGTAACTGATTCTGTGGATATTGAGGCGATCGCTCTATCCAGTATTGAAACACATTTGTCTTATGTTGTATTATTGCGATATACGCAATAAAAAAGAACGAACACCTAAACCACCGCGAGTTGTGTGTAGCACTATATGATATAATTCACCTAAGTCACAAAAAAACATAAGCAAATTCTGGAGAAACTAGACATATTCCCAAAATTTTGCCAGGAAAAGATGTCGAATCATAGCTCTTAAGATCGAATAATAAATTAGGAAAATATATGCCACAAATTACCCTAAATATTCCCGATGAATTAATTTCACGTCTCCATTATTTTGAAAAAGAATTACCCCAAATTTTAGAACTAGGAATGCGGGAATTAAATGCTAGTTCAACCGAAGGTTTAAAAGGATTCGCCAACCTTTTAGAATTTTTAGTTTCTTTACCCTCTCCTGAAGATATTATTGATCTGCGTCCCTCTGAAAATTTGCAAAGTCAGATCGATATTTTATTAGAGAAAAATCGTACCACTGAACTTACTAATGAAGAAAAAAAACAGTGGGAACAGTACCAATATTTAGAACACTTAGTTCGTATTGCTAAAGCGAAAGCTTATCTGAAATTGAAACAAACAGAATCTCAAATATGAGTAAAACTAGGATTCCTTCTGCCTTACGAAGGTTAGTTAGAGAACGTGCTAATGAGCGTTGTGAATATTGTTTAATTCCTGAAATTTTAACTTTTGCTACTCACGAAATAGATCATATTATTGCTGAAAAACATGGAGGTTTAACAGAGGAAAATAATTTAGCACTGTCCTGTACTTTGTGCAATCAATATAAAGGAACAGATTTAACTTCTATAGACCCAGATACTGGAAAAATTGTCCCTCTCTATCATCCCCGTCAGGATGTTTGGTTAGAACATTTTCTATTAAAAGATGCGATGATTATTCCTTCTTCAGCAAAAGGAAGAGTTACTGTTCGACTGTTACAATTTAATCGCCCTGAACGGATAGAAGAGCGGGAATTGTTAATTCAAACAGGACTATTATTGTTTCCCAGAAGATAAAATCATAGCGAATTTCATCTCAGTCAGGTATTAGCGGGCAATATGCCCGCACTACAATTTTTAACTACGACGTTTGTATCTCAATAAAGCGATCGCTCTATCCAGTATTGAAACACATTTGTCTTACATTGTATTATTGCGACATACGCAATAAAAGAGAACGAACACCGAAACCACCTAATACAAATAGACCAAAAATTGAACCTGGTTCAGGAACTGATTCTGCTTCACGCCCCCCAGTGTCACCATCAGCTTCGGAGGCAGTGACAATAGTGACCGCAGAACCAGGACGAGACCCAGCATCATTAATAGATAAGTAACCAGGAATATTTTTGTCGAAAGTAGCGTGAGCAGATAAACGCCAGTTACTTATACCTGCCGTTGTTAAGCCTTCATTTACTGGGAAGTACGAGGTTTCTGTGGGAATAACTACACTATTTGTAACGAAGTAGGAAACATAACCTTCTAACTCATCTTTCAAAAAAGAGCGATCGTTTAACCACCACCGCCGATTTCGAGAATCTGCTGTAGGATACCAACTATCAGTCAAAGCAACAATACCCATGCCTTCTCCACTACCTGCCCAGTTAACAGCATTCACTAAGAAACCGAGAGGACCGTCAGGACGAGGACCGGGTCTGCCACTATAGTGATTGTCGGCATCTTGACCACTTAAGAATGTACGACTGCCTCTGGCTGTAGATATTGCGTCTTTATTATTCAAAATCCCAGCGGGGTCGAAATTAAATACCCCTTTTTTTCCATTCCCACCAGTTCCGATCGCCAAAACATCATAATCAGAAAAGTTGGGTGCGGGGTCTTGGGGATTCCAGAAAGTGAGATTCCAATCTAAACTGCCGTCTCCTTCTGGGTCAAATGTAGGAGCTAGAGCAGCTAACTCTGAGATGTTGGCATTGTAAGCATCTGTATGGCCATACCAGAGAACATTAAGGGATGCAGCATTAGCAATAGTGGCAGAAAAAAGACTGAAAGTAGTAGCAACAGCTAAGATGGCTTGATTGATTAGGCGATGTTTTTGATTACTCATAATTATCTCCATGATGAACAAAATAGTTGTAGGGGAAAACAGCCGTTTACCCAAGGGTGTTGAGGCGATCGCGCTAGCGATGCGGAGCATTATCGCTCTCTTCAATCTCGAAACACATTTGTCTTACATTGTATTATTGCGATATACGCAATAAAAGAGAACGAACACCGAAACCACCCAATACAAATAGACCTAATATTGAACTAGGTTCGGGAACTGATTCTGGTATTTCAGGATTGCGTATATCTGTAAGTCGGTTCCCTGGATCGAAGCTCGTACCTATATGTGCAATTTTGTTAGGACTGTATGAAAATAGATTCTCATATATATTGATGGTGCGGTTGCCACCGTTTTCATTTAATACATGAGTCCCGATAGGTACATTTGATGTAGATAATCCCTGTAGATGATTGGTGAAAAAGTCAGAACCAACGGAGTTAGGAGCTAGCATGGAGTCACCCACGAAAGAGCCGTTTGAGGTAATACTATGATGATTGCCAGTTAAAAGTTCATCAAAACCAAAGTTGGCAAGAACTTGGTTCGCAGTGTAGGCAAAGTCATTATGATCTGTGCCAATGAAAATACCACCTCCAGCATCCTGTAGTGCTAATGCTTGGTTAACTGTTACTGCCCCAGAAGAAGCAGTCATGGTATTGCTAGTACGGTTGCGGACGAAAAAGGAGCTATCAAGGATGAATTCTGGTTGCTTATTTATCGACCAAGTATTGAGAGCATCTAAGTCTGCTGCATTGAAGAGAGAAGTTCTAGAGATAGTTGTATCAAACCAAATTTGGCCGTAATAGTCGATAGGTTTAGCATTTAGAAAAGATGCTAGGTCTCCTGAAACGTGGGTTTGCACAAAATCAACGTCGAATACATTGCCATCTTCATAGTTATCAATGAAGTCAGCGATTGTACTTCGGAAATTGCCCCGGCTACCAGTACCTTGCCCACGGGTTGAGTTGAGATAGAGAATGTTGCTAGTTGCTGTGGCAGGTAGGACAACAGCTAGTTGCAGAATGAAAAAGGAAAGTAAGGGGTTGATTGTTTTTTTGATCGTCATAAGTTAAGTATCCAGATAGTATTTTGGGTTATATATAGGGGCAAACTGCTGTTTTCCTCTACAGTTTCGTAGGTTGGGTTAAGCGGTAGCGCTACCCAACACAAAAGTTGTATTTGTTGTTGGGTTTATCCTCCGGATAAGCTCCGCTAACCTTTTCTCAACTCAACCTACCGTAGTAGTTTCGTCGGTTTGGTTTTGCTCCGTAATATAAAAAGTGGTAGCGCCATCCAACAAAAACCTCATTCATATTGTGTTGGGTTTATCCTCCGGATAAGCTCCGCTAACGTTTCCTCAACCCAACCTACGCTTGATTTAAGATAGAAACATCTCTGTGAAAATGCGGTTATTGCTGTATAACCAATAAGATTATAGAGCAGAAAAATCAAAAAATTGTCGAAAATCGACAGTGAAGATCGACAACTTTTTGAAAAATCTAAAAATCAGTCATAGCAATACATTCAGCATAAATTGAGTTAAAATCGACAAAAGTTTTTTTAAGCCTTGTCGATTATCGACAATATTAATTATGAGGATGGTGTAATAATGGTTTATGTCCTAACATCAGTAGGAAAAAAGAAAGTTAAACAAATTCTTCTAGAGTATAACGATAGTCAAATTGCTACAAAAGTTGATTTACATCGCCATACTGTGGGAAAAATAATTCATGGAAATAAAGGAGTTAGTTTAACAAGTATCGAAAAATTTTCTGACAACCTTAATTTAGGTTTCAAAGAAAATATCGACTATGAACTATTTCAAAATCATGCAAATATCGCTACTAGGAATATCAATAGATATAGAACAATTCAAAGAGCTAATCGTTTACAAAATTATGAATTACAAAAATATGTTAAATGCCCATTAATTGAATCACAATTTTATAATAGTCTATTATTTACTGATTGTACGATCGTAATTAAAGCTCCTAAAAAGATGGGAAAAACTATATTTATTAACCAGGTGTTAGAGCGATTTAGTGAGGAACAAAACTACGAAAATGTATATCTTAGTCTCTTGGAGGCAGATAGTATTCATTTCTGTGAATTGAATAATTTTTTGCAGTGGTTATGCGCCAATGTTAGTTCTCAATTAGGATTACCTCCTCAATTAGATGACTGGAATAATTCAACTAAAATTTTCGGCAGTAAAGTGAGCTGTACTAACTATTTTGAAAAGTTTTTATTGCAGCAGTTAGATAGCCCAATAGTTTTGTGTTTAGATAATTTAGAGTTGCTTTTTCTCTACGATAATATCTGTCAAGATTTTTTAGGGATGCTCCGCTCTTGGAGTGAGAAAGGTAGTAGAAATTCTCTCTGGCAAAAACTACGATTAGTCATTTCTTATGCTCCGAATATTGAGATTAAAATGAATCCTAATCAATCGCCTTTTAATATCGGTACGGTGATTGAATTACCAGAATTTACTCCCGAACAAGTTCAACAATTTGCTCAAATTTATCAGCTTAATTGGGATAATTTTCAGGTAGAGGAACTAATGAATATGGTGGGAGGTCATCCTTATTTAGTGGAGTTGACTATTCGTAGTCTTAAAACTCGTAATGATATGACATTAGAGAAGATTTTAGAAACTGCTCCTACAGAAACAGGTATTTATTTTGCTCCTCATTTACAAGAATATTTAGGAATTTTAAAACAGCATTCAGATTTAGCTAAAGTTTTTCTGACGATTATTAAAGGCGAGTATTTAGGAAATATGGAAGATCCTGTTATTCATAAACTTATAAATATGGGCTTAGTTAAATATAAAAATGGCAAAATATTAGTTAGGTGCGAACTTTATCGGTTATATTTTGAAAATTATTTGGGAGATGTCTAATGAAGGTAAGTTCTGAATCAAATTTTAATTATAAGGTAGGAGGTAGTCTAGATTTTAATGATCCTAATTACATAGTACGACAGGCAGATACAGATATTTCTGCTGCTCTGAAAAAAGGAGAATATTGTTATGTTTTTAATGCTAGGCAAACAGGCAAATCAAGTTTACGAATTAGGACGGCAGAACGACTGAAAAAATCAGAAGTTGCTTGTGTGGAAATAGATTTGATGGCAATTGTGGGCGAGGAAAGTAATGTCGGACAAATTTATGCTGGGATTATGCAAGAAATAGCTAATGGTTTGTCATTGGAAGTTGACTGTTTAAGTTGGTGGTTAGAAAGAGAAAGATTAGAACCTCAAGAACGTTTGATTGAGTTTATAGAACAAGTGGTTTTTACTGAAATTGACAAAAATATTGTAATTTTTATTGATGAAGTAGATTGTTTACGGATATCGGATTTATCTGTGGAAGTTTTTCTGGGTTTGATTAAATCTTTTTATCAAAAACGGGAAAATAATCCAGCATATAAACCTTTAACTTTTGCTTTGTTTGGCATGGTAGAAGTTGCCGATTTTTCCCATACTATTATTGGTAATGTAATTGAGTTGGAAGGTTTTAAATTATCAGCAGCTTTACCTTTAGCAGAAGGATTATTAGAAAAAGTAGACCGTCGTCAAGAAGTTCTCAAAGAAATAATTTATTGGACGGGAGGACAACCATTTTTAACACAAAAATTATGTCAATTAGTTTTAACATCCTATGCCAAAATTCCCACAGGTTCAGAAAAACAAGAAGTTGAAAAATTAGTACTCTCAAATATTATTGAAGACTGGAAATTCAACGACGAACCACAACATTTTCAAACCATAGGCGATCGCCTCATCAATAGCAAAAATTCTACAGACAAATTATTAAGGCTATATCAAAAAATTTTACAACGCGGCAAAATTCAGGCAAAAAATAATCCCCTACAAACAGAATTACAATTAGCAGGGTTAGTGAGGAAAGAACAAGGAAAAATCAAAATTTATAATCCCATCTATGCTCAAGTTTTTAACCAAAGTTGGGTAGAAAAAGTATTAGCAAAAAAATATCCCACCAGTGTAAATGACCATATTCGTTTGGTGGGTTTATTCTTGCTATCTTTAGCAAGTTTCCGTTTACTATTTCCCCAACTTTATGTACAACTAAACGAGTGTGGAATTCAAAACTATTTTGCTGCCAAATATCAGTCTGCTCGGTTTTACTTCCAATGTGCTTTACTCTTAAAACCCAACTACAAAAAAGCACATTATAACCTGGGTGCAACTTATGAAAAACTCCAGCAACTTGACAAAGCACGGAATGAGTACCATATTGCTGAAGGAATTTCAGAAGCTTATAGCAACCTAGCTCGACTTTGTATCCAAGACAAACAATATACTGAAGCTATTGCTCTGCTCCAAAAAGGTTTGCAGAAAAAGAAAGCTCGAACCGATCCAGTCCTTCGCTATGCTTTGCTCAAAAATATGGGTTGGGTATTGTTGGAACAACAGCGTTATCCAGAAGCAGAAAATTACTTGAGCGAGGCCATTGAATTGATGGATACTCGAGCGATCGCTTATAAGTTACTAGCGCGGTTACTGGAAGCTAGGGGAGATACGGAAGAAGCACGAATTATGTGGCAAAAGTTTCGGCAGTATGCTCTCAATGAGTCAAGAAAAGACTATGAGTATTAGAGTTGTTGGGGAGTGGGGAGTGTGGGGGGTGTGGGGAGTGGGAAGGGTGGGGGGTGTGGGGGGTGTTAAGTTAGTGGAGTAACCAATAATCAGGATGGGTAATCATCTTGACTAATCCACTAAGGACTTGATTGTAAGTTCCATAAAGTTCTCTTGCTTTTTCAACTTTAATGTACTGACATTTGACTGCAAATTTTAACCAAACTTGAGCCTCTGCGGCTTCTGCTTCACAGTCACTTAATTTAACAACAAAAGCAGCTTTATATCTGCGTTTTCTCCAAGCTTCTGCCATATTGGCACAGACTGAACGAGAACAACGACGAATTTGGTCGGTTAAAGAGTATCTTTCTTGTACTGGGAAATTTTTAGACTGCTCAAAAATTTCCATCGCTGCTGAGAACGCCAATTGATAAATGGCTAAGTCCTCATGAGTTCTAAAATACTTTTTATCT
Organism: Cyanobacteriota bacterium; assembly: GCA_034190295.1. Classification (GTDB taxonomy): domain Bacteria; phylum Cyanobacteriota; class Cyanobacteriia; order Cyanobacteriales; family Microcoleaceae; genus Okeania. The sequence continues at coordinate 2,680 of JAXHSW010000030.1, read as the reverse complement.
TTTTCTGCCATCTTGAAATTTAATCACAACTATTTTCTCCCTCATCTTCCCACACCCACAACACCCCCCACACTCCCCACACCTCCGGTCACTCCCTGACCTATCCGTGTATCCGTGCCATAATCAGTGTGAGCCACTCCCCACACCTCCGGTCACTCCCCTAACCAGGAGGAATAGTGTTTCCAGGTTCTTCATCTGGGTCTTCCTCTTCTTGCGGAGTCAATAGTAATTTTTCAATTTCAGGAGTATCTATGAAAGCAAAATGTAAAGTTGTTGTTTCAGATGGGGAGTAAGCGATATAGCTGCTGCTAGGTTCCGCTAACGCTGTCAAAGCAATAATGTTGGCCAGTAAAGCAATAAGGTTTAAATTAATGACACAAGATAACATTTGCACGACTCCTATGTATGGTGTTTATTTTCATCTCTATAAACCTCTTTGTATTAAGGAGCAAAATTTATGCACTTATAGCGCGGGGAACAGGCAACAGCTCCGTCAGGGAATATATAGGAAAAAAGTATTTTTGCACATAAGAGATGCACCCGGTTAAGACATATCAAAAGCTTAAAACGAAAGACAAATTCAGATTTTTCCTTCTTCCTTCTTCCTTCTGCTATATAACTGCATAACTAAGAAATCTACAGACAATAAGTAAATAGAAGGATAATATCAACATTTATTTTCAGATAAAGAAATAATTGAAAACAATAAAAATAAGTTATATATCTTGCATTCAATTGACTAGATATGTTAGTCTCATAAGGAAATAATTAATTAGGCATTCAGCATTGATTAATTCAGGATTTCAGTCAATAGTTTAGGTTGAGACTGAAATTATGAAAAATGTAATTCAGCATTGATTAATTCAGGATTTCAGCCAACAGTTTAGGTTGACACTGAAACCAATATAAATGTAATTTTAAAAGAGATTTTAACCTACAGAATTATCTCTAGGGGAAATTATCTTTTCTGTGGCAGTGGGTTGATAACGTTTTTCACTCATGTTGACTACAAAGTTTCTGCCCTATGCCTTCTTCAAAGGCCAGAGATTAAAGTGAATATTTTTCAGGTATGACATCTATATCAAAGGTAAAAATATGATTGTTAATAGAGAAATCAAAGAACAATTTTCGACTTTCTTCTATATAGAAGAAAAACCAAATAAACTAGAAATAATTAGTCTGCAAAAAGAACCTAAATTAGCCCAAAATTTTGATAACCTATCTCAATTATACCCTGAAGCAAATGAAGATTTTTTGGCGAAACTTTTTGTTAAAAAAGTGCAAACAAAACATCAAGCCAAGTTAGAAAAAGAACATTTATCCGCATATTTAGAAGAACCCTGTTTCTGGCTGGCGACTCAAGAACTTAATCAACAATTGAAACCCATAAAATGGCACGAATTAGATTGCTTTCAAGAGGCAAGAAAAGTTGCAGCCGAACCTAGTAAAATATTTTCTACATATAATTTTACTGACACTGCAGTGAGAACCTGGGCAAAACGACAAATAAAAAATAAGGTCAGACAAGTAGCTTATTTAGGTAAAGAACTTTGTAAATATACAACTTGGGCTTTACCTAAATATCTTGGTGAAAAGGTACTGAGAGAAGCACTAAAGGTTAAGTCAGGAATTAGGGTAAAAAAAGAAATTGAAAGTCTTGTTTTAGCAGTCAAATCTTACAAAGAAATTTATAAAAGCAACCAACCAGAAATAATTGCAGGAAAGCTAGCAGAGCCTAGTCAAAAACAGTGGGAAGATATTAAAAATTACTATAATCTACGATGTTCTAGTTATAACAATAAATTATCCTCTGATGACAGCGAACATCTAGAAATAGTAACTAATTTTCAGCAAATTAAAGACAAAATTACCACCTGTGTCAAAGCAGCAAGAGACTATTGTTGTATTATTGAAAGTGTCGATATAAAAGCAACAGAAATAATTGCTGATAGTAAGGCAGAAGTTATTCCACTTAACGATAGAGAATCTGAAATAGAGGATGCAGAAAAACAGCAAATAATTTCAGTTTGTTTGTCTGAGTTTTCTAAGCTAACACCAGAATGTCAGAAACTAATGCAATTATCTTACGGTTTAAACATTCCGCAAACGGAAATGAAAGAGATATTTGGTTTAGAGCAATATAAAATATCTCGAAAAATTAAAGGGTGCGAACAAAAGCTGTTAAAGGCTTTGGTGGAATGGTGTAAAGAAAATTTTGAAATAACTCCAAATGAAGGAATTATTAAAGAACGTAGTCAACCTTTGAAAGACTTGTTGAAAGAATATTTTCAGCAACAATTTTATGGGGTATTACAGGAAAATTTATTAGGTCAGCAAAAGGAGAAAATTATGATGCTACGACTATATTATGGTCAAAGATTAAAGCTGGATGCTGTGGCAGAAAAACTGAATGTTTCTCTGGAAACGGTTGCGAAAGAAATTGAGGTGATACAACAAAACCTACAGATATTTTTACAGCAATGGGTAAAGGAAAAAATGGATATTTGTTTATCAAAATCTATTAACAATAAAAAAATCACAACTTTTGTAGAACAATGGTTGAAAATTGCACCTTATGCGATGTGGTAGAGAGAGTGTGAGGAGTAGGGGAGTGGGGGAGTAGGGGAGTGGGGGAGTTGGGGAGTGGGGGAGTAGGGGAGGGGTGGGAGGTGGGGGGAGT
>JAXHSW010000003.1:107106-128918 GCA_034190295.1 Cyanobacteriota bacterium | reverse complement strand
CTCCCCTACTCCCCTACTCCCCTACTCCCCTACTCCCCCGCTCCCCTACTATCTTAATAATAAGTATTCAACCGGACATGATATTAGTGGGACTTACACAAAATCAAGGCATAAAATATGCTCAAATATAGATGAGCAGAGGCTTTCAGGTCAAAAAAACATAAATCCTAAATAAGCACGGGTTCTAGCCATTTTTAACTAGCTATTAGCTTTTCGTGATAGTTATGCTGCGCAAACAGCATTTAGCGATCGGCTAAAAATCTAAGGGTTCGGTGTCCCCCACAAGAGGAGCGAAAAAGCGCGTGGTGCGCCTTTTATGGTAGATTATAGCGGTTTTCACTCATGTTGACTTGCATTGCTTCAGCATAGCTGCCTCCTGCCTCCTGCCTTTAAGCCAAAAATTTTTGTATTCTATGAAACATGAAAACTGCTATAAAACCCCCATTATACACGCAACTAGAAGCTGATAGCTGACCGCTGACCGCTGACTGCTATTTCAAGGATTTGACATAATTCCCTTGTCTAGACTGACTTTGACGTATTTTTCCTACCAAAAAATGTCTAAGTACCATTAGTTGAGTTAATGAAAAGTGTTGTAATCTCTGGTCTTTTTCACAACTATTTGATATTTAATTTTACTTACTTACTGAATAATATCGTGTCCGCTCGTTTGTGTAAAACCAAGGGTGACTACAGGAAATTTACGTTTTTTCAAGCTTTTAAGCCTCCTTCTTCCTTACCAAAAAATCAGGTCTAAAGCCTCCCCTTTTAAGGGGATGAAAAAAAATCAAGTTCAATATTTCAAGCCTCTGAATTTCCGTTTGTCATGCGGAGCTAACAGGCAGAGGTATTGATAGCTGATAAGCTGATAACTGATAACTGAAATGACCTTCACGCTTACAATACCGATGCTACCGGACATGATATAATTTATGCATAATTACCGAAAAACCGTGGTCTAAAGTCTCCCCTTTTAAGGGGGTAAAAAAAAAAGAGAATTCCGTATTTTCGTAGCCTCTTTATTGCAGAGGTACTGATAACTGATAATTGAAATGACCCTCAGTTCTTCAAATGATTCTTGTGACTTATTAATTCTGAACGATGCTGTATTTCTATTCCTCTTCGCTTCTTGTATCTGTACGACTGTCACCTGGTTTAAAAGGTTCTCTCTGAGCAATAAGTTCCGATTGAATTTTGCGACCGAATTGTAATTTATCTAATTTGATATTAGTTAAATTACTGATTTCTGGAATAATAACTATTCCTGCTAATGCAAAATTTACCAGAAGAATTGAAACGATTTGTTTGTTCATAACTTTAAAGATTGATAATAGTCTATATCTGCTTATTCTCAATCTCTATATAAGAATCAGGAAGATTTTAATTACATCAATTTAATCCCCCTGAGTCATACATTCAACACTAAAAATATTTTTTTTCTAGAAAAAATTTCACATATTAGTCTGAGAAGGTGTTTGCAAAATATTTAGTTTTTTTAAATCTCCTCTAATGTGAAATCCGCTTCCTCAAAATTTAATATCATGTCCCTTTAGAATACTTAACAATTAACGAAGGCAGAAGGAACAATTGGTTTCACAAACCGGTTAACAGCGGTGTACGGGTTAACGGCCGTTAACCCCTGCCATAAGTTGTGGTTATGCGTAATATCATGTCCACTTAATAGCGCGATCGAAAACTTTCTTCTTCTCTTCCTTCTTTTTTCCTCCCCTCCACGGTCGGGGTTATATCAAATCCATTTAATTCGGCACGTCATTTCAGTTATCAGTTATCAGTTATCAGTACCGACCACTAAAGCCGGAGGCTTCAAATATTGAACTGAATATTTTTTCATCCCCTTAAAAGGGGAGGCGCGTGGACCTCATTTTTTGGTAAAAAATGTTCCATCTTCAACCATTACCAAATATTTCTCGATCTCCCCATCTCCCCATCTCCCCATCCCCCCATCTAATTACACCGATGCTACCGGATTTGATATTAGGGGTGGGTTGACTTCTGACTTCTAACTTCTGACTTCTGACTTCGGCAATGGCCTTTGCCTGGGGCCAGAAATAAAAAAATGTATATTATGACAATGTCTTTTAATTTTTTGTCATTTGTCCAATAATAAGGACATTTTAAGCCCAAAATACCCCTGACTGCGATGAAAATATTACAAACTATTAAGAAAATAATGAGAAAGTGAACAAAATGCCTCAAAATACTTGCTGAAGGTAGTTATGTCAGAGGGTACTTTGTCCTCCTTACTAGCTAACCAATTTTTAAGCAACCTTTTACCTTAACTCTGTTGGAATAAAGCATGAGTATCATTACCAAATCAATCGTTAATGCAGATGCTGAGGCTCGTTATTTGAGTCCCGGCGAATTAGACCGAATCAAGACTTTTGTTACCTCTGGCGAGCGTCGCGTTCGGATTGCTCAAATTATGAGTGAATCTCGTGAGCGTATTGTTAAGGAAGCTGGAAACCAGCTTTTCCAGAAGCGCCCTGATGTTGTTTCTCCCGGTGGTAATGCCTACGGTGAAGAAATGACTGCTACTTGTTTGCGCGATATGGATTATTATTTGCGCTTGATCAGCTACGGTATCGTTGCTGGAGACGTTACTCCTATTGAAGAGATTGGACTCGTAGGAGTTAGTGAAATGTATAAGTCTTTGGGCACTCCCATTGCAGCTGTTGCTGAAGCTGTTAGCTGCATGAAGAGTGTTGCTACTTCCCTTCTATCAGGTGCAGATGCTGAAGAAGCTGGTGGTTACTTTGACTATGTTATTGGTGCTATGAGTTAAGGCTAAATATTTTTTAGAGGTTAGATGAAAATTGATGAGAAGGAAAGATTTCAAGAATTTGGAATTTCCTCAAATATCAAGTTGAAGTCTATCATTAAATCTCTAAAATTCTGGCCTTCCCCTATCCAATAATTTTGAAGATTCAGCAAACTTAAGGAAATCAATCAATAATGCAAGACGCAATTACCTCCGTTATCAACTCTTCTGACATTCAAGGAAAATACCTTGATGCCGGTGCTCTAGATAAGCTTAAGAACTATTTTGCCACAGGTGAACTACGGGTTCGGGCTGCAACTACTATCAGTGCGAATGCTGCAACTATTGTTAAAGAAGCTGTAGCTAAGTCTCTACTTTACTCTGATATTACTCGTCCTGGTGGTAATATGTACACCACTCGTCGTTATGCTGCTTGCATCCGCGATTTGGACTATTATCTACGTTATGCTACCTACGCTATGCTAGCTGGCGATCCTTCCATTTTGGATGAGCGCGTATTAAATGGCCTCAAAGAAACTTACAATTCTTTGGGTGTTCCCATCGGTGCTACTGTACAAGCTATTCAAGCTATGAAGGAAGTAACTGCTAGTTTAGTCGGTCCTGATGCTGGAAAGGAAATGGGTGTTTATTTCGACTACATTTGCTCTGGGTTGAGCTAATTTGGCGATCGGTAAAAAAGACAAAAAAAGGTAGATTTACCTTTTTGATTTAACTGATGTTTTACTATGAGGCTAGGGAAGCCTAGAATGAGTGTTAGATTACCAAAGGCTGATTATTGAATAAATAATTTGTTTTAGTAAATTAGCATTGATTCTATAGGTTCCCTGCCTTAGGATTTTTTAGGTTTGAGATTTGAGGCGATCGCACTACTTAGAAATTATCATGTTAGATTTAAGTATGGGGGTTGTCAATATATATATGGGTTTGGATAATTTCAAAACTCAATGATAATTTAGATAGTTATTTGACTGTTTACCCTAAATCTTTGACAAAAGGATTTAAGAAAATCTGCACCAATTATTAGGAGAAATTTGTATTATGAGAATGTTTAAAATTACTGCTTGTGTTCCAAGTCAAACTCGTATTCGTACCCAACGAGAATTACAAAATACCTACTTTACTAAGCTTGTTCCTTATGATAGCTGGTTCCAGGAGCAGCAAAGAATTATGAAAATGGGCGGTAAAATTGTTAACGTTCAGTTAGCTACTGGTAAACCAGGAGCAAATACTGGGTTACTATAAATTACTATTTTGAAAAATGGTAGTAAAAGAGAGGTCTTTTGACCTCTTTTTTTTGTTTGTACTTTTTATCCGAAACTGGGTTTATAGAAGGTAATTTTCACCCAAAACAATAGTGGGAATTACACTTATTTCTGAGTCTAAAGTCACCGAAAAACTCCTTTCTACCTACTGACCCAGTCCTCCTGTGATATAAAATCCGGTTATATAATATATGTTGATAATTCTATAATTACTTCAATCTCCCCTACTCCCCTACTCCCCTACTCCCCTACTCCCCTACTCCCCTACTCCCCTACTCCCCTACTCCCCTACTCTTCATATTTTAGCTGTGTCAGTCCACTACTTTTTTGCGCCCTAATACCAAAAAAGTAGCACCATTATTCCAAATTCCTTCTGGTATAATTAACCGTTCTAATTCTTCTTCAAATTCGGCTTTCATTTGTTCTATTTCCTCGGAGGAAAGTTGTGTAATTGGATTAGGAATATTTCCTGGGGAAGGATAATAAACTAAATTCCACCTTTTTTTAGTATCTTCTAAACTTAGATAACTCCCATGATTTTCCATTTCAACAGAAATTATTTCTAAGTCTGCTTGTTTCAATAAATCCTGGTATTTTTCAATAGTATTTACGGTATTTGATAAATGAAAAAAATCAATATTTATGCCATGATTTTCTAATACTTTTTCCAAAACAACTATCCCTGTAAAACCTGTTTCAGCTATACTATGAAGACCTATATAACCTCCAGGTTTGAGAAACTGAGACCAAAGACGTAAAGTAGCTGCTTTATCTGCCATTAAGGGAAAAGCATTAGCACAGAAAATTAGGTTAAAACTGTTAGCTGGAAAGTCTATATTTTCCCCATCTGCCAACTGAAATTCAATATTTTTAAGGTTCAATTGTGCAACTTTTTTTCTTGCTTGTTCGAGCATTCCACTAGAAATATCTATTCCCAAAACCCTACCGGAATTGCCTACTAATTCAGCTACTTCAATAGCAACATGACCTGTACCAGTAGCGATATCTAAAACTTTATCTCCTGGTTTAATTTGTGCAGATTCAACCAAACGATGGGTAATCTGAGAATGCCATTTACTTTCATCGTAGTTTTGGCTTCTCTGACTATAAATTTTAGCTAATTCCTGTTTATATCGGTCTAATTTTACTTGGTTATTCATCATTAAAGTTTGTAATTTAATAGTAAGCATTTCCTCCAGAATGCTGCGCAAACAGCACTCAGCTATCAGCTATCACCTATTAATTTATTGCTTTTTGAGCAGAAATTAATATTGATATATTTAAGGAGAATTAAAAAAGCGGTTAGCACTCAGCAGTCAGCCAAATTATTTTTCGCGCATTGTAACGAAGGAGATTTCAACCCCTCCTAAACAATCCTGCTTATAGAAGCAGGGGATTTTAACCAGAGCTGCTAAAAGCTGTTAACGTTTGCGTAGCATGACAAAGGTCAAGTTCCTCTGCAAGAAGCTAGCTGTTTGCGGAGCATTCCGGTACGGAAATACTAAAAGCTGATAGCTAGTTAAAAGTATTGGAAAAAAACTGAATGAATGAAGCAGTACATTCACTCAAGTTATATTATACAGGTTGCTTTTTCTCAAATTATATGTTAAAAAAGAATATAATGTCTGCTAGACAATTAAAATTCGGAGTGGTATAAATTACTTAAAATTATTATAATATTTTTATCATTATTTATAAAAGTTTTAGAATAAGAATTAATCCTTATAATCTTAAATACATAACTTACGCATAACCACCAAATATAGTAGGGGTTAACGGCCGTTAACCCCTACAAATGTTAACCCCTACCAATGGTTTATAATTTCGTCTTTTGCCTAAGTCTTGAAATAAATAAAATTATCTATTATATCATTTTGAAAAAAGAATGTTACGAATAATAAGCGTAATTAAAAGACTTTAAAGGAGATGTCCCTTTGACAGAAAAGAGAATTTCCTAGCTCAAAACTGGTATTGAAGTCATTCCCATACGACTCCTGAGGACTGACTTCTAAGAAATATCTTAGTGCAGGATGACGGAAATAACTGACCAGTTACAAAATTGCGCGAACAATTACAAATCAAAAATGATTGACTTTTGTACGGGCGAATGCCATTCGCCCCTACCTACGACTTTTAACTTCCGCGTAGCGGCACTAGCTATTTGTAGAAAAAATTTATCAATTTGGTATTAAATATCTATGAAATATTCCGCATCTACATCTACTCAAAAATCTCCAAAAGCAAAACAAAATCAAGCAGAAAATTCTCTTCCTCCTAATACTGACTACAGTCAAATTGACATTAGCAAACTATCAGAAATGATGCAGCGTTATGTGGAAGTAAAATTACAATATTCTCATGCTCTTTTACTATTTCGAGTAGGTGATTTTTTTGAATGTTTTTTTCAGGATGCTGTGACGATCGCTCAAGAATTAGAATTAGTACAAACTACTAAACACGCTGGTAAAGAAATTGGTAGGGTGCCGATGACGGGAGTGCCTCATCATGCAGTAGAAAAATATGCTGCCATGTTAGTAGAAAAGGGTTACGCTGTGGTTGTTTGCGACCAAGTAGAAGATTCTGCTATTGCCAAAAAAGAAAACCGTCAAGTCAAGCGTGAAATTACTCGTATTCTTACCCCTGGCACTCTCACCGATGACGGAATGCTCAAACCTCGCTACAATAATTATTTAGCTGCTGTCGTTATTGCCAAAAATTATTGGGGTCTTGCTTACACTGATATTTCTACCGGAGAGTTTCTCACTACCCAGACTCAAGGTTTAGACCAACTCACTCAAGAATTGATGCGTTTGCAACCATCGGAAGTACTATTTCCCACGAACGCACCAGATATAGGTTTGATGTTGCGACCGGGAGAAAAATCAGACCATCTTCCAGAATGTCTGCCGAATTCTTTCTGTTATTCTCTACGTCCGCAACAACCCTTTTCTTTAGGGGAGGCAAAAGAGCGACTGTCGATCAAATTTCAACTGGCATCCCTAGAAGGTATCGGTTGCGAACGTATTCCCCTGGGGGTGCGTGCTGCGGGTGGGTTGCTGGAATATCTCGAAGAAACTCAAAAGGAAAATCAAGTTCCACTACAACGTCTGCGGAGCTATACTTTGGCAGACTTTTTGATTATCGACCACCAGACTCGCCGGAATTTGGAAATTACTCAAACGGTGCGAGATGGGAGTTATCAAGGGTCGCTATTGTCAGCGATCGACAAAACTAGCACCGCAATGGGTGGCCGTGCTTTACGACGATGGTTGCAACAACCACTTTTGAGTTTGAAGGGTATTCGTGCTAGACATGACACTATTGATGAACTGATAACTAATAACGATTTGCGTCAAGATATCCAAAGAATATTGCGTCAAATTTACGATTTAGAGCGTCTAACTGGGCGTACTGGTGCTGGTACTGCAAATGCCAGAGATTTAGTTTTTTTAGCTGATTCTTTAACGAAACTTCCCGAACTTTCGGCATTAGCATTGACGGGTAATTCTCCCTATTTAAAAGTTTTGCGAAATCTACCACCAATTTTACAAGAATTGGGAGAAAAAATTCATTCTCACTTAGTAGAGTCTCCTCCTCAAAAGTTAAAAGAAGGTGGGTTAATTTCTCCTGGTATAAATGAACAATTAGATGAGATGCGGAGGTTAGCTGAAGAAGACCAACAATGGATTGCAAATTTGGAAGTTACGGAGAGAGAAAGGACGGGAATTTCTAATTTAAAGGTTGGTTATAATAAGGCTTTTGGTTATTATATTAGTATTTCTAAATCAAAGGCAGATTTAGCACCGGATGACTATACTCGTAAACAAACTTTGACTAATGAGGAGCGTTATATTACTGAGGAATTAAAGGAAAGAGAAGTGAGAATTTTGACGGCACAAGATGATTTGAATGAATTGGAATATGATATTTTTGTTGGTCTGAGAACTGAAGTAGGGGAATACGCAGAAGAGATTAGAAATGTTTCTCGCGCGGTGGCAGCTATTGATGTTTTGTGTGGTTTAGCGGAAGTAGCAATTTATCAAAATTATGTTCGTCCTACTATGACTGATAGTCGGGAATTGAAAATTATTGAAGGTCGGCATCCGGTGGTGGAAAAGTATTTGCCTGCTGGTTTTTTTGTGCCGAATACTGCCATATTGGGAAGTAAAAATGTAGAGGAAAATAATTCGGGAATTACTCCTTATTCTGCTCCAGATTTAATTATTTTAACTGGTCCGAATGCTAGTGGTAAAAGTTGTTATTTACGGCAGGTAGGATTAATTCAATTAATGGCACAAACTGGTAGTTTTATTCCAGCAAGTTCTGCTGTTTTGGGGGTGAGCGATCGGATATTTACTCGTGTTGGGGCGGTGGATGATTTAGCAACTGGTCAATCAACTTTTATGGTGGAGATGAATGAGACGGCAAATATTTTGAATCATGCTACGGAAAAGTCTTTAGTTTTGCTGGATGAAATTGGTAGGGGAACGGCAACTTTTGACGGAATTTCGATTGCTTGGTCTGTAGCAGAATATTTGGCAACGGAAATTTTGTCTCGGACAATTTTTGCTACTCACTATCACGAATTAAATGAACTTTCTTCTATTTTGGATAATGTGGCAAATTATCAGGTAACGGTGAAAGAGTTGCCGGATAAAATTGTATTTTTGCATCAAGTACAACCTGGTGGAGCGGACAAGTCTTATGGTATTGAAGCGGGAAGGTTAGCAGGTTTACCAGATTCAGTAATTCAACGTGCTAGACAGGTAATGCAGCAAATTGAAAAGCATAGTAAAATCGCTATTGGGTTGCGGAAAGGTATTAAGAAAAAAGAGGAGGAAGAGGTGATAACTGTGGAGCAGTTAGATATTTTTAGTGAGGAATTTGGAGATAGTTTATTGTGAAGAAGGGAATAGGGAATAGCTCACACAGATTATGGCACGGATGTACGGATTAAGATTCTAGCAATAAGTGTAGGTTGGGTTGAGGAATGTTAGCGCCAGCTTATCCGTTAGGATAAACCCAACAACAATAAGGTAGGTGTATTTTGGGTTTATATTTCACAGGACTTACGCATTTTTCTGGCAAAAACGCTATATATGCCATAGTGCTATAGTTTTTATATACTATCTGTAGTGTATTTGCGTAAGTCCTGTTTCAGATAAGCTCCGTCAACACTTCATTCTACCAAACCTACATTTCCTATATTTATTCTGATTAAAAGTTTTTTGCATAGTATATAGTAATCAAAAAATATTCATGGCCTAATCTTAAGCATGGAAGACCTGATACCGATGTGCGATTCGTTCTTAGCCCGAAGTAACGACCATAAGGTCAATACCTAAACTAAGGGGTAAGAGAAATCTTATCTAACTCTTCTAAGAATGTAGGTGAAAGTCCTACCCTCTAGGGATGGAGTGACTCCTTATCTGACCACAGCGAGTAAGCTCGGAACCTTACAGACTGAAGCTGGTAACAGGACGCAATCAGAGACTAAACAGATATGTCACACTGGCGTTAATAGGGAGATAATATGACTAAATAAGTCCTATAAAAGTGTCTTATCGGAAATCCACAATCTCAGAGGCTAATCGTGTGGAATTCATCATCTTATACTCGCTAACTTCTGTCGGTGAGAATAGCAATCCTGAGTAGATGATAGGCAAATTGGACTGCTCTAAGTTATCAATCAATTCTTTGAAGGGAACGAATAAAAACAATGTCCTGGTCTTAGGATTCTTGTTCAGGGGAAAACCCATATCCGATATAAATGCCCCCCGAACAAGAGATGTCGAACCTAAGTAAGCTGACGAGAGTGTAATTCCAGACATTGGGTAGGATGCTCCGTAATTGGAGCAAGGCAATCAGAATAAATTCAAAAATTGGAGAGTATTGTTAGACACATGAAACAAAAATTTTTAAGTGAACAATGGAATGCCCTCAACTGGAAATTAGTCAGGAAAAAGGTATTCCGCCTGCAACAAAGAATTTACAAAGCTATGCAGAGAGGCGACTACAAACAAGTCCGGAACCTGCAAAAGTTATTACTGAGAACCAATGCTGCAAGATTCTTAGCAATCCGTAGAGTGACTCAAGAAAATCAGGGTAAGAAAACTGCTGGCATAGATGGCATGGCGAGTTTGACACATGAAGAAAGGTTCGCCCTGTTTCTAATATTGTGCAAATACACATTTAACTGGAAACATTCAAAACTTCGAGAAATCCCAATCCCCAAAAAGGATGGAACTACTCGTATGCTCAAAGTTCCAACAATTATGGACAGAGCATGGCAATGCCTCTGTAAATTTGCAATCGAACCAGCACACGAAGCATTATTCCATGCCAGAAGCTATGGATTTAGACCAGGTAGGAGCGCACATGATGCACAATACTTTCTATTCACAAATCTAAACTCAAGGGTCAATGGTCACAGAAAATATATCTATGAAATGGATATAAAAAAATGCTTCGATAGAATTGACCATAAGCATCTAATGGACAATATTATAGCACCCCAATCAATCAAACAAGGATTATGGGGATACCTAAAATCAGGGACATCCGTAGGATTCCCAGAACAGGGAGTACCTCAAGGTGGTGTCATTTCACCACTACTAGCAAATATATCACTCAACGGAATCGAAAATCTAGGAACCTGTATCCGATATGCAGACGACCTTGTTTTTATTATCGACCCAGGAAAAGGGAAGAGACCAGAAATTAGGGTTAAGAAGGAAAAGGAACTCATCGAATGTGAAGTAAACAAATTCCTTAAGCAGCGTGGACTTGAAGTAAAACCAAGTAAGACCAGATTAGTTAAAACGACAAATGGATTTGACTTTTTAGGTTGGAATTTTTACGTCCAGTCAAACAATCAGAAGTTTAGAAGTCAACCCTCAGAGGATAACTTCAATGCTTTCAAGGCTAAGGTCAAATCTATAGTCAACTCATCAGCATATGGTGCAAAAGTCAAAGCAGAAAAATTAGCCCCAATCGTCAGAGGATGGAGAAACTATCATAGATTTTGCAAAATGGATGGGTCGAGGTTCTCACTGTGGCATATCAACCATAGAGCATTCAAAGTGTTCAATAAAGAGACCAAACAGAATAGACATTCATCAGCAGCACTATTAAAAAAGGCTTTTCCCAATCCAGGATGGAAAGAAAACGGTCACATCATGGTTAAAGGAAATAAATCACCTTTTGATGGAGATGTGAACTACTGGAGTAAGAGAAAGTCCAAACTTTACGACGGGATGACATCAAAAGCTTTGATTAAGCAAGACCATAAGTGCGGATATTGCGGACTTAAGTTTGCAGATGATGAAAGAGTCGAACTACATCATATGGATGGCAATCATAATAACTGGAAAAATGAAAACCTAATGGCCATTCATCGTAGCTGTCATCATTACATCCACCACTGAGCAATGATACCCATATCCGATATGGTGTACAGATTGTCGGGAGCTGGATGCACGGAAACGGGCACGTCCAGATCTAACTGGGAGGTGCGGGACATAATAGTCCCCATCGACCCAACCATTTATCTTGACATCACCTGATGTTAAAGAATTACTTGCAGATAATCAAATTGACTTAGTAGAAGTTCTACAAAAGGAAGGAATTAATGTTAGTCAAGAGTTTGCTCAAGACCCAACTGTAGATGCTAAATCTGGCCATAAAGATGTAGCAACTGTTATTATGGCCTCAGCAGTATTAATCTTGGCAATAACTCCGGTTTTATCGAAAGTAATTGCTGCACTGTCTCATAAAAAAATTCTTATTAAAGAAGTGGTTTGTTTACCAGTAGAAGACTCCAGTGGGAACGTAGTTAGAAATAGTTCTGGAGAACCAATTGTACAATGGGTAGAACGTACCCGCTTTTTAGAATCTTCAAAGGAAATAGAATCTGGCAAGAAAATTTCGTTTAAAGGACCAGTAGGTATTGCAGTTTCTTATGAAGAAGCTCCTAGTAACTTTTTGAAGTAATTTTTTCACAGAGCATTGACTTAATCCAAGAATAACGATACAATAAGTTGAAAAACATACTTTTAGACAGACTGCACTCATTTATAAATGAAATCCATGATTAACAAAGCTGAAACTTAATAATAAACAGAAAACTCTGATGGCTCAACACGCTGGCTATTCGCGCTGGTGTTATAACTGGGGTAAAAGGTCTGTGGAATACTGCTTATCAGGACGGTTATAAGCCAAACTCCCGTAAGCTTAGAGAGGTTTTTACCAATCACACAAAACCACTTTATCCAAGGATAAAAAACTTGTCATCTAAAGTTTATCAATATGCTTTTATTAACTTGGGTGAAGCGTTTAAAAGGTTCTTTAAAGGATTAGGTAAATATCCAAGATTTAAGAAGAAAGGTAGGTCTGATTCATTCACAATTGATAATAGTGGAAAACCAATAGAATTAAATGGATGGAATCACAAATTACCTTTTATTGGTATGGTCAAAACTTATGAACCAATTGAAGTAACTACTCAGAAAATAACAATGAGTAGACAAGCAGGTGAATGGTATTTAAGTTGCAGCTTAGAATTTACTCCGACTTCAACACCAAAAACTACTGAAGTTGTAGGTGTAGATTTAGGCATTAAAACATTAGCAACCTTTTTGCGATGGAAAAGTTTTTGAAAGTGTAAAGTCATACCGTAAGTTTGAAGCGAAGCTTTCGAGACTACAATACCTTAAGGGCAATAAAAATATTGCTAATGCTAACGGTCGGGCAGCACAACTGAAGATAGCTAGGCTCCATAGACGAGTGGCTAACATCCGCAAAGATGCACTTCATAAATTGACAACATATCTAGCTAAAAACCACAGCGTTGTTGCAATAGTTGATTTGAACGTTAGCGGTATGTTAGCTAACCGCAAGCAAGCCTTGTCTATAGCAGACCAGGGCTTTTATGAGTTTAGACGACAGCTAGAAAAAAGATGCCAATGGTACGGTTCTGAGCTAGTAGTAGTAGATAGATTTTTCCCATCGTCAAAGACTTGCTCCTACTGCGGTCATGTTCAAGATATGCCGTTGCGCCTGAGAACTTATGAGTGTCAGTCCTGTGGGATATCTATAGACCGGGATTTAAACGCAAGTATCAAGAGCGAGAGATGCGGTCGGCTTGACCGTCAATGCCTGTGGACGGAGTGCTGCCGACAGTTCCGGTAGAAGCAGGAAGTAAACATTAATTTGTCACATTGTGACGTTTTATATCAGTTTTATAAAGCAGGTAGAGTTATATGGAACCAAAACGACGTGCATTTGTCATGTTCAAATGGGCCTGCTGACTCTAATCAACTTCGCTATGCCCTTAATGATGTGGAGAGAATGAGAAATGCTCTATCAAATCAGCGATGTGGTTTCAATGTTGAAAGCCCTGATGTAGAAGATGACATTTGGGACATTGGTCGCCAGTTATCTAGAGTAGCTTCATCCTGTAGTAGAAATGATACATTCATCTGTTATTTTTCTGGTCATGGTTTTGCACCCAAGGGTTCCTTATATCTTCTTTTAAATAATAGTGATATTAGCAATCTCCATAATACAGCTTTGTCAGTTGACACAATAATCACACCAGCTCTAGACAACTGCAAGGCACAAAGTAAACTACTAATTCTTGATTGCTGTCATGCTGGAGCTATAGGAAATCGAATCAAAAGTGGAAGTGAGGTCAAAGAAAATGAGATTGTCATCAAATCTGATAATTACCTAGTTCTTTTAGCAGCAGATCGCTTAGAAAAAGCACGAGAAATTGATGAGCTACAAGGAAGTTTTTTAACGGCTAATATTTGTGCTGCTATTGGTGAACAATCAAATGAGGCAGATATACAGAAAGATGGAAGAATATCAGTTTTTATTGATTTGAAAACATGGCTAGAGAAAAAATGTCAAGAATATAACACAAAGCAAACTAAAGAAGAATATTACGTTCCTCAGCCATATATTCAGGGAAAATGTAAGGGAGAAATCTTTCTAACTTTACCTCCAAGCAGTAGTTCTGAGTTTAAAGATTGTGAGGTATTTCCTTACCAAGCTTTAGATCCTTTTTCTAAAAAGACAGCATACTTTTTATTTGGAAGAAAACGAGTAGTTAAAGATTTACAAGAAGCATTAGAAAAATCTAATTTTGTACTTTTAATAGGCAATTCTGGAAGTGGTAAATCCTCTGTAGTAAAAGCAGCGTTAACTTCTGAACTAGAGGAAAATAGTTGGCTAGTTTTAGAACCTATAGTTCCTTGGGGTGAACCAGTAAGTTATTTGAAATATGAAGTTACTCAGAGGCTTTTTGAAGACAGAGAAAAAATTCAAGAAATTCATAGTCTTATTGAAACCAATGGTTTAGCTTCAATAACAGAGAATATTCCTGGCGAACAACAGATTCTCATTATTGTCGATCAATTTGAAGAAGTTTTTACACTTTGTTCTAAAAAATTGGAGCAACGTAAGTTTATTGAATTATTGACTCAGGTTGCTGACACTTCTTTTTCTAGATTGAAAGTAGTAGTAACTTTGCGTGCAGATTTTGTAGAAGATTGCCTTAATCATAAGCCTTTAGCTGCATTAATTCAAAATCAATCAGTCTGGATACCAGATTTAGAACAAGATGATTTAAAAGATGTTATTATTGAGCCTGCCAAAAAACTTAATTACAGTTTTGATGAAGGATTACCAGAATCCATAATAGAGGAAGTTAGCCGAGAAGAAAATTTCCTACCTTTACTACAGTTTGCTCTTACAGAACTTTGGAAACACAGAGATAAAAAAAATAAAAAAATAACAGCTACTCAGTATCTCAAACAAGGTAGAATACTTGGGTTATTAAATAGCAGGTCAGAAGAAATATATCAAGGTTTCAATGAACAAGAAAAAAAGTTGACAAAACGTATCTTGTTAAAGTTAGTGCGTACAGGTATAGGAAATAAAGATACTCGACAGCGACAGCCGAAACAAAAGCTTTTAGCAATTGCTGGAGATAATTCAGAGCAGCAAATAGCTATTCAGAATGTTCTAAATAAGTTGATTAAAGAGCGTTTGCTAGTAACAGGAAATGATAGTGAAGGAGTAGCTTGGATAGACTTAGCCCATGAAGCGCTTATGGAAAGATGGGAACGGTTTTCTTTATGGCGTAAAGAAAATCGAGAACTGAGGCGTTTGTTTGATAAAGTAGAGGATTATCATAAAGAGTGGCTGGAATATAAAAAAGATACAAGGTTTCTAATGATGGGAGGAGTGCTACTTCAGGTAGAAGAAAAGTGGTCAGATATGGAGCAAGAATTCAGTGCTGAATCCGAAGATTTTAAAGAGTTTTATGAACTTAGCAAGTCTGCTCAAGATATACCTGAAGGATGTCTAAAACAGAAATTAGAAGAACAAGAGAGAAAACATCTACTTGAGTTACATAAATATCAAATTGAGGCAGTGCAAAATCAGGCGAAAATTGAAGCTAAAATCGAGCTATATAAATCCCAGTTAGAGGCTAAAGATGCACTGATAGAAAATTATAAAGAGCATAATCAAAAAATAGAAAAAATAGCTCTCAATTTGTCTCAAAATCAAACTAATGTAGTTGTTCAATTAGATTCACAAATGAAGCCTGAAGAGAAACACATAGAAAGTTTTAGCAATAACTTTCAGGGATCAAATATTTCTGGTGGTGTTGTGATTAATAAGTTTATTTATGAGGAAAAACAAAGTCTTGCTAAAGCAGCAGCAGAGATTCAAGAGCTTTTAGAGCAGCTTGGTAAAAGTTACTCCCAGGATAGAACATCTCAAGAAATGACAGATTATGAAAAAATGACTATAGCATCCGAAGCTATTAAAGAAATTGAAAGCAATCCAATTTTAAAACAAAGAATAATTGATACTTTAAAGGATAGTGGAACTACAGCTTTAAGGGAAGCTTTAGATAATCCTATAGCCAATGTCTTAGTGGCTGCATTTGAAGGGTGGGTGGAGAAATAACGATATGTAACAATAAAATATTCTCAGTAAGAAAAAAGAGGTATGAAATGAGAATTATACAAACAACAGGAACAGTGAAAAATGGAGAAGTAAAAATTACTGTTACTCCAGAGTTTAGTAATGGCGAAATAGACATTATTCTTGTTGCCAAAAATGAGCCAGATGAATTTGAGATTATGCGGGAAATAGCAAAAGTAAAAGGATATGATTCTCAGGAAAAGATACTTGACCTAATCAAGAAAGTTAAATTAGAAATTCTTCAGGAAGAAGAAAGAATAAAATAATCTCTAAAATCAAATGTTATTATATCAGCAAAATAAAGTTATGAGAGGTTAATTTCATGGTAGTCTCATCAGCTAATCCCCAATCTTTTGCGAAACTTATCGAATACTTAAATTGTGATAATCTTGATAGCGATCGCTTATTAATTTCTACTGACATAAGCTGGAAAATTTATGAAAATTTATTAGATTATTTGGGAAATTCACCTTATTTTAAAGTTATTTATGATCGAGGAACTTTACAAATTATGTCTCCTAGTAGTCGCCATGAAATTTACAAGAAAATGTTGGGGATGTTGGTAGAAAATTATTGTTTAGAAACAGGAATTCGTTTTTATCCCTTGGGTTCTACAACTTTGAAATCTCAAGATAAATTCAAAGGAATTGAGCCAGACCAATGTTATTGTATTGGTAGTAAAAAAAAGATTCCCGATCTAGCAATTGAAGTTGTTATTACTAGCGGAGGAATTCAAACTTTAGAAATTTATCAAAGTTTAGGTGTTTCTGAAGTTTGGTTTTGGCAAAATGGAAAGTTACAGATTTTTTGCCTAGAAAATTCTGAGTATTTGCAGAAAAGCAATAGTCAGTTATTACCAAATCTTAATTTAGACTTATTAGTTAGTTATTTAGATTGGGACGATCCTTTTGATGCTATTTGGGATTTTAAAGCAAAAATTAAAGGGCAATAAATCACAATATTAGGATAAGGCAATCTAAGCTTGAATACTATCGGGCAATTTGTATTATCTTTACCGATAAATTGTGGGTATGCGCCTCCCCTTTTAAGGGAATAAAAAAAGATAATTCCGTATTTTCTTGCCTCCTTATTGCAGAGGTACTGATAACTGATAACTGAAATGACCTCTCTATTTATCTGTAACTAATTTGAGAAAGGCAATAGCATCTTTTTAGACAAGAAAACAAAACAGACTAGAAACCTGTACCACTAAAAATTAGATCATAGAAAAGATGAATTATCTTGCTCAAATTGCCAATAATTCCTGGATGAAAATATACCTGAGAATTTTAGCCTTAATTTTTACCTATAGTGAATTAATTCACATTACAAATATCATAGGTTTAGGCCAACAACCATGGTTAGAAACTCCTCTAACTTGGCAAATAGGAGACATAATTTATGGCATCCTAGATATTGTGGCTGTTATTGGTTTGTGGCAAAGAAAAGCTTGGGGAATTAGTTGTTTTCTCATAGGAATTTTATCTCAATTTTTAATTTACACAGTTTTTATAGATTATTTTGCCTTGACCGAACAACAGCGAACAACTATTTACGGTTTATTAGGAACAGAGGTGATTTTACTTTTAATATTTTTAGTTTTATTTTTGTTGAGAAAGTAGTTACCTAAATCAAATATTCATCAATTTCAAGTATTATCTAGTAGATTTTTAATCAGTAAAATTTATTTTGAGCGCTCGGATTCATTTTCTATTTGTGGAGCTGGAAATATATTTTGAATTTGCTTTACCCATTTTGGTAATCCATCTGGATATAACTTAGGATAAATAATCAGCAAAAGAATGCCAATAATCGCAGAACCTAAGTAATAAATAATTTGCCCATTCTGCATCCAAGTCAAGAAATCTAAAAATCCAAATTTTTTGGGTTTATCTATTTTTGGCGGAGGAGATATTTTTGGTTGAGGAGAATTTCCTGTTACTTTTCTTTTTCGCTGAGGAGATATTTTTGGTTGAGGAGAATTTCCTGTTACTTTTCTTTTTCGCTGAGGAGATACTTTTGGCTGAGGAGAATTTCCTGTTACTTTATCTCTAAAATTACTCTCATCACCCAATACATTTCCCAAAACATTTCCATTTTTATTTTCAATTTTCTTGCTTTGGTCATTGACAAATTTTTCAGCTATAGTTTGACCGCTAATAAAATCATTATCATTAATATTTATTACTGAGCCAGTATAATTATTTATTGTGTAGTTTGTAGAATCTTTAGGCTGTAAAAAAATCCTACTCTCGTCTGTCTTTATTACATCATCAATTAAACTTAATACCTTAACCGTATGATAGGGAGGTTTACCACATTCAGTAGTGTATTTTTGATGACTAATTCGTTCCTTTAACTCCGTAAAGTTGTAAAAGTAAGGATTCTGATTATTATTACAAGTCGCACAATTACAAGGAATTAATTTATTATATTTGAGTCGATTATTGTAGGAACCATGAATTTTATCTAATTCGTGAGTCACAATAGTCATTAAATCCCGTTTTTGTTGCCCAGAAACTCTAATTTTTATTTCTCTCTTACTGTAATATTCGATCGCCTCTGCTCTGGTTTGATTTTTATTCAGAATAACTCCACTTTTCCAAACATATTTTTGCTCCTCAATATACTTGTGCATCGCCACAATAAACTGAGTAATAATTCCCTTGGGCATAAATTCATAAGTGTAACGTAAAATCAAATTATTATTTTCATCCCAGTTGTATGCTGGTTGAGCTTCTGTTAGGAGTTGAGGTGCAATATAGGTTTGAGAAGTACCAGGAATTTTATAGCAGAGTTTGAACTTAATCATTAATTGCAGTAGTTCGTCGTGCATATCAACATATTTATATTCATGCCAAATATTGGTTAAATCTCTTCTAGTAAATTTGCCAAAATTATCATAAACTTGCCGATTATCCAGAGCTTTATAAACTGCAGCTGTTCCCCATTCTGGTTTGAGAATAACTGTTTTATTTAACAGTGGGTCATCTTGAAAATGAAGAAAAACTCCTAAGTCATGTAAGTAGCCACTTAATTGTAATTTATCCTCTCGTTTCTTAAAGCCATTCTTTTCGCAAATAGATAAATATTTTGCCAAACTAATATAGTTACGACCATCTGTTTCTAATACTTCACGGACTTTTTTCCAAGTCTTAGGAAGGGCACTGCCAATATGAGGTAAATTACTGATGTAATGTTGGATGTCTGTTCTAATTTTTTCTAATCCTCGGTTATTCGCAAGATTAGTCGCTAAGATTTCTTTGATATTAGTAAATTGACCTTGCAATACCCGTTGATTAATTTCTCTTTTGCGTTCTTGTTTTTCGTTTTTGACAATTAATAAAGGGCTATTATCGCTCAACAATTCTGCTATATTCAGCCAATAATAAAAATCTGTATCTTCTTTACGAGTATCAGCCACAAGAGTATATAGGGAGCGTTTGGTCAGAAAAAATTGGTGGGTACCATGATAAATTTCTTGTCCGCCAAAATCCCAAATATTCATCTGAAAGTCATGTTGATTTGCTGTCTTAAAATTCCACTGATGAACTTCAATTCCTTTGGTCGAATCTTCATCTCGGAGTTGATAGTCTGGGTTTTGAATTTTATTAGCTAGAGTAGTTTTACCAGCCCCGCCTTCTCCAATAATTAGTAATTTTGCTTCATAAATATAATCTTTTCCTTCTTCTTCTATTTGTCGGAAATACTTTCTAATTGGTTCTATCCCTTTTTGAGCAATTTCTATTGGTGGAGTCTCCAGAGTATTACCTCTTAAACCAAGGCAAGTTATATTGGTTAGTTTACTGATTGATGGGATTATTTTTAATCGATTATGACTTAAATCAAGTATAGTTAAATTGGTTAGTCTAGTGATTGATTCCGGAAGATTTGTTAATAAATTATGACTTAAATCAAGCTCAGTTAAATTGGTGAGTTTAGTGATGGGTTCTGGGATACTTATTAATTGATTATTTCTTAAAACAAGCAAAGTTAAATTAATGACGTTAGTAATGGATTTCGGGATACTTATTAATTGATTATCTCTTAAATTAAGCCAAGTTAAATTGGTGAGCTTAGTGATTGATTCCGGGATAGTTGTTAATTGATTACCACTTAAGTTAAGCCAAGTTAAATTGGTGAGCTTAGTGATTGATTCCGGGATACTTCTTAATTGATTACCACTTAAATTTAATACTTCTAGCCAATCTAACTCCCAAACTTCAGTAGGAATTTCAGTTAATATTTGATAATTTCTTCTTAAATAATCATTACTTAAGTTTAACTCCTTAAGTTTATAGTCTTTAGCTGCTTGTATTCTTTCTTGAAAATGTGCTGGTATCTGATTCTGCTGATTTTGTTTAGGAGAAGTCATAGCTCAATAAAATAATTTTTACCATCATTGTAATATCTACAAATATCAACATTGATTTTCCATAACCATCAGAACTTTCTTACTTCAACCCAACAAAGCCAAAAATTTTGATAGATCGCCACCCTATCCTTTAGCTAGAAATTTTTTCAGTATTTCAGTAACGTGCTAGAATACCATTTCTAGTAAAAATCATATAATAGTGAGTAAATTAAAAAACTAAGACGTTGTAGTTTTCAGTGCCTGATTTTTCACCATCACACACCTCAAATTCTGGTGCTTCATAAACAGAGAGGGGAGGTAAATATTTTCCCCACAACACACCGGAAATTACGGTGCTTCACAAAATGAAATAGCTATTGCGACATCCGCAACAAAGAGGGGAGGTAAATATTTTCTCCACCACGCACCGGAAATTACGGTGCTTCACAAAATGAAATGACTATTGCCACATCAGCAACAAAGAGAGGAGGTAAATATTTTCCCATCACACACCGGAAATTACGGTGCTTCACAAAATGAAATGACGATTGCGGCATCCGCAACAGAGAGAGGAGGTAAATATTTTTCCATCACACACCGGAAATTACGGTGCTTCACAAAATGAAATGACGATTGCCATATCCGCAACAAAGAGAGGAGGTAAATATTTTCCCACCACACACCGGAAATTACGGTGCTTCACAAAATGAAATGACGATTGCGGCATCCGCAACAGAGAGAGGAGGTAAATATTTTTCCATCACACACCGGAAATTACGGTGCTTCACAAAATGAAATGACGATTGCGGCATCCGCAACAAAGAGAGGAGGTAAATATTTTCCCATCACACACCGGAAATTACGGTGCTTCAGAAAATGAAATGACGATTGCCATATCCGCAACAAAGAGAGGAGGTAAATATTTTTCCATCACACACCGGAAATTACGGTGCTTCACAAAATGAAATGACGATTGCCATATCCGCAACAAAGAGAGGGGAGGTAAATATTTTCCCACCACACACCGGAAATTACGGTGCTTCACAAAATGAAATGACTATTGCCATATCCGCAACAAAGAGAGGAGGTAAATATTTTCCCACCACACACCGGAAATTACGGTGCTTCACAAAATGAAATGACTATTGCCATATCCGCAACAAAGAGAGGAGGTAAATATTTTCCCATCACACACCGGAAATTACGGTGCTTCACAAAATGAAATGACGATTGCCATATCCGCAACAAAGAGAGGGGAGGTAAATATTTTCCCACCACACACCGGAAATTACGGTGCTTCACAAAATGAAATGACGATTGCCATATCCGCAACAAAGAGAGGGGAGGTAAATATTTTCCCACCACACACCGGAAATTACGGTGCTTCACAAAATGA
>JAXHSW010000003.1:82874-107006 GCA_034190295.1 Cyanobacteriota bacterium | reverse complement strand
CACACACCGGAAATTACGGTGCTTCACAAAATGAAATGACGATTGCCATATCCGCAACAAAGAGAGGGGAGGTAAATATTTTCCCACCACACACCGGAAATTACGGTGCTTCACAAAATGAAATGACTATTGCCATATCCGCAACAAAGAGAGGAGGTAAATATTTTCCCATCACACACCGGAAATTACGGTGCTTCACAAAATGAAATGACTATTGCCATATCCGCAACAAAGAGAGGGGAGGTAAATATTTTCCCACAACACACCGGAAATTACGGTGCTTCACAAAATGAAATGACTATTGCCACATCCGCAACAGAGAGGGGAAGTAGATATTTTCTCTCCACACACCGGAAATTACGGTGCTTCACAAAATGAAATGACTATTGCGGCATCCGCAACAGAGAGGGGAAGTAGATATTTTCTCTCCACACACCGGAAATTACGGTGCTTCACAAAATGAAATGACTATTGCCATATCCACAACAGAGAGGGAAAGTAGATATTTTTCCCATCACACACCGGAAATTACGGTGCTTCACAAAATGAAATGACTATTGCCATATCCACAACAGAGAGGGAAAGTAGATATTTTCTCCATCACACACCGGAAATTACGGTGCTTCACAAAATGAAATGACTATTGCAGATGTCGTAACAAAGAGGGGAAGTAGATATAACAGTCGCCTTTAAGATTCAGCACTTTGTACAGACCTTGCATACAACACCCCTACCTCCCAACAAAGATATGTAGCAAAACTTTTGATACGAAATCTAAAAATATTGCTTAATTTATTCCTTTCATTATTAGAAAAGAAACTGCCAAAATCATCAGTTACTTAGCAAAACAACTTTTGATAACGATACGACCAGCTTTAATATTAGCTGCTAAAATTTAAACTTATAACAGCCTTCAAAACAAAAAAATATTATGAAAACTGAACAAAAAATCGCTAACTTATTTCAAATGACTGATGAAGTTTGGGCACGTCATGCTAATCCCTGGAATGGATTAAATTAACTAGATTTCCTATATTACCTTTAATTATTATTTCTATTTGGAGTCGAACTTAGATTAATTGTTGGTGTCTAATTCCCATTATTATTCTGATTATTTGGACTTGGATAAATCCCCAAATTTTCCCTAAACCAACCTCAACTAACAATTGGTTCTCAAAAGCAGTTTTCGGAGAAAAAGTTTGGTTAAACCGTCAAAAAATAGAAATTCCCCAACATCATCAACCCGTAATTAATATTCTTAATTTAATTTCCTTTGTAGGTTTACCATTTTGTATTTGGGGATTAATTCAGTTGAATATCTGGCCGACTTTATTAGGAGTTTTTCTAGTACTTTTAAGTAAAATGTGGTTTCTCGATCGCATGGTTTGGTTATACGAAGAAATGAAAGATGTTAATTCAGAATATCGGAGTTGGTTGTATTAGTAATAAACCAAAAATTATGTGCGTATAAATCTAGAGAAAAGTTGGCAATACTGCTGATGTAATCCTCGGTAATTACCGAATAATTAAAGTTTAAAGCCTTTCCCTTAAAGGAGAAACAAGAAAAAATTTTCATCTGAGTCAATCCTTTCCTTGAAAAGAAGAGGTAATTATTAATTATTAATTATTAATTATTAATTATTTTAGACCTACTCCCTACTTACAACCGAATAAATACTGAAATTATTTTGACTTTTATCCTTGTCCTAGCTAAGGTATTTATTAAGTATTTAACCGTTAGCGTAGCTCCCCCGGAGGAGGAACATGATATAACTTATATTATATTTAGAAATTATCGACCTTAATTTTTTAACAAAAAAAGTCAGGTTTTAAAACTTCCCTTTGAAGAGGATAAAAAAGAAAAATCTGTATATTCAAAACCTCCCTATTGCAGGATATACTAATAGCGTAGCTCCTCTTTCTCAGGGTAGCTCCTCTCTCAAGAGGCTAACTAATAACTGATAACTGATAACTGATAATTGAAATGACCTACAGTCTCAGAATTGCAGACTTACCTAGCAATGAACGACCACGAGAAAGATTAATTGCCTCTGGTCCGAAAAGTCTCTCTACCGCAGAATTAATTGCTATTCTCTTAGGTACTGGTCAAGGAAAAGGGAAACTTTCTGCTGTAGGTCTCGGACAATATATACTCAATCAATTAAGTCAACATCAGCGCGACCCCCTCTCAATTCTCCGCAATATTACGGTTCAAGAATTAACTCAAATTCATGGTATTGGTACAGCAAAAGCAACAACTATTTTAGCTGCCATTGAATTAGGTAAAAGAGTATTTCAATCCCGTCCTCCAGAATTAGCTCTCATTGAAAGTCCACAAGCAGCCGCAGACGCTTTAAGTCAAGATTTAATGTGGCAAACCCAAGAAAAATTTGCCGTTTTACTCTTAGACGTAAATAACCGCTTACTAGGAACTCAAGTAATTACCATCGGTACCGCAACAGAAACATTAGCTCATCCCCGTGAAATTTTTCGAGAAGTGATTCGCCAAGGTGCAACCAGAGTTATTATTTCTCACAATCATCCTTCTGGAAATGTAGAACCAAGTCCCGAAGATATCAACTTAACCAGGCAACTCTTAGCAGGAGCGCAATTTTTAGCCATTCCTCTACTCGACCATATCATTATGGGAAATGGAGAACATTCCAGTCTGCGTCAGACAACTAATTTGTGGGAAGAACATCCTCAAGGAGATTGATCTGATAGGAGTCAGGAGTCAGAATTCAGAATTCAGGAGGAAATAGTAGTGGTGATAATTGAGTAGGGTTTGCTGATTAATTATAAAAGCCTTGACAAGTAAAATTTTTAGCCTTTTCTGGTACTAATATCATGTTCGGATAATCAGTTATAAAAAAGACTTTATCCCTTTTAACCTTTTCTTCCCTTCTGCCTTCTGCCTTCTGCCTTCCTTCCTCCAAAGTGTAAGTATTCAACCGAACATGATATAAGGGAGTACCAGCTTTTAGGTGGTAATGGTTCAAAAAAAAAGCGTATTTTGGGCATTTCGAGGGGAAGAAAATCAAGGGAGATTTTCTGACTACCTCTTCTATAATTCCCATTCCTCCTGACTTCTGGATTCTGGATTCTGGATTCTGGATTCTGGCTCCTGCCCCTACCACTCATACTTTATGAGCGCAAGCCCTAATTAGAACTAACAACTGACTTTACAGTTTTTACTTGATTTGGATTCATTGCCGCTTTCGGATAAGCAATACGTTTATGATTGTACTGTTCCCAAACTTGTACAAAAATTTCAGCAACAGTTGACATTTCTGCCCTCGTCAAACCAGAATCAACCAACTGATTATCCTGCCACCGTGCCCGCATAATTTTCTTCACCATCTGTAAAGCATCTTTATGAGTCGCATCTTTAAGCGATCGCAAAGCTGCCTCACAAGAATCTGCTAACATCACAATAGCAGTTTCTCGCGATTGTGGAATTGGTCCTGCATAGCGAAACATCTCTTCCTTAACTACCTTTTCTCCCTTCTCAGCTCTTTGTTTAGCTTGATAATAAAAATAAGCAATTAACATTGTACCCTGATGTTCGGGAATAAACGCCGTAATAGCCTTTGGTAATCGGTGTCTACGAGCCATTACCAACCCTTCAGTAACGTGCTTTCTGATAATTTCCACACTCACCCACGGATCTTTAATTTCATCATGTTTATTCGGCCCACCCATTTGATTTTCAATAAATCCCAATGGATCGTGCATTTTACCAATATCGTGATACAAAGTACCCGTTCTCACCAATTCCACATTACAACCAATAGCTCGTGCTGCCGCTTCTGCCAAAGAAGCCACAAACAGAGTATGCTGAAAAGTACCAGGAGCTTCCGACGCCAAACGCTTCAACAGAGGGCGGTTAGGATTAGCCAATTCAGACAAACGAATCGGAGTAATCAAATCAAACAAATGCTCCAAATATGGACTCAAACCCAAAGCAACAATACTCCAAACCAAACCAGCTACTGCTTGCAAACCCACCGGACCCACGATCGCATACCATAGTAATCCTGGTGTGTCGCGGACAATCAAATTTGTCAACAAATAAACAGTACCTTGAGTTAACCCTACCCCTAAACCTAACAATGCTTGTTCTTCACGCGATCGCATTTTTTCAGCTATTAGACTGCCAAGAACACCACCAGCAGCACTAGCAAACCAATCTATTTTGTCAACATCCATCCCAATAGGCAGGATCGCAGAGATTAATCCCACCACTGTTACTCCCATAGTTGAACCATAAAAACTTCCTACCAACAATCCAATTGCTGGTAAACTGCTCCACGGTATTCTCAAAGTTATCAGCAATGGTGCGCTCAAACTCAAAAGCAACAAAAGTATATTATCTCTGCGCCTGAGACAAGGTTTAAATTGCCTTTCTACTATAACTACTATACCTACAGCTCCACTGACAATACCTACAAAAACCGCCAAACCACCCCAATTAACTGTACGGCGACTTAAGCCAAAATGATCTAGTAACACAAATGCCTTACGGCTAATATTTTGCCCCCTATTAACAATGACTTCATCCTGTCGGACTTTGTATGTTACTGTTTTAATATTTTGTGCTGCCAGTTCCACTGATTGCTTAGTTCCTTCTGGATCTAGAGATAAATTAGCCTCCAAAGCAGCCTTCAAAACATTAACTGCTAAATCTTCCGCCACCACAGGAACTACACCAGTTACTTGAACCTTCAGTGCTTTTACCCATTCCTGTTTGGGTAAATTTGGCGATATTCCTTGAGCCAGCATTCGCTCTTTTACAGTTTCAATACCTGTTTGAGTTTTTTGCCAGTCAGTGTCAGACAGCTCCAGTAAAGTAGAATCGTATACCTCATAACCCTCAATTTCTTGCTGTTTAGCCAGAGCTTCTGTTGCCTCCTTGTACAAATCACGAGCTTGTGAAATCTCGTACAAAACTCTGTCATAGTTTTGGAATAAACTTCTTTTGCGATAAGTTAATAACTCTGAAATTGCTTGCCGATCTTTACTACTAATAACTATAGAATTTTGACTATTTTCCCGATCCTCTGCTAGGACAGATACCTTAGTCAATAATCGATCGTCTATAACATTATCATTGTTTAGGACAGATACCTTAGTCAATAATCGATCGTCTATAACATTATCATTGTTACTGAAAAACTCTATTGAGTCTTTAGTTAATATAGAATCAGTAGTTATTCCAGGTTGAGGTCCAGGAGGTCTTTCTTTTAACTCTTCCTCTACTGTTTGTTGAATACCCAGCCACTTTTCTTGAGAAATTTGTCGCAGGTATCGTTGAGTAGCTGTTGACAATATACCTGTATTCACAAATGGGAAATAAACAATTATCTCTCTGACTTGATTACCCAATGCCAGTATTTCAGCCAACTCTTTGTTAACCTTTTGATTCACTGACTCATTAATCATCAATACAGTTATATCACCAAGTCTAGCTGATTTGCGCTGCTCCTCAGTAACTTTATTGTCAGGAACTGTAGCACTTTCCGGAGCCAGGATAGTTTGAGGAGCAATAGTTCCCTCATCTAACTTTGGCTGACTGTAGTAACGTTGACCTGCAGTAGCAGTTAGAGATGCTATTGCCAGCACCACTAAAATTGGTGAAGTTGCCAGAGTTGACCAACTCGATAGTTGTTGTTTTTTCTGAGGCTTCAATAATTTCCCAATTAAATCTGTCAGATGCATATTTCTTGATGTCTACACATCATAGAGTTTTCAATATCCACTAGCTTTGCGCGGGCGAGGACGAATTACGTTGCTGGCAGCAACTGCTGGCACTATATTTTGTATCATATTGTTTGGGTCATAAACTCCACACCAAACGGCCCAAAGTTTTTTGGCCAACTTCATAATTTCTGCTTCATTTATTCCCAACAGTTGTCCTCCCATTTTTTGTCGCCATTCTACAGGAATTCCAGCACTACTATTATAAGCTCCTGATAATGTACCTACTATAGTACAGATTTGAGTTGCCCATTTTGTTCTTGCACCTCGTAATATTGCTAAACTCAGGTCTTCTGGAGTACTGAGGAAACAGTATAAGGCTAAACAAATAGGTATGAAAAAAGGACAAGAGATAGATTTTTCTTGTTGTTCGGGAAATATTTGCTGTCTGGAAAAAGATTTAACATTTTTTGATAACTGAGTTATTGCAGTATCTAAATTTGCTCCCCGATCGATCAATTGTTCTACTTTTCTTAGTTGCCCTACTAATGGTTCTTTTTCTCCAATATAGTCGATAATTTTGGGTATTATAGTTTGGGTATCTAGTTGTTCTGTCAAAGTTTGGGCTATAACATATCCAATTGCTAAGTTAGTTGGATTGATATCTGAGGAATTTTGCCAAACTTTTCCCCATTGCTGTAATTTTTGTTGCAGTTTTAATTTATCTTCGTGATAAAGCAAGGTTACTGGCAAACTTGCTATTACTGCATTACTAGCTGTGGGATAAAATATATCATCTTTATCCATGTAGTGAATATCGGACAATTTACGATCGAATATCTCTGCAAATTTTTCTGGTTTTTTTTGAGAATATTTTACCTGACTTGTTTTGCTGATTTGGTCTTTTTTATTAGCCCAGTTATCTTGCCATTCCCCATAAACTTTCTGCCAATCTTCTCGATCGAATTCCTGATTTATAATTAAGCTATTTGCACAATTAACTGTAATTTCTCCCCATTTTTGCAATCTTTGTTTGCCTAAATCTAACGGGTAAAATTTATGTTTATTTATCGATGTTTTATAATTTTTTCGCTCTTTCTCTATTTTTTGATACTCAAAGTAATAACCTAAATGATTTCCTAAAACTGCTCCTAATAAAGTGCCTTGAAATTTTGTTAATAGAGAATGCTGCATTATTTATTCATTTCTTTTATAAATTTATCTTTCTTATACAGGTAATGAATAGTAGAGGTCATTTCAGTTATCAGTTATCAGTTATCAGTTATCAGTACCGACCACTAAAGCTGGAGAAAACGAAAATACGCTCATTGAATATTTTTTCATCCCCCTTTTAGGGGGAGGCTTTAAACCCAATTTTTCGGTAAATTTAATCAAGTTAGACTTACAGCAATTTTGGAGTTTATAAGGTACAAAGTTTTACGAGTTTAGGGAAAAGATTAAGTAGGGTGTGTGACAGTACGCTTAACATTTGTGGTATGGAATAATAGTTAGTCTTACTGCTACGCTCTGCTTGCTATGGGAGGTCGCTTCTCACTCTACACTGTCTCATATTTGTTTGACAAACACTCTCTTAATACTGATGCCATTAATAATAGTTATTACTGAATAAATATAATTTTTTATATATAGCGCTACGCGCTAGGGAATAGGGAATAGTAAACTGAATCAGGGTTTTCGGTGCGGAAAAGCTCCGCTAACATGGTTTATAAATGTCAAACACCTTAATGCGTAGCGCTATAAAAGTTTCAACAAATTTGTTTTTCTAATTTATTGAATAATAATAGTGTTCTATAATCTGAACTACATAGTTATTACTTTAATGATTCATTAAAATTTACGCTATTTACTAACTATTATTGAATAATTTAATTAACATAGCAGTCAAAGAAAAGGTTAGGACAGATCGAAAGCTTAAAACGAAAGACTTCGCCAGATTTTTCCTCCTTTCTTCTGCTATATATTTTTTTCAAATGTAAAATTTCTAGCCATGTTTAGATTTTGGCAATTATTTAGCGGATTCTTTTTGAAGATAATTAACTATTGCTTTCAGCCCTAAAATATAGCTTTCTGAACCAAAGCCACTAATCTGACCTATAGCTACTGGTGCTATAAAAGAATGATGTCGAAATTCTTCTCGACGATAAATATTACTGATATGTACTTCCACCGTAGGAATATTAACCCCAGAAATAGCATCCCTAATGGCAATACTTGTATGAGTATACGCCCCAGCATTAATAACTATGCCTTGGTGTTGCTCACTCGCTGAGTGAATTGCATCCACCAAGACACCTTCATGATTAGACTGTAATACAGAAATTTTTACTCCAAGGACTTCCGCCTCTTGGTCTAACAGTCCATTTATATTATCTAAAGTTTCAGAGCCATATATTCCTGGTTCTCGTAGACCCAGGAGATTTAAGTTTGGCCCATGTAAAACTAAAATGCTAAACAAATAATTTAAACGTTGAATGGTAAAATTATCAGCGACGAGAGCGGTCGTTGACTGGAATCGGAATAAGTTCTGGTTCTGGTTCTGGTTCTGGACCTAATAAAGAATCAACCAGCTTGCGAGTCCATTCCTTTAATTTTTCTATTACCTTGTCTATGAAATCCATGAATATAATATTCCCGCTGAATACTCTCACCTTTTATAGTGAGGGGTAAGCGGGGCGGGTTCTGCCGCTTCCCTTTTCATACAAAAGTTTTGAAAGATTTTAACAACTCAGCCACAACACAATAAATGGTCATAATGGCTTTTGGTTTATTTATCTTTACTCTTATATTAACACTATCTTTGCTTCAGGGTTAGATGGCCATTTAGCAATGATAAGTTAAATTGTCTAAAAAAAAATGGACAAATATCCACAATTTTATTTATTATTGTCTTATTATAATCAAGTCTTTGATTATTGTGGTTTTCTAGTAGTTGATATCCTCCCGAAATCAAGTCACAGATTATGATACGGGATTCCCATCCATCAAAACAACTGAAGTTGGATTGACTCAGAGTCGGTCTATCTCCTGGTGGCCATTCATCCCGACACCAAGACTTTGCTATGGTGTAGGTCTTCTGGCAAGAGGCAACAGCTCCGGAAGGGGGAATAAAAATCTGTTAGCTCCGCATTCGGTAAGGAATAATATAAGACTTATAGTTATTGGACATCTCCTGCAATTTGTACATAAGCCAGCGCACATTGCTATAAATATAATTTTCTTCTCAACAGATCGAGAGCTGTACAAGCACTAACTCTTCTAATCCAATCTCGGCTGCGTAAAGCACCAAAGCGGTATTCAAAACTTTCTACCTCACCAGTTATTTTTGCTATGCCAATATAAACTAAACCCACTGGCTTAGATTCTGTTCCACCTCCAGGTCCAGCAATACCCGTAATACTAATTCCCCAGTTATTTCCTAATTTTTTTACCACCCCACTTGCCATTTGTTTTGCCACTGCATGACTCACAGCACCTTCTGTCACTAAATCTTCCTGACTAACATCTAACAAAGAAATTTTTACAATATTTTCATAAGCGATAACTCCACCATGAAAATATTGTGAACTACCTGGAGTAGAAGTCAACATACTACCTAAACCTCCACCAGTACAAGATTCGGCCACAGCTAAAGTTTCCCCTGCATCTAACAATAACTTTCCTACTACTGAAGCTATAGAGTCATCATTAATGCCATAACAGTCAATTCCTGCAATATCTCGTATTTTTTGTTCTACAGGAAAAATTAATTTATCAGCTAATTCTTGAGACTTAGCACGAGCAGAAATTCGTAACTTTACCTCTCCAAAATTAGCATAAGGAGCAACAGTAGGATTTTTCATTTCCAACAATGGGGCTACTTTTTCTGCTAAAGTTGACTCTGCAATGCCCCAAAATTTTAATGTCCGACTATAGATAGTTTCACCACACCAACCCTGATTTTGCATATAAGGTACAGCAGTTTCTTCCCACATTAATTTCATTTCGGTGGGAACTCCAGGAAAAGTCATTATTGTGACATTTGCCACTGGTTGCCAAATAATTCCTGGGGCACTACCAATAGGATTAGGCAAAATACTTGCACCCAGGGGAATTAAGGCTTGTTTCCGGTTACTGGCAGTCATGGTACGACCCCGATGGGCAAATTTTTTGGTAATATCTTCTATTATTTCGGGTCTTTCTATCAGTGGAGTATTAAAATAGTCGGCGATGGTGGCCACGGTTAGATCGTCTGGAGTCGGGCCTAAACCTCCTGTAAAAATTAATATTTGGGAGCGTTGAGTAGCGATCGCTAATACTTGTTTTATTCTCTCTGGATTATCTCCTACTACGGTTTGATAGTAATGAGCTATTCCTAATCTTGCTAGTTCTTGGGCTAAAAATTGAGCATTACTATTTAAGATATCTCCTAATAGTAGTTCTGTTCCAACACATATAATTTCTGCAATCATCTAAATAGAAAATAGTAAATTGTTTACGTTATTATTAAATTGTCAATTAGCTCAAAACTGAATTATATTATTCATTCAAGGGCTTTGATGGCTAAATATATAACGTTTTTTTAGCTTACTCTATTTACTAGACAGTGCAAAGTTCTTGGAATAACTATTGCTAGCTAAGGCTTTCAGCGATCTAAATATTAAAAGCTTTTTATTCAGAACTGTAAGTACTGTAAGCCTTTACCAGTAATACTTTCAGTCTTCAAAACAAATCGTTTTTTGGGAGAAATTTGTACTCTCCAGCTATTTAGTAATCCGGATTTAATTTTTTATACATTAGACCTTTCCGGAAAAGAGGGAGTAGGGAGTAGAGAGTAGGGGGAAATAATTGATGATTTTTACGGGATAATTGATTTTATTTTTGACGATCGCCAGATGTTTATTTAGTCTTTATGCTGAATATTTTCCGGAAAATTTGACTCTTGAGAAAGGTCAATGAAAATAATTTATACAGTATAAATATTTACCAAAACAGGGATTCTTATACCACTTTCCTACTCAAGACTTGGTTGTCCATAAATCACATAAGTTTCTATTTATAGCTATGTTACTAAAAAAAATCTCACTTATTACCCAAAATTGTGTATAATATTTAAGAGAATTCCTATAGCACTACTTCTTTTGGTTAGGACAATAAATTTGGGTTGTAAGGTAACAGGGAATAGCGGTGCGACCCCGCGAGACGACAGTAGTAAAGGAATAGACAACAAGAGGAATGTCCTAACGTATTTGTGTAGCGCTGTATTTTGGGATACTAAAGTATGACCGAAAAATTTTGGTCTCAAGCCTCCCTGATTATTAGGAGGTACTGATAATTCATCTCCGAAAATTACACTTATGGATCATTTTTTGTGTTTTTTTTCAGAAATTTTCTTCCCTGTTGCCTGTTGCCTGTTGCCTGTTGCCTGTTGCCTGTTGCCTACTTTTGCAAAAAGTTTATTGTTTTTCACCAGATGTCTACTAATAACTGATAACTGAAATGACCTTGATTCCTCAAAATTTTCTTAAACAAGTTGCAAGTAGTTATGGTGTCTCAGATACAGAGCTTGAAGTTTTATCTAAGGCTTTACTAGAAGGAGAATCGATCGCCACAATTGCAACGGAACTAAAACTTAAGCCAGAAACGGTTCGTAAACGACTGGGTGAAACCTATCGTAAGTTTCAAATTTCAGGTAAAGGGCCAGGAAAAATGGCTAAGTTACAGCAATTATTGGTGGCTTTACATCAGGAGCAAAGTCAATCTGAAGAATTTTTACTTCAGACTACCAAACCTAAAACTTTTAGCTTAATTTCCCACCAAGATTGGAATGCTGCTCCAGATGTGGAAACATTTTATGGGCGTACCAAAGAATTGTCTCAGTTAAGTCAATGGACTTTAAGCGATCGTTGTCGGTTAGTTGCTCTATTAGGGATGGGGGGAATGGGAAAAACCACCCTGGCGGTGAAATTTGCCAAACAAAATGCAGGTAAATTTGATTTTGTGATTTGGCGATCGCTACGTCAGGGGATACCACTCTGTTCTATTTTGACCGATTTTATTGAATTTTTATCTCCTCAACCTTTGAAAAATTTTGAGGATATTGAAACTGGAATTTCTCAACTGATGGAGATTTTACAGACTCATCGTTGTTTGTTAATTCTTGATGATGTGGAGATGATTTTAAGTTGTCAGGATTTAGCAGGTTACTATGGTGATGGTTTTACGGACTATGGAAAATTCATTCAACGAATTGCTGAAGAGCCGCATCAAAGTTGTTTAATTTTGGCAAGTTCTGAAAAGTTGAAAGATTTAGGTCAATTGGAAGGGCAAAAAGTTCGCTCATTACAGGTGGTTGGTTCTGAAGAAGTTTGCCAGAAAATTTTGGTGGAACGAGGGTTTGTTGTGAGTCAAGATTGGGTGAGTCTGATTGAACGCTATGGTTGTAATCCTTTAGCTGTCAAGATTATTTCGGGAATGGTTCAAGAATTATATGCTGGTCAGGTTGGAGACTTTATTAAAAATACGCTTTTAATGGGAGATGTTCGGTCTTTACTTGATGGACCTTTTCAGCGATTATCTGTAGCTGAGAAGGAGTTGATATATTGGTTAGCTCTTGAACAACAACCGATAAATTTATCTCAACTGCAAGAAAAAATTTTATTACCTTTGTCAGCATCTGAGTTATTAGAAACGGTTGGTTCTCTGGGGCGACGTTCGCTGATTGAAAAGAGTCATAAAAAGGGTCAAACTTATTTTAGTCTTCAACCTGTGGTGATGAAATATGCTATTGAACAGTTTGTTTATCAGGTAGATGAAGAGTTGGTGAGATTGATTAAAAATCAAGATTTGGAAGGAATTCGTTTGTTAAAACTTTATCCCCTCGAACCTTCTGAGAATAGTAAAAAACATTATTCTATTCTGGATTTAGTTATGAACCGAATGAGGTCAAGATTATTTACTAATGCTAGAGGTTTAAATCTAGCAATTAAACGTTTAGAAGAAAGTTTATCAAATTTACAAGAACAATTTTTTGAGGGAGAATATATTACCCAAAATCTGGAAAATATTATTAGTGCCATTCAATGAAGAAGGAAGAAGGAAGAAGTAAGAAAGTTATACTCAGTTCTCTTAGTAAGTGCATAAGCAAAATTAATTAAATATTCTGTTCCTAAATTATTAAGTACTTTTTTGAGATATTGAAGTAAGCTGTTCTGTGTCATTATTTCTAAAAGCTTTCTACTATCTGGATTTAAGCCTCTAATAAATCTCATAATTTCATAAATATGTATTTTGTTTTTATGCTATACATTCCTTAGCTAAATATGTGTAATATCAAATCCAGTTAAACAGTTATATAATGGTTAAATAGAGTCGGATTCAGAATTTATAATTGCTTAGGAGAAAGAATTATAAATATAAGTTTATTTATGGCAATTGGAGATTTTATATTATGTACAATTAAACGGATTTAATATAATTAATTTTGCACAACTACTTACCACTTTCAAAAAAGACTATTACATTAACTTTTTTTGTAGTTCGGGAATATCTGAATTTTGCCAGACAGGAAAATTCAATAAAAAGCAAGTGTTTTCCCTACTCCCTATTACCGAATAATTAAGGTTTAAAGCCTCTCACTCGCCGTGGAGAAAAAAGCGGTCGTTCACGAAGCGCGGAACGGAGTTCTATCTTCGCAGCGCACCCGTTGGGTGGGATGGCGATCTTCGGAGCGGGTCTGTAAGAATGGGTCTCGGAGCTGGCCGACCATCGACCAAGAGAAGAAAAATTTTTCATGATTAGTCAATCCTATCCGTTTTCAAAGAGAGGTAATTGTTAATTATTAATTGTTGAACTATTCCCTATATTTATGAATTACTGTATCAATCCTCAATGTCAGAATCGTCAAAATCCAGAAGAGCTTGATTTTTGTCAAGCTTGTGGCACTGAATTGTTGATTGAAAATCGCTATCGGATTGTTCGACCTTTACGACAACCACAACCTGCACATCCTACAGAAATTTTTGAAGTAGAAGATTGGGGAATGGGTTTAGAAGATTGGGGAAGTTTGAAAGTTTTAAAAGTTTTGAAATATGACAATAATCCCGATCTAGTTCGATTATTCAAACAAGAAGCAAGGGTATTAATGTGGTTGCGTCATCCTGGCATTCCTAGAGTTGAACCGGATGGTTATTTTACAGTTTCACCTCATAAAAGTTCTAAACAAATCCATTGTTTAGTTATGGAAAAAATTGAAGGAGAAAATTTAGAGGAGTGGTCGATCAATCATGGAAAAATTTATCAAGATGAAGCTTTAGATTGGTTAGAACAAATCACCGAAATTTTAGATATGCTGCACAGTCAAAACTTACTTCATCGAGATTTAAAACCTTCTAATTTAATTTTGAGACCAAACGGACAATTAACCGTAATTGATTTTGGCACAGTTGGAGTAGGAGATTGGGGCACAACAAAAATAGGTTCTTTAGGATATTCTGCACCAGAACAAATGACTGGAGAAGCTGTCTTACAATCTGATTTTTTTGCATTAGGTCGTACCTTTGTTCATTTACTTACAGGTCAGTCTCCCATGAATTTTCCAACAGAGGGAAAAACTGGCAAAATTATCTGGAGAAATTATGCCCCTCAAATTTCACCTCTACTGGCTGATTTTATTGATGAGTTAATGAATCCTGTTCCACAAAGGCGACCTAAACATACACGATTTATTCTCAAAAAATCTAAAGAATTATCGGTAAAAATTGCTGAAAAGGCTGAATCAAAAACACAAATTAAGCTTTACTGGAAGTTTTTACTCTTAATTTTTATGGGATTTATAGGGTCTCGTTTACTTCTACCAAAAATTCCTATTTTTATCCAAACTTGGATTTTTCCAACTTTTGATAAAAAGCTGACAAATATTGGATTTGAACAGTATCAAAATAGTAATTTAGGCACAGCTGAATTTTACTATCAACTTGCCCTGAAATTTAACCCGAAAAATGCAGCTTCTTATCTTCAGTTAGGATTAATTTGTGAAACGAGACAAGATTTTGGATGTGCTAAAACTGAATATCAACGGGCAATTGATTCTGCATTTGCACGGAAGAATTATTATGTGGAAGTTGCAGCAATTAATAATTTATCCCGTCTCCAAATTTGGTTAGATGGAAATAGCGAAATAGCAATTCATAATCTAAATCTTGGTTTGCAACTTATGCCTGAAATACGTCAAACATATCCTTTTGATTTTACCAAAAGGGTAGAATCAAATCTGCATAAAAATTTGGGTTGGGCTTATTTTCAAACATTAAATTACTCTCAATCTCAATCTCATTTAAAAAAAGCAATTAAACTAAATTATGAAAATGCTCCGGCACAATGTTTATTAGCACAGGTGCTGGAGAAAGTTCCCACAGATATAGACAGTTTAAAAAAAGTCAGGCAAAATTGTATTAATATTAAATCAACTCAAAATCCAGAAACTAATACATGGAAAAATTTAGTCCGCCAACGTTTACAAACGGGAGGAGAAAAACTATGAAACTTCAGATTTTTTTTGCTCTATTAACTACCATATTTTTGATTTCAATTAACAGATATAGACAGTTTAAAAAAAAGTCAGGCAAAATTGTATTAATATCAAATTTACTAAAAATCTTGAAACTAATACATGGAAAAATTTAGTCCGCCAACGTTGACAAATGGAAGGAGAAAAACTATGAAACTTCAGATTTTTTTTGCTCTATTAACTATCATGTCTTTTGTTTCAATTATACAGATGTAGACAGTTTAAAAAAAGTCAGGCAAAATTGTATTAATATCAAATCTACTAAAAATCCAGAAACTAATACATGGAAAAATTTAGTCCGCCAACGTTGACAAATGGAAGGAGAAAAACTATGAAACTTCAGATTTTTTTTGCTCTATTAACTATCATGTCTTTTGTTTCAATTATACAGATGTAGACAGTTTAAAAAAAGTCAGGCAAAATTGTATTAATATCAAATCTACTAAAAATCCAGAAACTAATACATGGAAAAATTTAGTCCGCCAACGTTGACAAATGGAAGGAGAAAAACTATAAAATTTCAGATATTTTTTGCTCTATTAACTATCATGTCTTTTGTTTCAATTAACAGATGTAGACAGTACAAAAAAGTCAGGCAAAATTGTATTAATATCAAATCTACTAAAAATCTAGAAACTAATACATGGAAAAATTTAGTCCGCCAACGTTGACAAATGGAAGGAGAAAAACTATAAAATTTCAGATATTTTTTGCTCTATTAACTATCATGTCTTTTGTTTCAATTAACAGATGTAGACAGTTTAAAAAAAGTCAGGCAAAATTGTATCAATATCAAATCCACTCAAAATCTAGAAACTAATACATGGAAAAATTTAGTCCGCCAACGTTGACAAACAGGAGGAGAAAAATTGTGAATTTTAAATTTTTTTTTGCTCTATTAACTATCATGTTTTTGATTTCAGTTAATGGTGTAATTAATTTAAAAAATCAGATTACAATTAAACCAGCTAATGCTACTACTAAAGTTAATCAATCTCCAGTTGGGCGAATTATTAAAGCAGATGGAAAAGTATTTTTAAAGCGTCATAATTGGTCAGAATATCATCCAGCTTTTGTCGGCACAGAACTCTATTCACAAGATAAAATAAAACTCACATATCGAGCAAATTTAACGGCAATTTGTTATGCAAACTGGAAAACATGGAGTCTGCCAGAAAACACAATATCTCAAACAATGGATGGATGTTTACAGGCTAAATCGCAATGTGTTGAAACCACAGATGGATGTGTTCCTTTGGATGCTACTCGTGGGATTAACCAAGTAGCA
The DNA here is from genome assembly GCA_034190295.1 of Cyanobacteriota bacterium. Classification (GTDB taxonomy): domain Bacteria; phylum Cyanobacteriota; class Cyanobacteriia; order Cyanobacteriales; family Microcoleaceae; genus Okeania. The sequence goes on along the minus strand of JAXHSW010000003.1, from coordinate 90,456 downwards.
ATTACTGATAAAATTCCCTATATTATTAGTCCGCGCCACACTTTATTATTACCAGATAAACCCTTGATTTTACGTTGGAACCCTGTGGCATATGCAACTCGTTATACTGTGATAATTAAAAGTCTGTCAGGAGAATATATTTGGGAGACAGAAGTTAGTGAAAATCAAGTAATTTATTCAGGGGAATTTCCTTTAAAAACAGGTGTTCGATATAAAGTAATTGTTCATAGTGATACTGAGGTTTCTTCTATTGATGAAAAGTCGCCTTTTCTTAGACAAGATTATTTAGGAAGAGAATTTGCTGTGGTATCAAAATCTGAACAACAAGAAATTCTGGCAAAAAGTGAGGAACTTACTCAAAAGTTAGACGGTGAGGCAAAGGTACTAAGTATTGCTGAATTTTACCAACAAAATGGTTTGAATGTAGAGGCGATCGCTATCTTAGAATCTTTTATAGACCAAGGATATCAAACTCCTGCTATTTATAGAATGTTGGGTGAAATATATCAGCAGATTCAATTACCTGGGTTAGCTAAAAATTATTATTTACAATCAACAAAATTAACAGGAGTTGATGATGTTGTTGGAACTGCAAAAATTGAAGCTGCTTTAGGAGAGGTTTATGCAACTTTAGGTAGTAACGAGGAAGCAATTCGTTGGTTAAAACTAGCTTCTAATAAGTATGAAAAGTTGGGTGAATTTCAACGGGGAGATGAGGTAAAATCATCACTGGAAAAATTGCAGAAGCAGTTGGGAGAAGGATAGAATAATTTAGAATTCAGGATTTAAGCAATGCACTCTGGCATATTTACCAGAAAATTGGGTTTAAAGCCTCCCCCCTTTTAGGAGGACTTTTGATTTTGAATGTACTTTTTCAGAGTTTCAAGTGGTGCGCCCCCAACTGAAGCCACAAAATATGAAGGACTCCAAAGCGCAGTTTTGTGGGGTTTTTCATATCCTGCTGCTCCATATAATCTACTAGAAACACCTTTAAGATGATTGACTATTTGAGATATAGACAATTTAGGTGGGTATTCAATAGCTGCATGAACATGATCGGCTTCCCCCTTAAACTCTAATATCTTGAAGTTCATCTTCTTAGCTACAGTCTCGAACGAATCCTTGATTAATTCTAGTCCTTCTGCTGTAAATACACTTTTCCGATATTTAGTCACACATACCAAATTTACTTTTAAGTCTGAGACACTATGTCTTTCTTGTCTTAACATATTGCATACCAAATTCAACTATGCTATAGTTATAACATACAGACCAAAAGTAAATTTGAGATGAAAGCTAGATACAGGTATAGAATATACCCAACTAAATATCAGCGAACCAAGTTAGCACAATTATTTGGTTGTGTTCGCGTAGTCTGGAATGATAGCCTAGCTTGCTGTCAAGAAAAGTACGGATCGGGAGGGAAGAAACCGACTAATTCTGAGTTACAAAAACAGTTTATTACTCACGCTAAAAAAACTGAAGATAGAGAATGGTTATCAGAGGTTTCTGCTATACCGTTGCAGCAATCTTTAAATGATTTAAACCAGGCTTATCAAAACTTTTTTAAATCGACTAAAGGTAAGAGAAAAGGAAAGCCAGTTAAACCTCCAAAATTCAAAGCCAGGAAGTCTAAACAAACTGCGAGGTTTACAAAGGGAGGATTTAAAGTTGGTCAACATAAAGTGTATTTAGCCAAGATTGGAAAGCTAAAAATAGTTTGGTCTAGAGAGTTACCTGCTGCCCCATCATCAGTAACAGTAATCAAAGATCCAGCTCATAGATATTTCTTGAGTTTTGTAGTAGAAATACAACCAGAAATCTTACCTCGAACTGATAATTCAGTAGGTATAGATTTAGGTATCTCTACCTTTGCTACATTTAGCGATGGTACAAAGGTTGATGCTCCTAAACCACTCAAAAAACGAATTAAGAAGTTAAGAAAGTTAAGTAAGTTATTATCTAATAAAACTAAGGGGTCTAAAAGGTATGAAAAAGCAAAGGTTAGAGTTGCTAAGTTCCATGCCAAACTGAAAGATACTAGGACAGATTTTCTGCATAAATTATCTACTAAAATAATTCGTGAAAACCAAACAGTTGTTTTAGAAGATTTAAACGTTTCTGGTATGGTCAAAAACCGTAAATTATCCAGAGCCATATCAGATTTAGGATGGAGAACATTCAGAGCATTTCTAGAAGGAAAAGCAGAAAAATATGGTCGTGATTTTAGAGTGATTAGTCGTTGGGAACCAACATCCCAAGTATGCTCATGCTGTGGGTTTAAAGGTGGAAAATTAGACCTTCAGGTGCGAGAGTGGGAATGTTTGAACTGTGGTGCAAAACACGACCGTGATGAAAACGCAGCAATAAATATATTAGTCGCGGGCGGGCAGTCCGAGACATTAAACGGACGCGGAGGCAAGCGTAAGACTAGCGTCAAGGTAGCAGCAGTCAATGAAACGTCAACCCGTCGAGGAGCTTCGGCTCGGTAGGAATCTCCGCGCCTGACCGCCGGAGAGGATGTCAACTTGTGGGGCGCATTTGTGGATACTAAGTTTAATCCTTGTACCGCCAGGCTATCTTATGAAGAAGCTGAAAAAATGTGGTTAGATTCTCTAGCGAAAACCTCTAGAGATACCAACTTGGCTACGGGTTAAAACCCATCAGCCGTTTCCATCTAGCTGTTAAAACTGACTGGTTTCCCACAATCGCGAAAGTTTATGATGATAATATGAATAAGTTATCTCAAATAGCTACTTTGACTGGAGTAACTATTTTCATTTCCCCGTTAACGACTCTTGCCCAAATTATTCCGGCATCTGATGGAACGGGAACAGTTGTCATGCCTACATCTCAAACCCCAAATTCACAAACTTTGGATATCGGGGGAGGGAGTCGTTCGGCAGATAGAACTAATTTATTCCACAGTTTTGAACAGTTTAATTTGAACACCGGGCAAATCGTTAATTTTATTTCAACTCCAGAAACACAGAATATTTTCACAAGGGTTAGAGGAGGAAATATTTCTCAGATTGATGGAATGATTCGGGTGAAAGGAGGTAATGCCAATTTATTTTTGATGAATCCTGCGGGAATAATTTTTGGCCCCAATACTCGTTTAAATGTACCTGCTTCATTTTTCGCCACAACATCAACTGCAATTGATATTGGAAATAATATCAATGGTTTTCCTTCCTCTCGTTTTAATACCTTTGCACCAAACAACTACTCAGAATTAGTAGGTTCTCCTAGTGGGTTTGTTTTCTCAGATGCATCGGGCATAATTATTAATCAAGGAAATTTAAGAGTCAGAGACGGACAAAACATTGGGTTAGCAGGAAACTATGTTTTGAATTTGGGAAGTCTTGATGCTCCTAACGGTAATGTTAATACTGTAATAGCAGCCGAAAATACTTGGGTTCAGATTAGCCAAAATGGAAATCTGTTGAATTTAGAAGTACCAGCTCAGACAATTTTGCAAAATTCAGGTTTACCCATCGTAGCTTTGCCAAAAATTCTTACGGGTGGAACTCAAGAACACGCAACAAATATTCAGGTTAGAGAAAACGGCACAATTGAGCTTACTAATTCGGAGAATTTTAATCCAGCTTTACGCCGAAGAAGAATTGCTTCTGAAACTGTAGAAACTTATAAAAATAATAATGAAGTTTCCTTTGTAGCTCTTCTTTCAGGGCAAACTTTATTCAGGCAGTCTGAATTTGTTTTATCCAGACAATCTCTTTTCTTAAGCAGGTCTCAGAATCACTCTAATAACAGGACTAATATTCCAGAAATTGAGTCTATTGCTGTAGAATTTCCAAATTCTGCTGCCAGACAATACTCTAATAATCGTTCCGAACTTTCAAAAAATTGGAGTGAAATTTCACCATTGGCAAATTCTAGCTTTGAGTCAGAACCTTTCTCATTGACACAACCTCGCCCCCTAGAATTTCCAAATCCTTCTACCAGACAATACTCTAATAATCGTTCCGAACTTTCAAAAAATTGGAGTGAAATTTCACCATTGGCAAATTCTAGCTTTGAGTCAGAACCTTTCTCATTGACACAACCTCGCCCCTTAGATACAGCTAATATTCTAGAAATCAGACCTTTTCCAGTTGCACTCTTGAATAATCCTGAAATTAGATTATCCCTACAACAAGAAGCATCTTTACCAAGAGTACTTGCCATTGAAGAAAGAATTCCAATTGGTCAAACTAACTCAGAGTTGATAACGAATTATCCAGTTGTGCAGTCTCTTTCATCTACTAATACTCAACTTCCAACCGCACAAATTCTAACCGAAGCTAGTATTCGAGAAATTTTTAGTCAAATTGAGGCTCAAACTAAACAAAAACCTGCTGCAATTTATGTCATTACTCATCCAAACCAATTGACTGACCAAATTGAAGGTATCGAACTACAGAATTTCACAAGCGGACTAACTTTAATGTTGGTCTTGCCAGATGGTAAACCAATTGTCAAAAGTATTCCAGATGTAGAAGCGAAAAAACTCCGTCGAATTGCAAAAGAATTTTATATAGAAGTCAGCGACCCCAGAACAACAGGATGGCCGGCAGCTCGACAACTATATCAGTGGTTAATTGCTCCCCTAGAAGCTGACTTAAAAAAGGCTGGTATTAATACTCTCTTATTTTATTTAGATCGAGAGTTACGTTCAATTCCTTTAGCTGCCTTGTATGACGGACAAAATTTTTTGATTGAGAATTATAATTTTAGTCTAATTCCCAGTTTGAATCTAACCAATGCTAGTTATGAAAAGCTTGAAAATGCAGAAATTCTGGCAATGGGAATGTCGGAATTTGTAGACAAACCGACTCTACCTAGTGTTCCAACTGAAATTTTAACTATTACAGAGAAATTATGGTCAGGGGAAGTTTTACTTAATCAATCCTTCACCCTAGAGAATCTCCAGAAAAAACGGAGCGAACAAACATTTAAAATTATTCATATAGCTACTCATGCTAACTTCTCTCCCCAAAATCCTCCCTACATTCAACTTTGGGACCGAAAGTTACCTCTGAAAGAACTCCGAAATTTAGAGTGGCATAAACAACCCCAAGTGGAGTTGTTAGTTTTGAGTGCCTGTGAAACAGGTTTGGGGAATACCTCAGAATCTGAAATGGGATTTGCTGGGTTAGCCCATCAAGCTGGAGTCAAGTCGGCCTTAGCTAGTTTGTGGCAAGTGAGTGATATGGGAACTTTAGGGTTAATGGTTGAATTCTATCGTAACTTAAAGTCAAGTTCGATTAAAGCAGAAGCTTTGAGGCAGGCACAGTTGGCCTTGTTGCGTGGAGAAGTTGAGATTGAAGCAGATTTACTCCACTCTAATGGGGGAGATGCTTCAATCTCAAACACCTTAGCCTTTCGTTTACAGACAGAAAATTTATCTCATCCTTATTATTGGGCTGGTTTTACTATGGTTGGTAGTCCATGGTAATTGACATCCTCCCCGGCTGTTAGGCACGGGGCATTGAACTCCATTAATTTACAAAGTAATTAGATTGGGAGATTGGGAGATAGAACATTTTTTTATACCGAATTAAACGGATTTGATATTAGAGAAGTTTTCGCTTTCTGTATTTACCCCTTCTTCCTTCTTCCCTCTGATGTAGTCGATGGGGATATCGCTATCCCTCACCTCTACTACAAAACCGTGCGTGAGAGTTTCCAGCTCATGGCTCCTAGTAACTAAGGGCACTTCGAGGTTGGGTTCACATACTTCCTTCTTCCCACCTTGAAATCAAAGTGTTAAGCGGGTTTGACACAGAGGCGCGGGTGCATTTTGACCCGTAGGCCATCGACTTCTTATTTATAGTGGGCACGGCTTCCACTTCACACCCTGAGCGTTAAATTTTGCCTCCCTAACAGTTTCTGATTTCACCGCCTACCTTAGCTACCTCCCCACGTCTGCTCATCAAACGAAATTACTCCAGGCTTGCTTTTTGGGGAATCCTTTATTCCTAAGAGATATCATTTCAATAATTGATAATTGATAATGGATAATTGATAATTACCTCTCCCTAAAAACGGATAGGATTGAATAAAAGGAAAAAATTTATTTTTTTCCCCTTAAAAGGGTCGGCTTTAAACCTGAATTATTTGATTATTTAATTATTTAATTATTAATTATTCGGTAAACTTTCCCTACGAGCGTGGTCGAAAGCTGAGAGTCTTAAAGGGGTTACTTCGGCTCCCGTGTATCATTTCTCGCGTTTACTTAGGCTCCTAATATCGCCCTGCCTCGCGCCTAGATGCGATAACGTCGAAAGACTACGTTACCAGTTGTGTAAGGCATCCCGTTTTGGGTTTGGTGTGTCAGGCTTAATTTCACCAATCTAAGGTGACGAGCGGTAATACTAGGTTAACTGTGCGTTAACCTTATGCAACTTCCAACGCCTAAGATAACCAGATAAAACCTTCTAGTTTTACGGCTTTAAGCCCATGCACCTCCAGACCAAGTTGTTACCTTGGAAGCCTGGGCAACTGAAGTCACTCCGCATCCCGGAAGGCAGGAATTCAACCTGCATGACTACGCTTAGTTATCCCTAGTTTTTGGGACTAGCCTAACTTACATAGAAGCTCGTGTTTGCCAAACGAATCGCACTCCTTCTTTCTTACTTCTACCATTTGTAACAAACATTTATCAAATTGATATAATGTCCAGGGTTTATCACAAAAGTGAAAGGTAGCATCTTCTACATCTCAAGAATATAAACTGTAATACTTGTATAAAAAGACTTTTAGACACTATCTATAATCTTAGTTATTGGTTGATAAAAAAATTTTTTCTCAAATACTTGACATCTAAATTTTATTTAGCTACATTAAGATCACTTAAGTGATAAAATAAAGGTGAGAGAAATTTGAGATTTATTAAATTTCAGTAGGGCAATACCTTGTTAAATTTATAGCTCAATATTTGCCGTTACTTTCATCAGTTCTTTCCTCACAAAAGTAATTTTTTGGCCAATTATTCATTCAAAGAGTTTTTTGGCGATCGCACACCTAGAAACCACAACATCAAATGGAGACAAATTAATTATGAACGAAGAATTTCAGTTTGCTAATGCTGAGGGTTTTACATTGCCAGAAGGTTTTACTCCTGGGGAGTTTCGGGCAAATCTACCAGAAGATTTTCAGCCTCCTTTTGCTAATGCTGAGGGTTTTACATTGCCAGAAGGTTTTACTCCTGGAGAATTTCGAGCAAATTTACCAGAAGATTTTCAGCCTCCTTTTGCTGGTGCTGAGGGTTTTACATTGCCAGAAGGTTTTACTCCTGGGGAGTTTCGGGCAAATCTACCAGAAGATTTTCAGCCTCCTTTTGCTAATGCTGAGGGTTTTACATTGCCAGAAGGTTTTACATTGCCAGAAGGTTTTACTCCTGGGGAGTTTCGAGCAAATTTACCACAAGATTTTCAACCTCCTTTTGCTGGTGCTGAAGGTTTTACATTGCCAGAAGGTTTTACTCCTGGGGAGTTTCGAGCAAATTTACCACAAGATTTTCAACCTCCTTTTGCTGGTGCTGAAGGTTTTACATTGCCAGAAGGTTTTACTCCTG
>JAXHSW010000003.1:67341-82774 GCA_034190295.1 Cyanobacteriota bacterium | reverse complement strand
TTTTACTCCTGGGGAGTTTCGAGCAAATTTACCACAAGATTTTCAACCTCCTTTTGCTGGTGCTGAAGGTTTTACATTGCCAGAAGGTTTTACTCCTGGGGAGTTTCGAGCAAATTTACCAGAAGATTTTCAGCCTCCTTTTGCTGGTGCTGAAGGTTTTACATTGCCAGAAGGTTTTACTCCTGGGGAGTTTCGAGCAAATTTACCACAAGATTTTCAACCTCCTTTTGCTGGTGCTGAAGGTTTTACATTGCCAGAAGGTTTTACTCCTGGGGAGTTTCGAGCAAATTTACCAGAAGATTTTCAGCCTCCTGTTGCTGGTGCTGAAGGTTTTACATTGCCAGAAGGTTTTAATTTTGATGAACTCATTGGTGGTTTAGATGCAGAAATCAACGATCCATTACTGTTTAACCCTGATAGTAGTCAGAGCATTCTATCTGATTTTCCCTTAGACCAATCGACAACTTCACAGTTTTTAGGGTTAGGTATGCCTGCTTTACCAATTCTTGCTCCAATCCTATCTGGTGATATTGACATAACTGACTCCCCAATTGCTGGCCAGATTCCTTTTGTTAATAATGACATCACTGCTTTCTCAGAAGAATTATCTCTGCCTTTTGCAGACTCGACACTTTAGATAGAATCAGGATTTTTAATTGGCAAGCTCTATCTATGCAGAACATTCAGATATCTTTTGTGTAGCAACTTTTTTTCCATAATGTATTAAGTCAATGCGGATACTTTCTCCGCATAACTATAGATAAAATAGCGATCGCCTACTCAACTTGATTAGGCGATCTGCTTTTTTGATAAAGTGTGATAATAAAATATTACTTTTTACTTTTAATTTCCATGAAACAGTATAAATCTTGTCAACTACAAAAATTAAAAGTAAATTTCGGCTAAAAAAATTATTATTAAATCAAAAGCAATTAAGAATTTTTTCAACTAACTCTATTTGAATATTCATACTTCAAGCTTGTTTGTGTTTCCAAACTTTCCAACTTGTATAAACAAGTAAACCTGTAGCACTAAAAGCATAAATTGCACCACTAGGAATACCGGAAAAAGCCATAGCTAAACTTCCAACCCAAAGTGTTAGTGAATAGATAAAAAAAACTGTCAATCTTTGAGATAAACCAGCATCTAATAAACGATGATGAAGATGGCGGTTATCTGCAATAAAAGGAGATTTACCATTGCGTAGACGGTCTAAAATTACAGCAGACATATCAAGAATTGGCACTGCCAGTATTAGATATGGCAAAAGAACAGAAGTAACTACAGTAGTTTTAACTAAACCTATTACTCCTACTCCTGCTAAAGTAAATCCTACATAATAAGCTCCTCCATCCCCCATAAATATTTGGGCTGGATTAAAATTATAACGAAGAAAACCTAATGTTCCACCAGCTAAAGCTGCGGCAATTAAAGCTGCTGCTGGTTGATCCATAAATATACTTACAATTAACATCACAAAAGCTGCAATACCAGAAACACCAGCAGCCAAACCATCTACACCATCAATCCAATTAATCGCATTTGCCATCCCCACTAACCAGATAACAGTCACAGGCCAGCTTAAAATATTTATATGTACTAGCCCATAAAAAGGAATTGTCAAAAATTCAATTTGTACTCCTACTATCCAAGCCATACTAGCAGCAATAGTTTGCGTAAATAACCGGAATAAAGGAGATAAACCAAACAAATCATCTGCTAAACCAATTAGGAAAAAAGCTAAACCACCAATTGTTACACCCCAGATTTCAAACTCTTTTTCTGGAGGCAAAATATTACCATTAGCATCTATAAATCCTCCTAACCACCAAACAAATAAAAGAGCAATTAAGCTACCAATAAAAATAGAAACTCCTCCCAAACGTACCATTGGCTGTTTATGAATTTTTCGACCGCCTGGACTATCCACCAGTCCAATTTTTAAACCTATTTTGCGGATAATTGGTGTAATTAAAAGTACAACAAAAGTTGAAATTATTAAGGTAATCAAATGGTACAGATAATGGGGTATCTGAAGTAATGGGGGGTTAAAAGTTAATAAGAAATTATTAATTTGGCCTAGTATCATTAGGATATTTTGCTACTATATAAATATGGGTATAGTTATAAAAATACTTGAGTTCTCGATCGTAGGACTTTAGTCTAAATACTAGATATAGTGCATCAAAACTATAGTGCTACAGTATATATAGTATTTTCTGCCGATAAATAGGTCTTTATCTATTTAGTAGAGACATTGTATTGAACGCCTCTACTAATTCATAGTCCAATATATAAGTCGGGGATTAAATCTAGTCTTTTAATTTGCTAGTAGCTCAAGACTAGAAATCAATCCCAGATTAGAAGTTATATCATGTCCGGATAATTAGTTACGATCTAAAATTTATAGAGACTTTGTATTTCAAAATCTCAGCTAAACTTTTATCGTAAGTGTTCAAGCGGACATGATATTACCAATTCATTATATTTAGGGCTTACCGATCAAATCTCAAAGCACTGGTAAATAAAGGTTTTGGCCTGCCAGTCGTCGAATTGCAGTGCGCCTTTTTCAATCCCACACCCTCAAAAAGTGAGAATTTGGGGGTGAGGGGGGTAGAAAAATCACTCTAACAATTATTCCTTCTACTTTCTCTGTCTTCCCACCCTCCCCACACTTCCCACCCTCCCCACACTTTGCTTTTTTTCAGCAAACCCTATTTATGTATAGTCACTAAAACTATAGCGCTATACATAAAACCTCAACTTCTGAAAAATCCTTTCCTCAATTGTCCATCCAAAATTATTTAGACTAGACTGGGAACCTTAGCCATCAGATGAGGATAGAGAGGAAAGCGATCGCACAATGATGCTACCCTATCTCGACACATTTGAGCTACCCCTTCATCTTCTGGATTGAGTAACCGTTCCGCAATAATATCGCCAATTTCAGTAAATTCAGCAGCTTTCATACCTCTTGTGGTCATTGCAGGAGAACCCAGTCGGAGGCCACTGGTGACAAAAGGAGACTCTGGGTCAAAAGGTACAGTATTTTTATTAGCAGTAATATTAACTCCACTCATCAATTTATCTGCCTTTTTCCCTGTAATAGTTACTGACCTTAAATCCACTAGCATAACGTGATTTTCCGTACCACCGGAAACTATTTTTAATCCGCGTTTTTGCAGTTGAGTTGCTAAGGCACTAGCATTTTCAATCACTTGGCCGGAATAATCTTTAAATTCTGGCTTGAGAGCTTCTCCGAATGCTACTGCTTTAGCCGCAATAACGTGTTCTAACGGACCCCCTTGAGTTCCGGGAAATACTGATTTATCCAGTTTTTTCCCTAATTCTGGGTCGCGAGTCAGGATTAAACCGCCTCGTGGTCCCCTTAAAGTTTTGTGAGTAGTAGTTGTGACTACATCACAGTGTGGAATAGGACTAGGATGATGGCCTGTTGCCACTAAACCAGCAATATGAGCAATGTCTGCTAATAAATAAGCTCCAACTTCATCGGCGATCGCCCGGAATTTCTCAAAATCAATTATCCGAGAATAGGCAGAATAACCGCAAATTAGTAGTTTGGGTTTATGTTGCTTTGCCAATTCTAGAACTTGGTCGTAATCTATAGTTTCTGTTTCCTGACTGACACCATAATGATGAACATTGAACCATTTACCAGAAATATTAACTGGAGAACCGTGGGTCAAATGTCCGCCGTGGGATAAGTCCATTCCCATGATGGTGTCCCCTGGTTGTAATAAGGTGAGGAACACGGCAAGGTTGGCCTGCGCTCCTGCATGGGGTTGTACATTGGCATGGGCAGCTCCAAATAATTCTTTGGCACGGTCTATGGCTATTTGTTCGATTTGGTCTATAAATTCACAGCCTCCGTAGTACCGTTTACTTGGTAAACCTTCAGCATATTTGTTGGTGAGTACGGAACCTTGGGCAGCCATTACTGCGGGTGAGGTGAAGTTTTCACTGGCAATTAGTTCTAGGTGGTCTTGTTGGCGTCCATATTCTTTTTGAATTAGTTCAGCTACTAAGGGGTCAGTATCGGCGAGAAAGTTGCTGTTAATCATGTTCAGTATTTCTTGAGGTTACATTAAAAGTATATGTCCGAATTAATGTAGATGCTGCACTAGCTTATTCGTCAAAAGCTAAGAATATTTTTATTAATTGTTCATCGCTAATTTCTTTCTCAATTGTTTTTTGACTCTCATCAAAGTCTAAAAAGATTTTCTTTAGCTCTTCATCTAATTCTTTTGATTCTTTATCAGTAATCTGTTTTTCGATTGGTGCTTCACCATTAATTACAGATGCAAAAGTTTCTAGGGTATATGGATTTTCCAGGTTGGTAATATAGGCTTTTGTATGCCAATTTTGTTGCAGTTGTTTTAAAAATTCAGCAGGAATCTTATCAATCTTATTTTGCTCGTCAATAACAATAGTAGAATTTTGAGTGAAAGTTTCTTTTGAATTTAGTTTGTCTAATTTTTTAAGAATATGAATATGAATCACGAGATATACAGGATGGGAAGATGAATTATCAGAAATTTCGGCAAAATAATTTAGTAGATTATCTGGGATGAAAGTACAGTTATAAGTATTTGATAAGTTATAAAATTTATTGAGGGTAGATGGAGCGCCAATATTTTGTATAATTCTTTCCTGTAGCTGAGATGTTAATAATTGAGCATTAAATTCATCTGCATCAGGATTAATAATTTGATTTTCTGGGAAAAAATGACATAAGAAGTTTGGTTTAAATTTGAATAAAGTTACTAATTGCTTGCGTTGTTCTAAATTTAATCCAACGACAAAAAATCGACTTTGAGATTGTATAAAATTACTAGGATTTATATTTTCCTTTTCTATTGAGTTTTCGCAAAAACTGAAATATTCCTCTTCTCTCCCTAGAATTTTAGCAATAGATTGTAATAATTTTTCTTCTATATAAGGTTTAGTAAAATCATCAACTATATCCAGTTGTTCTCGACAAAAAGGAAGCATTTTTTTAGCGTGTATAATTGCCACAGGAATATTATGTAATGCTTCATCCTGTTTGATTTTTTCTAATAACTCTAAACCACCCATCGAAGACTTTTCAATATCAAATAGAATTAAATCTATATTTAAGCCATTTTGTAATATTTCCCAACCACGAGTATTATTGTTCGCTGTTAATATTTTATAACCTGCTTTGAGAAAAGAGTAACTCAATTGTCGTTGTGAATCAAAAAAATTAGTAACAATTAAAATAGTGGGTGGTTTATTTATCCATTTTTCGGCTAAAGTTTCTGCTTGACTTTCTGGCAAAATATTTAATGTATTAGCAACTGTTTCTAATAAATATTTCTCTATAAAAGGTTTAGTAAAGTGAGCAATAGCACCTAATTCTAAGCTAATATCTTTTCTCCTATTAGCTTTACTACTGAGAAATGCAAGGGGAATATTTTTGAGCTTTTCATCTTTTTTAATTCTTGATAAAAGCTCGAAACCATCCAGACGAGGCATTTCGGTATCACAGAAAATAAAATCACAAACTAAACCTGCTTGTAATTGTTCCCAAGCATCTCGCCCATCTCTAGCTTCAACAATTTTATATCCTGCTTTTGTAAAAGCTATCCTTAATAATTTTCTGACGGTAATTGAATAATCAACGATTAAAATAGTAGGTTGTTTATTTGTAATTTTTTTGGCTAAAGTTTCTGCTTGATTTCCTGGCAAATTATTTAATGTATTAGCAACTGTTTCTAATAAATATTTCTCTATAAAAGGTTTAGAAAAACAAGCAACAATACTTTCATTCCCGGAACTACTACTGATTCTATTTCCATTTGTACTGGAGATAAATGCAAAAGGAATATTTTTCAGTTTTTTATCTTGCTTAACTCTTGCCAAAAATTGGAAACCATCCATCCTAGACATTTCAATATTTGAAAGAATAAAATCACAAACCACCCTAGTATTTAATCTATCTAAAGCGTCTTTACCATCTTTGGCTTTAATCACATCATATCCAGCTTGGGTAAAAGTTATAGTTAATAATTCTCTGGCTGTAATTGAATCATCAACAATTAAAATAGTAGATTGTTTATTTGTAATTTCTTCGGTTAAAGTTTCATCTTTCTTTTTTGGTAAATTATTTAATGTATTAGCAACTGTTTCTAATAACATTTCCTCTATATAAGGTTTAGTAATGCGAGCAACAATATCTAACTTGCAGGGAGTAGTATCCTTTCTGCTTTTACCTCTACTACTGAGAAGCGCAAAAGGAATATCTTTTAGCTTTTCATCTTTTTTAACTCTTGATAAAAGCTCTAAACCATCCATACGAGGCATTTCAATATCGCATAAAATAAAGTCACAAATTAAACCAACTTTTAATAACTCCCAAGCATCTTTCCCATCTCTAGCTTGAACGACTTTATATCCTGCTTTAGCAAAAGTCATACTTAATAATTCTCTGACTGTAATTGAATCATCAATAATGAAAATAGTCGGTGATGTATTATCTATAGGTTTATATTTATGTATAGGAAGAGTAGTTGAAGTATTTGTGTTAGAAGTTGTTAGGTTGTCTAATTTATCATTCCAATTTTTGCCTACAAATTTAGTCATTTTGAGTCTAGCTTTATTTTTAACTAAGCCTGCAAAATCACAGTCTTTTAAAATTGCTTCTTGCCAACTTGTATAGGAAATATCGGCTTTTGCAAAAGAGGTGTTTTTGCAGATAACCCAGTAAAAATTTGCTGCAAAAAAATCTCCCTCAGTTGCATTCACATTTTCCCACTTACTTTCATCAAATATTGCTCTAAATGCAGAAACTTTAGTCAATTCAACATTAACAAATTGAGCTTGCCGAAAAATTGTACCTTCCAATTTAGCTTGTCTAAAACAAGTATTGATTCCTTGTATTTCAGATAAATTAGCTTCATAGAGATTAGCAGAATGAAAGTTAGTTTGATTTAATTTCGCTTTAGCAAGATTACTTTGACTTAAATCTGCACCTATAAAATTTGCATTAGATAAATCTATTCCTTGTAAATCAATTCCTACTAAATTACCTCGACTAAAATTAAGATTACCTTCTTCTATTTTTTCTATTATTTCTTCACGATTCAATACTTTTCCTTCAGAAGGTATAACACCACATCTTTCTAATAATCCTGCTACATAAAAAATTGCTTCCCAACCTTTACCACCACCTCCCATAATTCCACTACGAAACTTATAGTTTTGAGAATCACGCCAGTGAAACCAGGGTAAATATCCTTGAGGAAAATCTAAACTGAAATTAACTTCTTTAATATCATAAGCAGCATTGATAGTACGACCAACTTTTTCAGCAAAAGTTTCTTCCAAAATCATGGGATATCTAAGTTTTCCTTCTCGATATAATTCTAGGTATAATTGATAGTAAATTTGCCATTGTACGCTGAAACCAAAATGTCCTTGAGAATGAAATACCCAGAGGCGATCGCTTTCTTTTAAAACTTCATCTTTAATCTTATGTAAATCCTGATAATGAATCCATCCAGGGTTACTAATATCTTCTGGAACAGTTTCAAAAAAAAGACAAAAGGTAATCTCATTAGCTATTTTCCAATCTTTAGCTTTGAGGCAATCTCTTAGTCTATTTAATAATTTTTCTAATGGTTGATAATCCATTCTGAATTAGCTGTTAATTAAGGAATAATTCAACAATTAATAATTAACAATTATCTCTCCTTGAAAAGAAGAGGATTGACGCGGTAGGGAAAATTTTTTCTTCTCTTAGTCGATTGGATATGGCTCTGAGACCTCCCCATCCTACCCTACGGAAAGCTCCGAAGAAAGAACTCCGTTCCGAGATACGCGAACGACCGCTTTTTTCTCCACGGCGAGTGAGAGGATTTTCACCTTAATTATTCTGTCAGAAGGAAGAAACAAGGTAATAAGTAAAATGGGAAAATTCAATCATGAATAATTGATAATTGATAATTGATAATTACTTCTCCCTAAAAACGGAATTGATTGAATAAAAGGAACATTAATTCATTGTTTCTCCACGGCGAGTGAGAGGACTTTCACCTTAATTATTCGGTCAGAAAGAAGAAACAAGGAATAAGTAAAAAGGGAAAATTCAATCATGAATAATTGATAATTGATAATTGATAATTACTTCTCCCTAAAAACGGAATTGATTGAATAAAAGGAACATTAATTCATTGTTTCTCCACGGCGAGTGAGAGGATTTTCACCTTAATTATTCGGTCAGAAGGAAGAAACAGGGAATAAGTAAAAAGGGAAAAGTAAGAAGTGACATAATAATGCTAATAACTGTTTGCGTAGCATTCCGCAGGAAATGGTTACAATAAATTTAGCCACCAACCTCCTACTAATCCGCCGATAGTAATAAATATCTGTAGGATTGCAGAAACAGTAAAAATCTGTTGATTTTTTATTTTTCTCAATTTGGCAATGTCTTGATTAAAAACTTCAAAATATTTCCCATTTTCTTCGAGGATACGTTTAGCTTCTTCAATACCAAATCTTGATAAATTTTCTTCTTGCTCTACCAAAAATATATTGTAACTTTGATTTTCAAATAAAGATTTAAGTCCTTGGCAATATTGTTTTAATTCTTCTGTTTCTTCTGTAGAATCATTATCTACAATATATTCAATACGATCGAGTTTATACCCTTGTTTATTTGCATATTTATGTAAAAATTTACGCTGTTTATCCAGAGCAGTAGAGTTTGCTTTACAGTCTTGATTTTCGGGATTAATAATTCTAACAAAAATACAAACTCTAGGCTCATCTAAAGGTACTTTACTTTTGTAAATCTGGGTATTTGATATTAGTTGTAAACTTCCTGCCCATATTACTGCTAATATCGTAAAACCAATTACTATTAATAGACTTTCCCCTATTTCTACTTTAATCGCTCTATCTAGAAGAGAAAATTTTATAACACCTGTTATGAGAGCGATCGCTTCTAAGATTGGTAACAGAATTCCAGGTATGTAAATTGCATAACTTAGTTTATTAGCACCAATATTAAGTAGATAAATCATAGGTATTGTTAGCAATAACCAAATAATCTTTAATACTAAAGGAAAAGCAGTTAACCCTAAACTATATAACCAAAAAAGTATTGCTAAAAATGGTGTAACTCGACATAAATTTAGGATGTAGTTCAGATAACTTTTGGGATATTCAGGAAATATCCCATACAATAAACCAATAGATAGGCAACTAGCAGCCATACCAAAATCATGTTGTGTACCGATAGTTTTAGTTTTTTGAATAGGAAAAATTTTCGGTAACAGAAACCAAGTTAAGAAAATAATTGAACCAACAGTAGTAACATGAGTTAAATCTACATATTGCAATAAAGAGCCAATTATTATTACTACAATTAGATTAGCAATTAGAGATATTCCAATGGTTAAATTTAGAGAAAATTGTGTTTTCATTTTATAGCAATCCTTGTATAGTCAGGAAAGTAAGGAAGAAGCAAGAAGCAAGAATAAAAAATAAATAAATAAACGAATAAAAAGGAAAATAATAGATATAGGTGTTGAAAATAAATTATAAAAACCATTTTTAAAGATTATGTAATACCAAATACCCGCAAAGATAATTACATATTAATTTGTGATTTATTCCTACAATAAAAAAAATAAATTCCATAAATTCAGCCTTTTTTCCTCTTTTTTCTTATGTTTTTCTTTCCCTATTCCCTGTGTTGTGACTGTAGCAATATTTTATAAAATTGGTATAGCGTTTCTCAAGCTATTCAGCAATTAATAATGAACAATTAATAATTACCCTTTCTTAAAAAAAGGGGATTGATTAAAAGGAAAAATTTTTATTTTATCCCCTTAAAAGGGGAGGCTTCAAACCTGAATTTTCCAATAATTAATAGTTAATAATTAATTATTAATTATGAGGTGAGGTACAGTTATATTTTTGTCTTTTTATTCCCTCTTAAGAACTCCCTCGAATCTAAAATTTTGTACAGAAGCGCTTTTTGGGAATTGCTATATTATTAATACTCTCAGTCATTGTTTATATAGGATTTCTCAAGTTACTGAGGTACAGTTGTTTTTCTTCTTTTTTATTCCCTACTCCTTAAAGCAAAAGAATTTTGTACAGAAGCGCTTTTTGGGAATTGCTATATTAGAGTTTGGCTTTTTGTAACATTATTTTTTAAAAGTAATATAATAAATACTCAAATCAACGATCATTTTTACCATGAAAAAATCTTGAAAATATCTAAATTTATTGATGATAATTGGCATATATTTGGCAATTATAACTGTAGGATGTCAGATGAAAAATCAAAATCAAGATCGAGATATTATTCCAAATTCTCAGCCTCATCAAACAGTCTCAGAATCTGAATCTAAAATCGTTGAATATACAGAATACTTAACTTTAATTAAAGCAGGTAGGGGAGTAGATCGAGAAAAAATGTATTCTCATCTAACTGCTTTTATAAAAGTAGGAAAATGGCAAAAAGCAGATAAACAAAATTGGGAATTACTACTACAAATATGGGCTAATGGAGCCAAAAGAATGATACCTCCAGGATATGGTATGAGACTCAGTTGTAAAGATTTAGAAAGACTAGATAAAATGTGGAGTAAAAACTCACAAGGAAAATTTGGCTATAGTGTTCAATTACAAATTATTCAAGAATTGGGAGAAACACCTAAATCTATTTATGAATCTATTAGAGTAAATAAAAAATATCAAGCTTGGAGAAAATTTGCTACCGCAGTAGGTTGGCAAACAAAACCAGGTTTTGATGGTGATTTTAAGTATGAAAAGTTAAACTTTTCTAGGGATGCACCGAAAGGACATTTTCCAGCTACAGCAGGTTATCATCACGAACAATTAGCTCGTTTTGGTAGTATGGGCACATTTTTTTCTCGTGCTGAAGAATGTGGAATATAGCATTCAACAATTAATAATTAATAATTACTTCTCCTTGAAAAGAAGAGGACTGACTAATCATGAAAATTTTTTCTTGTTTCTCCTTGCTCATAAGAGGCTTTAAACCTTAATTATTAGGTAAAGTAGATAAATAAATTTAGAGCTGACATTTGGTATAAGTAAGGAAAATTAAAGCTTTTCAGTTCTGCTTTTAATTAATAGTTAATTACTCTCAGACTCATACATGATATCTGTCCGTAAAACATATTTAACGCCAGATTTTACCATTTCACCACAATGCAATTGACGATGTAAAAAAAACAAAGCATCTCCTTTATTTCCGGTTACTTCTTTAGTTCTAAATTTTGTTGCACCACCTTCATAACCATCATTTAGATAAAACAATAAAGTCCATCTCGAACGTTCACCATTTTCTCTTTCATAGTAACCATCATAATGCCAACCAAACTTTTGACCAGGAGAATATTTATAAAACCTGAATCTCTCATTTAAACCAGTACAATATAATCCTTTGCAAGGATTTTTAATGTAAGGTTCTGTGACTTCAAATAATTCTTTTGCTAACTTTTCATCATCTAAAATAACTCTATCATTATTTCTAATACTTTTGTCCATAACGAATCCCTGACTTGTTGTGATAGTCGCTGGTTCAAATCCAATCAATTCAGCCATTTCTATGTATTTATCGCATTGCTTATTATCCAGTAAATTTCGGACTACAAATAATTTATCTGAGTATCGATATATTTGATTCATTTGATAATAGAATATTTTTTTATTAATTTCAAATTAGATACACTTACAGCAGTTTTGGAGTTGATGAGGTACAAAATTTTAGGACTTTAGGGAGTAGGCAGTAGGCAGTAGGCAGTAGGGAAAAAAAGATTAATTTTAAAACTGTACCTCACTATCTTAAAAAGTGCTGTAATTTACATTTGCAAGACAAACAGGATGCTTTTTATAGCTAAGAAATAATTGGTGTTTGACTTATGCGGATGATGAATATTAGACTAGGAAATGTTTTTCCAACTGTTCCCTGTTCCCTCCATACCTATTCCCTGCTATATAAACTGGAAACTTGTTTCACAAAAATCAAATCAAGAGACATTTTGCAAAATTTTTAATTACATTAATTCAAGATATGAAATTAACTATTCCCTGTTCCCTCCATACCTATTCCCTGCTATATAAACTGGAAACTTGTATTACCAAAATCAATATATTTCTTGCAGAAATTTTAATTACATCAATTCAAGATATGAAATTAACTATTCCCTATTCCCTATTCCCTATTCCCTATTCCCTATTCCCTCACTTCTGCAAGAAGTCTAATGTAAATCCTTTTTAACTGATGATAAAGTCACTCCAGTAATTACATCTTTTGGCAGTTTAGGAGGTGCAGGATCGACTGTTAAATATAAAATACTACTGTAGGGAATAACTTGAATACTATTATCTGTTAATTGTAAAACTAATTTATCAGATTTTTGGATTTGAAAAAGACGACTAGCAATACCAATATCTTCCCATCCTTGTCCTGATACTTCAAAGGTTTGAGTTTCTCCATTAATATAGGTTATTTTGACTTTAAAGAGTAAAGATTTTTCTTCAGTATTCATAATGATTATATTTTCAGAATAAATTTCTACTTGATTACTAATTTTAAGTTAAATCTTGAAGATTATTATCAGTCAATATGACAATTTTAAAACTTGCACACCTTATAAAACTAATATGAAATACGTTAATGTTTGCTACCAAAAATTGATGGAGAGTGCGGGAGATGAGGGGAATGGGGATATGGGGAGATTTGCACAATTTTTTGTATTTCATATATAGCGTTTCTCAAGTTACTGAGTCTTATCACTCCCGCGCAATAAAGGAATTTTGTGCAGAAATGCTTCTTGGGAATTGCTATAAAATATGTTTTATCTAATGCTATATACCTCTGGCAAAAGTGTTAATTAAATCAATTCAAGACTATGAAATCAACAATTTTATCCCTCTATTCCCTATTCCCTATTCCCTATTCCCTGACTTCTGCAAGAAGTCTTATGTAATATTTTGGTAGTAATTAGGAGTCAGAATTTTAAAAGTTTTCCGTTAACTAGCGATCGCTATTTTCCGTACCGGAATGCTCCACAAATAGCTTTCGTCACACTAAAAGCTTAGGTTTAAATCCCCAACTTCTAAAAACTTAAAACTCAGACAACGTAAGATTTTTCCTTCTTCCTTCTTCCTTCTTCCTTCTTCCTTCTTCCTTCTTCCTTCTTCCTTCTTATTTCTTATTTCTGCAATAAAGGCGCCGCATTTAACAATGTCTGAGTATAAGAATGTTGGGGATAATTAAATATTTCTTCAGTTCTCCCCTCCTCGACAATTTTTCCACCATTCATAACAGCAATTCTGTCACAAATAAATCTAGCCACCCACAAGTCATGGGTAATAAATAAATAGGTTAAATTTAATTCTTCCTTTAACTCCAACATTAATTCCAAAACTTGAGTCTGAATAGTAGCATCCAACATACTTACAGGTTCATCACAAATAATCAATTTTGGATTAGTAATCAAAGCTCTAGCAATAGCTACTCTCTGTTGTTGTCCTCCAGATAATTCGGAAGGATATCGCATACCATATTCTGCTACAGGAGTCAAACCTACCTTTTCTAACATTTGCTCCACTTGAATTTTAGCTTCCCCTGCATTAGCCAAATGATGGATAAATAGGGGGTCAGCTACTATCTGCTCAACAGTCATCATCGGGTTAAGACACGCTAGGGGGTCTTGAAAAATCATTTGCATCTCGCGACGGTAGGGTTGCAATGCTGATAAAGAGAGACTTGTTAAGTCTTTCCCTTGAAATTCGACTGAGCCAGAAGTAGATTTAATTAATTGTAAAATAGTCCGAGATAGGGTACTTTTACCACAACCAGATTCTCCCACTAATCCTACTATTTCCCCAGGATAAAGGTCTAGGTTAACTCCATCTACTGCTTTAATAAGTTTGCTTTTTCCAGAAAATAATAACTGCTCTATAAAATTACTTTCTAAGGTATAGTACTTCTGTAAATTTTTGACCTGCAAAATTGGTTTGAGGATTTTGGGAGCTTCTGTTAATTCAGATATTTCTGGTTGAACTTGAGGAGGAGTTTCAACTACTTGAATATGTAAAGCTGCTTGAAATAGAGATTTGGTATATTCATGTTGGGGATGGTGGATAACTTGTTTAATTAAACCTGTTTCTACTATTTCACCTCCGTACATTACAGCAATACGGTCACAATATTCTCCTACCATTGCTAAATCATGGGAAATTAATAATAAGGAAGTCTGACGCTCTTGGCAAAGTCTGGTAAGTTCCCGTAAAATCTGAGACGCAATAGTTACATCCAAGCTAGTAGTAGGTTCATCCGCAACAATTAATTTGGGATCTAGTAGTAAAGCTAGAGCGATCGCTACCCTTTGTCGCATTCCCCCACTAAATTCATGGGGATATTGAGACCAACGACTGGCGGGAATATTTACTGCTTCCAGAGTTTCTATAGATTTTTGTTGTGCCTGAGATTTAGATATATTGGGTTGATGTGCTTGAATTGTTTCTACACAATGATCCCCAATAGTCATTAATGGATCGAGGCGAGTCATGGGGTCTTGGAAAACTAATGCTACTGCTTCTCCACGAAATTTTCTCAGTCGAGAGGGGTTCATCTCAAATATATATTCTCCCCCAAATGTTATAGATCCCTCAACTTGTACTGACTTGGGTAATAATCTCATAGCAGCACGTCCAAGAGTAGATTTACCACATCCAGATTCTCCTACTAATCCTAATTTTTCACCAGGTTGAAGTGTGAGGGAGACATCATTTACTGCCCAATGAGATTTTCCACGTTTTTCGGGATAAGCTACTCGTAGATTTTTTATATCAAGTAAGGAATTCATTATTAGGTGGTAGGTAGTAGGTGGTAGGTTTTAGGTTTTAGGTTTTAGGTTTTATACCAGCTAAAAAAATAATGTTACTAATAGTTTCGCTCCTTTAGATGTGAAATAATTTCGGTTAAATTACTGTAGTGTCAAAGTTTTGAGTCTTCAAAATATTACTTTTAAATTTTGACTTTTGACTTTTGACTTTTGAATTCTTTGTTTTGAGTCTTCAAAATATTACTTTTAAATTTTGACTTTTGACTTTTGACTTTTGAATTCTTTGTTTTGAGTCTTCAAAATATTACTTTGAATTTTTGACTTTTAACTTTTGACTTTTGACTTTTTTGTTTTGAGTCTTCAAAATATTACTTTTAACTTTTAACTTTTGACTTTTGACTTTTTTGTTTTGAGTCTTCAAAATATTACTTTGAATTTTTGACTTTTGACTTCTTTGTTTTGAGTCTTCAAAATATTACTTTGAATTTTTGACTTTTGACTTCTTTGTTTTGAGTCTTCAAAATATTACTTTTAACTTTTAACTTTTGACTTTTGAC
>JAXHSW010000003.1:12693-67241 GCA_034190295.1 Cyanobacteriota bacterium | reverse complement strand
ATTCTTTGTTTTGAGTCTTCAAAATATTACTTTGAATTTTTGACTTTTGACTTTTGACTTTTGAATTCTTTGTTTTGAGTCTTCAAAATATTACTTTGAATTTTTGACTTTTGACTTTTGAATTCTTTGTTTTGAGTATTCAAAATATTACTTTTAACTTTTAACTTTTAACTTTTAACTTTTAACTTTTGACTTTTGACTTTTGAATTCTTTGTTTTGAATCTTCAAAATATTACTTTGAATTTTTGACTTTTGACTTTTGAATTCTTTGTTTTGAGTCTTCAAAATATTACTTTTAACTTTTAACTTTTGACTTTTGACTTTTGACTTAAAATATTAACCTTGACTCCCTACACTAAACTTTCCATTTAACTCCTTTCTTTTATTTTCAAATCTACGCAACATATAAGTAGCAGCACAATCTCCATCAGGATTATCCTCTAATATATCTGCTAATTGAAAAATATACTCAGCAATTTCTTCTCCCAATTTATCAATAACAGTCTGACGATTAATCATTTCTTGTTGATGCAGACGCACCTTAGCTTGCCATTGACTAGAAAACATCTCATGTATTTTTGTGTGCAGTCCAAGAGATTCTAAAATTTTCCACTCTTCAGCATCATCAAACCAAATACCACCATCATGTAAACAACGTTCTATATAGAAAGGTTTTTTAATATTTATTTTGATGCGTGATAAATAAGTACCACATTCTGGACATAACCCTGCTTTACCATCAAAAGGGGAAGGGACAAAATCTTCAAATTGATTGTAAGGTAAGATTTCTTCTGGGACATACCATGAGGGTAAACTGTCTAACCAAGCTTCATAATTTTTTCCCGAAATCCAAAAACCTTTAGATTCTGGGCAATATTTTACCGGGATAATATCATTCAAAACGGCATCTTCTAAATCTACATCGTACTTGGGACTTTTCATCGTATATATTCCTCATCCTGTGTTAATTTTGTTTTACTAAGTATATTCCCGCAATAGCCTATAAGGGTTTTTAGACGGTCTTTGATAGTGGCCAATCGTGTTTGTGTTGTTTGAGGGTTTCGAGATGCTTGCAAAAAGGTTAAATCTACGTATAACAGTCGAAGTTCCTTATGTATCTCTGTTAGGTAAGACTTTACCTGAAATGCAATGGATCGATCTAGTTCTAAGTTATCTAAGCTCATAATCTGAGTCTCGAAAAACTGTTGGACTTCTTTCCTCATGGCCGATATTTTTTCTGGCTCTGGATTTTCTTGGGCCATAAGTTGTTGCAACTGATTCAGCATTTGACTGAATTTTTGATATCGCTGATTATGCTCCTTTGGTAACATAATATAAATCAATTAAAATTTGTATATATAAGGTAATAATATAGGATATTCAGAGGCTCATTTAACAATTAATAATTAATAATTAATAATTAATAATTACCTCTCCTTTAAAACGGATAGGATTGACGCAAAAGGGAAAATTTTTTCTTTTTTAAAGGAGAGGTCTTAAACCTTAATTATTCAGTAAAGTTACAGAATAAGTTTGAATTTATCTGTAAATTAATGTAACTCTACGATGACTGATTTGATGAATATTTTTGATACTTTTTTAGAGTCATCAATGTAAGCATTTCCGTCGATCGTGCGCTCGCATTCAGCTAGCTCGCAGTCAGCTAGCCTCCTGGGTCGGAACTACGTTAACAGCAATAAGTAATTATTCATTACTTCTAAAGTTTAGTCCGGGGACTTTGGCAGTAACTTTTTATTCTTTACTCAATTTCAAAGGTTGCTTTTATAACTGACAACTGATGACTAATAACTGATAACTGATAACTGATAACTGATAACTGAAATAACCTTCCCCAAAATTAATAGCTGATAGCTAATAGCTCACGGCTGTTTGCTTACTCAATTATTAAGTTATATTGTAGATATACATAGACATCTATCCCGATTTGATAATATAATCTTATCGCAATGATTATACATAGTTTTCCATATTTTTTTTATAAGAATTAAAGTATAAAAAACAACAGATAATTTCAAAAAAACTGTAACTATAAAGTACAAAGCTAATTGAAATTCAGACCGCTTTATCATCAACTATAAATTGATAATTTCGGTGAAGAAAAGACCGAAATATAACTCTGGCATCTCTAGTCTAAATTAACTAAAGAAACAACCAATTAACCCGATTTATAAACTAACTCCTATGAATACAAAAACTCTAGCAC
The DNA here is from genome assembly GCA_034190295.1 of Cyanobacteriota bacterium. Lineage (GTDB taxonomy): Bacteria > Cyanobacteriota > Cyanobacteriia > Cyanobacteriales > Microcoleaceae > Okeania. Next base: position 65,017 of record JAXHSW010000003.1, on the reverse strand, counting down.
CTAAATCTGTACTTTCATGTGTAATTCCTGACTGGCTACAAGAATGTATAAATAACAGAAATAACAGCGATAATTTAACTAGCTGTTCCCTGGATACAGCCTTAATCTGTCAAGCATTTGAATTTGCTTATAAGTTGCATGAAGGACAATATCGTAAATCAGGAGAACCTTATATATGTCATCCTATAGCTGTTGCGGGATTGTTGAAATATCTCGGTGGTGATAGTGCAATGATTGCTGCAGGTTTTCTACATGATATTGTTGAAGATACTGATGTAACTATTGAAGAAATAGAACAGAAATTTGGCTCAGAAATAGCTTTATTAGTAGAAGGAGTAACAAAGCTTTCTAAATTTAATTTTTCTAGTAAAACAGAGCTACAAGCTGAGAATTTTCGTCGGATGTTTTTAGCAATGGCAAAGGATATTAGAGTAATCGTTGTTAAGCTGGCAGACAGATTACACAATATGAGAACTCTGCAACATTTGCCACGTCATAAACAGTTAAGTAAAGCATTAGAAACACGGGAAATATTTGCACCTTTAGCAAATCGTTTGGGAATTGGTCGAATTAAATGGGAATTAGAAGATTTATCTTTTAAATATATAGAATCAGAAGCTTATCGAGAAATTCAAGAATTAGTAACAGATAAAAGAGCTGACCGAGAGGCTAAATTGTTAAAAATGACAGAAAATTTACGACATAAATTAGACCAAGCAGGAATAGAATGCTACGACATTAGTGGTCGTCCTAAACATCTGTATGGAATTTATCGGAAAATGCACTTAAAACAAAAAGCATTTCACGAAGTTTATGATATTGCCGGACTAAGAATTATTGTGAATAAAAGGGAAGATTGTTATCGAGCTTTAGCCATTATTCACGACTCTTACCGCCCTATTCCTGGAAGATTTAAAGACTATATTGGTCTGCCAAAACCTAATCGTTATCAATCATTACATACAGGAGTAATCGGTAATGCAGGTCGCCCTGTAGAAGTGCAAATTAGAACTGTAGAAATGCACCATATTGCTGAGTATGGAATTGCTGCTCATTGGAAGTATAAAGAAACCAGTTCTAGTAATACTAAAATGACGGCTGAAGATGAAAAATTTACCTGGTTAAGACAGTTATTGGAATGGCAAAGCGACCTGATAGACGACCGGGAATATTTGGAGACTATAAAAGGCGATTTATTCTATGAAGATGTTTATGTATTTACACCAAAAGGTGATGTTATTTCTCTCAAACAAGGCTCGACTTCAGTAGACTTTGCTTATCGTATTCATACAGAAGTGGGAAACCATTGTACAGGGGCTAAAGTGAATGATAAGATTGTCACTTTAGATACTCCATTAAAAAATGGTGATATTGTCGAAATATTAACTCAAAAAAATGGGCATCCTAGTCTAGATTGGCTAAATTTTGTCGTAACTAATGGGGCACGAAACCGGATTCGTCAGTGGTATAAACGCTTTCATCGGGAAGGAAATATATCTAGAGGGAAAGAATTATTAGAAAAAGAATTGGGTAAAAAAGGTTTTGAATCTTTACTCAAATCCGAGCAAATGCGACTTGTTGCTGAGAGATTTAATTACCATAATGCGGAAGATTTATTGGCAGCTTTAGGTTACGGTGAAGTAACTTTAAATTTAGTAGTTAATCGACTACGAGATGCAACTAAAGAAGTCACACAAGTTGAGAAAAATTCAGATATTTGTCAAGAATTTTCTGAGCATAAATCTACTTTGATGCTACCTCGTTCCACTCAAACTTCATCTTCAGATAAGTCTAATCCCATTGCTGGAGTTGAAGGTTTAATGTATCATTTGGCTGGTTGTTGTAATCCAATTCCAGGTGAGCCTATTATTGGTAGTGTAACTCGCATTCATGGTATTTCTATTCATCGTCAAGGTTGTTCTAATGTGGAAAATGTACCCGGAGAAAGGTTAGTTCCTGTTAGTTGGAATTCTACTAATGAAAATCAAGGACGACCTCAAACTTATCCAGTTAATATTTGTATAGAAGTGATGGATAGAGTCGGAGTTTTGAAAGATATTTTGTCTCGTTTGATGGATAATAATGTTAATGTTAAAAATGCTCAAGTTAAAACAAGTCCCGGTTACCCGGCAATTATTAATCTATGTATTGAAGTGAGCGATCGCCAACAATTTGAAAAGACTTGTACTCAGATTAAAAATATGAGCGATATTTTGAATTTACGTCGTCTTAGTCAAGTTGAATAGTTTTTTTTGAAGGAAGAAGGAAGAAGGAAGAAGGAAAAAATAATTCTATGCCACCTCACATAAAATTGGTATAACACCTACCACCTAATACCAATTTGATATAGCGTTTCTCAGACTAATGAGGTAAACCTATTCCCTATTCCCTATTCCCTATTCCCTATTCCCTATTCCCTATTCCCTATTCCCTTCCCTGTTCCCTAAAACATAGGAGACAAACTATGGTTTTAGACCAATCATCAATCATTAATATATTAAATAAACAACGTCAATTTTTTGCCACAGGAAAAACTAGAAATGTTGAATTTAGAATAGAACAACTTAAACTTTTAAAGCAGGTTGTTTCAGATTATCAAGAACAAATAATTGCTGCTATTAAAGCAGATTTGAATCGACCAACTTTTGAAGCCTATTTTGAACTTGCTTTTGTCACAGAGATAAATAATCCAATTAAAAAACTAAAATTTTGGACAAAACCTCGAAAAGTTTCTACCCCCATTGAACAGTTTCCTGTCGGAGCAAAAATTTATCCAGAACCTTTAGGGGTAGTTTTAATTATTGGTTCTTGGAATTATCCATTTCAATTAGTAATATCTCCCTTATTAGGTGCTATTGCAGAAAGTTATTTTTAAGTAATATAGCGCTACGCACTAGGGAATAGGGGAACAGGGGAACAGCGAACTGTCAAAGAATTTTTCGTGCAGAAACGCTCCCCGAACAGGATTGAAAAATTTCTTAACCAATTCTTGTAGTGCTATGTTGTAGCTCACATTCCGCAGGTCAACTTGTAATACCAAATTGATAAATGTTGGCGTTGCTCAGTGGTAATGATTTTTAGATTAAGTATCAACGCAAAACATAAGTTTTTCAATTTTTAAGCGCTACTTGAATAGGGAATAGGGAATAGGGAATAGTAAACTGTTAAAGCGTTTTTCCTGGGGAAAAGATCCGCTAACAGAGTTTAGAAATGTCAAACACCTTAATGCGTAGCGCTATACATTCAGCTACTTACCATTACATTTGAGCAACTGCTAGACCAGGATTTGGCCACGGATATACGGATGATTAATCTGCATTCTGTGAAGCTCAAAAAAAACAGCAAGGCTTTTCTCCTTGCATCCTCAAAAAAATCGTGATAGTATGTAATCATTGGGTGTTGCTCGCCCCTACACATGACTTTTTATTCAACCCCAAAACAGCATATCCTCACTGAATATATATACAAGAGATACTCACACCATCAAAACACCAGAAAAATTATCATTCTGTGAAACTCTAGGAACAGAAGTAACGATCGCAAAAATTTTCTACCATTAACAGATCGATATAGGTCAACACATCAATATAGGCGTTGCTGAGGGGCGGGATGAAACTTTTGGCAGAAGGTAAATCCCATGGGCGTGTTTTTTATACTTCCTGTGTTCGAGAGCCTAAAATTCATGCCGCACTTTATGCAACGCCATACATATATTTACTCATGTAGAAGCGATGTAGCTACCGTACTTGCTCCGAATGGCGCTATATTCACAAATCCAGAAAAGTTATCATCCTGTGAAGCTCCAAAAAACGGCAAGGAATTTCCCCTTGCATCCTCAAAAAAATCGCGATAGTATGTAATCATTGGGTGTTACTCGCCCATACGCATGACTTTTTATTCAACGCCAAAACAGCATTTCGCCACTGAATACTTATGGAAGGGATACTCAGACATTAAAGCAGAGAAAATTATCATCCAGGGAAGCACTTCAATAAAGAAGTGGCGAGAATGGCGACAGGAAAAATTTTCACCCCATCAACACATCCATATATACTCATGCAGAAGTGATGTAGCTACCGCACTTGCTCCGAATGGCGCTATATTCACAAATCCAGAAAAGTTGTCATCCTGTGAAGCTCCAAAAAAACGGCAAGGAATTTCCCCTTGCATCCTCAAAAAAATCGCGATAGTATGTAATCATTGGGTGTCACTCGCCCATACGCATGACTTTTTATTCAACCCCAAAACAACATTTCGCCACTGAATACTTATGGAAGGGATACTCAGACATTAAAGCAGAGAAAATTATCATCCAGGGAAGCACTTCAATAAAGAAGTGGCGAGAATGGCGACAGGAAAAATTTTCACCCCATCAACACATCCATATATACTCATGCAGAAGTGATGTAGCTACCGCACTTGCTCCGAATGGCGCTATATTCACAAATCCAGAAAATTTATCATCCTGTGAAGCCCCAAAAAACGGCAAGGTATTTCCCCTTGCATCCTCAAAAAAATCGTGATACTATGTAATCATTGGATGTCACTCGCCCCTACGCATGACTTTTTATTCAACGCCAAAACAGCATTTCGCCACTGAATACATATAAGTAAGTAGGGAGTGGTGAGATGTTCAACAATTAATAATTAATAATTAATAATTAATAATTACCTCTTCTTTTCAAGGATAGGATTGACGCAGAGCGTGAAAATTTTTTCTTGTTTTTCCTTTAAAGGAGAGGATTTTTACCTTAATTATTCAGCAACACTTCAGTTATTAAGTAATTAACTTATGCCCATGGAATTTTTTTGCTAATTTTACCAAAATTAATGTTAATTATTCTGATGTTTACTACTCCCTCACTCCCCTACTCCCTCACTCCCCTACTCCCCTATTCCCCTATTCCCTATTCCCTATTCCCTATTCTTTATTTTGCCTGTAAATTTTCTAAAGCTTGATGAGCACTAGATAAATCTGGTGCAAGTTCAATAGCTTTTTCTAAAGAAGATATTGCTTGTTCATCTAAGCCTAAATTAACCAAAGCTTCGCCCAAATGATAATGTACAATACCCGAATTTGGATGAAGTTCAATTGCCTTATTATAAGAAGCGATCGCTTCATTCCACTTTTCTAAACTTGCCAAAGCATATCCTAATTTATGGTGAATATCGGCAGCAGTGGGATTAAGATTTACCACTCGACGATAAGCAGAAATAGCCTCCTCAATAAACCCTTGTTGTTCCATCATTTCTGCTAATTTCAAATGAGAATCTATGACAGTTTTATTCTGTTCTTGTCTTCTAGCCAATGCCTCTTGTAGATGCTGGTTAAACTTTTGATTATCTGGTTTAATTTCCACAGCTTTTTGATAACAATTTATTGCTTCTTCCCACTTTTGCATTTCTGTTAATGCTTCTCCCAATTGGTCATATACAACTGCTGAATTGGGATTAATTCTGAGAACTTCACGATATTCAGTTATAGCTTCTTCCCATTTTTTGAGTTGAGCAAAAGCATAAGCTAACTGATGATGAATTATTGCTGCATTAGGATTAAATTCAATTGCATTTTGATATGCAGCAATAGCTTCTTCCCATTTTTTGAGTTGTGCTAAAGCTGCTCCTAAATGATGATAAACTTCAGCATTTTTGAGATTTAGGGAAATAGCTTGCATACAAGCCTCAATGGCTTCTTCCCATTTTTGTAACTTAGTTAAAGCTAGCCCAATATAATAGTAAGCTTGTGCTAAATCTGGGTTTAAGTCAAGAGCATGACGATAAGAAATAATTGCTTGTTCGAGTTGACCAGAGTTTTCTAGAACCTTACCTAAACTCAAATGATATTCTGGCAAATAGGGATTAATTTCAATCGCTTGACTAAGAGCATCTATAGATTCATTCCACTCTTTTTTATTTGCTAAAGCTTCCCCTAAATATTGATAAGCTGAAGCAAAGTTTGGGTCAATTTCAATAGCATGACGATCGGCAACTATTGCCTCATCAAATAATCCTTGTTTTGCCAAAGCAAATCCCAAGCTACTATAAAATTTAGGAAATTCTGGATTAATTTCAATTGCTTGATTTAGATAAATAACTGCCTCATCAAATCTATCTAATTTAATTAGAATTTCTCCTAAATTATAGTAAGACCAAGAATAGTTTGGTAGGAGTTGAATTGCTTGGTGATATATATTTGCTGCAGCTTCTAAATTTCCCTGTAAACCAAGAGTTTCTCCCAAGTTTTGATAAGCTACTGCCGATTTAGGATTAAGTTGAATTACTTGTTGGTAAGCATCAACAGCTTCTGCTAAATTACCTTCTCTTAGTAGTTTATTTGCAGTACGAAGATAGTTGACGCTGCTTTCTGTTTCTGTTGCTATTGTTGAGGTTGACATTATTATTTAAAAAATCCTTTATTTGATAATTATGGATTGGGCAATATTGCTCATTAGCTGTTGATATTCTACAGTATTTTAGTAGGTTAATTCATCAGCATTCAGCCGTCAGTTATCAGCACTTCCCTGCGGGATGCGCTCGCATTCAGCTATTGCTTTTAGTTTTAGAACAAAGCTTATACTAATTGAAGTATAATTTATACTTATCTACTAAAGTTAGCTTTAAAGTCTATATTCATTTAAAACCTCTCATAAGAGCTGAGAGCTGACAACTAATAGCTGTTAGCTCCGCATTCGGACCGAAATGCTTACGTTAATTCTGTCTGTCAATTTAGATAGAATAAATTACCCTGATGTAGTTAACATCATATAGGAAATATTTTCCTATATCACTTACTTGAGCCAATATTACTAAATTTACCAGAGTCAATTAAAATTTTTATTATAGGATTAATTTTTTCAATAAATAATTTGATGGTAAGCCCTTAAGCATTTAAACTATATACAGCACTTTTGGTGGATGGTGAGGTATAGTTTTAGATTAATCTCTATTTTGTCTTTTGTTTTGCCTTCTGGTTCTGTTGCCTACTTCCCAAAATTTTGTACCTCCAGAAAGTGGCAAACTGCTGTAACTTATTTGTCAAAGGAAACCCTTAACGCTTAACAGAGAACAGAGAATATAAAATCTAAATGCGTCTTAGTTTCAGTCATAAGTTGGAACCTAATCAAATTTTTTGAGTGGATCGAGAAGATGATAAAATTAGTTAGATTAAAATAAAACTAAATTTATTTGAGTCTGTCCTAACTGAAAATTAAGATAGAAATGGATAAATGGTAACAACCAAAAAATTAATATAATATCATGTCTCTTTCAAATAACCCCAATAAAAAATTTAGGGAGTAGGGAACAAGGGGATTTTTGTTTGCTCTCCATGACAAACGGAAAAAAAATTCTCGCCTAGAGAAAAGAACATTTTTACCAAAAAATGAGGTCTAAAGCCTCCCCTTTTAAGGGGATGAAAAAATATTCAGTTCAGTATTTCAAGCCTGATACTTTAGTGGTCGGTACTGATAACTAATAACTGAAATGACCCTAGGCTAATTAATGAGACTTGATATAAGTGATTGATAAATCTATATGAATAATGGTATCAGAAGTAAAAATTATATAGCCTGCTAACTTATCCTAATCAATATTAGACCTGTTTAAATTAGCAAGTTTTGTATAAAATATTAATTCCCGAACCATTCCAAAAATTGACGGTCAAAAAAATAATCTAGTAATATTAATAACTAATAAATAATCAAAATCAATATGATACAAAAAACAGAAAAATCAACTCTAATTATTACCAGTATGCACCGTTCTGGAAGCTCCTTAACAGCTTCTATCCTCCAAAGTTCGGGTTTACATATTGGTCGGAAATTAATGGAAGGAACAGAAGATAATCCTCAAGGATATTTTGAAAATTTAGACTTCTATGAATTTAATCAACAAGTATTAGAATCTCAAGGAATAGATGCAGATGGTTGGACCCTCCAAGAAAGAATAGATATAGAAGAAAATTTTGTAGAAAGAGCAAAAGAAATTATCGCCAAAAATTCTATAAGTGGAAATTGGGGATGGAAAGAACCTCGTACAACTTTGTTTCTAGATTTTTGGGCTAATCTACTGCCAAATGCCAAATTTTTATTAATTTATCGTTCCCCTTGGGAAGTCGTTAATTCTCTGTATAGTCGGCAAGATAAAATATTTCAAAGTCAACCAGAATTAGCAGTAAAATTATGGTTACACTATAATCAAAAAATTATTGATTTTTATAATCATGCTGCTAATCATTGTCTACTGACAAATATTCAAACAATCATAAATAACCAACAAGTATTTATTGAAGCAATAAATCAAAAATTCAAGACAAACTTTAATTATCCCGCTGCCAATATTTACGAACCATCATTATTTAATAATCAATTATCAGGAGAAGACCATAGATCCACCCTCATAGATTATTACTTTCCTGAAGCGATAGAAATGTACCAGGAATTAGAAGCAAGAGCTTGGAAACCTACTGATGAAACACCAGACTTTTCCTGGCAAGAAAAAATTAAATCATCACCCTATAGAATTTGGGCTTTTCAAGACTGGATGAATTTTTGTAGTGTAGAAAGTCAGAATAAAAACTTATTAGCAGAATTAGAAAAATATAAAGATAGATACCAACAAAGTCAATTAGAGCTAACACAAACCAAGTCTCAATTAACACAAACACGAGATGAGTTAGAAAAATATGTTTCTCAACTCGATACCACCGAAACAACATTATTAGAATCTCAAAAACAACTCCATGACACAGAAAAAGTATTAGAAGAAACTCAGTCTCAACTGAAAAAAGTTGAACATATTCAAACCAGATTTAACCAAACAGAAAATGAACTAACTACAGCAAAATCTCAATTATATCAAACTCAAAAAGTATTAGAAGAAACTCAGTCTCAACTGAAAAAAGTTGAACATATCCAAGCCAGATTTGACCAAACAGAAAATGAACTAACTACAGCCAAATCTCAATTACATCAAACTCAAACTGAACTAACACAATGCCAGTCAAAACTAAATAACGCTGAAAGTAAATTAAAAAAATCTCAGCAAATAGAAAAAGAACTTATACAAACAAAATCTGAACTACAGGAAACTCAAGGAGAGCTAGTACAAAATCAGTCACAACTACATCAAACCCAAGAAGAACTAGAACAATTTACTTATAGACTTCAGCAAACAGAATCAGTATGGAAAAACTCTCAATCTCAGCTAGAAAAAACAGAAGTATTGTTAGAAAAATCCGAATCCCAAAACAAACAAATTCAAGCAGAATTAGGGAAACTCAAATATAATTTGTATGAGACTCAAGCCACATTAAAAACTTATCAAAATCAACTACATCAAACTCAAGAAGAGTGGGAAAATTCTCAGTCTCAGTTAATAGTAACTGAAGCAGCATTACAACAAGACCGAGAACAGTTAACAAATGCAGAAAAAGTATTAGAAAACTCCCACTCACAACTGAAAAAAACTCAGGCAGAATTAGGAGTAACAAAACATGATTTATGTGAAACTAGAGGAGAATTAGTAGTTTATAAAAATCAGTTACACCAAACTCAAGAAGAGTGGGAAAATTATCAATCAAAACTCACAACAACCGAGGCAATATTACAACAAACTCAATCTCAGCTCAATCAAACTCAAGCCGAATTAACAGAATCTAACTCTCAATTACAAAAGCATCAACAGAAATTAGAAAAATCTGAATCTGAACTGCAAAAAACTAGCAAAGAATTACAAAAAACTCAATCTCAGCTCAATCAAACTCAAGCCGAATTAACAGAATCTAACTCTCAATTACAAAAGCATCAACAGGAATTAGAAAAATCAGAATCTGAACTGCAAAAAACTAGCCAAAAATTACAACAAACTCAATCTCAGCTCAATCAAACTCAAGCCGAATTAACAGAATCTAACTCTCACCTCAAACAAAAAGAAACAATATTGCAACAGTCAGAAACACAACTCAAAGAACTTCAAAAAGATCGGCAGGAATGGCAAATATCTAAATCTCAATTACATAAAACAAAGCAAGAATTGAAGCGCACTAATCTACAAATGCAAGAACTTCAAACAGAATTAGTAGAATCTAATTCACAACTACAACAGATGCAACAGACAGAAACACTATTGCAACAAACTCACTCTCGAATGAAACAGGTAACAACATTATTAAAAGAGTCTCAAACTCAGCTACATCAAACTGATGAAGAACGAAAAGAGCTGCAACTACAATTACAGGAAACTCAGGCAGTCTTGCAACAAAATCAGACTCAATTGAGACAGACAGAAATATTATTGCAACAATCTCAAACTCAACAACAAAATGCACAAAAAGAGTTAGTAAAAACAAAGTCTCAACTAACACAAACTCAGTCAGAATTAGAAAAATTGCAGTATCAACAAGCCATTCTGAGAAATTCTAAATCCGAGAGTCAAACAGAATATCAACTATTAGTTTGGGAAGCTTGGTATGCTTATCAAAAAGGTGATTTAGTTGAAATGCAAGAACGCCTTCAGAAATCTTTGAAATATACTGAAAATTCTCGGACAGAAATAGTAATGGAATGGTTAGATAGTTTTGCTAATTTCTCTCAGCAAAAAGGTCTAGAGTTGGATAGTGAAAAACTCACTAATTCCGAAGAATGGCAAAAATTGATGAAGCGGACAATGAAAATGCAGAATAAAGTTTTAGTAGGTAGTGAAAAATAAATGGGTAGAGGACAGATTTAATCAATTAGACAAATAAAAAATGAGCAAAAATACATAAACAGGACTTACGAAAAGACACTGATAAAAACTATAGCACTATGGCATATATAGTGTTTTAGCCAGAAAAATGCGTAAGTACTAATAAATATTCAACAGCAGAAATTAAATCAGAATTTTTGTGAAAAAAATGTAGGAATATTTGGAACAAATAGAGGTACGATAAAGTCACTTACTCAGAATAGTTAAATAATTTAATTTTTAGAATTTGATTTTATCGAGACCTTGGGAATATTTGAAAAAATTAAGGGGAATATAAATTAATGGCAGCAACAATAGAAAAAGAACTAGAAGAAGCTAAGACTAAGTGGCAACAAACTCAGCAGGAGCTGGACAAAACTAAATCCGAGTTGCATGATGTCAGAGAAGAGTTAGAGCGATCGCAATCTCAGTTAGATGAGGTATTGGGAGAGTTGGAGCAAACCCACCTTGAGTTACATCAACTTAAGGAAAAGGGAGGGCAACAGCAGTCGGAGTCAGATGGGAAAGTTGAGCAGGAGTTAGAGGAAACTAAGTCCAAGTTGCAGGAGACCGAGCAGTTGCTGGAGCAGTCACAGTCGCAGTTAGGTGAGACTATGGGGGTTTTGGAAGAGTATCAGTCTCAGATGGAAAAGACGATGGGGACTTTGGAGGAGTCCCAGGGGAAGTTGCAGCAAAAGCAGGAGGAGTTAGAACAAGTAAAACAAGAGTCAGAACAAACGAAACTTCAACTACAACAGACTAAAATAGAACTAAGAAAATTAAAGGGTGACTATAAACCTGAGTCTATTATCAAAGATTTGATAAATATTCTTCAGAAAACAACAAAAGAAGAAAAAATAGATATGCCTCAAAATTTCAATCGAGGCAGTTTTCATCAGCGACAAAGAATTGCTAGAGTAGCAGAATATTGCGTGGAAACATGGACTGGCGATTTGATAGAAATAGGTTGTTTTAAAGGAGAGACAACAAAGTTATTAGCTGAGGTTGCACAAAAATATAACAGAAGATTAATAGCAGTAGATCCTTGGGAAATAGGAACTCAAAATTGCCAAGGAGGAGAATATGAAACTTTCTTGAAAAATATTGAACCATATAAAGCTAATGTAGATATTGTCAGATTGTCTTCTTTAGATAAAAAAGCCATCGATCTGATTAAAAATAGAGAATTATGTTTTGCATTTGTAGATGGTTTATACACTTACGATGCTTGTTTATCTGACATAAAAACAGTCGATCATTGTCAAGGTATTATTGCTGTAGATGATATATTGTGGAGTCCTGAAGTTGATAGTGCTTTTCACAAGGGTGCTGAAGTTACGAAGAGTCGTAAACTCTATCTTCCTATTTGTAGGGAAGGTTATCTGCTAGCAAGTATTTAGTATTTCTTGGTTAAATTAGATAGGTTAAGATAAGTTTGTTAGATTTTTTTTGATAATATGAGCTATATAAAAAAAGGAAATGAATATCTCCGTCAGGGTAAATTAGATGAAGCTATTGAAGCTTACCAGATATCTATTCAATTAAATCCTAACTTTCACTGGGCTTATTACAAGCTAGGAGAGGCTCTAAAAAGAAAGGGTAAGATACAGGAAGCAGAAGAAGTTGATCGTAAAGCTAATACTCTGCAAAATAAACTAGAAAATAATCAATTTCATAATCAAATTAATCTGAGGAAAACATATGAACAGCAGATTCAGGAAATACATCAAGAAAACATTAGCTTGAAAACAGAAATAGATGAATTAAAGGGTATTTTATCTCAAATAGTCAATACTTCACTCAGTCAACTTTCGGCTTATTTTGATATATCAAGTAGACAGGGTAGAGCTTTATCAAATAAGATGTTAGTAGATTTTTTTTTGAATACTACAAAACTACTAAAACCTAATTATTTTTTTGAAATTGGTTCTCGTGACGGTAGTACAAGTATCGCAGTTAAGAAAGGACTCCCAACAGTCAAGTGTTGTGCATTTGAAGCAAACATCAATAACTATGAAAGTTTTAAGGAGAGGAAAGAATTTAACGAGTTATCTATTGATTATAAATATTTAGCAATATCCAACCATAACGGGTTTGCGGACTTTCATATTCCAACTGAGCTGAATGGACATAAACTTGATAAGAATATAGGAAATGCCTCACTAATGATTAGTACACATCCAACTTGTAAATATCAAGTTACAAGAGTAGAATGTACTAAGCTTGATGATTTTTGTTTGAATAACAGAATTAATATAGATAAAGATCAAAATTTAGCACTTTGGATTGATGTTGAAGGAGCAGCACTACAAGTTCTAGAAGGTGCTAATAAGTGCCTTACTCAAACATCAATAATTTTAGTAGAAGTGGAAGAATACCCACATTGGACTGGTGCAGCATTAGCAGATGAGATCACCAGTAAACTTATTTCAAATAACTTTATACCTGTTGCTAGAGATTTTGAATATTCGATGCAATACAATCTAATTTTTATACACTCTAACTACCTAAATAAATGTAAAGGATTAGTATATAATTTTTTTAGTAATATTGGTAACAGAAATTATATTGGAGGAAGAAAATAAATTCTTCATTAATTTAGAAGAAATAAAGGCTGGTGAATAGCGATTATGCACTTTGTTTGCAAAAAATCCAGGAGGATATGAAACGAATGGGGATAGGATAAAGTTTTACTTTGATAGATAAATGCTTACTTTAGGAAAATGTGATTTTTTTGACTAAATTGTAATTAAAATTGTATTAATAGTTAAAGGGATGTAAATTAATGCCAACAGGAATAGAAAAAGAGCTAGAAGAAGTTAAGGGTAAATGGCAACAAACTCAACAGGAGTTAGATAAAACTAAGTCAGAGTTGCATGATGTGAGAGAAGAGTTGGAGCGGAGGCAATCTCAGTTAGATGAGGTATTGGGTGAGTTGGAGCAAACTCATTTTGAGTTACATCAACTTAAGGAAAAAGGGGGGCAACAGCAGTCGGAGTCAGATGGGGAAGTTAAGCAGGAGTTGGCACAAACCAAGTCCAAGTTGCAGGAGACCGAGCAGTTATTGGAGCAGTCGCAGTCGCAGTTAGGTGAGACAATGGGGGTTTTGGAAGAGTATCAGTCTCAGATGGAAAAGACGATGGGGACTTTGGAGGAGTCGCAAGGGAAATTGCAGCAGAAGCAGGAAGAGTTGGAGCAAGTTAAGGCAGAGTTAGCACAGAAGCAGTCGGGTTCAGATGCGGAGTTGCACAAAGAGTTGGAGGAAACTAAGTCTCAGTTGCGGGAGAGTGAGGAGTTGTTGGAGCAGTATCAGTCTCAGTTAAGTGAGACGATGGCGGTTTTGGAGGAGTCTCAGTCTCAAGTGACTGACTTGAGAGAAAAAGGAGAGCAAAAGCAGTCAGGGTCAGATGCGGAGTTGCACAAAGAGTTGGAGGAAACTAAGTCTCGGTTGTGGGAGAGTGAAAAGTTATTGGAGCAGTATCAGTCTCAGTTAGGTGAGACTATGGAGGTTTTGGAGGAGTCTCATTCTCAACTTGGGGAAACAATGGGAGTATTGGAACAATCTCAATCCCAATTGCAACAAAAACATCAAGAATTAGAAGATACAAAATCTCAGTTATCGCAGACAAAAAAAGAACTGGAGCAAGTTAAAAATATTCAACCTCAACCCTATCTAGAAAATACTAAAAATCAGACAGTACCTCTTGATTCAATACCAGCAAAAGGAGCAATCACAGGACCTGAAATTGCGATTATTAAAAAGCTGATTACTGAGGATAATGTCATATTTGATGTTGGTGCAAATGTTGGTAAGTGGACAGAAGAAGTTTTTAATTATTGCTCAAATGTGAAGCTACATTTATTTGAGCCAGCTCCCCAGACATATAAAGTTCTAGATCGAAAAATAGCGGAGCAAAAATTTAGGGAACAACCCGTCACTAATTGTATAGGAATTGCAGAAGATAATGTTGTCAAGCAATTTTATTACTACGATAAACATAACGTATTAAGCACATTTAAGCGCCGTTTTAGTATTGACAAGATAGGTAAATATGGATTTCCTAGAGAAATTAAAGCTTTGACAACTACCATTGATAGTTACTGTCAGCAGAAGGCAATTAGAAGAATTAATTTCCTGAAAGTAGATACTGAAGGTAGTGAATTAGATGTTTTATTGGGAGCCAAACAAAGTTTACATAGAGGAAAAATAGACTACATTCAATTTGAGTATGGTGGTACATATAAAGATGCTCAAATAACTCTTAAGCAAGTATTTGATTATCTGCAAAAATATCGTTACTCAATCTTTAAAGTTTTACAAGACAGACTAGAATATAAACCAGAGTTTGTTCCAGGTGATGAAAACTATCAGTATAGTAATTACTTAGCAGTAAATGAACGTTTTCTAGATAATGTATTAGGTGAAAAACCGAGACTATTAGATGTACCTCAACTCTGCATTGAACACTCAATTAACCCTAAAGGCGTAATTCATGTAGGAGCACATGAAGGTCAAGAATTCAATTACTACCAAAAAATGGGAGTCAAAAATGTATTATTTATTGAAGCTAATCCAGTTGTGTGTGAACGATTACAAACTAAGGTAGCATCTTATCCAAATGTCAAAACTGTCAATTGTGCAATTAGTAATGAAAATGCGACGGTTGACCTCCATGTAACTTCTAATGAACAAAGTAGTTCAATTCTTCCTCTGAAAAAGCATCAAGAGGTTTATCCTCACATTAAAGAAACTCATCAAGTTAAGGTAGAGTCCAAAAAGTTAGACACATTATTGCAAGAACTAAAACTTAATCCTTCGGACTACAATATACTCAATATTGACATCCAAGGTGCAGAATTATTGGCTTTGCAAGGTGCAACTAATTGGTTACGATATGTTGATGCAATTAATACGGAAGTTAATTATGAAGAACTTTATGAAGGATGTGTATTAATTGATGAATTAGACGAGTTTCTAGACCAAAATGACTTTCAAAGAGTAGCAACAAAAACTCCCCACCCGTCTTGGGGAGATGCTTTTTATATCAAAAAGCCATTGGTTACGATGTCGCTCCTAAGTAAAGCTCGCTTTGGGAATCAGATATTTTTATATACTCTCTTCAAAATTCATCAAAAAGAACATAATGTACGAGTAGAAACAGCACCCTGGGTAGGTCAATATTTATTCGGTCATAAAGATCCACCAATTTCTCAAACTTTGCCTGAGTTTACTGATTCTGGTATAGCAATCCTTAATGCCAAAGAACCCTACAAAAATGTAGAATTTAGTGGTCCTGTTTATCAACTTCATACTACATATTATGCTCCCTACAAAGACTTCATTCGTACCCTATTTCAACCAGTGCCACAAGTAGAAGTCAGAATGAGGGATGCTGTAAATAAGTTACGAGAGCGTGGCAAAACTATTGTTGGTATACATTTGCGACGTGGTGATTACCAAAAGCTCAAAAGGAGTTATACTTTTGTTGCTCCTACTGCTTGTTACAAAAAATGGCTAGAAGGTTTGTGGGAAACTTTGGACGAACCAGTATTGTTTATTGCAAGTGATGACTTAGCAGGAGTTGTAGATGATTTTGCCGATTATAATCCGATAACAATCAAAGATTTAGGTGTTCAACTGCCAGAGGCAGATTTTTATCCAGAGTTTTATGTTTTGACCCAGTGTGATATTTTAGCTATTTCTAACAGCACTTTTTCTTTTACCGCAGCAATGCTAAATGAAAACTGCAAGTTTTTCTTCCGTCCTCATTTACAAGCTAAAAAGTTAATTCCTTTCGACCCCTGGAACAGTGAACCATTGTATAGGCATGGTTACGGAACCTGGGAAGAACCAACTCAAGACAGCGGTCGTCAATTATCAACGGAGGTTGTAACTAAGTCTCAGAGTGCAATCCACAATTTTATCGGCCAATTTGTCAACAGAGGAGATTTAGTTTTTGATGTTGGGGCAAACCAAGGTTTGAAAACAGACTTATATTTAAGTATTGGTGCCAAGGTAATATGTTTTGAACCTCAACCAAATTGCGTGGAACTTCTAACAAAAAAATATCAGAATAATCAAGATGTATCGATCGTCAACAAAGGTTTAGCAGCAAAGTCGGGACAGTTAGAATTGTCAATATGCGATCGAGCAGATGTATTATCAACTTTTTCCGAGCAATGGAAAACAGGTCGTTTTGCTAACCAAAAATGGGAGAAAAAAGTCACAGTAGAAGTGACGACTCTAGACGAAATGATTAAAACTTGGGGTCTGCCACAGTTTTGTAAAATTGATGTGGAGGGTTTTGAGTATCAAGTCTTTCAAGGACTTTCCCAACCAATACCTTATCTATCGTTTGAGTTCACTATCGAGTTTATTGATAATGCGAAAAAAAGTATTCAACACTTAGTAAGTTTGGGATATAATTTGTTCAATATTACTCAAGAAGACCAAACAAAACTAGCAATCTCTGAATGGGTGTCTGAAACCAAGCTTTTTGATTTTATAGAGTCTAAGTCTACTCATCAAAAATCATTATGGGGAAATATTTATGCAAAATATGAATAATTAACAAAGATATTGCTTCAATAAATAGGGAGAATAATAATGAAATGGTTTTTTGGAATTAATGATTTTTCTAATTACTTTGAAAATTACTCACAACTAATTAAAGTTGCTGTATATACGGCAAACAAAAATACTACCTTGGAGCCATTTTGTATTTATGATGGTCAAGAAAATGAGTTGACTAAATGGCTCAGGGAAAATAATGTTAATATTGTTTTTCACCGTACTCCTCACTATCAACAATTAAAACAATCTTTTCCCCATGTTTTACCTACTGCAGCAGGAGCGTTTTTGAGAGTAGAAATCCCCAAAATAGTTGAAATTCATGGAATCAAAGATGAATATGTCTTGTATACAGATTGTGATGTAATGTTCTTTAATGACGTAGTTGATTATCTACAGAATTTAACATGCAAATACTTTGCCATAGCACCACAAGAAAACCCTGATGATTGGGTTAATCAAGTTAATACTGGTGTGATGTATATGAACACTAGAAACCTTTTAGATGTCCATGAAGATTTCAACAAATTTATAGCTCAAAATTTAGGTGAATTGTTGAAGCAATCTTACGATCAAGGAGCTTATAAAAGGTATTTTCGGGGAAAGTGGGATAGGTTAGATTTAACAATGAATTGGAAACCTTATTGGGAAATTAATCAAGAGATTAAGATACTTCATTTTCACGGACCTAAACCTCTTCTTAGTCAATTAGAAACAATAAGAAACAATCAGTTACCTTCCACTCACCCCTACATTACTATGGGATTGATTAATGATAATTTCTGGTATCAGACAAAAGTCTGGCAAGAAGCTTATCAATCAATGATTGCTCAGAAAACAATAGAATCAAACTGTGTAGATCGAGAGATAGACATACTCTCATCCCAATTACAAAAAATTAAAGTTGAAATGAATACTTATAACTCTGAATTAACACAATATAAAACACAGTTATTAAAGTGGCAATGATCTGCTTTTTATAGACAAAATCAACCGCTGTAAATTAATTACTTCATTGAATCAGCGTATTGGTGAGGTACTTCTGGTGGCTGAGGAAAGAATAACTCTTGTTTGCGATTGTTAATGAATCTAAAAGCAGAGTATCTATTATGATACCATGGGTTATTAGTTTCTGCCATCAAGATTTTTTTCAACTCATCATATTTATTGTCAACGTAATCCCAAGTTAAATGATAACATTTAGATTTTAAAGTAGTAGCAGAACGCATATTTCTGTTGACATTAGCATAATAGTGAACTGAGCAATCATGGAAGTAAACGTTATATTTTTTCCTAAAATTTAAAAAGTCTTTCCAATCTGAAGCTCTAAATGTTTTGACTACCCATCCAGCATTACGGTCCTTGTATAAATCGTTTTTGAATTTAACATTATTTTGTATTTGTAGAATTTTATGTCTGAGAGGAACACTGGCATTAACTAAATGTAACTCACCACTAACAGAAAATACCTCTGGACACTTTTCTAAAATCAAAATTTGTTCATCTAGCCATCCTTTATCTGGAATTAAATCCCCATCTGTGACAGTAATATAGTCATAATCTAAATCTAGTAAATTACTGTCAAAAGCAATTTCAAAAGCATTAGTGCCTATATTTTTATCAAAAATAAAATGATTTTTAACTAAACCTTTTTCTCTATATGAATCTACAACTTTCCGAATAGCGTCAGAATGAACGCTACTATTTTCTATCACACTGACATCTATTCTATCTTTTTCTAGTAATAATCCTTCTAAACAACGTTCTAATACTTCATTAAAATAAAAAGTTAGTAGTATACAATGAACTAATTTATTATGTATTGGTATTTCTACTTCTTGATTTTCTCTTATTGAAGAATGTGATAAATCTTTGAATTTGGTCTCTATTTGTTGTAAAAACTTTCTATGGTAATGCAGAGACTGAGCATAGCGCTCTAATTCTAATCTAGTTTTTTGAATATTAGCTGATGATTGTGGTGTTTTTGACATCTCTAATTTTGTTAATAATCAATAAAAAATCATAGGAATTTAAGTTAAGTAATTTTGAGTAAAACATTAATTAATTATCCCTGCTAGCTGGAGTAATTTTGATAGTAAGTCTACATTAATTATTATATCTAAATCCCTATTTGGTGGTAAATCATGTCTGCTGCTAGAAGACTCACCTATCATATAATAGTGTTCTAAATTACAGTAATTAGCGATCGCATAGTAGGAGTGTCTCACAGCATCAGGTCCAAATAACTCAATTACTTTAGTTCCAGACTTACAGAATACTATATTAGTAAGTGCTGCACCATGAACTGCAACTATAACTTTTACGTTAGCCAATAAAGAAACTTGTTCTGCCACAGAAATGGAAGAGAAATTTACAGTTTTAAAACCAAGAGTTCCTAAAAATTCAATTACCTCAGTTTCATTAATAACACAGCGTACATTACTATCTTGTCTACTAATATAAATACGTTCTGGATATTCTGCTAACTTTACCCCTTCTTTCAGTGGCATTAACTCTCTCCTAAGAAATTCACAATTCCATTTTGAAGCAACTGCTAAAGGTAAAGATGGCATAACTAGCCGATCGGCTCTAATTTGATGATTTTGATAACTTTCTACTATTTTTGTTTGAGGAATACCTAAAAATTCTAATACTTCTCTTTGAAATTGTTTTTGATAAGAATTAACTATAAATTTATCTACAAAACTTAAATTTATGCCACTCTTAAGGATTAATTCTAAGCGAGCAATTACATCAAACATCCAATGATAATAATTATCTCCCCACCGAGATGATAAAAATACTGCCACTCCTTCTAAATTTAAAATTGGAGGCAAATTTTTTATTGGCCTTAAATCAGTAATATCAGGTTTTCTAAACATCCTTTTAGTTAAAATTTCATCTTCAGAGTTAGTGACAACTACCCCCCAAGAATCATTAGTCCAAACTCTTCCTTTGGGAATTAAGACAACAAAATTTTTAGCACTAGGTCGAGGAACAGTCAAATTAGGATGAATAGTTGGGTGTATTGTAATTGTTGGTTTAATTTGAATTTGATTCTGGAACGTTATATCTATGTAACTAATTTTATGATTTGTGGATTCTGAATAACTTACATTATTGACTAATTCACCTAAATTGTTTGGAAAAATAATTGGTAGTTCCGTTGCACGCTCAGGATTAATATCTATAAGTTGGCGATATAGAGCTATAAGTTGAGAAAATAAACCTTTTTTTTGCAAAGCTAGTGCAAAACTTCCTAAATGCTTATCTAATAATTGTGGTTTCAAATCAAAAGCTTTTTGATAAAAAACTATAGCTTCATCCCATTTTTCAATCTTTGACAAAACATTAGCTAGACTTTGATATGAATCAGCAAATTTAGGATTGAGTTCTATTGCTTTTTTAAAAGAGATAATAGCTTCATCAAAATCATCTTTTTTTGTTAGAGCTAATCCCAAATCGTAGTGAAATTCATAATAATCTGAATTAATACTAATTGCTTTTCTATGATTTTCAATAGCTTCATCTAAGACACCTAACCTAACAAGAACTTTTCCTAAACTATGACAAAACCAAGCTGAGTTAGGGTTCAACCTTGAAGCAAGACGATAGCAATTAGTAGCTTCTTGAATTTGATTTATTTCTATTAATGCTGCTCCTAATTTATAGTAAGACCAAGCTGAATTAGGGTTGAGTTTTAAAGCAAAATCATAGGCAGCTATCGCTTCTTTTAATTTGCCTTTATTCTTTAATTTATTAGCGTTTTTAAATTCTTCTACAGATGTTAAAGATAAGATGTTTTTCCGTCGCTGAATCAGAGATTTTTCGTATTTTTTCCTATTCTCTTGTGTTTGTGCTTCAATGCTACTTAAATCTGCTAAAGTCACTAAATTGCTAATTTCTTTTTTTGTTTTTTCCAAATATTTCAGGATGCTCAAATCTTCTGTTTCATTTTTATCATGCATATCAAAACTACATTCAGGTCTAACTTTTTCAGGTGATTGATCTGCCATTCCTCTTAATCTTTTTAAAGTCCATTCTTCTAGTGACTTAGTAAAATAGTGATTAATTTGTATGATGCTATGATTAATATGATGATTTACTGTTCCTTTTAGTTTAACAGGTGTTCTGTCTGGATATACATATTTACAATCATCTCTTACATAGCTACAATTATGCACACTTACGCCTTTAATTAGGTTAATTCTGGCAATTGTTTTATATAGAAGATGGCTATGAAAATTTGGAGCAGCACATTTAGAAAATCTTTCTAAGAGCAAACCGTTGAGTTTATATCTATTTCCTGACGAACCAAATAGCTTCCAGTTGATAGCTATTCCACTTACGTCATCATAGTGTGATAAAAAACTATGAATATCTGGATGTTGATGAGGTAAAATAAATTCGTCAGCATCTATGAAAGCAATCCAATCAGTTTGTTCTTTAGCTCGCTGTATGACATTCCAATAAGCAAAAACTTGACCATTTTGATTTCCCTGCCTAGGCCAATATATATAATCAATTACATCTAGTTTATCCAACCTTTTCAACAATTCTGTAGAGCCATCCGTACTGCCATTATCGTATATATAAAAATGATCTACACCAATAACTCTGTGGTAAGCAATCCATTCTAATAAGTAAGGTAATTCATCTTTAATAATTGCACATATCGAAACTTTATACTTTTTTTTTTGATATTTTTCCATATTTTTTATTCAAATTAATTAATGACCAGAACTAACATAACTCACATAGGATTTATCCAGCAATTTTTGATAAGACAAAACACTAGACTCTGAACGACCATTGCCCCGCGTACCTTCTACAATCCAAACATTAGGATATCCATTATCAACCCGATAACTACCATGACGTTCAATACCTATTAAACTTGAATGTTCGCTCTTTCCATATTCACAAAATACTACTTTTTCCCATCCCAAATTATCAAGTAGAGATTGTAAAAAATCTTTGGAATAAAGAAATTGATGACCCCATCCATGAAAGGCGCGATTCATCGAAAATGTAGAATCGATTCGCTTTTGTGGGTTAGTTTCTGACAGGTTAAAATGAGTAGAAAGTACCCACTCTAGAGATGGAGTAGAAAGTCGAATTACCCCACCAGGTGTAAGACTTTTCCAAACATTATTGAGGAAAGCGATCGCTCCTTCAAGACTTAAATGTTCGAGAAAATGTTCCCCATACACATATTCCAAACCATTAAAAGGCCAAGGTTTAGTCACATCCATCACTTGGTCAATACCAGGAAAAGGACGAATATCCACATTCCACCAGTCGGCCATGATATTATGGGGACCACAACCCACTTGAACTTTTTTGATGCCGTTAGAATTCTGAGGACTTAAGCGTAACTGTTTTACTGACATCTATAGAAATATTTATCCTAATTTTTCTGCAACACTAATATATCTTGATAACTGGTAAATCTATTTCGTCCACACCACTGACCGTAATATTTACCCACCACATTCAACCCCCGCTCTCGCATCCAACCCAAAAGTAAGGGTTCTTTATAACCAATAGCAGCTTCTGGCATTTTAGGGTTACTGGTAAAACACTCTTCCAGTTGATGTACCATTTTATGAGCGCCTCTACCTTTAGCGATCGCCGACTCTGACTCTGGGTTTAACAAAAAACAAGTACACAGACATCGACTTCCTGGTTCCAATACTCTGGAAATTTCATCGAGATAATGACGTACTTCCTTAGCCCGCAAATGAGTAAAAACAGAAATCAAAAACACCAACTCGAAACTTTTATCCTCGTGGGGAAAGATAAAATCCAAAGTTTTGACATTTCCCTCTGGGTTGTACATTTGATTGTAGATGTTGACTACCTGAAAGTTGAAGTTGGGAAATCTGGAAGTAATCTCTGAATTTGCCCATTTAATTAACTTTTCAGCAATATCAAAACCTGCATATCCACCGTGAAGTTCTCTCCCGTTAAATAAGAGCGATTATAACGGGAGCTTCTCAACAAACAAAGAAGTTTCTTGTTTCACAGGCTGACCAATATCTTACGCCTCCACAAGCAGACAAGATGATACCCACCTCGTTTAACCCTTTATTTAATATATTAATTGCAGCATTTTCATCCCTGTCTAAAACTGTTCCACATTTCTGACAAGAATGAGTTCTAACTGACAAAGTTTTAGGTACTTTATGACCACAATTACTGCAATTTTGTGATGTATTGTGAGGATTAACTTTAATCATAAGAACACCGCGTTTTACCGCTACTGCATTCAATTTTTCAATAAAATTTCCCCAGGCTACATATAAAATTGATTTTGATAGTTTAGTATTTTTTGCTAAACCTCTAATATTTAAGTTTTCCACTGCAATCATGTCATATTCTTTAACTAATTTATGAGCAGTCTTATAGTGAAAATCTTCTCTTTGTCTAGCCATAAGTTGATGTAATCTAGCTATTCTATTTTGTGCTTTTTTCCTGTTGTTAGACCCAATTTCTTTTCTAGATAGTTTTCTTTGCTTTCTGGCTAAATTAGATTGAGATTTTCTATAGAATTTAGGAACAGAAACAGTCTCACCAGTATTAGTGGTAAAAAACTCTTTTAATCCTACATCAATACCTACAGCAGTTTTAATATTTTCTGCAGAAATTAAGCTTGGTACTGACTTATCTTCCAGGCTAAAACTTATATAATAACCATCAGCTTTTTTAGTTATAGTTGCAGTTTTTATCGTAAACCCATCTGGAATTGGTCTATGAACTATTACTCTAATAGCACCAAACCTCGTAGTAATTATTTGTTTACCATCAAATTTTATTGCTGATGAACGGATGATTTACTCTACTAAAACAACCAGGACCTTAATTTCCCTGATTTTTTGAATCTTGGTCGGACTCCACGTTTACCCTTTTTGTCAGGTATTAGCCAACGTTTCCAAGCTTTATCTAGTCTTTGTAAGTTAATTTGCTGGACTTCGTATGGAGATTTCTTTGTAGTCGGGAAATAACTGTTTTGTCTGTTTAAGTGCTGATTGCTGAAAATAATAATCTGGTCTACTGGAAATCTCGCCAATAGGACATGAAATTAATGAACAACGGTCAATTTGACATCTAGTTCTATTTAACCAATCTAGTCTTTGACCTAGAGCATAATTCCAATGTCTTCGTAACAGTTCTAGCCAATAATCAATTTTGATTGACTGTTCACAAGTAGGCTTAATTTTGTAGCAATGAGTAATTATCATAATTTTATACTACTCTTTAGTGCTGCATTTGAACAGCAATCGACACCCTTTTAATTTACAGCTCGGCAATTCCCCTCCCGTTAAATCGCAGATTATAACGGGAGACCCCTTGCCGAATCAAGTTGGGGAGTTAAATAATAGGCTAAAGAATAAGCAAGACGACCCACACCACAACCAACATCCAATACTTTGTCTTGAGGTTCTAGACCCACCCTCTGGATATAATAACCGAGAAAGTCGAAGGCCACATCTGTGAAATGACCCCCGACAAATTTAATGTATTCTTGACTGGGAATGGGTATAGAGGGGTCTAATACATTTGGCATTATTCCACCAGGTTGTTCTTGGTATAGCGGAGTTAATACTACTAAAGAATTTTTAAGTTGTTGTTGCTGTTGAGGAGTCAGAGATATTTTAATAATGTATTTTGCTTTATCTGTTCCAGGAATATTGGGATAATTCTTATGAATAACAGGAGAAACTAAACTGTGGGTTAATTCCAAATTACTAAATTCTTGGCCTGCAATAGTAACTTGGATTCTATCTAATGGCTTCTGGTCAAAGGAAACCACCCAGCCTTCTAAATGTACTACTCCATTTATAATGACTGATTTTTCTAGTCTACCTAAAGTTGGTAAGGGGTCAGTTGGTTTTAAAAATTTCATTTCTGATATAGCCTTTGATTCTTGCTGGATGAAATTTAGATTAAATCTAAGATAGTTTACCATCAAAAAGGTAAGTTATAGATTAGTCATTTTGAAAAATTAGACAATTGAAGTAAGAACATTTTTTCCTAGATAGAAACCTGTAACTATAACTTTATATCCAATACAAAACCAGGCAATACATCTTCCCCTGACAAATGTGTGAGAGAATCTAATATTTCTACTTCTTTTCCTTGTCTATAAATTTCAACGCGACGATTTTTTCTATCAATTAGCCAACCTAATTTTACTCCTCCATCCATATATTCCTCCATCTTTTTTTGCACATCCTTTAAAATGTCAGATGGTGACATTAATTCTAATACAAAATCTGGGGCGATAGGAGGAAATTTTTCTCTTTGTTGGGGAGTTAGTTGATTCCATTTTTCTAGTTTTATCCATGATACATCGGGAGAAGGGTTTGAACCATTGGGAAGTTTGAAACAGGTGGAGGAGTCGAACACTTCTCCTAATTTTGTTTGACGATTCCATATTACAAAATCAGCAATAATAGAGGCATTTTGTTTTCCTGTTTCTCCTCCGGTGGGTGGCATTATTGTTATTTCTCCTCTGATGTTTCGTTCAAATTTAATTTCGGGATTATCTCGACATAATTGATAGAATTGGTCGTCGTTAAGTTTGAGGATATTGTTAAAATTGATGGTTATAATTGTCATGGTTTTGGCATAATAAATAGATTTTATTACTGAAATTTCTAGTTTGAAGAAGGAAGAAAGAAGAAGGAGGAAGGAAGAAGGACTGAAGTTGGAAAAAGTGGATAGGGATGGTTAACTATCGACTACTTCGTGTCTTATAACTCTAACCAATTGTAAACACCGTTTAGACGGCGAGGTATTAAACAAAAAATAAAAAGATAATTTACTTTTCAACAATGATAGGTATTGTACTTATTGATTTGTTTTATAGTCAAGGAACTAGATGTTAAAATTTCCTCGATCTAGAGGTCATAAGTATAATTATTCCGTAGATTATTGGGAATTTCATTAATGTCTAATAATGACAAAAATCCTGAAAATATTCATTCTGCTACAACTCCAGAGGAATGTGAAAAAATGGAACAAAAATATGGATGGAAGCTGAAAGATATTAGATTTAATAAAGAACAAAAAATCCTGAAAGTCGATTGCGTCTTTGAGGGAGAACAAACATCATTCGAGGATTCGAGATATGACGACTGAAACTTGGATTGTATATAAAACGGAAAATAGAAATGATTATGGTTGGGAAGACCGGATGCTAATGCCAAGAGAAAGTTTGACCAACATTCTTTGGGAAAATTGGACCTATCAGGAAAAACCTACTATTCCTCAAATAGGCGATCGCACGCGAAATTACAAATCAGAATCTGAAAATGGTTTTACTACTCATGGTAGGGATGGAGATTGGGTTGTTACAAGAGTTGAACAATTTGTTAACCTTGACACAGACAAAAAAATATTTGTGTGCTACTGCAAGTATGACCCTGTAGAGCCAAAATGGAGTTTAATAAATCGTGGGGTTAACGCATCGGAGTTATTGGAGGAAAAAGCAGAAGTTTAACCATATTTAACTAAGGAGAACTTGCCATTCTTAGAAATCTACAACTATCCATTATCAATTAATGAGGAGTCAGTTCGTTGAAATTTAAACCATTTATCTTTTAAAGTAGTTTCCTTTCCTCTATAGAATTTTAATTCTAGATTATCTGACCATTCTGGCGATAAAATATCCAGTACAATTTTCCTATTATCAACATTTACATGACTTTTAATACTCAGATTTTCTAAATTTTTTTCAGATATAAATACAGCTAAAAAATGAGGATTTACCGCTCTGGTGCTAAATCGCAATAAATTATGATTTGCAAAATTATGGTGATGTTTTGATTGAAATTGTTCGATTTTAAGCTCTAGCTTTTCTTGGTTAAAAAATTGCAAGATAAAGGAGCAACTATTTCCTGTTTCTACCAGTTTTAGTCTAAATTGATTGTGACTAATTTTTTCTACACTGAAGCTATTAGGGATATGCAATAAATACTCATATAGATGAAATTTTCCATCTTTGTCAATATCATCAAATGTGACTAGATAGGGAAAAGGTTTTCTCACAAAACATAAATGTCTAATGGCAAAGTTAACAGGATTATAATTCTGTAAATTATATGATGGAGTTGCATCTCCTAGAATATAATCAAACACCTCAGAATAATCATATTTTATTATTTTCCCTGATACACCATTCCCCCTTCCTGAAAATCTTTGACCTTTACCATCAATTAAAACTAAGTTATGACCGAGGGAAGATGATGGAGAATTTTCCCTTGTATCATTAGCAGCACCAGAGTCAATAACTAGAGGTTGACCTTCAAATATTAATGTAAAAGAATTGTTATCTGATTGGTCGTGAATATCCTCAATATATTTACCACAATTGAAACTAACAATTGTTGCTGCTGATGACCAAGAATTTCTAACATTCAAATAACCAATATCGGGGCAAAAGCGACGTATTGATAAGTTAGTATTTTCTAGTTTAAATTCTGCTACTGGTGGTTGAGGCAAAAATAAGTAGGCATCAAATAGGGAAGAGAAGTTTAAATTAGGGTCTCTTCCATAAGTTTTTAATCCTTTGCTACCTACTAATAATTCCCAAACATAAGTAACAAGACTAGGATTTCTATTACCTATTATCGTTAAATATCCCCATAAACTAGGATGGGGATTCCAATATGAATCATTCCAATTATTTAGATACTTTCCACGGGGGAATGATTCATACAAATACCATTCAACTAAACGGTCTAATTTATCGCTATATTTATCATCTAAAAATTCTCCATTAACTTTAATATTTTTCTGGCGACAAATGCGAAGTAAAATTCCTAATATTTTAGAAACAAATCCACAATACCAAAGACCTTCTCTAGTCATTCCTTGGTCGGTTATACCATCAATAAAAAAGTCTTCCACGCGACTCATTGCTACATTTAGCCATTCTTGTGCTTTTGGCAGATAATTAAGCAGACTAATAGTAGCGATCGCTAAACTGGAAAAAGCGATAATTCGATGATTCCAACTATTAAGTTGTTTTTCTTTTCTACCCCAAAGTTTACTTTGAGATTCTTGCCAAGTTTCTCTGGTTTTTTTCTCGATAAATTCTACTAGGCAAAGATGTTCTTCTAGGGTAAATAATTCGGGAGCTATATCTCTAAATAAGATAATTGCAGTTAGCACAAAAGCTCTGTGAATTTCCTCACTAAATAAGTTAGGATATCTAGAATAATTTTGGCTAATTTTGTTGACTATATTTTTGGCTAATTTACCAGCTTCTTTATCTTCTGCCAATTTATAGGCTAAACATAATTCCATCAAAACATTATGAATAACAAATAAGCTGGCAGATTCAGGTGTTTGTAAAATGGCTTCGGAACCTAATTTTTTGGCATAATTACAGTTAGCATTTATTTGGGCAAGAATATTTTTGTATGGATAGACATCAGTGAGTTTTTTTAAGGTTGTTATTTCTGTTTCACCGATCGGCAGAAATTCTAGATTTCTGTTTCTTAGTTTATGAACTTCCCCAACATTTTTTCCTCATTCAACTTTTCAATAGTTCCTAATATTTCTTTGACTCTTTTCTCAAAAGTATGATTCTCTCGGATATATTTTGCTAACTCTAATTTTTCCCCAATATTCTGACTTTTTTGCTGTAAACAATTTTCTACTACTTTTGGCAATTCTTCTCTAGAATTATAGGTAGAAATTTTATCTCCAAATACTTTTTCTAAACCTGCAATTTTGTCAGAAATAATTGTTGCTCCACAAGCAGCAGCATCGAATAAACGATTGGAAATAAATCCTTTTTTTCGCATGGTATTCCAATGGTCGTTTAATAACAAACCACATTTACT
Organism: Cyanobacteriota bacterium; assembly: GCA_034190295.1. Lineage (GTDB taxonomy): Bacteria > Cyanobacteriota > Cyanobacteriia > Cyanobacteriales > Microcoleaceae > Okeania. The sequence continues at coordinate 35,863 of JAXHSW010000003.1, read as the reverse complement.
GTAATAACGCCGTAAAATTTCATTGGGAATATATTCTCCTTTTAAATAACCACTGGGCAATATATTTTCCCAGTTTGTACCATAAACATCTAGTTTTAAACCTGCTTCGACAGCATCTTTTACTATCTGGCGATAAACTTTGCGAGAGTTACCGACAAATAATATTTCTCCTACTTCTTCATAACCTTCTTTGTCTGGATAAAATAAATTTTGGTCGGTACATTGGAGCAAAGTTTGTACCGGAACTTTTACCTGTTTTTGTAACTCCTCAGCATAAGAATAGGATGCCACAAATATATGGTCGTATTCTTCATATTCTTCTAGGGTAACTTTATCTGGATGACTAATATTCCACATCAAATTAATGTGATAAGACTTTGGTTGATAACGACTCAAACCACGAATCACAATTGCCACATCATCTCCAAAATTTTTGGGAGTTTCCCACTCTGGCAAAATATCAATTCTGACAGAATGACCTAATATTTCAAACTGTCGTTTCATAGCTAAGGCGTAATGATAATCTCCCCATTCTTGCGCCTGTTTCCAGTCAGGAACTCCGATTTTTATACCGATGCGGAAACTATTACTCATTTTTTCGCGTAAGGCAGTAAATACTGTTTGGGCACGATGTTTGTAGGTATGTTTTTCCTCAACTATTTTCTGTAATTCTGCAACTTTTGTTAATCTTAGTTCCTCATTTGTTAGGTACTCCCGTAATAAATTTTCTAGAGATTCGCGGGAATTATAAGTAGGCAATAATCCGTCGAAAGATTCTTGATTTCCTAATTCTCCATTTGTCACAACTAATGCACCAGAAATAATCGCATCAAATACTCGTGAATTTGTGGAACCCCATTGTTTTGTCACTGAGTTAGCATCATCAATTACTATTTTTGTAGCAGCATAAACTTTAGGCATATCTGTATAAGGCAAGAGTCCGCGGTTATACTTTTTAAACTTCTCAAATTTTTCCCAGTTATATCCATACAAGGCAAATTCAAAGGGTAAATTATCTGGTTCTAAAAAACTCATAATATCTCGCGGATATTTCCAGAAGCTTCCGGTAAAGCAATAGTCAGATTTATATTTATTTTCTAGTTGTGAATTGATTTTTTGCTCTTGCTCAAAAACTGATACTTCCGAATTTTTCCCTACTTCACTTTTGTCTACTGCGGGAATTTTATTGCCTAGTTCAGAAGAAATTTTTCCTGAGTCTTCTGAAATTCCTACTTCCGAATTTTTCCCTAGTTCAGAAGAAATTTTTCCTGAGTCTTCTGAAATTCCTACTTCCGAATTTTTCTCTACTTCAGAAGGAATTTTTTCTGAGTCTTCTGAAATTCCTACTTCCGAATTTTTCCCTGCTTCATTTTTCACTTTTGACTTTTGACTTTTGACTTCTAAATTGACTTCTGATTCACTTTTAACTTTTGACTTTTGACTTTTGACTTCTTCTCCACTCCTGACTCCTGACTCCTGACTCCTGACTCCTTCTTCCGAATTTTTCCCTACTTCACTTTTATCTGCTTCTGGAATTTTATTACCTAGTTCAGAAGGAATTTTTCCTGAATCTTCTGAAATTACTACTTCCGAATTTTTCCCTAGTTCAGAAGGAATTTTTCCTGAGTCTTCTGAAATTACTACTTCCGAATTTTTCCCTACTTCAGAAGGAATTTTTCCTGAGTCTTCTGAAACTCCTAATTCCGAATTTTTCCCTACTTCAGAAGAAATTTTTCCTGAGTCTTCTGAAACTCCTAATTCCGAATTTTTCTCTACTTCACTTTTAACTTTTGACTTTTGACTTTTGACTTCAGAACTGACTTCTTCTTCACTTTTGACTTTTGACTTTTGACTTTTGAATTCTAAGTTGACTTTTGACTTTTGACTTTTGACTTCACTTTTAACTTTTAACTTTTGACTTCTAACTTCTTCTTCACTTCTGAATTCTGAATTCTGAATTCTGAATTCTTTAAATCTTTCCTCATTAGTAGCTATCCTAACTACTGTTGTAGACTTAGATAATTTTTGCTGAATATAATCAGCAGATTTTTGAGAAGAACACCAAAAACAATCATAATCTCCTGCCATTTTTTGAGATGCCCAAACTTCAAACCAATTTCTCGCCCAAGCAACTTTTACTAAACTTGGTTTAGCATTTTCTATTCTTTCTAAATCATAATCATGGCGCATCACCACAATTACATCTAACCGCGTCATATCATACCAATCTTCTCCTTCAGAAAGATAATAAACATCCCACCCAAATTGTTTAACTAATTGTTCTCCTAATTCTACTGCTGTAAAATAATCTCCTGCCGCAGCTGCCATATCCGCTTCGGTTACAGCAAAACCAATAGTTAGAGGATGACCAGTCCAATAAATTCCTTTTTCAAAATAATCTTGTAAATGTTTCCGACGGAGATAATAAGCAAATCTTTGTTCTATTATCGGGCGATTTTTCAAGATTTTCTGGATAAATTCTTTACCTTTGTTAAACCGAGAAAAACCACGATTATGAAAAGCCGTTAAATGATTAGCACTAATAATTTCTTTGCCTAATTTTTGCCGGATACTCAAACATAAATCTACATCCTCATAACCGTAGAAATAATCTTCATTAAAACCTCCCACTTTCTGAAAATCTTCCCGCCGACACATCATTAATGCTCCAGTTACAACAGGTACTTTCCAAGGAGCAGATTGTACTTTTAATAACTGCGGAGCATAACGAACTTCAAAAGGATAAAACGGTTCATTTTGACTGTGGAAATATATCTGTACTCCTAAATGTTGAGTAGGAGGAAAAGCTAAAGACTTGTCACTAACTATATCTAATAATTTTACTCCTACCATTCCCAGATTTTCATCTTGTTGAATTAATTCAACCATTTGCGGAATGATATCTTGGCAGAGGGTAATATCATTATTCATAAATAACAGTAAGTTAGCTCTTGTTTCATCCACTCCCACATTATTTGAATTAGAAAAAGAATAATTTTCTTCCCTGGCAATAATTTTAATTGGTAACTTTTCTGACCACTCCATACAGACATCAATACTATTATCTGTCGAACCGTGGTCAACTACTACTAATTCCAAATTTTCATAGCTGTTATAAAGTTCAAAGGAGGCAAATAACTCGCTTAATAGTTTTGCTCCGTTCAAACTCAAAATAATTACTGCTACTGCAGGTTTTTCCCCCCGAACTTTTGCCGGAGGTATCTGACTCCTAACTTCCTCTTCAATTCTGAATTCTGACTCCTGACTCCTGACTCCTTCTCCATTTTTGACTTCTTTACTTCTGACTTCTTCTAACTCTTTACTCCCGACTCCTTCTTCACTTTTGACTTTTGACTTTTGACTTTTGAATTCTTCACTTCTGACTTCTTCACTTTTGAATTTTGACTTTTGACTTTTGAATTCTTCACTTCCTCCTTCTTCCTTCAAAAAACCTTCTGATTCACTTTTGAATTTTGCCTTTTGACTTCTAACTTCCTCTTCACTTCCTCCTTCTTCAAAACTTCTTCCTTCTTCCTTCTTCCTTCTTCCTTCAAAAAAGCGATAAATAAGTTTATTAATTTCTCCCTGACCAAAACTCAGATTAACTTCATGCTTTTTCCCCTTCGGTCCGACTACTAATGGTTTAGGAGAATTTTTCAGTTGTTGACCTGTTTCAGTTATTTGAACGCTGACTTCAACTAACCCATTACTATGTAAAGAAGGAGGAATTTTCTGAGCAAAAGCATGATATCCATGAGTATCAAAAGCCTCCGCCAAATCTTGACGATATTTATTCGCTACTAACGTTCCGACTAAATTATTACCAACAAAAATATCAAGAAATACAACCTTATCAGAATCATTTTTATGTCTCGCCCAACCAGAAACATAATCAAGAGTCGCATAATCCAAACAACCCTCAAAATCAGTTTCTCCTAATATATTAATGTTCGTAAAATTGCCCGTTGCCAGTAAATTTTTTGTTCCTTGAGCAGCTTCTAATTTTTTCTTAGCCTTAGAAAAATGAGGGTCTATTTCCAAAGCACGACGGTAACAAGCGATCGCCTCATCCAAAGGAGTTTTCTGGGCCAAAGCTTCCCCCAACCGCAAATGAAACTTTGCCGAGTTTGGCCTTAACCCCACAGCTTTTGAATAAGCTGCCACAGCTTCATCCCACCTTTCTAATTTTGACAATAATTCGGCTTTGTGGTATACAACATCCGCAGATTTAGGATTAAGTTCGGCAGCTTTAGATAAAGAAGCGAGGGCCTCATCCCACCGTTGTAATTGGGCAAAAGCTTCTCCTAACATATGATGTACTGCTGCAGAATTAGGATTAATCTCAACTGCCCGACCATAACTAACCACAGCCTCATCCCAACGTTTGAGTTTGCTGAGAGTATGACCCAACTGATGGTGAATTTCCGCAGTGTTGATACCTAGTTGAATAGCTTGCTGATAATTGGTAATAGCATCATCAAACTTTTGTTGCTGCACCAAAGCTAAAGCCAGATTTTGGTAAACCTTCGGCAACTTAGGATTCACTTCCAAAGCACGGCGATAACTAGCAATAGCATCATCCCACTGTTTTTGTGAAGCTAATATCTGTCCCAAATAACCATGAACTTCCCCTAAATTGGGATTAAGTTCCAAGGCCCGATGATAAGTAGCGATCGCCTCATTCCACTGTTTTAGATTACCGAGAGCTATTCCCAAGTCCCCATAAGCTTCGGCCAAGTTAGGATTAAGTTCTAAAGTTTTACGGAGAGAGGCCACTGCTTCTCTATTTTGTTTGAATTCTATCAGGGCACAACCTAACTGGTAATGTACCTCTGGGGAGCTGGGTTGTAATTGTGCAGCTTTGCGGTAAGCGACCACAGCTTGTTCCCAGTGTTTCTGTTGACCCAGAGCATATCCCAAATGATGATAAACTTCTGGGGAGTTAGGCTGAAGTTCTGTGACTTTGCGGTAGGCAACTATAGCGTCAGACCAATTTTTCTGTTGAGCTAAAGCATATCCTAGATGGTGATGTACTTCTGGGGAATTGGGCTGAAGTTCGATCGCTTTGCGGTAAGCAACCACAGCTTCTTCCCATTTTTGTAGTTGAGCCAGAGCATATCCGAACTGATGATAAATGGGTGCAGAGTTTGGTTTTAGTTCGGTTGCTTTACGATATGCAACAATAGCTTCATCCCACCTTTTGAGTTTGGATAAAGTTTCTCCACAATGATGATGAATTGTAGCGGAATTAGGGATAAGTTGACTAGCTTTTAAATAAACTTGGGCAGCTTGATGTAGGTCTCCCTGTTTAGTCAGGGCGATTCCTAATTTTTGGTATGATTCCCAGAAACTGGGGTCTATTTCTATAGCTTTCCGATAGTAAGTAGTAGCTTCCTGAACCTGACCTTGTCGATCAAAAGTTTCTCCTAAGTTATGGTAGGCAATGACAAATTCTTGGTCTAAGGATATAGCCTTTTGGTAGTAGGTTATAGCTTGGTCAAGTTGTCCCTGGTTAAATAAAGCTTTTCCCAAACTGTTATAAAATTCCGAAAAGTTGGGATTAATTTTAATGGCCTGGGAGTAAGAGGCGATCGCTTTCTCTAATTTTCCTTGTCGAGCCAGAATGTCCCCCAGGTGATGATGAGAGATAGCCGAGTTTGGTTTAAGTTTTATGGCCTGACGGTAGGCAGTAGTAGCTTGTTCCCAATGACCTAGTTGGGTTTCTACATCTCCCAGACTTTGGTAATACAAAGAGAAGTTAGGGTTTAGTTTTATTGCTTGGTGATAGAGAGGGATAGCTTCTTCTGGTTTGCCTGCTTCTATAGCTTCGTTGGCTTTTTGAAAGTATTGGGCTGAAGTTTCTGGGGTTACTTGAGGCACGGATTTCATTTTTATAGTTGGTAAAGATGGTTAAGAAAGAATTCAGGAGTCAGAATAAAATTCTGTAGATGAGTCGATTTAGCTTGCTTCTGTGCAGCAGTATAAATGGGTGTAATACAAATTCTAAATGTAGTATAGATTTAGTTGTTTTTGATACACAAACTCCCCATCGTGAAGTTTGGGAATCCTCTAGATATCGCTTAAAGGCCACGTCAGGAGGATGTCAATACTATATCTATATCTTTGAGCCAAGCTTCTAATAAATCAACTTCTTGTTGTGGGAATATATTACTTTTAATTAGAGTGTCGTAGCATTTTCTTAGGTTATCTGATATTACATTTTTTCCCGTCTTCAGTTTAACTTCGGATAATAATTTGGCAATTTTTTCATTATTGAGATAACCGGGAATCTCTTGTTCAAAATCTTGCATTAGATTATGAATATTACGCTCTTGATAAACAGTTGGACTATGAAATAAAATCCGCCAACCATTTTCCCAACAAATTCTTTGAGCGATAAAACTTCGCCATATATCTGTCATTCTAAATGAACAGTATGCAGGCAAATACATAAGTGGATAAGCATTGGGAAACCAATATGTATTTTGACTATTGAAAGGGCACCAACTCTCTTTACCCAATGCTAAGTTAATATTATCTTTAAAGTTTTGAGGCAAAGGTAAAACCAATCTATAAATTGCATCAACATCAGGGTTTTGGTTAGCTAATCCTTGTTGAATAGGGCATTTTGCCAAATATTCTGATAATTCTCCATCAGGTGGTCTTGGATGATTAATTTTGTTTAACGGTAATCCTCTCGGCCATATTGGTGCTTCTGAAAAATATTTATAAATATTTATCCAACCTGCTTTGTCGATAATTTTACATTGAATTTCTAAAGATTTTTCTTGCCAAAAACTATCTAAAGGTAAATTATCATCATCAGTCTCTACTATATTTTCTGCTCCTTGTTGCATTGCTAGTAAATACCCTATATTTTTTCTAGCATAATGTTTAGTGGGGCATACTTTAGCATAATTTAGTTCTGTAGCTATTTGAGCATTTATATCATAATATTCAGAACCTTCTAAGAGAAAGTCACTTGGTGTTTTTGTATCACCTATAATTATGAAATTCCAGTGGGATAACTGACACCCTGCTGCCAATTCTCGTAAAACTTTATTGGGTGCTGAAATTGTTGTAACAACTAATATTGTTTGAGATTCCATATATCTATAATTTATGATTTTTTTTATTTAAAATTCCCCATCAACTGCCACAATATATTCTATTTACTTTTTAGTTTAGTCTTCAGACATTCGTTTTTGCCGTTCCACTTTTTTAAGAATATTCAAGATTTTTTTGTATATAATTTTCCAATTAACTTTATAATTACCATAAGCTTTTGTGTTGAGTTGTTGAATGTCTTGACCTGTCAAAAATGTTGGCCGGATACCAGCTTCTTTCACTCCATACCAAAAACTTTTTTGTCCCAAATGAGCGCGATCGCCATGAGCTACACCTGGTTTATCTGTTAACCATGATGTTATTACTAATCCAGAACCTACTACTGCAATATAAGCATCAATATTATTAGCCCAAACTATACTTTCGTATAATTTTATCTTTAAATTCGTATTGTAAAAATTCACCTTTGATTTGGTTTTTTCGATAATTTTTTTTACACTATCACTAGCATCTGGAGTGCCGTCAAAAACAATTCCTATGCTTAAATCAGAAAAATCATCTATCAAGCTATTAATAATTTTTGGATAATTTTCATCCTGATCGACCCAAACCTTATTATGAGTTCTGACATTTATCCAAAGCAGTAAATTATTATTTTCTTTGGCTTTTCTTACTTCTTCTATAAACTCTTGAGAACATAAATTATATCCAGCTTGAGCAATTCTCTTCCCAACACTTTGTTTAATAAAAGCATCTGTTATTCTCACGACTAAAAAGTTATTTTTCAACATAAATCTGAATTGTTCTTCCCCAGACATTTCAGACATATCTAAAATTTTATTTTCCGGAATTTCGGGAAAAATAGATAATAAGTTTAGATATTGATTCCAACCACCACAAAAATAATCTATTTTTTCTAATAAATTCTGTTCGTACAAATAGTATATACCTGTGACATCTTGCCAGAAAAAATGCCCTAAGTTTTTCATCGTACCATATACTTCTACTAATGACTTATTAAAATTCCCCAGATAATTCTCAACATCTCTCCAATTACTAACTGCATAGCTTTGAAATTTATAAATTTTATAGGCAATATGTTGAGGTATGTTTGTAACAGTTTTTTTTGTTCCGCCAAAAGCAATGCATATGTTAAGTTTAGGAATATATAAAGCTGCTTTAGAACCAATAAAATCATTGAGTATAATGTAAAACACTTCTTCTCCTTCAAATCGATATATAAGAGTTAATCTTTCCAGATAAAAAGAAGTATTAGACCTAACTACTCGACCACTTAGAGGGCAAACGGCATATATATACCCAAATTCTACTAGACTTTGAGTAAACTCAATTGCTTGATATTTATACTCTCCTGTGTCCTTTTTAAGTTCCTTTTTTTTGACGTTATTTGTTCTTGTTTTGACAACTCCATTAGTACTCTCAAAGTAATTGATGTAAATATTTTCTAAATGATGATTTTCAATTCTTATTAATTTGACATATTCTAAAACAATGCCACTATTTTCAATATATTTTATCTCTTTTGGATGTAATTTATCTATTTGAAAAACTTTTAATTTTTTTCGAGAAAAATGTTTTTGAATTTCTTGAGATTTTAATTCTAAACCCTCTAAGTCTTGATTCAGATCGAAATTATCTGAACTAGTTTGATTCAAAGCATCCCAGATCGAGTCATATATTGAATTATTACTTACATTTGTTGACTGCTTAACTTGTTTAGGAAACTGTGCTTTAGGTAACTCTTTAAAAAAATTAACTGCTTCGGAGATTAATCCTGCTGTGGAAATACTGATACTAAATTGATAATAAAACTCTAAATTTTGAATATTTTTATCGAAAATTTTGTGGTAACAATTGATAATTTCCCTGAGTTTTTCTGCCTTAACTAAAGCTATTCCTAATTTCACATTTTTTTGAGCTTTATCCTCTGACCAAGGCTGCATTTTTAAGATTTCTTCATAGCATAATAATGCCCCTTCAAAATCTTCTTGTTTGACCAAAAGCATCCCTAATTCATAATAGTTGGAAGTTTGTGGCTCTCTCTTGATAATTTCGCGATCGACACTAATAGCAGATTCTAAGTTGTCAATTTGTTTTTGGGTTTCTCCATAAGTGCGATAATTTTCTACTAGATTTTGTTTTTGCTGATTTAATAACCGCTCTATTCTTCTAACTAGCTGACTATTTTCTGGTAGTTTTTTTAATCCTTGTTGATAAATAGAGACCGCCTCCGAGGACTTCTTTTGTTTTTCTAAAATTTTCCCCAATAAATAGTAATTATTAGGATGATGAGGATTTAATTCAATCGCCTTTGAATAACAAGCGATCGCCCTATTCCATTTGTGTAGTTTCTGAAGACATTTCCCTAAAAATTTGTAATATTCCCACTTATCTGGTGTTAGTTCGAGCGCTTTTTGATAACAACTGATTGCTTGGTTTAACTTCCCTTGAGTTACCAAAACATTTCCCCATAAATGGTAAGTATCAGATAAACCAGGGTCAAGTTTGGATGCTTGGCGATAACAAGCGAGGGCTTCGGTCAACTTCTTCTGCTTAAAAAGAGTTTTACCCAGACTTAAATATTCTGATGCTGTTACCGAATCAGATTCTTGGGTTAATGCTTGCTCATAACACTCTGCGACTAATTCAGACTTACCTATAGACTGCCAAGCTTTAGCTAAATTTAGGTAAAATCCAGCAACCTTTGGTTGGAGAGCAATCGCCTTTTCATAACAGTCTATAGCTGACTGCCACTGGTTTTGTATCGCATATAGACTGCCAATATCAGCATAAACTTCTGCCCAATCAGGTTGAGTAGCAAGGGCTTTTGTGTACCAATCCATAGCTTCTTCCATTTTGCCCATATCCAGACTAATGTTTCCTAGTGTCTTGTACGCAGGGGCAAAATCTGGCACTACAGCTAAGGCTTTTTGACAAGCTGCCTGGGCTTTATCTAATTTTCCTTGGGCCAAAGAATTCTCTGCCTGTTCGTGGTTTTCTACTGCTGTTGTTTCTTGATTCACCTGGGAACACATATTTTTATTATTCATTTAATTTATATACCTTTTGCAACCGATCGATAACTCCTCTGATTTTTGCCACATCTTCTAGATAGTTCAGGTTGTTTACTGTAGAATACAGTCTAAATTACATAATAATTTTACAGTAGTTATAGCATTTCTCACTCTACTGAGGTACATTAAATTTTGTCAGACCAAAATTAGTAATTTAGAAGCTATAACTCACTAGGTTGGCAAACGTTATATATAATCAATATTTTAAAAAGGTTCAAGAGTATCAAAATGACTTTACCTAACTTTATAATTATCGGCGCTCAAAAATGCGGTACAACCTCCTTGTACAACTATATGATTGAGCATCCACAAATTTTGCCAGCATCTATGAAGGAATTGCATTTTTTTAACTGGCGTTCTAAACCAGGAAGAAATGGAAATAAAAAATTTAAATGGTATCTACAACAGTTTCCAGAAATTGTAGATGGAGAAAATATAATCACTGGTGAAGCTACCCCTGATTATTTTGTAGACCCATCTACTCCCCAGAAAATGTTTGAATTATTGCCAAAGGTTAAACTGATTGTACTTTTGAGAAATCCTGTAGACAGAGCTATATCTCATTACTATCATAATCGTTCTATTAGCCAGAAGCGGGAACCTTTATCTTTCAAAAAAGCAATAGAAAAAGAACCAGAAAGGCTGAAAATAGAAAAAGAAAAACTCTTATCTGATGAAAATTATAGAAGCTTATTTCATAGAAACTACAGCTATTTAGAAAGAGGGGTTTACATTGAACAACTAGAGAAATGGATGAGTGTTTTTCCTAGAGAACAGTTTTTAATTATCAAAAGTGAAGATTTTTATGGCAATCGAGATGCAACACTCAAAGAAGTATTCAATTTTTTGGGATTACCCAATCATCAAATAAAAAATCAGAAAAAATATAATCAAGGGTCGTCTTCTAAGTCGATTCAGCCAGAAATACGCTCTAGTTTGGTTGAATACTTTAAACCTTATAATCAAAGACTGGAAGATTTTTTGGGCAGGAAATTTAATTGGGAAAATAGTGGTAAAAACGTCAAAGAAAATTCCTCTCAGGTAAAGATTAGAGAAACTCCTTTATTAACAACAGAAGCTGTCCAACTTATAGAAAATTTATTAGATAAAAAACCAGATGCAAAAGTTTTAGAATTTGGCAGTGGAGGCTCTACTATTTGGCTTTCTAAGAAAACTAAAAATCTCATATCCATAGAGCATAATGCTAAGTGGTACAAGATAGTCAAAAATCATATTCAACCAGAGAATAGCTGTAATCCCGTTGATTTAAAATTACGTTCTCAAGAGTATCACACAATTTGTGAAAAATTTCCAGATGAATTGTTCGACTTAATTATCGTAGATGGTCGTGACCGAGTTAAATGCGTCGAAGCATCAATTAGAGTCTTAAAACCAGGGGGAATATTGATGTTGAATGACGCACAGAAGAAGGGATATAAACCAGTTCATAACTTGTTAAATAACTGGGATTTGACACAAACAGTTAGTGCTTCTAGACCTGGACATACTTATTGGTGGCAAAAACCCCTAAATAAAATGAGAGAAAAATGTACCTTAAGTATGTGTGCAATTATGAAAAATGAGGGTTCATATCTGAAAGAATGGTTGGAATTTCATAAGTTGGTAGGAGTAGAAAGGTTTTACTTATATGACAATAATAGTACCGACAATACCAGAGATATTATTCGTCCTTATCTAGATACAGGAGAAGTAATTATCAAACATTGGCCGATAAATGTTGGGCAACAAATGGCAGCTTATACAGATTTTTTGGAAAACTATAAACATGAATCGGAATGGATTGCTTTTATCGATTTAGATGAGTTTTTATTTCCCACACTAGGCAATGATTTAAAAGAAGTATTAAAAGAATTTGTTGATTATCCAGCAGTAGGTGTAAATTGGCTAATTTTTGGTTCATCGGGACATGAAACTAAACCAGAAGGTTTGCAAATGGAAAGTTATACCTATAGAGGCAAAAATGATTTTAAAGCTAATTTAAACTTCAAATCAATTGTTCGCAGCGACCAAACTATTAGTTGTCTTGGTCCACATCATTTTACATACATTAATAATGGGGTGGCCGTAACAGAAAATCTAGAACCTTTATTGGGTAAAGTTTCAGAAAAACATTCAGTTAGTAAATTGAGGATTAATCATTATTTTACTCGCTCAAAAGAAGAAAGCAAAAAGAAAGTTCAACGTGGAAGAGCAACTGTAAAAAGTAAGAGAAAATTATCATTTGTTTTAATGCACGATCGTAATGATGTGGAAGATTTAACTATTCAACGCTTTCTTCCTCAGCTAAAATCAGCACTAACAAAAACTTCAGATAATCCTCAGATTACAGAAAAATGTAAATTAAGTATCTGTGCAATAATGAAAAATGAAGGCCCTTATCTAGTGGAATGGTTAGAATTTCACAAGTTAGTTGGTGTAGAAAGATTTTACTTATATGATAACGAGAGTACAGATAATACTAAAGAGATTATCAGTTCTTATATTGATTCAGGTGAAGTAATTTATTGTTATTGGCCTCAAAGACCAGGACAACTTCCTGCTTATTCCCATTGTCTGGAAAATCACAAACAGGAATCTGAATGGATAGCATTTATAGATTTAGATGAATTTCTATTTCCCACAAAAGCAGACGATATAAAAGAAGTATTAGATGAATTTGTTGAGGCTCCTGCATTAGCAGTAAACTGGTTACTTTTCGGAAATTCCCACCATGAAACAAAACCGGAAGGTTTGCAGATAGAAAACTTTATTAAACGAAGTAAAAATAGTTATGGCCCCAACAAAACTGTAAAATGTATTGTTCATCCAGAACAAACTGTTAAACCAGTTAGTCCTCACCAGTTCATCTACCTAAATGATTTAGCAGTAACGGAAAATCAACAACCAGTAAATAGAGCATTTTCCCCAAAACATTCAGTAAATAAATTACGGATAAATCATTATCATACTCGCTCAAGAGAAGAAAGCTTTCAAAAAATGATGCGTGGGAAAGCAACCAAAAATGAGAAGAGAGATTGGTCGCATTTTGAATCTAAAGAACATATTTTTAACGAAGTAAAAGATTTAGCTATTCAACGGTTTATTCCCAAGCTGAAAAAAGCAATAGAAAAAGTAAATGCTTCGCTACCGCAACTACAAAAAACTTCTCAAACAGCCAATTTATTAAACCCACTAATTGCAACTTCACCCCAATCAAAAGAAGTTATACCAACCCAAGGAAATCTAGATAAATCTCTAATTCAAAACCAAAACTTACTTCTAGTTGGTTGGGTGGCCTCAATCAACTATGGCCCCGTAGATGGCTTCAAAGTCGCGATCGCCGGGCAAGAAATTACCAAATTCGACCTCACCCTAGGTTTACCAAGTCCTGGCGTTAACAAATTATATTCACACCTAGACAATGCCTCCCTGGCTAAATTCCGCTTAAAATTACCTATAGAGCAAGAATATCGAGATTCACTAATAGCTTTAACTCCCTTGTTCAATCATCGTGAAGGTGGTTTAATACTAGCAGTCAAAGACCCTTCAATACCCATTCCTAGCACAAAATACATCAAGAATTTTGATGGGATAAGTAGTCAGGAATTTATCGCCACTGGGTTTAAATGGCTAAGTTACTTAATTCAAAGAGTAGACCTCAAACCCACAGACCATATCCTGGATATTGGTTGTGGATTAGGTAACATCGCTTATGCTTTGACCTCCTACCTCAAATCTCCTGGACGTTATGAAGGTTTTGACATGGTAGACAAACCTCTAAAGTGGCTTCAGCAAGAAATTTCTACTGGCAAACCTAACTTTAAATTCCGTTTCGTGGATGTCTATCATCCTATTTATTATCCGGAAGGAAAAGTACCATTAACAGAATTTATTTTTCCCTACCCAGATCAAACTTTTGATGTAGTTTGTCTTAGAGATATTTTTACTCATCTGCAAGCTGATGGGGTAAGGCAATATTTGACAGAAATTAGTCGGGTGCTTAAACCAGGTGGTAAATGTTTATTTAGTTGTTTTTTGCTCAATTCTGAATCAGAAGATTTGACTGCTAAAGGAAAAAGTTCTAAAAAATTTGTACATCAATTAAAAGATTGTTTTACCGCTAATCTTAAGAAACCAGAAGTAAGTATTGGATATCAAGAATCTGATCTACAGAAGTTGATTATAGAGCAAGACTTGAATGCTATTTCAAAATTCTATGGGTCTTGGTGTGGTAGAATTTCCTTTACAAAACCCGATCTACTAATTTTACAAAAAAACTCTACTTCCAACCCTCTAGAAAATCTAGAACCGGAGTCAATAGAAAAATCTAAATCCCAATTACAGCAAATGAAAAAATCACTAAATCATTATCAAAAAAAACTGCAAAAAATTCAGAAGCAAGTGACCGAAGCACCACAGCAAAACTGATAATAAAAATATATAAAAAGCTATATTTTTGAAGAAAACAGAAGGAAAAATTGTATGGGAATTCTAACCCAAAACTATTTTAATAACCGTGTAGATGGTGGGAGATTAAACCCATAAGGGAAAAGATAAATGTAGTGAAATAATCCCCATTAATTACTGTTTAGTCAAAGTTTTCAGGCGATAAAATATAACTTCTGACTTTTGAATTCTGACTTCTTAGTTCCGTAAAACGGTGTTATAACCAAGAAAAAGAGCTAACAAGCCTCCCTTTGACTGCCTCACAGTCTGTTTCTTTACAAGGGGATGAAAATTAAAACATTCCTGAAGTAAAGCTACCGACAAATAGGGGTATTCAGCAATTAATAATTAATAATTAATAATTACCTCTCCTTGAAAAGAAGAGGATTGACTGAAAGGAAAACTTTTTTCTTTTTTCCCCTTAAAAGGGGAGGCTTTAAACCACAATTTATCGGTAATTGATAATTGATAGCCTAGCTCCTCTCTCTAGAGGCTAACTGAAATGACACAAATAAATGAGATAGATTCAAAAATAGAAATAATTTCTGTTCATGTACCCAAAACAGCAGGGTCAACATTTAAAAAGATTTTATTACAAGTTTATGGTCATAAAAATGTTATTCTAGATTATCCAAGACCTAATAAAAGACGTTATCAAGCCCTAAAAACTATTCATTCTCAAACTAAAGTAATTCACGGTCATTTTCCGGCAAATAAATACGATGAATATTATCCAGAGGCTCGCCAAATTATCTGGTTAAGAAATCCCATAATTGCATTATTTTCTCGGTACTATTTTTTAAAGAATGTTAGTCAGACACATTATGTCAGTAAAATGCACGAGTATTTCCAACAAGAAAAAAAAATAGATTTGATTGAATTTGCAGAAATTCCAGAAAATCAGAACCCCATTAAACGCAAGTATATCAAAGAAACTAAATTAACAGATTTTTACTTTGTCGGCATTCAAGAATTCTTTGAAACCGATATTAAAGAATTAAAAGAAATGTTAGAATGGCCGGAAATTGCTGTTAGCTATAAAAATAAAAATATATCAGCAGAATATCAAGATAGCCTGCAAAAATTACTAAAAAATCAACCAATAATTTCTCAGTTAGCAAAGCTAAATCAGGAGGATATAGAAATATATCAAGAAGCCTTAAAATTAAGAGAAAAAAGACTAAAAAAATCTGGTTTATTGTATGGTAATAACCAAAAACAAAAACAACTAGAATTAAAAAAAATACAGCAACTAAAACTTAACCGCGAGGGCTCGCCTTTAAAGATAACAAACATAACTAATGACTGTGGGCCGTTAGTATCAAAAGGCAATATTGATCGAGTCATAATTAATAGTGAAGGATTAAAAATTCAAGGATGGGTAGCATCCCTTTATTCTGGTGTTGTTGAAAATTTCCAAGTGATAGTTGGAGGCATAAAAATAGATAACTTTGAAATAATTTGTGGTTTACCCAGCCCAGATATAAAGAAGATATGCTCCGATCTAGACAAAGCTGAAGCTGCTAGATTTTCTCTAAAAATCCCCCTATTTCCACAACAAATCCAAAGATGTCGGGATTGTTTAATAGTTTTAATTCCTATATTTAAAGGCAGTGAAGGAACTATCTTATTCAAATTGTTTAATCCTGGTCTACCAATTCCTGGTCAAGAGTTAATTCAGTGGGTTGGTGGTGGAGACAAAGGAGTGTTTACTCGTACAGCGTTGAAATTTTTGGGCTTTTTTATCCAAACCGCAGGTCTCAAACCTACAGACCAAATTCTTGATGTAGGATGTGGAGTAGGTCGGATTGCTTATTCTTTGACTTATTATCTTGACCAAACAAGTTGCTATGAAGGTTTTGATGTTTCAGATAAGTTAGTTTCTTGGGCTACAGAAAATATTACTCCTGCTAGACCTAACTTCAATTTTACATATTTAGATATTTATAACTCTATTTATAATCCTAATGGCAAGATATTGGCTACAGATTTATGTTTTCCATATCAGAATGAAAGTTTTGATTTTGTCTGTATAATTTCTCTATTTACTCATCTACAAGCTGCTGAAGTTAGACATTATCTTGATGAAATTTATCGAGTTTTAAGGAGGGGTGGTAGATGTTTTTTGACTTGCTTTTTGCTCAATTCAGAGTCACAACATTTAATTGCTAAAGGTAAGAGTTCCCAAAATATTATTTATCAACTTGAGGAAAGTTTTACTAAAAATCCCGATCTGCCAGAAAAAGCTATGGGGTTTCAAGAATATTTATTGTTAAATTGGATTGAGCAGCAAGGGTTTATTGTGGTAAATAAAACATTCGGTTTTTGGTGTGGGCGTCGAGCTTTTGTCTGCGAAGACTTCTTGGTTATAGAAAAAAAATGAGTTAAATTAAGGTAGAATATTTAAGCTAAAATTAGGTCTGAGGTTTGAGGTGGTAGGTAATGCCATTTCCTAACATTCATACTAGAAGCTATTTCTCTGGGGGATACGAAACCCTCGCGGGGGTCTTTTTCAGGGTAAGCATTCAGCAGTCAGCTATCAGCTATTCCGTTTGTCATGCGGAGCTAACAGCAATATTTACCTTTAAAGGAGAAAAAAGCAATTTTATCAAAGCTTCAGAGTACAAATCTCTGGTTGAGAATGTAGTAGAAATTAAATGAATGCTTGCTTTATCATTTCCCTTATGGGTTTAATACCCCACCGTCACCCGCGGTGCTCAAAATTGTTTGGGGTTAGAATCCATAAGCAATTTTCTCTCCTGACTCCTGAGGACTGACTCCTGACTCCTTCTTCAATCATTAGACATCTCCAATAATAAAAAATCAAATCAATTATCCCAGAGCAATTATCAATTCTTCCCCTCCACGGTCGGGGCCCGCGGGTGGGTTCCCTACTCCCTACCCCCTACTCCCTCATTTGGAGGAGATGTCTATTAAAAAGCTGATAGCTGACCGCTGAGCGCGAGCTAGCTGTTTGCGCAGCAGTCGGACCGAAATGCTTACTTTTCAGGAGCAGGGGAGTAGGGGAGTGGGGGAGTAGAGAGTAGTTAGGAGAAACGAGGAATTAATTAGGAGGTAGTCGGATATATTTGTTCCTTGATTTTTCTGCTATCCCCCCTGCCTTTTCTGCTAAGTTTTTGAGGGTTTTCAACTGAAAACCAGGTACTTTTTTAGGTCCTTTAAAAGTTGAATCCTTTATCAAAAGAGTGCTTTTAGAGTCGATCTGTAAAGCCCTAAATAGGATGAATTCCTACCTCTTGACACCTGACACCTAACTTCTAAATTAAAGATAGGATTATTATAAATTCATGGTAGATATTATTTCAATTCATGTACCAAAAACAGCAGGTACAACTTTTAAAGATATATTATTACAAGTGTATAGTCCGGAAGGAGTTTGTGTTGATAATCAACCGGGATATCCAGAAATCGGAGCCAAAGTCAGGGTAATTCACGGTCATTTTCCAACTATTAAATATGAGGGAAAATATCCTGCTGCTAAAAGAATAATTTGGCTGAGAAATCCTGTAGAACGTTTAATTTCTCAATACTTTTATTGGAAAGGTTTACCCTTAGGAAATAATCCATTTAATGACCCTCATCATAAATTAGTAATCGAACAAAATTTAAGCATTGTCGAATTTGCCGAAATGCCAGAAATGCGGAATTTAATGTATAAAGCTACCAGTGAAAAACCAATCACAAATTTTTATTTTATTGGCATCAAAGAATATTTTTCTGAGGATTTGAAAAAACTTAAAGAAAAATTGAATTGGCAAGACTTTCAGATAAGTAGTAAACAAACAAATCAGTATCCTGGCTATCAAGAAAAATTGCCAGAAATATTGTCTGACCAAAAAATACTGGATAAGTTAGCATCTCTGAATCGGCTGGATATAGAATTATATCAACAAGCCTTAAGACTCAGAAATTGAAGAAGGCAGCGGGAGCTGTTTGCGCAACATTCGGACCGAAAGGCAGAAGGGAAAATTGTATGGATTATAACCCCAAACAATTTTAAGCACCCCCGTTGACGGTGGGATATTAAACCCATAAAAGAAAAGATAAACCACAAGTAAATTGAAAAATTATTCGTAATGGTCGCAATAGCAAAAGTAGAAATATTAGAAGTAGAAAAATATTCTAATTTGGCAGAATTATTAGGTTATGCAATAGACATTCCTGAAACAGGGGAACACAAAAATACATACACAATTGATATTTCAGGTTGGGTATTAGGCAAGAAATATCCAGCCGTAGCTATCAAAATAATTAACAACAAGAGAATGTTACGGAAAATTCCCATTGGAAACCCGCGACCAGAATTAGCTAGAATTTACCCCCAAAATCCCAGAGCGACAAACTGTGGTTTTGCCACCTCTATTAGCATCATTGGATTATCAACAGAAGATGAATTAAATTTACAAGCAGTTCTCAAAGACCAAACTCATATTCCCATAGCAAAAATACGATTTAGACATCAGCCTTTGCGCTCTGATTACCAACCAAAATTACAGCCATTAATAGTAACTTGTGTAGGACGCACAGGCACAACTTGGTTAATGCAACTCCTATCCCAACATCCACGGTTGATTATCTGTCAACATTACCCCTACGAAGTTAGAGCAGCACAGTATTGGATGCAAATGTTGCAAGTACTTTCGCAACCAGCCAATACTCAGAATTCTACTCCCGTAGTCGGTTTCGAGAACGAGCTAAATTTGATTGGGCACAATCCTTTCTATAATAAAAAGATTAATTCGCCCAAAGCTCTCGACTGGCATGGAAACGATTACCCAGAAAAATTAGCAGCTTTCTGTCAAGAAAGTATTGATGGATTTTACCAAGCTCTAGGAAGCAACCAAGGTAAAAATTTTTCAAATTCTGGTCAGTCTATATACTTTGTAGAGAAGTATATGCTCAACCCCATCAAAACACTTTTTCTAGAACTTTATCCTCAAGGGCGAGAAATAATTTTAGTGCGAGATTTCCGAGATGTAGTCTGTTCTGTCATTGCTTTTAATGCTAAACGCGGACATGATATGGCAGGTCAACAACAGGCAAAAACTGATGAAGAGATTATTCGCGAAGCCGGAAACTTTCAAGCAAAAATGTTGCTACAAAGATGGAAAGAATGTTCCGCAAAAGCTTTCTTACTGCGCTACGAAGATTTGATTTTATCCCCAGTAGAGACCCTGACTCAACTTTTGGAATATTTGGGTTTGGAAAATTCCGAGACAACTATTAGTAGTATGCTAGAAACTGCATCAGGAGATACCAAGAAAATGGAAAAACATCGAACTACCTCCAGTGCTGAAGCTTCCATCGGTAGATGGAAATCCGACCTAAACCCTGGACTTCAAGAATTATGCCAGCAGGTTTTTGCTGAAGCTTTACAGGAATTTGGTTATGGGAAATCAGGCGTTGCTGAATATTAGACATCTCCAGAAAATACGCAACAGGCAACAGCTCCGTCAGGTAACAGGGAACCCACCCGCGGACCCCTCCACCGGAGGGGAATAATTGATAATTTATGGATAAGAATTGATTTTATTTTTGATTTTTGGAGATGTCTATTAGACATCTGGTGATAATTCAGGTGAAAAGAGAGACAAGGGAGATTTTCTTTGGTTTGTATTTATGATTAAAATAATTCAAAAGACTTTAAGATTTAATCTTAATTTCTATCAGAGGTCTATTTAAGGATAGAGAAATAATATTGGCAATTTTTTCGACTGTTTCAAAACAATCAGCCGAACCAGTGACCTTGACGAGTCTCTTGTCTATATTTCTGTGGCCAAAAATCCATAAGTTCTGTTTTATATCAAATCCGTTGGCTTCGGAGTAATATAATTCCGTCGATCGTCATACAATGCCTAGGGGCGTTAACGTAGTTGTGGGCTAGCAAATGGCCATTTGCTGACGTAGAGCTGCCGAAGTATGCCCTTACAATATAGACTCTTATCTTTAAATAGTGAATAACACCGATGCTACCGGATTTGATATTACATACTATTTCAGCCACGGTATATATATATGTATATATTAGAGTTCTCACTTAATTAGAATTAGAATTTCTCAGACTCAGTCTTAAGTCTAATTTTTTTGATTCTAAAATCACTGTATTTCTGGCATAGACAAAGGTTGGTATAATTTTTTAGTTTATTTAACGACAAGTCTATTGATTAATGGGACTTACACATTTTATGGTCGAAAAATGGCTGAATGCGAGCGCATTCCGTAGGAAGAGTCAGTCTAGATAAGGGAATTACGTCAATGACCTAAAAATGCCTAGAATCGTTGCTGATTAAGGATTTATGCCTTTTTGACGTAAAACCCTCTTCCTGTCTATATTCGATCTTATTTTCTACTTATATTTTGTGTAAGTCCCATTAATACCATTTTGAAGAATTCCTGCAAGGATTAACGCTTTCAGAGAGAGACTTGCAGGCGCTCATTTATAACAAACATTTATCGCGCTTGATATAACAAGCAATACAGAAAAAACAAACTATGAATAAACCAATAGAAACTAAGGGAAATCTCGAATTAGTAAGGCTAGAAAATCAAAAACTAGAGGTATATGGTTGGATAGCCTCAATTAATCTTACTCCGGTGCAAAATTTTAATATCACTATCGATACCCAAAAAATAGAGGATTTTGAACAGACCTTGGGTATCCCTAGTCCAGATGTTAATCAAATTCATCCTCACCTCGGTAATAGTGCTAAAGCTCGCTTTCGTCTGGTTATCCCTCTCAACTCCCAACAAATTGAGCAATATCAAAAGTCGGGAATTGCCCTTACTCCTATTTTCTCTGAGGGTAAGGGGAAAGTTATACTTCATAATGTAAACACAACAACTCCAGCAAACAAATCCCAATCTGATGAAAGTCAACAACAGCGATCGCTAAGTCTATTGCCAGATAAAATTTCTCAAACAACTAATACTTTACCGAGTGTTGGCAACTTAGATCGAGCAATTATTCAAAATCAACAGTTACGCCTTTCTGGTTGGGTAGCTTCTCTCAACTCTGGCCCTGTAGAAGGGTTTGAAATTTCTATTGCAGGTCAAGCCATCACAGAATTTGAATATTCTCTTGGTCTTCCGAGTCCAGATGTCAAGAAGGCTTTTCCCAAACTTGATAATGCGGAAGTTGCTCGTTTCCAGGTAATAATTCCTATTTCTCAACCTCAAATCGAACAGTTTGATGATTCTGTTGTTGCCTTAACTCCTTTATTTAAGGATGGTAAAGGTGTTGTTATGGTTAAAGTAATTTCTGTTGTGGGTGGGGGAAATAAAACTGTTAACCACAAAATTGTTGATTCTCATGTAATTTTGTCTGATGGAAAATCTATACCTGTGCCACCAACACCTCTGATAGTTAGGGTGCATGGAGATTCACAAATTAATGGATTTTTACAAGCAGGTTGGGAAATAAGTAGAGACTTAAAAGCAGCTCTGAAGAAAATTGGCAAAGAGTTTAGTGAATTTGATTCAGTCTTAGATTTTGGCTGCGGTTGTGGGCGGGTAATTATCTGGAATTCTCTGTTAAGTAACTCTACTTCCTTATACGGTACAGATATTGATGCAGAGGCAATATCTTGGTCTCAGGAAAATCTAGAATTTGCCAAGTTTAGAGTCAACCAAGCTTTACCACCTATAGAATACGAAGATAATCAATTTGACTTGGTTTATCTCATCTCAGTATTCACTCATATTAATGAAGAAATGCAGTTGCAATGGCTGCAAGAGTTACGCAGAATTACTAAGCCGGAAGGCATTGTTTTAATTACTACTCGTCGCCCCAATACTCGAAAAGAAGCTTATGAATTGGCAACTAAGTTGGAAACAGATGGATTAGTATTTGTGCCGTCTGTTGGTGAAAAGAAGATTTTTCCTGACTGGTACAAAACTACTTATCAAACAGAAGATTATGTCAGAAATAGGTGGGCATCGGAATTTGAAATAATTGATTATCTTCCTGGTGGGATTCGCGGTAATCAAGATATAGTTATCCTGCGAAATAATCAGAACAGGGAACAGGAAATAGAGTCAGAGCAAATATCAGAAACTCAAACATTACTACCGACAACTGGATATGTGGAACAGGTGGAAATTTCTCAGGAAAATCAACTTTCTATTAAAGGTTGGGTGGCTGCGGTTAACTCAGGTATTCTAGAAAATATGAAGGTGATTCTCGGTGGGGTGGAAATAGAGAATTTTCAACTCAAAAAAGGGATTCCTAGTCCTGATGTGAAAAAGTCTAACTCTCATCTGGATGCGGAAAATGCTAGGTTTGAACTTTCGATACCTTTAAATTCACAACAGCTAGAGCAATGCCTTGATTCCGATCTTAGTTTGACTCCCTTTTTCCAAAAAGGTGAAGGTACTGTGATTTTAAAACAGTTAATTTTGTCTTTACCAAAACCACAAATTCAACAGGAAATAGAGTCAGAGCAAATATCAGAAACTCAAACATTACTACCGACAACTGGATATGTGGAACAGGTGGAAATTTCTCAGGAAAATCAACTTTCTATTAAAGGTTGGGTGGCTGC